>NZ_JBQFSY010000004.1:0-383775 GCF_056538305.1 Ruegeria sp. BG9
AAACCGCGCAGACAGGCCGGACACATGACTGCTTCTGACAAATGCGCAAATCAGATCAAAAATGTCTTGCTAGGAAGGAGCCATCCACACACGCCATTCGCTGCGCAGTGCATCAGTGACCGCTGTGCGGACAAATCGTAAATTCGCTGCGTTTGCGCAAGTGACTGCTTTCGATTGCATTGCGGACCCTCGCTTTGGTCTGAACATGAATCGCACACCTGCAGCGGTTTCGATCTTGATCCGGTGGGTCAGACGGTCCACTCCTCCATCAAAGAAGCGGTGGGGCAATAACTCGCCACTTTTTCTTAGACCATTGTTGGCATCACCATCTCGGGATTGGTCCGCACCGGTCCCATCTCCGACGCCCTATCCGCCCTAGGGCCAACTTTTAGCGCTTCGATCTTGGGCGCGAGCCGCTCGACTATGAAAGCGCCGACGCCCGGTCCAGCACCCAAAATCCGTGCATGCATCCCAACGAGAAGGCAAGCAGTGAAAGAGCCGCGCAATTCACCGAAACGGCTGACCAGCGTCTCACTTTCCCTCTTATATGCTGCAACTCACGAGACTGGCCAGCAGCGGCTGGAAAATAGCTAACATGGCTGTTCAGAAGTAAAATCTTTCCTCTACTTCTTGAGAATGCACCCACCATGAAAGCGATACACCCCAAGACGAACCAAAGCGTGAAAGTCAAACTTTCAAAGCCTTTTCCAATGCCTTCCGTAGTAAGAATCGCCAGCAGTGCTCCACCGTTCAATAGTACGGCGGACCTTGCAAAGGATTCATACGACCTTTCCGACGCTTCATATCTCTGCGCATGTAGCTGCAAAGTAGTCTCTGGTTTCTCTATGAATTCATTGAATTTTCGATTCGCTTCTTCAAGATTCGCTTCATCGGACGTCGGTTCAATCCCTCGTTTCTTTATATCGTTCATTGTCATGCTCCTAATCGTCGTAGAGCGACAAGTTTAGCATCAATGTGCAGCTTCAATGCAGCGTCAGCCGGTTTGCACAATACAGGCTTATCTTGCCACTTCACGGCATTTGAGGGCCCCTCGCAAGCCGTCGATGACCGGAGGGGATTGATCCGCGCGGTACGCAGATGCGCCGCGCCTAGGTCAGATGCCGAACGCGAGGTCTTCGGCGAAGTACTGATAGTTGTCCGCCGTGCTTCGCGCGCGGTCGGCATCGACGCGGGCCAGTTGCTCGGCATTCTCGATCCCGTAATCGGCTTCATTGTCTCCGGTGACGTCGGAGTCGACGACATCGGAGACCGCCGACAAGTGGGACGCCTCGTGGATGATGACACCGGCCCGGCTATCAGCCCCGCTTGTTCCAAGATCGAAGAATGGCGCCATCAGGAACATCTCGTCGACGGCATCGCCTGGCACGAAGGCCCATGTGCCGGGATCGATATCGGGGTCCGGCAGGCTCGTGTTCGGGCACCAGATGCTGGAAAACGAAAGCGAGACCAGAATCCCGGCATATACGTCATGCACCACGGCGTCATACTCGCCATCTGCCCCACCGAACCACCGCTGGAAGCGCGCTCCGCCTTCTGAATTGACCGGGGGTAGGGCATCGAGCGCAGCACCCACGAGGTCACGTGCACGCGCGACAGCAGCCTGGGCCGCGGTTTCCTCTGCCGCCGTGCAGGCGACGCGATATTCGTCGTAGTCATCCGCAACCGCGCCGCCGGCCCAAAGGTAAAGCAACAACGCACATATGCCGCTCCGACCCACCCTCATGATCCGTCTCCCGGAAAGGCCAGCATGCAATCGCCGCAGCGAATGGCCAGGTCCGAATTGACCTCTTCCGCGGCAATCCAGTCGTCCCTCTGGTCATGTGGCCTGTCGCCGTCACAGGCAAAGGCGCGGCTGGTGTGCAGAAGCCAGAAATGGCTGATCTCGCCCGACGTCAGTCGGCCTTTCGAGATACGAAATGCGTCGGTGTCAAGTGGCACGGTCTGCCAGTCGCCGTTGGCCTTGACCTCCTTTATGGTAAAGATGTCGGGCGACTGCTTGATCCGAGCCACGCACATCGAGCCGCGGTCGAGCAGGGCGACAAGCTCGGCAGGGAATTCCTTGGCCAGACGTGCTTTCTTCTCAGCAAGCAGTTCTGTGATGCGCGGATCGTCCTTGCAGAAATCCGGCCCCGAACCGCATGCCGCCATCGCCTGAGTAGAGGCGGTGATGGCCGAGAATGTGATAAACAGAATTAGTCGTTTCATGGCAATATCCTTCAATTTGAACTGTCGCCAAGCATACAACAGGCGGGTCCATCCGCCTAATGCCAAGCGTCCTGTCGGGTTCGTTGCAATATTTGTAGAGGCGCAGACTGAGCCGGGAGTTTTGTCGGTCAAGCTGGCGTTTTCGCTTGGTCGAACAGCGCCCGGACGAAGGCCATCTCGCTTGCGACGCCGGGCTCGTTGCCTGCAATTGGCCTTTGCGAATCGCTCGAAGTGTCTCAGCGCCTTTGAGAGGGCTTCGATGGTGTGTCCGCCCCCCGACGGTATCCTGCGGCAGTCCAAACCGTCAGAGCGCGACGCCGAAACCAACTGGCTGGCGAACAACCTTTCCCGCGCCGGGGACCACGCGTCGGTACACCCGGGCGATAAGGTGCAAGCCACCTAGAGATCTCGCACGCGGCCCAGCGTCACCTTGGCGCTGTATGTCGGACCGGCAGGGCTGAAGATATCTACGTCACCGATATGGAGCTTGTCAGCCGGTAGGGGTTCGATGGGATAGCTCGACACCCGGCGCCATGTGACTTCCTCGAGGAAGAGCACAAGCATATCGTCACCGTCGAGCCCCTCAGGCAGCGTGTACTGCGTTTGCCAACGCGAGAGCCACGCGTGATCTGTTGGGCCCAACCCCTTGAACGGCTTAAGCTTTCGTTCTTCCACTTCGCGATTGTCCCCGATTAGGGCCGGATCGTGCCGCAAACAGGTCAGCAAGTCGGCCTCCGATAGGTCTTCGGCATCGATCGGTGCAGGCTCACCAAGCGGCGTCCGCGTCTTGACGCCGTTTGGCAGCGTCCGTTCGGCATAGAGCCGGACGAGCACCTTGGGCCTTTCGTTCTCGGCATCACGGGCAGCGATGAGCTGTTTGACGTCGTCGGTGTTGCCGACGCTTTCATCGAACGAAACCTCGCCATCCAGACTGTCGTCCAGCAACCGCTTCGCTCCACGTGACGCGATGCCCAGCAGGTCGACCGACAGTTCACGATCATCAAGGTGTACGCTCAGGTGGCGGTCCGGCAGAATCTGCGCCTGCTGGATCACTGGCTGCGACACCTGTAATGCGCGCGTTGTGTTGGGCTGGTACCGGACAAGGCCGAACCGCACGAACGCCTGCGGCATGCCGTGAGTATCAAGGTCTATCTCGACGTACCACTCCTCGTCTTCTGGATCGAAGCGCGGCTCGTAACAGACAAGACCGACCGTTAGCGTCTTGTCGGGTGTCAGCGCGCCCTGTTCTTCCGCATCACCCACCACCGGCATCAGGACGTTGTCGACATACCGCGCTTTCCGAGGATCGGTGTCGGGCCGCTCGAGATCACGATGGAAAGCGTAAGGCGCCAGAAACGGTCCGGGCAGATGCGGCGCGAGAGAGAAGTTCCGCGGCAAACTGTCGAGGACGCCCTCGAGTGCAAGACGGTGCGCCTGTTCTTCTTCAGCCAAGGCGGGATTTTGCCGGATGGTCGGGTCCGCCCCAAGACGAGTTACGAATGCACCGCCGGGGCCGAGATCGCTGTCCTCAAAGTCACTTAGGTCGAGCGTCACCTTCGACTGTTCACTCTGCATTCCCTTGAAAGGCACTTTGAACGCGTGAAACGGCTTCTTCAGGCTCGGATCGATCTCAGGCGGCCAGAGGACGACGCCGAGCTTCTCGCCTTCGCCAGTTGAGTACCACTCTCGGCCCAACCGGATGCGCGTGACGATACGTCGTGACAAGGACAGCCCGCCGGACCGTGTCCGCACGGGATCGTTCTGCACGAACTCCGGCTCAGGCGCCAACGCGTCACAGGCCGCCGGGCGGCGTGTCGCGGGTAGCGCGACCTTCAGACGGTCGCCATCCATACCACGATAAGACAGCCGCGCCGGCATCTCCTCCGCATCGCGGGCGCGGTTCAGACGGTCGATAAAGCGAACTGTCCGCATCAATCCGCTGGTGCGCGAGAACGCCCGGACTTCGAGGTCAAGGAACCGGGCTTTGCCATCCGGAAACACATGTCGCTTGGTGACACGCCATGTGCCCGTCGGATCAATGTCGCTCAAATAGAACTGGCGTAGGTCCAGTGTTGCGTATCCATCGTCTGACCTGACAACGGGACGCCCGATTTGTTCGACACGCAGCAAGGTAAACTCCGCGTCATCGAAACCCACCTGCCCGTTCTCGGCCAGCTTGAACCCGAAGAGATCTCGCGCGGATTGGTAGTAGTCTTCATTGTCCAGCAACTTAAAGCGCGGCCAGTACCCCGCCAAACGCGCCGCAACGCTTCTCCCGCGCGAGCGGTTGTCGAAATCGGAACTCGACGGCAACGCTCCGCGCGCCACGACCTCAAAGCCGTCCGCCGTATCGAGCGCGAGGCGCAGTACGCCGTCCAAAACAAACTCGCGGCTCTCGAAATCGATGGGATCGGAACCCGTGATGAACCCCGTTGGCTCTGGACCAGCGCCCTCAGGAACAACTTGCGCCGCTGTCAACCGATCGCGGGAGGGGCGCAAAACCCTGAGCGGATGGACGTGCCCCACATCGACACCGGAGCGCACTTTCGCCTCGAACGGCTCGAAATCAGCGGGGCGGTTGTCAACCAGAACCGGCGGTCGGACTGGCCGATTGGTGGCGTGGGTAATCTCCAACGTGCGAACGGCCGCGATCTCGGGCAAAGGACGCGTCTTCATCAATTGATGAATGATCTCAGCCAGACATGTCAGGATCGGCTTCGGCGGTGCTAAATGCCCGCCCGGGCCGACGAAAGAGCTTTGCGACGCGGCCGCCTTCAGGCTCTCTTCGGTCAATGCATCCGGGACTTTGGCCAGAGCGGCCTGCATCTTATCGTAGAGTGTTTCGCCCATCAGGGTGCGCAGTCCCGCGAGGATGCCCGTCACATCGACATGCGATGACGCCTCACCGTTCAAGCTGCAATAGATACCGAGCATCTGAAGAAGTGAGAAATTCCGCGCAAGTTTCTCGGCACTTGGTACTGACCAAACGTCAAGAAGATAGCTCTCTCCCGGTGCCAGCCGGGCCACAATGCGCCACACGCGCTCATTTACGGGATCGCCCGGGCTGCGCCCGCCCGTTTCGATGAAGATGCCATTTCGGGGCTTCGACAGAATGTCGTCAAGTTTGGGATTGGCGCGCGGGGTCAACCGGGTGTCGGCCTGCACATCAAGAACAGCCGGAACAAGCCGGGGATAAGGTCGAACGATCGACGACAGCGGGCGCCGGTCGTGCCGCACAGTCAGGTCGGTTTCGCCGGGATTAAGGTAACAATTCGTCCCTGTGCGGCGAAGGCCGAATGCCATCAGATCGGCCGAGGGATCGGGGTAGTAGCGCCCCTGTCCAAATGACCCACCGTTCCGCAAAACCGGGTCGCCATACTCAGTCGTCGTGCTCGGATCCGGCGCGCTCGGCGCTTGCCGGACAGCCCGTCCGGTCAGATAACGCTCGTCGTTGGGCCCTTTGCGGGTTGTCGACACTGTTACCGGAAAGCCGGTCTTTGCGGTGTTTTCGGCGCGGGGAAACATACCGCGCGGGCGGGTTGGCGCGATGTCATCGAAGACGCCGTGCCGCTCCGCTTCCTCGAAGGACGTCGCAGCGGGCATCAGAACGCGGCGCGCCGTTCTTGGACGCGCGCGGTTCTGGAAGGCCGCCAGCTCATCGCCATCACCGTTCTCAGTCAGTGAGCGCACGACGACGCGCGTCCCTCGTTCGGGCGCCATCGGCAGGTTGCGCCGCTCTGCCATCACCCTTTCCAAAAGAACAGTCGGCGGATCTATCCGGTGCTGGCGCAGGAACCGTGAATACGGTCTGCCGTTTGTCGGAACCGCGGGTAGGTGGAGTTGACCGTCCAACCGTGCATCCGACGTCCCGCCAGTGTCCAGCGGCACCGACAGACCGCCTTGATAGACGGTTCTCAACTTGAAGCGGTAGGGCAGCCCGTATCGCAGGCGGGGAGCGAGCAAATCGCGGGCATTCTGACCCGCCCGCGGCAGGGAAATCTCACGCCCGAAGTCGAACGTGTCGAGCGTCACATCCGACGCGGTCACATCGGGCGAGGACGTGTCCGCCCCCATGGGCGATCCGTCCCACTGAACGAAGGCCTCTTCGACCACAGCTTCGACATTCTGCTTGTCGAGCCCTGGGCCCACATTGGCGAGCGGACTGAGCCGGGCCGGCAGCGATTGCAGCGCGCTGTCGAGGCTGATCCGGTAGGCGCCACCAAACCCACCCGTCAGTCCCGGAAGAAGGTCGTCGATGACCGTTCGGGCCACGGGATCACCCGTCGTGCCATAATCGACGATCCGCGCCGTGAGTGATCTCCAGACCGTCTCCGACTGACCGACGACCGGCAAGCCCACATCCATGCGCGTGCCAATGGCGAGATCTTCGGCGTCGAGCACAATATGGGTTTCATGCTCGCATATCAGTTTGGCGTCGACGTCCGGAGTACATGCCCGGGGGCCGTCGCTTGCGGTGACGGTCTTGCTGATGCGCCGCGCCGCTTTCCGCGCCGCTTGGCGCAGCGCCCCCCGATCCAGCAGGGCTAGACCTGCCGTCTGGAACGTTGAGTTGTCCTCGAGGTCAGGCCAATGCCCGGCCTCAATCTGTGAGCTCAATTCGGCGCGCGCGGTCGCATGCTCGGGATGATCCGGGTCCATGAGACGTTCGTCTTCATGCCAGACATCCAGCGATTGCAGGTTCGCCAACCGGGTCTTGCGGCGCTGCAACTCCAACTCGGTCGCAGTCCGGATATCAAGGCTCGTCACTTCAAAACGACGCACCAATGGCCCGCTCTTGTTAGTCATGTTCGACGGCGTCCCGGCACCCATGACCCGGTGCCCGTCAAACTCCGTGAGAGAGTTGGCGTTACAGGGAATGTTGGGGCCAAGATTTACTTCGGCTTCCGTTGCGGGCCAGAACCAAAGATCGTCTTCGTCGATGCGGACTTTCGTGAGCGTCCACGGCAAGGGTCGGTTCGGCGCGGCGGGGCAACTGATGTACAGGAACCCCTCCGACTTCCCGCCGAGGCAGGTTTCGATGCTGGCGCGCATCTCGTCGAGATCAATCTCCACATCGACCGCCAGGCCGAAAAGGCGCGAGATTGCAGGCGTTGATTGCGCGGTAAAGAAGGTGCGGATGCCCTCCTGCCGAATGGCTTTTGCCTCGTCGGTCTCCTGCCTCTGAACACGCGCTTTTTGTCCGAACGTGCCACGCTCTTCACTGTACGTTGGCCATGACGCCAGATCGTGAGCGTCGGCTGCAGCGTCGAAGGCCGCGTCACCTGCCCCGTTGATCGGGGCTACGACACCCTCCGACAGATCGGCCACCTGATCGGTCGCACTACATTCGACCTGGTCGGCCTCTTCCAGCGCGCTATCGAAGTACGACTTGCCCTTTTCTCGAAGCCCCGTGGCCGCCTTCCGAAGCCGTGCGTGCTCTTTAATCTTGGCCTCGCGCAGTTTGCCCTGTACGTCTGGCTCTTGCTCGGCGATCTGCGCTTGAAGCGTTTCCTCATCGAAGCCGGGACTTTCGATATTGTAGGTGTCGGGTTGCGGTACAAAAGCGCCCCGGTCATCATCGGCGTCCTTCTGAACCGCCAACACCTTGTCGACCATGCGGTTGAGTTCTGCCTTCTTGCGCGCGTCTAGATCACCGCAGGCGCAGGAAATAGAGCAGAGCAGTTCTTCGACACGTTGAAACTCAAGGCAGACGGACAAGTCCGCCTGCGGGACGGTGAACATCGAACGCAAGCGGCGGCGGCTTTCCTCAACCACTGGCTTGTCGACCTGGCCATGATCACCGAAAAGCGCTGCATCATGAGGTATCTTGTCCGCCTCTAGTAGATCGGCTTCCATCGCCCCCTGATCGAGAGAGGCGGCAATCGCAGCCGCAAGCGCGGCCCAGTTTTCCCGCGTCGGGTTCTCAAAGATGCCCTTTCGCCAAAGCTCTCCCACGCGCGCGATATCGCGGTCGCGCCTGAGCGTCCGCCCGGCCAGCCGCGCCTTTCCCCGCACAAGAACGGCATCGCCGCAATTTGCGGGCCGGGGCTTCATAAACGTCCCACCATTGCCCTCGACATATGTCACAGGAAGAACAGCCAACGGCAGCGACCATGTCTCAGCAGGGAAGTTCGGCGCACCTACGCCGGTTTTCAGTACCGTGAAGATGTCACTCGTCCAATCGTTGAGCGTGAGGCCTGTGGCTGTTTCCGATCGGTCCGGCGAGAAAAGGAGCGTCGCGCGCAATGTCCCGCCATCTGAACCTGCGGGCACCACGCGTGCGTAGGGCTCGACATGGATGTCTTCTGATTCGGTAGATATCGCGGAATTGGGTGATGTTCTGGCCATCAGAAGACCTCCTCGACCCGGAGGCGATTGTCGAAGTAGCGCCTGTATTCACGCCAACTCTGGGATTTCGGGACCACATCCACCTCAACCTGCGGGACGCGGTCAGTGATGATCAGATCGCTTGCATCGCGTGAAACGAAACTTGCCCCCGCGATAAGGTGCCCGGCAAGTCGCGTTCCCGGCGGAGGCAGCGATGCTTGGCTGCTGGACTCGAAGCCCTTGCCCTCTTGCCGCCAGACCTCCACGGAGAACTCGAAGTCCTTAATTCCCATCGAAAATGAGAAGGTGAAGACCGCCTCGCCCGACATGTCCCCATTGACCATGCCGAGCCGAACATAAAGCGAGGAGCCGAACGAAAAAATCCAGATATTTGCCGAGCCACCGGCGAAAAACGTGCCCGAGATCTCGGTCACCTTTCCTCGGCCCGGCACCTGTGTTTGGCGAACATAGACACCGGCCATCAAACGGCCCTGCCCAGTCAGCGGACCGAATGCGAAGGCCCCCGCGCCGCCGAATTCAAAGGACGCCTCGAAGCCCACGATTCCTTTGGTGTTGGCTTCGATAGCGAAAAAGCCGGAACCGCCATAAGGTGCGATCGAAACCGTGAAGGGCGCGCTCCGTCGCGAGAGCGATCCGCGGAACCGAGCCTCGTCATTGTCGAATGGCAAGCGCGCTGCGGCCGAAATAGCCACGTTGAAAAACGACGCCGTCCCGATGCTGATTGTCCCGAGAGGTAGATCGTATCCCGCCTCGATGCCGATGGGCGAAAACAGCGGCTCGAGATAGAAGCCGGATCCGTCCTTGGGCGTGAAGTAGGATTGTAGTTGCTGAACGAACTCCAGTTCCTTGCCGATCACGTAATCCGAGTAATCCACGTCGAAACGCGGGTCCGCCCCGTTCTCTGTGACGAACCTCGCGCCGTTGAACTTGAGCTTGATCGCGTCGAAGCTGCCGACAAGGTTGATGTCGAACTTGCCCAGCACGCCCTCCGAACGGAAACTAACCTCCGGCCGGCCGCTCCCGATGTCGATGGCTATGACGCTGTTGACGGTAAAGCTCGACCCTTTAAGTGGCTCGAATATACCGGCGGTTGCAGCCTTCATCCCCGGGTTCAGCTTGGCGCCGAACGCATATTTCATCTCGACCTTGGTCGGCACGAGCGCGCGCAACTCCTCCTCGATCTGATCGCGGATCTGGTCGAAGGGGAATTGTTGGATGATGTTGCCGCGAATGAGGTCGGCAAACACTTCTTGCACACCGCGCAGGATCAGAAGCGGTGTACTGTTGCCTTGCGTCCATTCGGTGACGAACGCCTTGAGGAACGCTCGATGCGTTGCATTTGACACAGGCGTCGCACCATCGCCTGCATCGGTGAACGCCGCCTGCAACAAGCGCACATCCTCGGCCAGCCGGTCGTCAAATGTGACGTCGTCGGCAGGTGTCCCGTCACGCTTGTCAACCAGTAGCACCGGCTTCAACAGTGCCGCCGCCGCTTCGTTGTCCTGGAGCACCTTGTTGCGCAAGTCTTGCAGACAGAGGTAAAGTGCCCAGACGAGGCCAAACTTGGCATCCTTGTAGTCCTGACCGAGGCTCGGCTTATCGATAAGCAGCACGTCGCGAAGACCATCAGCCGGGTTTCCGATGACAAAGGTCACCAGCCTGTCCAACTGTTGCTCGATCTCGGCCGTTAGCACGCCGAATGCGCGATCGACGGCTTCCGAATAGGACAGGATGAACTCGGTAATCTGTTCTTCGACCCGATAGAAGATCGAGCGCAGTTCGTCCTCGTCAACGGGCACCCTTTGAACGAAGTTCACCTGCACCCAAAAGGTGGGTACGTCGAGACTCGGCGCAGTCTTGCGTTCGGCCTGTGCCAGCAACAGGTCCATAGCCCTGTCCGGATTCGCCCGCGCCGCCGTTACGTCCCGCTGAAGTGCTGCTTCCAACGCCGTGAAGAACGTCTGAAGTCCGCTGGCAGTCAGGATGATTTCAGCGAACGCGTTCGTTTCGATCTGCACAAACCGGCGAAGGTCCTGGCTGATCGCGTCATACCTGTCCTGAATCTCGCGCGCATGCAGGTTCAACTGCACGACGAGCGCGCGCATTTTCATCGCCAGTTGCAACATCGCCTCAAGCGCGCGAGTCGCATAGTCGGCGATGACCGCATCCACCTGCTCCCGGATGGTTGTGAAGCGCTTCTCGGCTTCGGCCAGAAACGCGTTCAGTTCCGCCACCTGACCACCGGGCGGAACCCGCGCGATGACCGCTTCGATGACTTCCTTGACCAGTCCCGCGATGCCACCCGCGGCTGCGACGGTCTGAACGTTCGGATCCGCTGCCAGTCCTTCCAGCGCCTGCGAAACCTCTGCAAGGTTCCGCATCGTGCGGTCCAGCATCTGACGCCGTCCCCTGAGGAATGCAGCCGTCTGTTTGCTGAGGCGCTGAACGACCGCCGTCGGATCGGTACAAAGGTCGGCGAGGTCGGCAAGTGCGGTCTGAAACGCCTCGCCGAGCCCCTTCAATCGGACCGCATCATCAACCAGATCACAGTGCAAATCAGTCAGCGCGCCGAGCAAGTCATCCGCTGTTTCGTCGATCTTGTCAGCGGCGCGGAGCGCAGTTGCGTTCGCGGCGCGAATGAGTGGCTCAATCTCTGACTTCTGAGCATCGGGGATATCGTCAAATTCGTCGCTCTCAAGGATACCATCGAACGATTCTTGGATCGGGCCTGGAGCAACGGCCGCCTTCACCTCCGCAATCTTGTCGTTCCACCCTTTGAGAGCGGAGAACAGCTCCGGAGAAACAACAGTGAAATTGGGATCATCGAACCCTTCGCAAGGCTCGACCGGAATGGTCCCGATGCTGATCTGATAGAATGCAAGGCGCGACGGATCGAAGGCCTTCGCGACGCTTTCAAGTGCGTCGGCCACGGGCTTCGGTCGACAGATTGACGCGACATCGAAGTTCAGGTCGCCGGTTAGAACCTCCACCGCCTCAAGCGCGTGTTGAAGCGCGAGTTCCACGTTGATCGGCGTCGTCTCCAATGTGTTGGCGACTTTCTGAACGGCGTCGGCAAACCGAAGCAGCGGGTCAAGCTCGCGAACCAGGTGGTCCACGAGGATGTCGAAATACCTGTTGGCTTCCGCCTCGATCAGCGACTGAAGACCGGCAATGGTGCGGGCGTATTCGGCAGCCGTGTCGGTTGCGAACTCCTCAAGCTTCGTTTGCGCGGCCTCCAGACGCTCGTCCAGATGCTCCCGAACCTGATTAACCAAATCCTCCCCTGCCGTTGAGGTGAGTATCTGCTCGAGGTCCAACTTTTGATCGTTTTGTAAGCGCGTGTCTTGCAGGCGCGTCAGGACGATACCCACGAACTCTTCGATAACGCCCCGCACGAAACCGCGCGTCGGGAATGCCAATTCAAACGCTTCCTGAAGGGCCACGTCGGGCGGCCTCGGCAACAGGATCGGAAAGGCGGTGAACGGCGCGTTCGCTTCTTCTCGTCGGAGCGCGACCGCTCCACGCCCGCTCGCTCGCGTTTCAGGCGGTGGAATAAGGAAGAGTGCGATGCGTTGGGCCACCTCGTCTTTCAAGGGATCAAGAACATCTTCAGCAAGCTTCGGCAGCGCATCCGCAAAGTCTACCGTCAGCGCTTGAATGACGTTGACCCGGCTGACAAAGGCGTTCTCGAACCGCTCGACCGGGTTGGTGGCCGTCGCCTGTACAGCATTCAGGAAGCGCTGGCCCGCTTCGTAGACTTCGGACAACGACAGCGCGAACTCGATCCCGTCTTCGATCTCAAGCGATGACTGGACAGCCGCTTGCAACGACCGAAGCCCCGCAAACAGTTCTGGGAAAAGTTCCTGTAGGGTCACGGGTTGAATGACGGCACTGCTTACGTTCTGCAACCGGTGCAAATCCTCATCGATGTCGGTCCAGCTTTCCCGGATGACCGTCAATGCACGGTCCACCGGCCTGAGAACGCTGTCCTTCAGAAAGTTCGTTGCATCGTCGGCCGCTTCGCCCAGTTGCCCAGCCCCATACTGGACCTGTTCGACCAGTTCGGGCGGCCCGTCCTTGCCGTCGCCGCTGAGTTCCATCAAGAGTTTCAGCAGGTCCTTGATCGAGACGAGACCAAGGATCTTCGCATCGCTGTCGAAGATCTCCTGGAAGAATTCGCGAAGCTTCTTCAAGTCTTCCGTCACACCTGCGATCGGGTCTGCCGAACGCGTGGCGGGCACATCTTCGGGACGGGCAATCGGCTTCTTTTGCGGCTTCGCTGTCGGAGGCAGCGCGTCAAAGGCGGCCGCGAGGCTCGGTTGAGCGACATCGGCAATGTAGGCGTTCCCACCGGGTGGCGGGGGTACCGCATGCCGACGCAAGTCAAACGCCGCCACCGTCTTGTCACCGAGAGTGACCGCGCCCTTCGACCTCGAGAGTGCGACGACCTCCCCTTTTGGTCGAAAAACACCGCCGGAATTGTCCCCTTGTGCGCCCATATCCTGAAGCTTCGGGTCGGCGTTGATCAGGAAGATTTGCGAACCGTTGCCGATCGCACGGGATGCGTTTTCGATATCGGCGGCGATCTTTTCCTCCGAAACCTCCGCATCCGGGATGGCAAGCGGCAGACCGTTGGCGATGTAGTGACCGTCAAAGCGCACCCGGACCGAACCGAGCGCCTTGCCTGTCAGCCGCTCGACCTGCCGCAACTGGACGCGCGCAGTGTCGAGCACCGGATAGAACGGCGGCTGATCGACACCCTGAAGCAGCGGTGTAAATGCGTAAGAGGTGTTGTCGAACCCGAAGATGCGAACCTTGCTGCCAGCGGCACCGCCCTTAAACGCTAGATCGGTAGGGGCAAGCCGGTTCTCCCGACCCTCGACCGCCAGCGTCCACGCGTCGGTTTCGATGCTTGCCGACCCCGATGTGATCTCATCGGCGTAACGGATTTTGCTTCCATCGAACCGGATACTCCGCTTGTGACGGATCGGGGCGATGTCCTCGCCCTCGATATCGGGCGAAGGGATTCCGCCTGCAATCTTGGCATTGTAGTAGGACTGCAGAAGCGCCAGCGCCTCCCGGCTGTTGGCCGCAGTGTTGTCAACGAAGATGAGCGGCATGTCGGTGAAGTGCCCAGCGATATCCAACTCGAACCGCACTTCGGCCCCATCGATCAGGGCGGTGCGCGGGAAGAAAGCGAGCCCGGCGAAAGAGCCTAACGTAATCCGCCCGCTCGGCAGCAGCGTCGCCTCGGTGGCGGAGCCCGATTGACCGCCCTGCCCATAATACGGGTCGACGATATCGGGGGTTTGCACGGTCAGCACGCTGATCCGATCGGCTGGCATGCTGCGCCCGCCGTTGGGTTGGCCCACCGCCGGGAACACCTTGAGCGGTTTGCTGCACCTTATGAACATCCGCTGGCGCAGATAAGCCCGCTGGACCCCGTCCGCAGGGTCCACGAAATAAGTCCGTTCTGTTACCTTGATCAGCGACGCACGATGCCCAAGCGGATAAAGGAACCCCTTGTAGACGATCTCTGTAAAGACATCGCGTCCAAGCACTGTCCATTGCTGCCACTTCTCGACAGAAAGCGTGTCGAATAGCTCCGTTCCGTCCAGTTGAAGAGCGGCGACAGGCGGCTCGAACGACGTGTCGAGGCGCAACGAACCGCCAAGCGTCGACAAGGACAGTTCCGACACCTCAAGCGGCGCGGGCCGATAGATCGCGTCGCCGGGCAGCAGGTCCGAAATTGCGAACCCTTCCGACACATCGATCTGCCCGGAATTCGCGATAACCTTCCGATCCTGGGCGAGGCGTCCCGTCACCGGCAGGCCATAGGCGGAACTGAGTACTACCAGTTGATGCCGGTCGTTGGCAGAAAGCGGCGCACGGAAATGGCGGAGATGTTCGAACAGCGCATTCGCCACGGTCCGGTCGAACGTGTCGCCCACGGCACTCCAGCGGCGTAGATAGGGACTGCGCCGACACAACAGCTCAATCAGGCGGGGCATCACGTAGGGCTTGGCGTCGGCTTGCTCGATCACCGCCTTGCAGAAAGCACGCTCGTCCGGGTCCATCGCGAGCAGCGTGTCGAGGCGGGAGAAATTTACCTCGTCCTCATCTGCGCTCCACTCATCCGCGTCATTCGGGTTGCGCGCGATCACGTCCTTTGTGACCTGCAGTGCCTCGGGCGTGATCCCGAGCCCTTCCGTCGAACCGATCATCCAGGGAGCGATATTACCAGCCGGCGGTGGGCTGCCACCGGGCAAGCGATACTTGTCTTCGGACAGTAGTTTGCCTTGCCGCAGCCGCGCGCCGCCCCAGACAAAATCCGGTCTGAAATCCTGGCTGTGGATCGCCCTCAGACCGGGATTGAGCCCATCGGTGTGCAGTCGTGCGGTCCAGAGCCGCCCGTTTTCGGATCGGACGAAATCCGTCTCGGACGCTTCGGTGACCTTGACGTTCGTCTCTTCAAAAATCGCACGGATCACGCCGCGGCGGTTCAGGAAAACCGCCGTGTCCGACGGTGAAAGCTGCAGCCGCGCGGGGATCTCGATCGCTGTCTCGTAGGCGCCCGGCGGGTCCTTCATCGACCGCTCTATGTCGCCAAGCCGGGTGGCGGCATCCACCGAACCACCCTCCCCGGCCTCCGTGTAGCCCAGCGACCGAAGCCGTGCCGCCTCGGAGAGATCGATGGTCCGGCCGCTCCGCGCGTCGAGCCGTCCGCCCGGACCCGGCGAATAGACGTTTGCCGCGCGCTTGACGACCGAGAGTTCCATCGCCGACCAGTCTGTCAGCGCGCGCATCGTGAAGGGCATGCGCGAGCGCCCTAGCCCGAGCGTCTCCTCCGGCACCTGATCAAGCGCGTCGACCAAACGATCGGCTTCGGCGTTGACACGCGCGCGCGCCGCCGCAACCCGGTCCCGGCACGACACCCGGAACGCCAGTCTTGAGGGCGACGCGTTGCGCGCATGTGCGAGGCCAGTCGGGCGCCGGCTGAGCGTCAGGAATTCGCCGAATGCCGCGATCACGCCGTCGACGTGATCGGGCGTCCACAGCGGATGCGGCGCAGCCGCCCAACGGCGCATGTTGTAGGTGGCCCCGTCCCCGTTCTTGACGGGCACGGCATCAACCCCGAACTCGATATTCAATGGGTCCGGTGTGAAGCTCTCAAACCCCGAACTCGCGCTTTGCAAGGCATCGAGCGTCTGATCTCGATAGAAGGAGCGGAACAATTGATAGGACGGCACGGCGGCTTCCAATCGGCCCTCAAGCGCGAGGGCGGCCGAAAAATTCGTCTCGAACCCGCGAATGTCGTCCTCACCCGCTGCGGCGAGGCGACTCGCCTGCTCTCTGACCGCCGCGAACATCGCCGTGACAAGCTCGTCGATCACCGCCGCCTGCAAGTCGCGCTGGATCTGGCGCAGCACGATAGAGGTATCGGGATCGAGCGCGATCGGCCCGATATAGACCTTCTGATCGGCGGGCAACGTGCGCGTGTCGATCCCGAGGAACAAAAGCCTACGCGACATCCCGGGCGCGGTCGCCTTTGACAACTTCGAGTCGATTGCCAAAAACGCCTCGGTATCGTCGGCGGTATCCTTGATCTTGACCTTCGCAACCTCCTCTCGGAAGAGCTTGCGGTCGTTCACGCGCACAAGACGCGACAACGCGACCGAGATCGCCGATTTGTCGAAGGGGTCGACGAGCCATCTTTCGTTGGTGAAATCGCTCTTGGTGTCGGAAGGCATTTGAACCTGGGTCAGCGCGCCATCTCTGCGGTCAAGGAAGGTGCGCTCACTGAGTTGTCCGTCGGGCGTCAGATCGGGCAGCGGCGGCGGCGCGGGCACGAAACATGCCTCTTCCAGCACGTGTTGCGGCGGGAACTCGGCAACCAGGAGCGGCCGCGTGTCGCGAGGACCTTGTTGCGGATCGACCACACCGCCGGTCAAGTCCGGCGCGGTTTCCGTTCCGCAAACCGCCTGTTCCATCACGATTTCATGGTCGCTATCCGTGATGGCGAGCCCAAGGCCCTGAAAGCGGAAATTCATACACGCCATGTCATCGGCGCGCGCCGCGTATAGCTTCGCGCGCGACAGTCCGAAATACCCGCGCAACGAGTTCAGTCCGACCGGCCCAAGCGCAAGGAACGAGCCCTGATATTGCCCGGTCTCCGTCGCGACGGGATTATCCTCGCGGTTGTCCGGCGCTTCGTAGAGAACGCGGAACTCGGTCGGATCAAAGATCAGACGGCTGTAATGGGCATCTGGCAACGCGAAAGCCGCCTCGACCAGTTCAAGGTTCGCTTCCAGCCACTGAAGGATCGGCGCATTCGATGCCCCGATCGTCTGCGAGCGAAGCGCGGCGCGGAATTGCCCGCCGGACAGGTTTCGGAAGAGCGGCTGAACGACGCCTTCCTCCTCCGCCTCGGCCCTGAGACCCAGTGCCACAATGGTGCCGAGTGCAGAGTTGAAACGCACTACATCACGAGCCGTGAAATCGGCACTGAACTCGACCGCATTGTCGAACCGCACCGGATCGCCCGAAATGCCGGAGATCGGCAGCGCAGCGCGCCGCGCAAGTATCCCCCGAAGTCCTTTGAAAGGCCCTGTTTCGACTCCATCGATCTCGACGCGCGCGGTCCAGACAGCCTCGATTCGCATTTCGGACACGCGGGGATAAACGGCTGTGCCCCGTCCCTCGTCCCGGTCAGCCGTCCGCATCACGGCGCGAAGGGGTGACGCGTCCGGGTTCTCCGCCGTTAAACGCAGACTTCGGCCACTGCCATAGGTGATATCGACATCCCCGAAGACGTCGCCGAAGGCAACCACGGCGGACGCGCTGGCATCGCCAAGAGCCACGCACATCGGGTCGTCGTCCGTTTCGCCATCGCTGGTGCCAAGGCACCAACCGACCCGCACCCGTCCGAGCGTCAGGTTGCCGTTCATCGCGCGCACGAACGGCAGGTTCGGCGCGCCACCATAGGTCCAGTCGCCGTTGGGATGCAGACGGAGGAGCGTGTCATCGCCAATCGGCGCGATCAAAGTGTTCGACACGCGGCGGAAAAACCCGGTGGCCCGACTGCGTCTGATGGTCTGCAGGAACGGCGCGTCCTCTCGGACAAAGGCGCGAAAATCCAGGAACCGCCCCGTCGTCGTGGCACCCAGATCAAAGAAAGCGCCGGTCTGGCTGCCGGACCAAACGTTGGTCTCTCCAAGAATGGCCCAGGTCCGTCGACCACCGCGAACGAACCGCTTGAAGCTGATGGTCAGCGTACGGTTGGCCTCGCGACCGTAGCGGATGCCGAGGACCTCCAGCCGGTATTCGGGGCTGGTCTCGATCCCCTCTACACGCACCTCGAACCGGGCCTCCGGGCCGAACTTGCGGGCATCCACCGTCCAGACGACGTCGTCAGCAAACAACCCTTGGCGAAAACGTTGCCATGCTTCGAAACGTTCGCGATCCGTCTTGGCGGTCTGCAAACTCGCCCGAAGCGTCGCCAGATCGCCCATGATGATGCTGACGGTCAGATAGCGCCGATCTTCAGAGAAATCGAAGCTCAGATCAAAATCTTCAGGAATTCCTTGCGCGCCAAGACCGGTAGCCGCCAATCCCCCCGCGGTCGTTCCCAGAAAGGCGCGCCGCGTCAGCGGCAGAGCGCGCGCGACGAACTGCGGGTCTTCATCCTTCATGGAATATGACGCAAGGAAACATTGCCGTCTCCGGACAACCAGTCAAATAAACAGACACTACAAATCCCCCCCGATTTAAAAACGTCAGGCCATACGGCCGATTACTTCTCCCTCAAATACGGATCCCTCAAATACGGATCGGCGCGCATCATGCGCCGTTAGCCTTGGCAAGCTCCGGTATGTAGTCCACTGGCCGCTTCGCGCCCCGATCCGGGACCTTCAAACCGATCTGACCAGCGATGGATTGCACGAACGTGATGCAGTCGTTCTCAAGCAAACGGTACACCGAAAACCGTTCGGCGAGTTGGTCGATATCCCCTTCGAACACCTCTTCGAAGTCAACCTCGCGGGCGGCATCGAGCGCAGTTTGCCAGGCCTCGGAATTGACCAGAACCGGCAGGCAATTCTGGCTGCGATCAGTGAGGATTTCCTCAGAAAATGCGCCGACGGCTGCGTTCGTCGTGAACTTCTTGCCCGCAGCCGGGGCCCAGCCAGTCGCCAGCATGAAATCGGCAGACTTCCCCGGCTCGGCGCGTGTGTAGACGACGAACGCGTGGGTTGGTAGGATATTTCCGTCGGAAAGGCGGGAGCAAAACGCGATGCGGTAGTCGAGAGGTTCCGTTCGTACCCGCTTGTCCACCGCCGCATAGTCAGCAAATGCGGCAGACACTGATCCGATCGAGAAAACAAGGGCTAGAACAAATTTCATCAAATATGACCTAAGAATTTTCAACCTAACGTTAAGCTAGCGGTGTCGATTCGCGCAAGGCCTCTGCGGCTATTACAACTTACCTGGGGACGCGACGAAAGACGGGCATGCTTGCCTTCGGACGACCGGACCGCCGCGATGGACATAACAAGTAGTTGCCGGTCCAAGCCCTCGCCGACACGCATTGTCGCCGTCTAAGCCTCCGTCTACAACCACTTCAACGTCGAGCGCTGCCTTTCTTCGAGATAAATTTGGAAGCTGAACCGAACCACCGCTTTGGTTGAGTCGTGGCAACTTGGTTCTGCGTAAGGGCGTTGATAATGTGATCGCCCCCCGGTGGCATCGGTGTACCAAGCGACACAATCCAAAAGACATGATACATCATAGTGATAAGGGGTCTGAAAGTACGTCCTAGGCGTTCGGGCATCGTTGCCGTGCTTTCGAACATCGGCGCGGGCTTGAGACGCGGTCTCCCAGACGTGTAAATATGCCAAACCAAAAACCGCCCGACAGAGCGCGCCAAAAGGCAACTTAATGTTGCACACACAGTACACACGACACCATTTAACTATTTGACACTAAGCATAAAACCGTCCAATCCATCACGTGATAGCCTTAGTGCCAAAATGAACGGCAGCTTTCACGCGGCCTCGAACACTCATGCGCTCTGCAGCATCTGTCATAGTGGACTCAATATGGTCGTTCGCTGCGCCAGGTTCGATTGCCTGCTTCGCGGACTTTTCGGTCATTGGACCGCAGGAGTTGTTAATACCGTCGGGTTTACCGGTCAGCCCTTTAAGAACTTCGGGCGTGTGAGAAACTGGCCTAGGAGGTCGAAAGTGCGTCGCTCAGGAAAGCAAACGCTTTCGAACATACCCCAGGTGCCTCAGATTCACGTGGTCCGGCAACGTTGAGAACCGAAGGCTTGATCGATGCGACCCATTGCCGAACCCGCTCAGTTTCTAGACGGTTTTTATCTGCAAGCGCGATACGCAAAACCGGTTTTCCTACCTCAATTGCGACTTGATGAGTATAGTTCGTGCCGGGGCTTTCTGATCCATCTGTCAGAATAAGCGCCGCGTCGCTTGAACCGACGTTGAGCCGGGTTCTGACGTCTGGTTTTGGCGAAGGTGCTTCC
Source organism: Ruegeria sp. BG9 (assembly GCF_056538305.1). Lineage (NCBI taxonomy): Bacteria > Pseudomonadati > Pseudomonadota > Alphaproteobacteria > Rhodobacterales > Roseobacteraceae > Ruegeria > Ruegeria sp. BG9. The sequence goes on from NZ_JBQFSY010000004.1 coordinate 20,114, forward strand.
GTTAGACCTGTGTATCGCTCTGGAATGCGGCCAGCTTCGTTGATGCGACCCTTGGGGACCCAGTCGCCGTAGCTCAAACCGCGTTGGATAGCGAACTCAAGTGCAGCCAAGTCTACGCCAGTTTGCCCACCTGATACGATTTTCACGGCAATCTTCCTGCTGGGTCCGACTTCTCACCTTCGCCAGCCCGGACAATTTGCATTTCGTTCGAATTGAAGGGCTCCAGCAGTTCAAATGCTTCATCCGCGTTGCCATCCATCCATTGCTCATAGTCCTCCGGCTTGAGGATGACGGGCATTCTCTGCGGGTGTATGGGCTTTACCAGTTCATTGGCCGTCGTGGTGATGACGGTGTAGGTTTCAACCTCCTCGGGCCCTTCCTTGCCCTGGTACCGCGAGGTTTGCCACATACCCGCAAATGCGAATGGCGGGCGGTCCTCATCGCCCTTCAGGGCGAACCAGTGGTAGGTGGCAGGGTTTCTTCCTTGAGCCTCACAGAACGAACTCGCCGGAACAAGGCAACGCCTCTCTTCAAAGCTCTGTTTCCACAAACCGTTTGATCGCACCTTGTCATCACGTGCGTTGTTCCAGGCACCCGGTTGAATAATTGCGCCGGTTTTCTTTGACTTCTTTGTCGTACGAAAGCCCCAGCTCAGCGGGACCAACTCACGCTTACCTTCGTCGCCTTTCCTGACCACAGGGGCTAAGTGCTTTGGGTAGATGGCTGGCAATGGTACCGCATTCCCCAGCCTGTCGCGTTCAACGGCCACGTCAAACAGCTGGCGCATCGCTGTGGCCGGGATGGTGTTGGAGTAGAGGTTGCACATAGCCACAAAGGCTAAGCACAAGACCTGAATTGAACAAGGTTGTGCATCTTGGCCTCCCCCAGATCCAGCAATCGGATTGAAGCAATAATCGAATATTGGCTTAAGCTGTCTTCCTTTCACAAGTATTTGGCAGAATTTCAAAAGTTCCAGAAATCATGCAACCCCATATGGCTACTAGGGACTGTTTCTAGGGACGAGCACATGCAACGTACGAGCGCGAAAATTATTGCCGTTGCCGTAGGCGCGGAAGTTCTCATTATCACAGCAGGTCTTTCACTTGCCGCCGCAATCGGTTGGCAGTCTTTCACGGAGCACCAAAACATCACTCTGGCGATGTCTGCGGCGGCTTTTCCGCTCATCCTCGCATGTCTTGAGTTCTTCAAAATACCTGCGGGGTACGCTCTCTACAAATCACGATGGCTCATGAAGCCGTTCGCTCTACTGCTGTTACTAGGTGGCATCGTGGCAACCTTCGAAACGGTTACAATGGCAGGGTCGACATGGTTCCGCTCCGTGCAATACGATGTGCAACTTGCTCAAACCGAACTAGAGGCCATGGAGCAGAGGCATGATGGGCTCGACACGAATGTATCGTTCGAGGCCCAGCAAGCAGTAGTCGCAAGTTTGCAGTCACAGTTGGACAGTTTGACCAACTCCGGTGCCAATAAAGCTCTCAACGCCACTCTTCAACAGACGCGGGATGAGCGAAAAGAACTACTAAACCGAGCATCAGAGATGCGCGACAAATTTGGCGCTGAGTGGGATGCCCAAACTGCAGACAACGAGCGCAGGGCAGCCAGCGACAACCCAGTTATTCGCAGTCAGGGTGAGGTTTCTCAGAGATCTCTACCGACGCGTGCAAATTACATAGCCACTGAAATGGCGCGCTGGCAAGCGGACGAAGGCGATATCATTGCCGCGGAGATTGAGCGAGTTACTGCGACGATAGCAAACATCGAAACAGAGCATGCTCTGCTGGTCAAAACAGAAGGCTACAATCCCGAAATAGATGCGGTTCAAGCACAACTGGCCCAGGCGAATGAGGCTCTTTTGGTTGCACAACGAGCGGCGTCGCAGGCTGTGACCGACAAGCTCACCTTGAGTATCGACATTGAAAAAGCGCGATTGCGCGTCGCGGAGACTGCTAGCGCATCGATCATCTATGATATTGCCGCGAAGTGGTATGCAACGCCGATAGGTCAGGTGACCGAGACGCAGGCCAACGAAGTAACCAAATGGATTGTCGGCGGTGTCGCAGCCGCAGCCGCGCTGTCCACAGGTATGGCCGCCTTTATTGCTGCGCACATTGGATCATCGCCTCCGGCTTTATCGCTAGGCCAAGCATTGCGCCGCTACGTTGTGCGACGCAGGTGGCGGCGGAAACAGACCGTGGAAAAGATCGTCTACCAGGATCGCGTTATCCACAAATACCTGCCCATAACCGAGGGTTTGACCAATTTGAAGGAACGCTCAATCAAACAGGAACTAAAACTGAGGAGCGTTAACAATGAGTAGTGTTACCACAGAGCACGACTTCAGCGCGATAGAGCAAGCGCTAAAACAGAATGAAGCCCCAATGCGTATGCGGGAGCGGATTGGCAAAGGTAGTATGGCGGGGCTCGTCATACTGGCCACAGGTATCGCTGTGACATTGGCTGCGCTCGGCATCGGCAAAGGCATCTTCTGGGCCAAAGAAGAGAAGATCGTTGAAGTCGAAAAAATAGTCGAAGTGCCAGTAGAGAGGATCGTCGAGGTTCCAGCACCAGCACCTGCAATGCCACAAGTCCCACCTCAGGAAGGCGGTACCAAAATCGCACGCAACTTCGTAATCTTCCAAGAAATAAAGGATCAGAAAATAGGCTCGCAAACTTGGGATATTGTTGTTGGGCATCGCTTTGCAACCAGTGAGCAGGAGACGTATGACGAGGCATATTGCTACGCAACGACTTGGGCCGACGATGTCCAGAACCGGATTGATGTTTCGTTCAAACTTCCAAACGAACGCCCAGTCAAAGCGAGTTCTTACTCAGCCGCGAAGAAGCTGAACCTTAAGCAAACCGACATCGACGAGATGACGGACCTGTGCCCATATTTATAGAGAAGAAGCAATGAAGCTCATCAATACAACCTTTTTGATTGCCACACTTGCTGTAACCGTCATTTTTTGGTTTTGGGTCCTGACCGTAGGCAGTTAACCCTCTGCCACAACTAATGGCGGCTCATTCGGAAATGACCTTATATCAAACCACTTGAAACAGGTGCCATCCGGATTGCGTTTGTCGCCCATGTGCAGGAATGAACCTGCGGTCTTGTGTCGGATCAACGCTGCCCTGAACGCTCGCAGGTCTATCAACCACCATTTCAGGATAGTCTGTCCATCTGGTCCTGCATGGCCGTAGAACATCCAGTCTCCGTGGCCGTTCACTATCTTGGACAGTTCGGTTTCTGCTCCGGTTGGCAGCTTTGCTCTGATGGTGAACTGATGCGGGTATCTTGCAGCGTACCCGTGGCGTCTCACCCTAGCAGCAATGCGCATGTCCTTGGCATCTAACATTAACAGGTCTGTGGCCTGAAAGTGGTCCAACGGATCCGGAGCAGCCTGAAGGATGTGGCTGCCAATGATGCTCTTTATCTCAGGCAAGAACTGATCCGACCAATGCCGATTGACGCTGTAGAAACTCATATCCAATCTCACAAAAGAAAACGGGCGCAGAGAATGCCGCGCCCAGCAATGTTGCTAGTTTATGCGGCTTCTTTTTTTGACTTCCTTCAGTGCTTGTTTTGCTGCCTCGACCGTCTGCTCGAGTGGAGCCAAGCCACTGATGTAGGCCTTCATACCAATCTCGATTGCACGAAGTTCTTGCTCGTCGAGCAGTTCCAGATTGTCTGCGATTTGCTGCTCGTTTTTCCGCGATTTCCGGAACGCAACAGCCATGCCTTTCGGATCACCGCACGCTAGCCAGTCGATGGAAATAGCCTCTTCTTTGCACCAACGAAGAAACACATCATCTATCAGGATGTCGCCATCCTCGTCGTAGCGTAGTCCTGGGTCGGGAAGTTCGAACCAATTGCAGAATGCCTGTACTCGCTGCTCGCACGTTGCCAAGTCTTCATGCTCAGCCATGAAGAATTCAGGTTGAGTGCTATCGTTCGCGCGGGCGCGTTCATTGGTCATTGCTATGTCCTCCAAAGATGATATACACTTTTAGTGCATAATTGCATATTTAATGCAATTGCACTTTTGATGCAAGGGAAAAGAAATGAATGGGGCACAATGTAGGGCAGCACGGGCGCTGATCTCGATTTCTCAAGATGAGTTATCGGAGCGCTCCGAAGTCTCTAAGCGCACAATTGCTAGCTTTGAGCTTGGTAGCCACACAGTTGCGGATAGGACTGCTTCAGCGATCCAGGCCGCCCTCGAAGCTGCCGGTGTAGAGTTCATTGCTGAAAACGGCGGTGGGGCAGGTGTGAGGTTGAGGAAATAGCTTTCTTAGCTGGCAAAGGAAAACCCCGCCGGGGCGGGGTTTTGGTGACATCCTAACGGTTTCAAGCAGCCATTAGGTGGTACTCGTCGCCCTCGACTCTGATGTTGATAGGCTGGCTTTCTGCAGTAGGAACGCTGCTCCTTGCCAGATGCTCCAACCCTTCTTCGTACGGCAACAGCAGCTTTTCGATTGCCAAGCTTCGAATGACTGTTTCCGAAGTGCTCTCAATGGCGAATTCACCGCGCTCCCAACGACCAATCGTCTGACGATCAGCGTGAACCAGAGCAGCCAGCTCTGCCTGCGTGTAACCCATTTCGGTACGCAGGAAGCGCAACTCTGCACCGCTCATGCCCTTTTCATGGCGTACGATGCCTTGCGCAATCGCATTATGCAGCCCATTGATTGCAGGAATCTCGATCACCGCATCGCCCTCTTCGTCGATTACTGGTGCCAAGCCCTCAATGAACACATTTTGCAATCCGCATTCTGTGTAGTGGTAAGTGTTCATGGGTTTCCCTCCGTTAGTGTTCCAGCGCGGGTTTCGGTTTCGTCAACCCACATAACTGTCACTAGTTTAATCTTTCTTGTGCTAGCGTTCGGGATGGTAATCAACCGAACCCCACGACCGCCGCTGTTTGGAGTGGCGGACTCTATTGCGTATCGATAGTACCCGCTTGTGCTAGCTGGAATCGGATCCGCGAAAACAAAGCCTTTCTTCAGGACATACAGAATGTCCGAGATGCGCAAGTCCCTCTCTTCCAAACGCTCAGTTGCATGGAGTTTGTACGCCAGCGAAAAAACTGGGTCGGCTGCAATGGCTCTGATTTGTTGTGTCGCATCAGCAGGGTTCCATGGTTCTGGTTTAATTGGCAAGTCGTGAATCATCTGTTCCGTTCGTCTTCTCATGTATCACCGTGTTACACGAGATCAAGTGCTGTCAATTTCAATTTGCAGGAAAATAGCTGCTTTTGAGCACAAATTCTCGTTGCTGCTCGGTTTGTCAAACACATCATATTCCGTCAACAAGCAAGAAAACGTACATTTCTACTACATGTTGTGGGTGTGGCAAAATAACCCTGAAATTTACTGACAATTTGCGGATCGCCACAGTCCAAACACAATTGCACCGGCCCCGCCGGACTGACGTGTTGGTGCTGCACCACGCTCGGACGCGCCTTGTCGGGGTTTGCGTGCCCGCTGCCAAACGGGCTTGCTTCAGAAATGACGAGAGGGCGGCTTAAGCCGCCCCGCCTTCAAAGCACGAATGCCAAGATGGTCAGCAGAAGTGACAACGTCGAAACAATGTCCGAGTAAGTCACCTTGCCCTCTACCTTCAGAGTGATACGCATTGGAATGTCTCCGAGTGCGTCGCTCGTCCGGACGAGCTAGTTAAAACCAGCTCAGTACTTGTATTCCGCCCTAATACCGGCGGTTGGGCGCTCCTATGTACAACTCGTCACACCCGGCGATTTATTGGGCTTAAGGTTGTCGTCGGCCATGCCGTCGATCCATACCCCCAACAACCTTAGCAATAGGCCGCTAAGCCCGTCACACAGCGCGGCTAGGCACTTCTCGGAGAGAGACACAGTCTCGTGTGGCCCCGCCACCTCCGAGCCGACGAAACATATGACCTTTGAAAAACGAAACCAATAGGTTGGGAAAAATTTTTCCAATGGGCAATCTGGGGTTGTGCTTTAGGTGCCAGGGTGGAATTCATTGTGGAGAACGGCGGTGGTGCCGGAGTGAGCAAAGAAACTGAGCAGGAGCCTAAATTGAAGTTCAAAATAAGTATCCGTGAAAGGAATAAAGAAAACACTGCCGATTGGCCTCAAATACACCATTTGGAGAACGAAGACTCACTTGAAATGGCCGCAATCCCCCACGTGGGGGACGTAATTTCACGAGCTGAGATGCACTCCCGCTATAGAATTGTAGATCGCGGTTTCGATTTTCAGAAGAAAAGCTGTGTATTAATCGTAGATAGGCACAACGCGCCTTGGCCTGGCTATTGAGGTGTTGCACCAGCCCCGGTTTTCAGCCGTGCTGGTGCTGCGCCTAACTCTGATCGGACAATATCAACAAATCTCTGGCGTCCGTGAAATACCGATGCAGGCTTTCCGCCTCATTGATTGTGATCACGCTCACCCGGAAGTCTCGGGCCATTTTTGCGAGTTGCTCAGCCGATGCCGCAGCGCGGTCGCACTTCTCTATCGCCTCTTCCTTGGTCGTGACCTCAGATAGATCAATCTCTAGGTATCTGGCGACATCCCCCCTGATGTTGTTCAGGGGTTCCATGCACTCGTTGACTATTCGTTCGCTAAACGGTGTCATACGGCCAGCCCCCGCTTCCTGGCTTTGGACACCGCAGCGACAGCGCGCCGGTCTATAGTTGGCCCATATCCTTCCAGCGCGCGCCGGATTTCCTCACCAACGCCTGCCTGCGCGCCTCTGGCGTCAATACTCCAGTTGTTCACAATGCCCCCACCGGAAAGCATCTGCTCTGTGCGGTTGGCGTTAATGACCTGAGACCCGCGCGGCAGATTGACCAACTCGGGGCCACGTTCCCCGACCAAGGCCATCCCACCTGGGGCGAAGCTCGTGCCAGTTGCGAAGCCGGGAATACCCAGACCGCCCAAGAGTGCCCCGCCAAGCCCAGCCTCTCCAAACAACCCGGTATACGCAGACTGAGCCAGAAGTTTTGCCATGTCCGAAAGCAGAGAGGAAAGCGCGCTCTTAGCAGAGTCCGACCCTTCAGTGATGGACATAAACAAGCTCTGGAACCCGCTCTCAAGCATTTTGGTGGCGTCCGAAACTTCCTCAACACCGTCTTTCAAGGCGTCCAAGGCCCGATTGCGCACTTCCTCGGTGACGATCTCCGGGAACATACGGTGCAGTTCGTTGATACGCTCGACCTCTGCTGCGTACTTCTCAGCCTCGCTGCGGGTATTCTCATAGAGCCGCTGAGCTTCGTGCAGACCATCCGGCAACCGGACAGACCCACCACGCCTTGCGCTACCACCACCGCTTCCGCCATCCGTCAGCGCAGGGGGCAATATTTCCGGGCCGGAAAGCCCCTGTCGATAAATCGGCGTGCCGCTGTTCATCCGTGCGGCCTCGTCTGCGGCGTTGCGGGTAACGGTCATGGCGCGGGAAACGCTGGCATAAGCTGTTGCCGCTGCCTGTGCGATATTGGCAAATGCACCTTCTAGGCGCGCGCCTTCCTCGACAGCTTGGGAAAAGGCCAAAGAGATTTGGCGAACCGCTTCTGCGGCTTCCTCTGGCCCATTGGCGTTCTTGAGTGCGTCCAGGGCGTCGATGATCCGATAGACCTGTGCAGTGGTCAGGCCGAACTCATCCTGCAAGCGCTGCATGGAATCCTTCATTTCTTGTTCCAACGCGGCAATCTCAGAGGGCAGCAATTCCGCAAACCCATCAGAATTGGTGTCCTGCGCCCGCAAGAATTCCCGCTGTGCTTCAGCGAAGTCGCGCAGACCTTGCTCCAGTGCGCCTAGCTCGTCGCCCGCCGCAATCATGGCCTCCTGTACCGAGTTCAGGGCGCGTTGCTGGTTGACCTTCACCAATTCGAGATAGACTTCTCTAACGGCTGCTGCGTTTTCGCCATAGCGCTCGGTGAGTTCATCCATCGTCATCATGCCGATGTTTGCGGTTGCTTCTAGGTCGCCCAAAGCCTTGTCCATGTCCGACACAACGTCAGAAAGCTTGCGCCCCTCGTCAGAAGCCGCCAGCAGTGCCGTGGCAACTGGAAAACCCAGCGCGGCCACAGTTCCCATTAGCGGACCCAAGAGGCCCAGAGAACCGCCCAGAGCGCCGAAGCCGCCCAGAAGTTGCGGCAATTGTTGACTGAGGGCACGACTTGCACTGGTGCCACCCTGCATCTGAACGGCAATATCGCCAATCTGGTTAGCCGTGTTCTGCAACACGAAACGGCCGCGCCCGGAAATGTTCATAAGCCTTTGCAATCCAGTTGCAGCTTGATTGGCGTTGGCTGCGATCTGCTTCCCGCCGCGCTTCCATGCGTTTTCAGCGCCCTGCGCGCCGTTCACAGCCGCCTTGCGCGCCTGCTCCATCTGCCGTTCGAACTTGCGCAGACTCGCCTCAATGCGAACGACAAGCGCATCACTCAATTCCTGTGCCATCATTTGCCCCCCATGAATTGCTCGAAGGGGTTAGCCTCTTCCTGGTCAGCCGGTTGCACAACGTTGGAGCGGGTAACTGGTGTTGCGCCCAAGCTGGAAAGCTGCTGGCGGTGTTCTCGCATCAGCGCTGCGGTGACGTTTGCACCTCCGGTTTCGATCTGCGCTCGTGTAATGCAAGCAAGCTCGACCAACGCTCGATCTGCCCTTTCAAGCCAAAGCAATTCGCCCAGAAACTTGTTCCAGATCTTGCGCTGCGCAGCGTTAAAGTATTCAGGCGGATTGCCCAGAGGACCACCGCCGTCAGGTTCTGTGCGGTCTTTGAACCGCTCGGGATGCGTCTTGATTGCCCCTGTCATCTTGGCCTTTGCCAAGGGTGTTCTATTCCGTGCCATGTGTCTGCCTCGTGGATTTTTGAATTGGAGATACGGGTAAAAGCCTGACCCGCCGGTTATTCCGATAAGAGTTTTGAAGATTTAACTACCCCCCTTTGCCTTGGAGGCACTTTGCCCGCCGCCAAGAGACTTGAAATCATGTGTTCGATGTTCGGCGTTGCCTGTTCACGAACCTGTTGTTGCCGTACTAGTCTCTCAATCTCGGTCACCATTGCCCGACTTCCTTTGCTGCGGGATGTTGGATTAATTGCCCCATACCCCTGGTAGATAAGGATGTGCCCTTAGAGGGAACGTCGGAGGGGTCGACTAGGGGCTGTTCGTGCCCTTTTAGGGAACGTCCTATGCCCTTAGAGGGAACGTGGTCTTGCTGTTCGTGCCCTTTTAGGGAACGTTTCATGCCCTTAGAGGGCACAGGGTTTTGAATTCCATTCTTGCCTTTCGGGTTGTTCGTTCTGACCTCGACGACGGGATAATCCGAACCCTCGCGCCATTTCAGGTAAAGTGCTCTGGGGCGGTCGTTTGGTAGACAAGTGATTTCGGTCAACTCGATTTGATGCGTACGGGCATGGCCAGCCAACCCGAGGTTGGCTGGGCGTGTGACCACGATCCACCCTTTGCGCTGAAGGTCGCGAAAGGCGCGCATTGCTGTCTTGATGTTGCAACCGGCTCGATCAGCGATTTGGCGTAGGGAGAGAGCGATTTTGCCGTTGTTGTTGGCATTCGGACCTTTCCACTCCAACTTGAGCCAAGGGTAAATAGCCTGCGCTGGCAGGGAGAGCGCCCGCCATGCTGGACACTCCATGTGCTGCCTGATCATCTTGGTCCAGTGTTCGTTCCCTTCTCTTGCTCTTGTCATGCGGCCCCCGAGCGCCTGTGCGCCTGTTTGTGGTGCTTGCGGCAAAGCCACCGCACCAACAGGGGTCGGTCATAGTCAGGGTGATGGGCCTCTGCTTTTTTTGCGCCACAGACTTCGCATGGTTTGCGTTGGATGAGACCGCGCCGCAATGCCGAAGCTGTCGCAACCTGCGCCCACACTTTCTTGGGGTTGCGAAGTCGCCAACGTTCCTGCCGGGTCAGTTTTCGCTTATCGGCCATCAGTCAGCCTCCCCATATCAAGGGGGCCAACGCGTTGGCTTGGGCCGCAGTAAGCCCGTGAATGCGCATTAAAAGTTTAACTTGAAGATTCTGCATAGCTCTTGCCTCAAAGGTTTGCCTTCGACGGCGCAGAGTGGTGATTTCGTGTGCAGAGGCCCTGAGAAAGCATCCGTTTTACGAATCCCGCCCGCCACCGCCGGTGGGGTCGTTTAGGCCGCTGCACATTCAGCCTGAGACTTTTCCCAAGCTTCCAAATCAGACAGTTTCCAGCGCGCACAACCGGGTGTCAGCCGTACAACGCGGGGGAATTCCTGTTGTTCACGATGCCAGCGCCATACTGTCGGGCGGGCGATGCTGTAACGATTTGCTACCTCGATATCGGAAAGAAAAATATCTGTCATTGTCGTGCCTGTTTCTGTTTCAGCACAATCAATCTGACGAACATCTGGGAAATCCGCCAAGGGAGTTAAGTGGGGCTATTTCCCACCCTTTTTTCCGAACAGTATTTTGCTTTGGCTTTCCGCGCTTGCCTTAATTCGGAGTGCTTTTAACACTTCGTTAAGAAAGTCGAGCCAAGGTCCACTGGCTTGATTGATCTCAATTCCATTAACAATAGTTGGCTCTCTGCCTGTTGCTTGGGAGTAAAAGCTCGCTGCCATCTCGGTCACTTTGCCTGCGGCGAATTTCTGCGGCGCTCCAAACCGTCCAGAGTCGGACTCAAGTTCAGAAATTGCCCGTAGCGATCCTTCCGGCCATAGACTAAGCTGTTTTTCCAAAGCGAATAGATCCCAGCCTTGGTTATGCAGTGCAGTCACAGCTGGTTTTCGCATGTTGGCAATGTGCCTCAGAAGCGCGTCTGTCAGTTTCGATAGCTTCCGAAGTTCGTCCACACTCCCCTTAGGGGTTGCCTGGCGGTTTCGCGGCAATTCCTCATCCTTGCCGATTATTGAAGCGGAATAAAAGGCATGTGCCCGTACTCTAATTTCATCGTCGGAGAAGCGAACTCCCCCTTCCAATGATCTCATTGCAGATATTAAAGGCTTCCCGATGGGACTATCTTGAAACTCACATGGATACCCGTCCCATCCTATGAAACTTTCACTCATGGTCGCATCTCCATCGGCACAACCTTGGCACCAGTTTCACCACGCAAAAAGCGTCCCCATGCTGCCATCATTGCACGCCGTTTTTCGATCATGTCGCCCCGCCTATAGGCGCGCTCAACTTCTGAGCCAACGGAGTGTGCAAGCGCGATTTCGGCCATTTCACTCTGGTATTCTGTCCTTTCCGCCGCCCAATCCCGGAACGTGCTTCTTAGACCGTGGGGGACGGCAGGGCGGCTAGAGCGCCTGTCCAGGTATCTAGCGGGCTTTGCGGCATGTATCCGCTTCATACAGGCTGACAGGGCCGCATCTGAAAGCATGCCTCCACGTGCTGCAGGAAACACAAACTCACTTCCCTCCATTCGGTCGAGCGTGCTCAGCAGTTTCACAGCCTGACGGGTCAACGGAACTCGGTGTTCATTGCGCATCTTCATACGCTCGGCAGGCACAGTCCAAAGTGCCTTTTCTAAATCAAACTCAGGCCAAACCGCTCCACGTATCTCGCCCGATCTGGCGACAGTCATGGCCATAAACTCAAGTGCCCTAGTCGCAAAACCGGAACGCGATTGCACGTCTTTGAACCAATCAGCGACATCATCAAGATCTAGGGCAGGGTGATGCTTGACCTTTGCCACTTTGGAAGGTTTTGGAAGAATGGCGTCTAAGTTGTTTTTCCATCTAGCCGGATTGTCCCCGGTACGATGCCCCGCAACCGTCGCCCAAGCTAACACGGCCTCAACTCTTCCTCGCAAGCGAGTGGCGGTTTCATTTTTGGACAACCAAATAGGTTCAAGTATTCGCTGAACATCCGAAACCTGGATATCCGCCACTAGCATATTACCCACGGCAGGAACCGCGTAATTGTCCAGAGTCGCACGCCACTGCTTCTTGTGCTTTTTGTTTTCAAATTCTTCCAGCTTACCGACTAGAAACTTTTCCATTGCCTGGGAAAAAGTCATGCCGCGTTTTTGGGCTGCTTCCAGAGCCGCTCTGTTAGCCTTGCGGTGCTCCACTGGGTCTATACCATCCCGGATCAACTGGCGGGCTTCACGCGCTCGTTCCCGAGCCTCTGCTAGCGTTACATCAGGAAAGCCACCCAAGCCTAAGTGACGCCGTTTGCTGCCTATGGTGCATCTGAGCAACCAAGAGCGTGCGCCGGAAGGGGTAATTTGAAGCAGCAATCCATCAATGCCGCCGACCGCGAAAGTTGCGTTGTTTCCATGGCCAGGGTGTTTCAACCGCTTCACTTCGAGAGCCGATAGTTCTTTTGCCTTTTTGGGCATAGTTCGATTCCCGCTCTGTTCAGCCTGCCATCCTACCTGCCATAAAAAGTGACATTGCTCGTTACATATTGCAACGAGTTATTTCAGATAATTCTAATTATCCTATATTTTACAAAGCGAAAGACGATTGATTGATACAGATAGAGACAGGGCGGGGGCGGTTCCTCGGTCCGCCACTGGTTTACCTTGAAAAATAGAGGCTTAAATGGTGTGGCCCACTTGATGGGCCCATGGGCTTTTTACTCAAGGCAACTTTGAGGCAACCGTTCTGGGTGAAAAAAGGCTGTTTTCACCCCAATCCATACGGTCCACCATCCTGTAAATCGCCGAACACTGCCCATGCCTCGTGGCATGCGTTTGCGAGTGCTATGTCAACCTCGGGGATGCTGTCCTTGAAATTGGTATATGCCATTCGGTCGCCCAGGTTCATCAGCACAGTCGCGAGGTGATTGCGTGGAATGAACGCCCGGTAACGATAGTCGCCGCCCGGTGTTTCGATCACTTCACCGTCCATACCATAGTCGCGCAGAAGTTCGGCGTCTTGAGCGCGGCGGAACCGTAGACATACGCGAGACCCCATGTGCGGCCCGCTGGTCTTGCCGTCCTCATCCTTTGCAACGGCCGAGAAAAAAGCCCGAACTCTCGGGCGTCGAGAATGCTACCCACATCTGCAGGTCCTCCTAATTTTTTGGAAAAAGGGGGCGTCGCCTATCAGATACAGTATAGGGTCGTCAACTCGAGGAGGCTTACGTGCGCGTGCGCATGGCCTGTTGGCGCAAACCCAAACCTCTGCACTAGGCAGCCCCTACGAGATGGTTGGAGACTACTCGACGTCATGCAGTTTTGGCTCAATCACCTTCTGCTGAGCCAATCTTTCTGGAAGGCGGTCGCTGATGTCTTTGAGCCGCTGTGTTGGATTGACACTCATGCCGACAGTTCCGCTGTGGGTGTGTGTGATGCTAACGCTATCAGCGCGCCCAAAGGCTCGGTCCTGAGCTAGAGCCAACAAGGCGATTTGTTCTTTGCCAGAGAGTTTTCCCGATACAAATTCGCCGTTCCGATCAATGCGATTGAAGAGCTCATCCATCGACAAAAGATCGTTCATGCGTTTAACAGCGATCTCGCCGTTCGACTGAATCAACTTTCTTGTCTGGGGCTCCAGCTTGGGTCGGCCACCCGGATTTCCGGAATGACCAGGCTTGAAGAGCGGTGTTGGCATAGTGAACTCCTCTGTTCTCAGAAAGTGAATGCACCAAGCAATAACTATATACTATACATAATATAATTCGGTTTGAGTTGAGAATATTGTGCATTTTTCTAAGGGGCTTGGCGGTAGTTAAGTGCCATCCTCGGCTACAGCGGGTTTTTGGTCAGCGTCTGCTATCGTGCTGAGCGACCACTAAATGCACAAAGTTCGACTGTCTGCTGCCGAAAGACCGCTTAGCGGCGCTTAGCCTTCATCAGAAAAAAGGTCGGATGACCGCGTTGAGCCCAAAGCAGACACACCCGCAACAAAATGATATGGTCATAGAACCAGAGGCGCTCATACATTCAGGAACCGTACTTTACGGAGGCCGGACGAATGATCATGCGCATCTTTCAGGTCGTGACTCGGCCAGGAAAAGAGGAAGAGTTCAGCAAGTTCTTCCATGAAACAGCTATACCCTTGATGAGAGGTACTAATGGCATCGTTCAAGTGTTTCCTGGTGCCGCACGTGCTGACACACCACGAGAATTCAGCTTTGTCATGGTGTGGGAAAACCTAGAATCACTAAAGGCGTTTGTCGGCGAAAACTACCAGAGCCCGCATATCGATCCGGCGGAGGCCGAATTGGTCGAGTCGCGTTCTATCAAGCATTATGAGCTGGTCCAATAAGGGCCATGGCTGAACGCTAGGAAACAACTCGGGGGAAATAATGATCAAAGGGAAATGCGGTTGCGGAGCCGTAACCTATCAGATGACATCACAACCCATGTTCGTGCATTGCTGCCACTGTAGCGAATGTCAGCGACAAACCGGAGCAGCCTACGTCTTGAACGCCATCATTGAGGCTGATCGCGTGAAGTGCAAAGGGCCAATCACCGAAAATGAGCTCTCCGCTCCGAGCGGGAAAGGTCAGATTATTACGCGCTGTAGGGATTGCGGCGTCGGCGTTTTTAGCAGCTACATGATCCGCCTTGGAAAGCTAAGGTACGTGCGCGTCGGGACACTGGAAAACCCGGATCAATGTCCTCCAGATGCACAGATTTTCACGAGCAGGAAACAGGCCTGGGTGCCACTCAGCAAGGAAATTCCTATCTTCGAGGAATTCTACAAATTCGATGAGGTGTGGCCGCAGAATTCGTTGGAACGTTTGGAGACTGCTCTATCCTGACGGATCAGTCGTTGAAGCTGAATGGCGGCGTTGTCCGCACAGCGGTCATTGATGCACTACGCCGCCAACGACTGCTTCGAGCCCATTGCGGACGTTGCCAGTGCGGTTCCGAGTGTTTGGTTTGGCACATTTTTCTAACTCTTTACAGAAACGTTAATTCGCGGGCTCCCGTTTCGAAGATGAAGTTCAGGCAGGCTCACTTTATGGCGCCAAAATTGTCATACCAGTCTTTTCGGCTACAGCCATGATGGCCGGAATGTCGGGTGGCCCATCGGGAGCAGGAATGTCTGTGGTGCCGTCTGGCATTGCTTCACCCGCTTCGGTAAAAAATTTATCGTGCATTTCTCCTGGAGCATTGATGCACAATAGGCGACCTGGGCTTTGCCCAATACATGTGAACGCGTGCACGGCGCCGTCCGGGACTTTCACGAAATCACCGATGCTTACATTTTTTGTTTTGCCGTTCAGGAAAAATTCAAACTCACCTTCTAAGACATAGAAGCTTTCATCTTCACCTGCATGATGGTTGGGTGGCGCGCCAGCACCTGGGGCGGTCTTGATCTCAACGATGGTGCAGCGATTTCCGGTTTCAGCAGGAAACGCGTGGAACGTCAGAAGATTACCGAGAAGGTGGTACGTGCGTGGGCGAGACTCTGTCATTTCAACGGCTCCCTTTACTTCGATAAATGTGCCTATATGATACATAAATCTCCTCATGAGACAAGTGTATCATTAAGGACTCGCGATTTGGCTCCTCGAACCAATCAAAAAAACAGAACAAGAGAGGCATTGCTGACGGCGGCACGTGAGCTTATGTCCGAAGGAGAAAACGTGACCCTTGCTAAAGTCGCAGAGCGAGCGAGAATTGGCCGCGCGACGGTATATCGGTACTTCTCCGACCCCGGTGTTTTGGCCTTGGACGCGACCCTCGACGTAGAGGTGACTCCAACTTCTGGACTGCTGGAAGGACTTGAGGACGTACGAAGCCGTGTGCACGCTGTGGCGCGCTATTATCTGGATTTCTCGCGCGAACATGAGGCGTACTTCCGTCAGTTTTTGGCTGAGTCTCTAAAGGCATCACTTCAGGACAGTACTGTCAAAATGCGCGGCGCCAGAAGGGTTACAGCATTTGGCGAGGCCCTTGCACCCGTTCGTGGCTCTATGAAACAGAGCGATTACGATGACCTGACTCTTCGTTTAGCCATGACAACAGGCATGGAACAGTTTGTAGTATTGGAAGACATACTGCGAGTAAACCAGCAGAAAGGGTACCGGTTGCAAGAGGGCCTGGTGGATGCTCTGCTTGATCAATATCTGCCGAAAGTGTGAAACGTACCAGCAAAGCTATCTTGGCTAAACGGACGCTTTTTTCGCAGAGCAGACGTTCTTGCTGGGTGTAGCGAACGTCTGTTGTTCGGGAAAGCCCCAATTCGCTGCCGAGCACCATCACGTTTGTAGAACGTGAGAAAACCGCAGAAACGAAACCGGGCATTGCACATTCGATGATCCCTAACAAGCAAAAAAACTTTAAGATAAATGAGCAGCCGGCAGGCACGATAGGCACATTTTCGGTACTGAATATTGAACCAAATTAGCGGTATGAGTTTCCAAATTCATTCAAAATACTCGGGATGGCGTTCGTGAATAAACGCGATAGTGTCGTCGAGGCGGGATAAGTGTTTTCTGACTGCGTTTTGCGCTTTTGACAGATCCCGCGAGGCAAGCCCATTTGCGATCTCATAGTGGTCTTCCAAAATGGAATTCGCCTCGCGATCTTTCTCAAGACCAAGCATACAGAGACGATCTACTTTTTGTTTGCATTCCAGCATAACTTCGAACGCTAACGGGTTGCCGCCAAGGACGTAGATTAGTTTGTGAAAATCGTAATCGAGCGCGTGAAAGGCAGATAGATCCCCTTGCGTCAGAGCATTCTCCTGAAGGGCTAAGTTTTCGCTTAGCTTCGCATCCCGATCTGAATCCCAAGTCTCAACCGCCATGTAAACTATTTCAAGTTCGACGGCCCTTCGCACCAAACGAGCAAGCTCTAGGCGATCCATTGAAAAGCCACGCACCTCGGTTGCTTTTTGAGGTCGGATAAGTAGCAAATCCTCATTTCCAAGCCTGGTGAAGGCGTTGCGAACAGGTTGGCGAGATACGCCGAATCGACGTGCGACTTCCGTCTCGGACAATTTTGTGCCGGGAAGAATTTCGAGCGAAACGATCTGATCGTGCAGTGTTTCGTAGACGGCATCAGTGGTTGTTCGGGTTCTAATTCCGTCCACGATTTTTTCTTTCATCCTCTGATTCATAATCCTGTCGCCACAGTCTGAGAGGTGGTTAAGGAACTGTTTTATATATTAAAAAGCCACAGTTCGTACGTATTTTGGAAAGGCTTTTTCGGTTAATATCAAAGAGCCTGTAACCATTGAAGTCAAGGCCGTCACATGTTTCAAACGAGTTGTTGACACAACTTGGATACTAGTGTCCTTATTAGTTCAGCAGTGATTCCGGCTCTGGGAGGAAGCAGGAAGTTTTGTGACTTTCATCCTCCAGACGACACATTTTGGCCTGTTGCTGCTCAGAAAAAACGGGAGGAGACCCATGACTTCTACGAAATCGCTTTTTGCAGCAGTAACCGTTGCACTGATCGCCTCTTCAGCATCGGCTGAAAGCTGGCGCGCTTGGAACATTCACAATGACGGCCACCCCAATACGGCGGCGATGGACAAATTTGCTGAGCTTGTTGACACAGCCACAGATGGTGAAGTCACGGTAGATGTTTTCCACGGCGGCGTTCTTGGCTCGCAGCCCGATGCGCTGGAGCAAGTGCGAATTGGAGCCATCGAGGTTGGCAACTTCAACCTTGGCCCGATTGGTCCGATGGTCAAAGAGGCAAACCTTGTATCGCTTCCGTTCATCTTCAAAAGTGTGCCGCACATGTTCCGCGTGATGGAAGGTGAAGCTGGTGCGGTCGTTGCCGAAGCGATGGGTGAGGCAGGAGTTCTTCCCCTTGCATATTTTGATGCTGGAGCCCGGTCATTCTACAGCCAGAAACCAATCAACTCTCCAGCCGATGTGGAAGGTCTGAAGATCCGAGTTATGAACAACGATCTCTACACTTCGATGATTTCGGCTATGGGTGGAAATCCGTCTCCAATGGCTTTTTCGGAAGTACAACAGGCACTGAAAACAGGCGTTGTTGATGGGGCGGAGAACAACTTCCCGTCGTTCAAAAACGTCGGCCATTACGAAGTGACGTCGCACTATTCGCTGTCTGAGCATTTGATCATCCCCGAGTGCATCTGTGTGAATACAGCCAAGTTCAACGCGCTTAGCCCCGAACTACAAGAAGCTGTACGTAGTGCGGCACAAGAAGCGGCTCTTTATCAGCGCGAACTGTGGGCTGTTGGATCTGAGCAAGCGCGCTCTGACGTTGAAGCGGCTGGCATCACAGTCAACGAAATCGCAGACAAGGGTCCCTTCCAGTCCGCGATGGACGTAGTCTATGCCGACTACCTAGCTGCCAACCCAGATATGAAAGCGTTGGTCGAGATGGCTCAGGCCACTGAGTGATTTGCCAAAGCGAATACAGTTAAGCGCGTCCGGTTTCCTTCAAAGAAGCCGGACTCGTAAAACCAAAAAAAGGGGGCGGCATGCAAGTTTCAGGCAAGACATCAGAGTTTCTACGGAGGATGGATTTCTTCCTCGACCTGCTCGCCCGCCTTTGTACCGTGTTGGCCGGCGTCGCCATCGTGACTATGACCGCCATCTTCGCGTGGCTGGTCTTTGGCCGGTACGTCCTCAATGACACGCCCACTTGGGTTGAACAGGTATCGCTTTTACTTGTCATGGTTATTGCCTTCCTCGGCGCAGCAGCCGGAGTGCACAACCATACCCACCTCTCTGTTGTTCTTTTTCGGGGCATGGTGCCCCCGAAAGTACGAACAGTCTTTGTCTGCATCACAGATATGCTGCTGGCCGGATTTGGCGCGATGATGTTCTGGTATGGGCTTGAATTGACCGAATTCAAATGGGGCACGTTGATCCCGCTTATTCAATGGCCCGAGGGCCTGAGATCCCTGCCTATGACAATCAGCGGAGCATTGGTCCTTCTGTTTTCCATCGGTCATCTGATCCGCCTGTTTCTGGGCGAGGATGCGCGTCAAGACAGTATAGATCAGGGTTAATCATGGGACTTGCAGTTCTTCTTGGGGTCTTTGCCCTTTCCGTCATCATCGGCACTCCGGTCGCTTACGCACTCGGGATTTCTGCCTTGGCTGCGTTTTGGTATGAAGGTTTGCCGTTGTTCGTCGGCTTTCAACGAATAGTGGCGGGAATCAACGTTTTTTCGCTAATGGCGATCCCGTTTTTCATTTTCGCTGGCGAGCTGATGTTCCACGGCGGGATAGCCGTTAGATTGGTCAGGTTCGCGCAAGCTGCTGTGGGTGCCGTGCGCGGCGGGCTTGGCATTGTAAACGTGTTTTCCTCTATGCTTTTTGGCGGGATTTCAGGTTCGGCGATCGCGGACATCTCCGCGCTGGGCTCAATTCTCATCCCCGTTATGAAAGACAAGGGATACGATGCTGACTATGCGGTGAATGTGACGGTGACGTCTTCTATCGCTGGGATCATCATTCCACCCAGTCACAATATGATCATCTTTGCTCTTGCAACGGGCGGTGTGGTGTCAATTTCCAAGCTGTTCTTGGCGGGCGTGGTCCCCGGCATCCTGATGTGCTGTTGCCTGGCAATTGCCGCATATGTGGTCGCAGTAAAGCGCGGCTATCAGGCTGAACGGTTTCCAGGATGGACGGCGCTGGCGTACGCGTTTATCGGCTCCATCCCCGGCTTGCTGACTGCCGTCATTATCGTCGGAGGTGTCCTATCAGGCATCTTTACTGTAACAGAGTCCGGTGCATTCGGGGCTATGTATGCCTTTGTTGTCACGCTGATCGTCTACCGCAGCCTGTCATGGGATGCCTTTAAGACTGCTGTAATTTCGTCCGTGCGTACAACGTCGATGGTCATGATCCTGATCGCCTGCGCCGGGGCCTTCGCCTACATGCTAACCTACAACCGCGTACCAACCAAAACGGTCGAGTTCCTTTTGGGGATAACCGAGAACCCGATCCTGATTTTGCTGATGATCAATGCCGTTCTTTTGCTGCTTGGCATGATTATGGATATGGCAGCCTTGATCCTCATCTGCACGCCGATCTTTTTACCGGTGATGAATATGCTGGGGATCGATCCGCTGCAATTTGGCATGATCCTTCTAGTGAACCTTGGTCTGGGGCTTTGCACGCCTCCGGTCGGGACCTGCTTGTTTGTAGGCTGTGCGGTTGGCCAGTTGCCGATGGAAAAAGCCATCAGAACGATCTGGCCTTTCTACCTTGCGATCTTCGCAGCGCTGATGCTGATCACCTTCGTTCCTGCCATCTCGCTCACACTTCCCACTCTCCTAATCGGCCCATAAAGCCCAAAGGACGCCGTTATGCTGAATATCAAACGATTGGACATTGAAGAGGCGCGACGGCTGATCGCGGTCGCTAGGCTAAAAGCCGAAGATATCGGGGTGCCTATGTGCATCGCTGTTACCGATGAGAGCGGTATCCTCATCGCATTTGAGCGAATGGATGGCGCCAAGATTACCAGCGTCAATCTGGCGATCGACAAGGCTTATACCGCATGCGGCATCAAGAAGAGCACGCAAGCCTTGGGTGAAGTCAGTCAACCGGGAATGCCAGCGCATGGCATCGCCTCGGCCTTAGGCGGACGTATGGTGACCGTTGCCGGCGGTCTTCCTGTGCTTTCTGGTTCTGATGTCGTCGGCGGCATTGGCGTTAGTTCAGGCTCGCCTGCGCAAGATCATGACGTCGCCCAAGCCGGGGCCGATGTCTTTTCCAAAATGAAAAACCTAAACGCTTAGGAGGCGCATATGTCGAATCCAAAAATCGGTTTTATTGGCCTAGGCCAAATGGGCAGCAAGATGGTTGAATGCCTCCAAAAAAATGGTTTTGATCTTATGGTTATGGGCCGCAACAAAGCGGCGGTTGCCCAAACCGTTGCGCGCGGCGCGGTCGAGGTGAGCACCCCTAAGGAACTCGCCGAGGCCAGTGATATCGTCATGCTCTGCGTGACAACATCTGACGTGGTCGAAAGCCTGATCTACGGCGAGAATGGTATTCTCGCCGGGATCAAAGAAGGCGCGGTGGTCATAGATTTCGGAACGTCCATTCCAGCGTCAACAAAGAAAATTGGCGCGGAACTTGCGAAAAAAGGGGCGGGGATGCTCGACGCACCGTTGGGGCGTTCACCTATGCACGCCAAGGACGGTTTGCTGAACATCATGGCAGCGGGCGATATCGAAACGTTTGAAAAGGTCAAACCTGTGCTCGACGTGCAGGGCGAGAACGTGTTCCATCTTGGCACACTCGGCGCGGGCCATACGACAAAGCTGATCAACAACTTCATGGGTATGACAACAGCGTGTACCATGAGCCAGGCATTTGCAGTTGCAAAACAAGCGGGCATCGATGGCCAGCAGCTTTTTGAGATCATGTCTGCGGGCCCGTCCAATTCTCCATTTATGCAATTTTGCAAGAATTACGCCGTCGATGGCGTAAGTGATCTTGGGTTTTCGATCAGCAATGCCAACAAGGACATCGCCTACTTCGTTCAGATGATTACTGACATTGGAACGCGCTCCGAAATCGCTGAAGGCACTTCCGCAAATCTTCAAACGGCGCTTGATGCAGGGATGGGCGAAGGCAATGTACCCGAAATCTACGACATGTTCGTCAAACGCGGTGCAGCTTAGGCGACCCACAATGGCACACGACAACTTTCAAAGCTGAGCAAAGATGAGGGATGCCCATGAAACTCGCTGGAAAATCGGCAATTGTAACTGGAGCCGGCCGCGATATCGGTGCAGCAGTCGCTCTCAAGCTTGCCTCCGAGGGCGCAAACGTCGCAATAAACTATTTTGCCAGCAGCGCAGGCGCTGAGGACGTTGTGGCCAAAATCAAAGCAAATGGCGGGACCGCAATCGCGCTTCAAGGAGACCTAACGCAGAAAAGCGACGTTGACGCATTGGTTGCGCGATCTCTCGCGGAATTCGGCAGTATTGACGTTTTGGTCAATAACGCGGGCGGTTTGGTTGCCCGCAAAACAGTTGCAGAGTCCTCACTTGAACATTGGAAGTATGTGATGGACTTGAATCTGACCAGCAACTTCATGATGACGAACGCCTGTTTGGCTCATATGAAAAGCGGTGCGATTGTCAACTTGGCAAGCCAAGCTGCTCGCGATGGCGGCGGCCCCGGCTCAGTTCCCTATGCGACCTCAAAGGGCGCGATCATGACGCTGACGCGGGGTTTGGCCAAAGAGCTGGGCCCGGATATCAGGGTCAATGGGCTGTGCCCTGGGATGATTGATACCGATTTTCATAACATCCACACACCGGACGCAGGACGTCGCGGCTTTGAAGCCGCTGCGCCAATGAAACGTCAGGGCACCATTGAGGATGTCGCAAACCTTGTCCTATTCCTAGCCTGCGACGACAGTGCTTTCATTACAGGAGCTAATGTCGATCTGAATGGTGGAATGCTTTTCTCATAGTGTAGCGGAGGTACACCTTGCCTGAATTTCCAGTTGTCTCGACAGGAGAGAATGTCACACGGCAAGTTCTCTCTGATCATCCCAATCTCATGGTTGTTGCCTTTCGGTTCAGCAAAGCAGGTGCGATAGGCGCGTTGCACAGCCATCCGCATGTCCAGTCAACATATGTCGAAAGTGGCCGGTTCCGGTTCACTTTAGGCGAAAGTGATCAAGAGTTCGGGCCAGGAGACAGTTTTGTCATTCCTTCAGATCAAACCCACGGATGTGTTTGCCTGGAACCAGGAAAGCTCGTAGATAGCTTCACTCCGCGGCGTGACGATTTTTTGTAGAACCCATGCGTATCTTAGCAATCGGCGAGTGCATGGCGGAACTTGCTCCCCTAGGCGGTCCAGGGGAGTTCAAGATCGGGTACGCTGGTGATACGTTCAACACGGCTTGGTATTTAGCGAATATATCACCAAATACAGAGGTCGCTTATTTCACGACAGTTGGTGACGACAAACTGTCTCGCGAAATGCGAGCCTTTATTGACAGAACAGGCATCGATACCTCTCACATTTGCGAAATTTCGGATGGAACTGTGGGTCTCTATATGATCCACCTTTCCAACGGCGAACGCAGTTTTTCCTATTGGCGCAACAGCTCTGCAGCCAAACGGCTTGCTGACGACCCAGATGCGCTTGACCGTGCTATCGAAAAAGCGGATTTGATCTATTACTCAGGAATTACGCTGGGAATTCTTGGTCCTCAATCGCGTGAAAATCTACTTGGTGCTCTCCAAAGGGGTCGCGATGTAGGGAAAACCGTGGCTTTCGATACGAACATCAGACCCAAACTTTGGTCGAGTACCGAAGAAATGAAGCGTTCAATCATGCGCGCTGCTGAGCTCTCGGATATCGTGTTGCCGTCTTTTGACGATGAAAGCGCGTGGTTTAATGACGACTGTCCGACCGCGACTCTTGAACGATATGCAAGACTTGGTGTGGAGCGGGTCGTCGTAAAGAACGGCGAGCATTCTGTGGTTTATAAAGATGGGAATACTAGAGGGGAGGTGCCTACTAAGCCGGAAACTTCCGCTATTGATACAACAGCCGCTGGTGACAGCTTCAACGCTGGCGTTTTGCTCAGCGTATCGGAGAAAAGTGATTTCCGCGCAGGGATATCGTTGGGCTGCAAATTGGCCAGCTACGTGATCCAAGCCAAAGGAGCGCTAGTTCCTGTCGATCCACTGCGTGTTACAGCTTGAGGTGGTAATCCCCGACTTGTGTTTAACGTGGAATAAGCGCACCGCACGGCCACTATCTGCAGAAAGGCAGCTTAAATACTGAAACAATAAAGGCGTTAGAAAAGGTCATTCGCTTGAGTCCAATCAAACGACCGCAATACGCAGTGTGCCATTGGTCGTCTAGGCAAAAAGCAGATGTGAGTGTGCCCTAGTTTCAGCGAAAATCTCAATGGCAATTGACGCGGGCGTCGGCCAGTTGGGGTGCAAGATTGCTTCAACAATATCCGCGTCAGCTACAAACTGCGCGTTATGTTTCGCCGCAAGATAGCGCATGTGGCGGTTTTCCTTCAGGCACATCATTTGGATAGACCGGACGCCTCTGTTCTGCGCCATCGCGTACATCTGTTGAAACAAAGCGTCGCCAATCCCAAGGCCTCGGCACTCGGCTTCGACAGAGAATGCAGCCTCTGGCTTTGATGGTAATGAATGAAAGAGGCCGCGCAGTTCCACAAGGCCCCTCAATTGTCCCCAGACAAACGCCCCACAAGCGATACTGTCATACCGAAGGATGTTCTGTGCGTAGCTCAAGACGTATTTGGCGTTGACGGCTCCACAAAACCGTGCTCGCCGCGTTTCGATATCTAACTACAGAAAATGATTACAGATGTTACTTTGATCGCCGGAACGGAGAGGATGAACGATCGGGTCTTGTAGTGCTCTCCTGACTTTCAGTTTTCGCGTTTCCTGTTTGGCAGGTTGGTATGGGCCAGCATTTTCGGGAGGAGGTGAAAATGCTGGCCCTTTGCGATGGCGCTCCCCGTTGGCTTTTTCGCCGCCGCTTATGCTGGCTTACTCTGGGAGGAGCGAGGACCAGCAAACTTGTGTAATCTTCTGACCTGAAGGCCCACTTCTCTATTCGTCAGCCATTAGTTTTTCGGCATATTCCGGGATCTCAGATCGCGAAATTCCGATCTGAGCGAGTTGGTAGTCACTCATATTCGAAAGCGCAGAGAGCATCCGGGCCATTTTCAGTGCTTTCAAAGCAGCTTTAGTCGTGGATCTGATCCACACCAAGAATGCGATTGATTGGGCGATCGCGTGATCGCGATACGTAGCAGGGGCTTGGGTGTTAACAGCCATAGGCGGCCTCCAACGCAAGATTTTTGATGCTGCTTCTCGAGATACCCAAATCTATTAAGTCACGGTCAGATAACACCGAGAGTTCATAGTAAGTTTCGCGATAAACCCTGCGTTTGGCCTGTGCCTTGCGTATCGTGTCCAGCTTTTGATGAAAGAACGTGCGGCCAGCTTCGAAAACGACATCCAGCGCGCTGTTTGATCGTGTAATTGCCATGATATTGCCTCGTCCATTGCTGCAATGCAGTATTTATGCTGCAATGCAGAGATAAGGGTATTTGGTAGCGCTCACAACTCGCCATTTTGGCAAAGGCCCCATGCCATATTGGAATAGCAAAAGGTCATGACATGGACATTTCTGCGCAAATGCTAATCTTTGCGACGGTTGTCGAGCAGGGCAGTATTTCTGCGGCTGCAAGATCAATGGGCCAGACCCCATCAGCAGTAAGTAAGCAGATCGGGTTACTTGAAGATCAGGTGCACTACCGCCTTCTGAATCGTACCAGAACGGGTGTCTCTCCAACGCGGGAAGGCCAAGATTTCTATGAAAAATGCAAAGCGATGGCTGACAAATTCAATGAAGCCAAAGCGATGATCCACAGCTTTGACGGTGTCCCACGCGGAGAACTCAGGATCGCATCCACTGTTGCATTCGGTAAGTCCCAACTGATTCCTGCTCTGCCAGAGTTCATGAAAGAGAACCCTCAGGTTCAAATGTCTTTGGATTTGACCGACCGAGAAATTGATCTTCGGAGTGAAGGCTTCGATGCGGCGATCTGCTTTGCGGAACAACGCAAGAATCCAGATATGGTCATTAGGCGCGTTATGAAGAGTCGAAGGGTACTATGTGCCTCACCTGAATACCTTGCGCGTTGTGGAACACCGTCGAATTTTGCCGAATTGGCTGAGCACAATTGCTTGAGAGTTGCTGGGAGAAGCCAACGGAACGCTTGGAACAGCATCGAACCGAACGCAGGCGAAAAATTTGAAGCAACGGGCAGCTTTGAGGGGAACAGCACCGATGTCGTCTTTAGAGCCGCTCTGGCTGGTATCGGGATCGCACGGCTGCCCTGCTATATGGCAAACAGGAAGTTTCTCTCCGGCGAACTTGTCCATGTCATGCCGGAGTATGCACCTCCCAGCACGGATATCGTCGTAATGTTTGCCGAAAGGCGGAATCTGGCACCAAAAACGCGCGCGTTTGTGGATTATCTCGCGCGGCGGTTTCGGGATACCGAAGAGAACCAAAGGAACGGTTAACCACGCACAAAAGTGATAATACTTTTGACCCGCAGATGAGCTGAACACTTAACGATGGATCGCTTCACCTAAAACCGCTGCGACAGTATCCATGCATCGTTTCGGCACACTAAAAAAGTTAATAGTAGGCATAACGGGCCAAGACCTTGTCGCGGAATTTCTAACTCCGAAGTTCAAGTTTCCGGGGCTTCCAAGGGCTTGGCCAAGATGGGCCGAGGAATGCTACGAAGAGATATCAATGCATGACTGGCTTGGTAGCTTGTACCAGTTATTTCAGATAGGTGTTGAACCAATCAATTGTGCGGTCCCAAGCTAGGTTTGCCATTTCCTCATCATAGCGTGGCGTACTGTCGTTATGAAAACCGTGGTTGGCGTTTTCGTATATATATGCCTCGTATACTTTGTTGTTGGCCTGCAGGGCGGCTTCAAAATCCGGCCACCCTGCGTTGATGCGCTCATCAAGCTCGCCCATTTGAATCAGTAGCGGCGCCTGAATTTTAACCACATCCTCAGCTGCTGGCTGGCGACCATAGAACGGCACGCCTGCTGCCAATTCCGGGTAGGCCACAGCAATTGCGCTGACTACGCCGCCACCGTAGCAGAAACCCACTGCGCCGACCTTTCCGGTACTGTCATCTCGGTTCAATAGGTATTCAAATCCATTGAAGAAATCGTTCATCAACTCGACCCGGTCCACTGTCTTTTGCAGTTCGCGCCCATCTGCGTCGTTGCCGGGGTATCCGCCCACCGATGTCAGGCCGTCTGGAGCCAGAGCCATAAACCCGGCTTTCGCCAATCTGCGCGCGACATCTTCGATGTACGGGTTAAGGCCGCGGTTTTCGTGGATTACCAGTACCGCAGGCAGGGGTTCTTCAACGCCTGCGGGCCGGACCAGATAGCCCCGTACGTCACCGGTTCCATTTGGTGAGGGATAGGTGATGTAGTCTGCATGGATATCGGGATCGTTAAATGACACCTGCTGCGCTAGGGCATAGTTCGGACTAAGCATGTTCAGCAACGCGACCGCTGATAAACCGCCAACTGCAAATTTGCTGGCACGGTCCAGAAATTGGCGTTTAGTGATTTTGCCATGCGCATAAAAGTCATACAGATCAAGAAGCTCCTGGTCGAAGTCTTTTGCCGTCATACGGGTCATGGTGAAGCTCCTAAAGAGTTTGGTGATCCGGAAGGTTGGTAATTTCCAGTCAATGGGACTCGGTTGCGCTATTGGAGGCTCAGCTTGGATTTACGCGGCCTTGAGATGCTCCAAAGCAGCCTGCGTGCCACCTGCTGTATGAGGCACGCCGCTCTTGGCGAGACCCATTTCTACGCCTGAGAGTGTGGCCATCAACATCAGGTCGTTGAAATCGCCCAAGTGACCTATGCGGAAAACCTTGTCGGCTACTTTGGACAGGCCATTTCCAAGTGAGATATCATAGTGCTCCAGCGTAGTTGCGCGAAATACATCAGCAGAATGTCCTTCAGGTACTTTAACAGCGGTCAGTACGCCCGATTCCTGACCTTGGCGAGCACACAATACCTCAAGCCCCCATGCTTGCACCGCAGCCCGCGTCGCGGCGCCATGGCGGGAATGCCGTGCGAACACGTTCTCCAGCCCCTCTTCGTGCAACATATCGATGGCCTCATTTAGTCCATAGAGGAGATTGGTACCGGGCGTATAAGGGAAGAACCCTTTCTGGTTGGGTTCGATCATATCATGCCAATCCCAATAACTTCGTGGCATATTCACGGATTTTGAATGTTCCAGTGCACGGTCGCTTACAGCGTTAAAGCTCAGTCCAGGCGGTAGCATCAGTCCTTTTTGCGAACCAGAGACACAGACATCAACGCCCCAGTCGTCGAACCTAAAATCGATCGACCCTAGGCCAGAAATGGAATCAACAATGAGGAGCGCAGGGTGCTTTGCCGCATCTATAGCTCTGCGCACTTCCTCAATCGACGAGACTGACCCAGTAGAAGTTTCATTGTGGACGACGCATACCGCCTTGATCGCGTGCTGACTATCTTCGCGCAGGCGGTCTTCGATCTGATTAGGATCCGCACCGCCACGCCAATCTCCTTCAATCAATTCTGGCTGCAATCCCAGTTTTCCTGCCAAGTTGCACCACATGAAGGCGAAATGTCCTGTTTCGAACATGAGAACTTTTTCGCCTGGCGACACACTGTTCACAAGTGCTGCTTCCCATGCACCGGTGCCGGATGAGGGGTAAATAAAGACGTTCTGCTTTGTCTTGAAAATGGTTTTTATCCCACTGAGGGCCTTGTTACCTACTTCAGCAAAATCGGGCCCCCGGTGATCAATGGTCTGTGTGCTGATGGCCTTCAGGATGCGCTCTGGCACAGCACTTGGCCCTGGAATCTGCAAAAAGTGCCTGCCCGCCTGACGCATTTGAAATGATCCTTATGCTGGTGCCAAAAGAGTGGTGCTATTAATCATTGCAAAAGTTAATTATGAATTCATTATTCAGTCAATGGGCAATTAGAGCCTCAATGGGCTTACTGGGAAGGGAAGGCGAACCTGATGGTAAAGAATGGATCGTTGTACCGCCGACTGTTGTCTGATGTGCGGGGAGAGGTGATGTCAGATCCGGCGTCGCTTGCGCGGTACTCGACCGATGCCTCAATCTATCAGATGATACCTGACGCTGTTGTGATCCCCCGATCCACAGAAGATGTAAAAGCCGTGATGTCTGTCGCTCGGGACGAGGGATTTTCGGTCCTTCCTCGCGGTGGCGGCACGTCGCAATGTGGGCAAACGGTCAATCAGGGTATTGTGCTGGACAACACAAAATACTTGAATCGTATTCTAGACATAGACGTTGAGAAACGTATTGCGCGCGTTCAGCCAGGTGTTGTGTTGGATCAATTGAACGAAGCGTTGAAGAAGCATGGCCTTTGGTTTCCAGTGGACCCCTCAACAGCGTCTCGTTGCACTCTTGGGGGGATGGCAGCAAACAATTCTTCAGGCGGAAAGTCTCTGCGGTACGGGATCATGCGAGATAACGTCCATGCAATAAACGCAATTCTGGTCGACGGAAGCGAAGCGCGGTTCAGCGCTAAAACGCCCGCATCTAGCGATTATGCGGATCTTGTTGGCGACATGCGCGCACTTGGACGTCGTGAGGCGTCTGAGATTGACGCCCGTTTTCCCAAGGTCCAGCGCCGTGTGGGCGGGTACAATATCGACGCGCTCGTCGGTAGCGACATCAACATGTCCCATTTGTTGGTGGGGTCAGAAGGCACGCTGGCTTACTTCACTGAATTGGAATTGAACTTGGCGCAGTTACCGGGTGAGAAAGTTACCGGCGTGTGCCATTTCTCGACATTTCGTGCTGCAATGGAGGCCACCCAACACATAGTGACGCTCAACCCTCAGGCGGTAGAATTGATCGACGAGACAATGATCGCGTTGGGGCGCGATATCCCATTGTTTCGCGACACTATAGAGGCCTTTGTCAAAGGCAATCCCGAAGCCCTGCTACTAGTAGAATTCGCCGAGGGCAACGCTGAGGACAATGCCGCAAAACTGGTTAAGCTTTCCCAACTAATCGGAGATCTCGGCTTGTCTTTTACCGGAACGAAAAGCCGGTGGGGTGGAGTTGTTTCAATTACAGACACCAAGCTGCAGAATTCAATCGCCGAGTACCGGAAATCCGGCTTGAATGTCATGATGTCGATGAAGGAGGCAGGCAAGCCGATATCCTTCGTTGAAGATTGCGCTGTTCCGTTGTCCGACCTCGCCGATTACACCGCGGGCCTAAACGAAATATTCGACCGGCATGGCACCAAGGGAACATGGTACGCGCACGCCTCCGTAGGGTGCCTACATGTTCGTCCTGTCCTGAATATGCGGCAGGACAAAGACGTCAGCACAATGCGGGCGATTGCAAAAGAAACATTTGATCTGGTTAAGCGATACAAGGGTTCTCATTCAGGTGAACACGGTGACGGGATCGTGCGTTCTGAATTTCATGAAAAAATGTTTGGTCAGCGTATTATTTCCGCCTTTGAAGAGGTTAAGAACCGGTTTGACCCAATCGGGATGCTCAATCCTGGAAAGATTGTGAATGCGCCCTCAATGGATGATCGCCGTCTATTCCGCTACAGCCAAAACTATTCAGTCCCGGATTTCGAAACAGCGCTGGATTGGTCAGCTTGGCCGGGTACCGGAGGAGGATTTCAGGGTGCCGTTGAGATGTGCAATAACAACGGTGCGTGCCGCAAGCTCAAGGGCGGAGTTATGTGCCCTTCCTTCCGTGCCACCCGAAACGAGCTTGATTCCACACGTGGGCGTGCAAACACTTTGCGTTTCGTAGTCAGCGGGCAGTTGCCGGGCGGTTTAGAATCCGATGCAATGTTGGACGCGATGAAGTACTGCGTATCCTGTAAGGCGTGCGCTCGGGAGTGCCCGACTGGCGTCGACATGGCGAAAATGAAGATCGAAGTACTGTCAGCGAAACGTAAAAAAGATGGGCTAACATTGGCAGATAAATTAATAGCTTACCTGCCCAGATATGCACCAAAAGCTGCAAAAGTCGCGTGGCTTATGAATATTCGAAACAAAATTGGACCCTTGCGTAAGCTATTGGAAAGCCCGACAGGTATTGCCGCGCGACGTGATCTTCCAGAATGGTCTTCCGTTCCGTTCCGAGATGACGAGGCCCAAGATAGTGATCCGCAGGTTCTTCTGTTTGCAGATGTATTCAACCGTTGTTTCGAGCCTGACAATCTGCGCGCCGCGGTCCGAGTCCTGCGTGCGCTAGGGCTGCGTGTCGCCGTAGCACGGGATAACCGCACTAAAAGAGTGTTGGATTGCGGGCGTACCTTGTTGGCTGTGGGTTG
The DNA here is from genome assembly GCF_056538305.1 of Ruegeria sp. BG9. Lineage (NCBI taxonomy): Bacteria > Pseudomonadati > Pseudomonadota > Alphaproteobacteria > Rhodobacterales > Roseobacteraceae > Ruegeria > Ruegeria sp. BG9. Next base: position 50,935 of record NZ_JBQFSY010000004.1, read on the forward strand.
TGTGGAAGAAGCGCGACACGAGGCTCAGCGCGTGATTGACGCGACACGAGATATGGTTGCCAAAGGCATACCTGTAGTCGGACTTGAACCTTCCTCTATCCTCACTTTCCGGGACGAGTATTTGGCTCTTTGCCCGGGACCGCAAACGGAGATGTTGGCGAAGGCCACACATACAATTGAGGAATTTCTGGTCGAACAGCCGAGCTTGCCTTTGAAACCGATAGATCGACCGATCTACGTCCATGGACATTGTCATCAGAAGGCACATGACGTCGTCACGCCTATGCTCAATCTCCTGAAGCGTATTCCTGAGGCGCAGGTTAACATGATCGAAAGCAGTTGTTGTGGTATGGCTGGCGCGTTTGGATATGCCCCGGAAACTGTCGATGTCTCGATCGAGATGGCAAAGCTAGACCTATTTCCAGCTTTGGACGCGGCACCAGTAAATGCAATTGTTGTGGCAGATGGGACATCATGCCGGCACCAAATCACTGAGGGTACTCGACGGCAGCCCATGCATGTCGCTCGCTTGTTGGAAATGGTACTTGATGATTAGGACGTGGTTATGAATCTAACGGATGGCATCAAGCGCACAACACTACATGAAGAACTGGTCGAACGCTTGCGCAACCTGATTGTCGAAGATGTTCTGAAGCCGGGAGAGAAAGTGCCCGAGAAACAGCTCTGCGACTCGTTGGGGGTCTCAAGGACACCATTGCGGGAAGCCCTAAAGGTGCTTGCATCAGAAGGCTTTGTGGTACTCCAAGCCAACCGAGGTGCGCGCGTTGCCAGTGTCACGCGAGAAGAATTGGAGAATACGTTTCCAGTTCTTGCGACGCTTGAGCAACTGGCAGGAGAGTTGTCGTGTCAGAGCATGAACTCCACGGAAATTAAACAGATTGAACGTCGCCACGCCGATATGTTGAAAGCCTATAGGTCACGTGATCGACAGGCCTATTTTAAAGCCAATCAGGACATCCATCAGGCACTGATACGTGGCGCGCGAAACGACATTCTTGAAACCCACCACAAGCTGTTGGCGGCGCGGGTCCGCCGAGCGCGTTTTGTGGCCAATCTGTCAGACGAACGCTGGGCGCAGGCAATTCGCGAACATGAAGCCATGATGGAGTTGCTTAAGGCTCGCGATGCAGATGAGCTTGGCAAAACCATGAAGCTACACATGATGAACAAGCTTTCGGCTCTTGTGAAAGCGCTTGAGGCTGAGGATGAGGCGTTTCGCTGACTTCTTTTCCAAAGCGCTTACCAACTTTTCACGGATCGGCCGCTAGTCGGTGCTGAGACTTGGAAATGGGGGTGTCAGCCCACAGTCCAGGGCTAGTTTGTTGAGATCACGACAAAGAGCGGGGTTAAGCCTTACACCGTCTTTACGACGGGCTTCAGCTGCGGCCGTTTTGCCATCTCCGGGCAAGCGCACCGGGTCATGACCGGGCAGTGGGGCTGATGCGCGCATTTCGGAAAAGACGCGGGCCGTATTGGAAGCAAAGTCTTTTTCCATCCCAAACGCTGCCGGACTAAGCGCCATTACGAATTGCCCTGTGTTTGTGGATGAAGTCGTGTCTGAGGTGAAGTTGACCACGTCTGAGCCGAATGCTGCACCGTTCAAAACCCCGGCCATCAATCCGATGGCTACAGAAAGACCGAAACCTTTGGGACCGCCGATCGGCAAAAGAAATCCTTCTGACTTGCGTGCAGGGTCCGTCAATGGGTTTCCATCGCGACCGACCATCCAACCCTCAGGCATAGGCTTACCTTGCTGCAACAGGGTCTTGATCTTGCCCATCGCGGCGACAGTCGTCGCCATATCAAAAACGAATGGATCGGGGCCATCGGCAGGCGCAGAGAAAGCGATAGGATTGGTGCCAAGAAGCAGGTCGCTTCCGCCATAGGGCGGAACGTGGTTCGCGCTGCCCACCGCTGCGGCCATGCCAAGCATCCCAGCCTCGGCTTGTGGACGCACGTAGAGTGCGAGTGGTCCTGCATGGTTGCCGCGTCGAACACCGACCCATCCGACGCCGACCTCTCTCGCCTTTTCTATTGCAAGATCTCGAGCCGCCGACATAGCTAAATGACCAAGTCCGTCATCTCCGTCGATCAAAGCGGTTGCAACAGTCTCATGTTCTACCGTGACTTTTGGCGTAGGGTTAGAACCGCCGCCCGCCAACCGGGCAAGGTACTGGCGCAGGCGAAATACACCGTGTGTGCCGTAACCATAGATGTCGGCCTCCACCATCGTCGAGGCCACCTGAACAGCGTCCGCATTTGGCACACCTCGCGTTTCGAGCGCGCTCGCCACAAACTCACGCAGGGCCTTGCAGTGTATATTCACAGGTTCAGAAGTCATCTCTGCCGACCTGCTCTTTATGCCAGAACACTAGTTTACGCTGTGTCCAAACCACCGTTGCAAAAACGGCCAGGCCGACGAGGCTGAGATACAGGATCAACGAGAACACCCGAGGTGTATTGAGCTGCGAGGCTGCAACACGGATCAGCTCACCAAATCCCTTTCCGCCGCCCAGGAACTCTCCTGTAATTGCACCTGCCATCACGCCAACTGCACCGATCTTGAGACCGGTGAATATCTGCGGCAGGCCAGTTGGCAGTTTCATCTTGATCAATGTCTGCATCCGGCTAGCGCCCATCGTCTTGAACAACATGCGCGCGTTTTCGTCGGCGGCGTGAAGCCCAGCGGCTGTTCCAACCACAATTGGGAATGTCGCAATAAATGCGGCAAGTGCCACCTTGGATTCAATGCCGAACCCCAGCCACGCCACAAACAGCGGGGCGAACGCGACTTTTGGCATGGTGTCGATGGCCACGAGGTAAGGCATCACCGCTTTTTCGCCAAATGCGGTTTCCCCGACTAGCACGCCCAGCGAAAAACCGATCGCGATCGCCAAGGCAAAGCCATAGATGACCTCTTTGAAAGTGATCCAAAGCGCACCCAGCATGTAACCTCCGGTCAAAAGGTTTTGTCCGACGAAAATCATGTCCCTAAGGGTCTCCATCGGGGTGGGCAGGATGATCGGCGATACAAGCCCCAAGCTCGTCACAATCTGCCAAGTGCCTACGAAAACGACGAAAACAAACGTCATCGCAATCCAACGGGGAACCGAGTCGATAAAGTGAACTTTCTGCTCCCATACAGTGTCTTCTGCGGGGTCAGCGTCCTTTACGGAAGGCGAGTAGTCCTGAACTTGGCTCACATTTCTTCTCCCTTATCCAGGAGGCTGCGAATGTAGTCTACAATAGCGCCGAACTTAGGTGTCGTCATCATATCGAGCGTGCGCGGGCGAGGCAGGTCGACTTCAACAATTTCGGCAATCCTGCCTGGACGTGGCTTCAACACGACGATTTCGTCGGACAAAATCACCGCCTCTTGAATGGAGTGTGTCACAAGAAACGCAGTCGCTTCCTGTTCCCGGCAAATCCGCTGCAACTCCATATTCATCATGTCGCGCGACAACTCGTCGAGAGCGCTGAACGGTTCGTCCAACAAAAGCACGGCTGGTTCGGTTATCAGCATTCGACAGATCGACGCGCGTTGTGCCATCCCGCCCGACAATTCGTTCGGATATACGTTTTCAAAACCTTTCAAGCCTACGACATCCAAAAGTTCGTGAGCCTTTGCCATGGCTTGCTTGGCTGCTGCCTTTCCGTCGCGGATCTCGATCGGCAGGACGATGTTTTCCACAGCTGTTTTCCATGGGAAAAGTGTCGCTTGCTGGAACATCATACCAATATCACGGCGGGTCCCAGTGACCGGCAACCCCTGAAGGATCACACGTCCTTTAGTCGGCGGGATCAGACCCGCCATGATCTTGAGCAGAGTCGACTTGCCGCACCCGCTGGACCCGATGACAGATGTGAAGCTTCCTTTTCGAAGAGTCAGATTGATGTCCTCGAGAGCGACCACCAGATTGCGCGCATAGGTCTTGCTTACGTGTGTCAACTCGTAGACCGGCGTGCCTAAGGGCGCGCCGGAAAACTCATGGGTGACTTCAGCGTTCATTTACTGACAGCCTCGTTGCCAATGGCAGCAAACTCATTGGTCCACGCAGCGCTCAGGTCATCAAGTGGTCCCGGAATTTCGCCGCCTGCGACCAGCGCGTCTTGCCATTCTTGCCAGACTTCGGCGGGATACCATCCCAGACCATTGCTTGGATCCGCCGCTATGGTTTTTGAACGCACGGCATCGAAAAGTGCCGACTGGAACTCCTTGTCTTCGCCTTCCTGCGGATTGCCGTCGGCCAGGTGCTTCAACACGGCTTCGCGGTTGGCATCATCGAGCGCAAAGGCATGGCCTCGAGCGAATGCGCGGCTCCAGGCCTCGACCAGTTCCCGATCATTGGCGATTGTGTCGGCCATAGTGGCGATGCCGTTCCCGAAGAAACGCCCAAATTCTGCCGGCGTAATGTCGCGCACTGCCATTCCGCGCTGGTTCAGAATTGCCGTGTCAGCTGTCGATGCGGAATATGCGTCGATTTCACCGTTCAGGAAAGCCGCAGTTGCCGGGCCACCGTCGCCGACAGTCAGGAAAGTGAAGTCTTCACCCTCTTTCATGCCTGCTCCGGTCATCACATTGCGTGCAAAGCCGACTTCCGCGCCATCAGCCGTACCTGTTCCGATAACTTTACCTCGAAGCTCTTCAACACTTTGGATGTCAGAGTCTTCTGGCACGGCGATGCCGAAGTTGCTGCGTGCAGCAACGTTGTAGATATGTACTGCGTCCACATCCCGCGATCGCGCTGCGATTAGGGGGCCAGGTCCGGGGCGACCGAAATGCGCCTGCCCTGCAGACAAAGCCTGAAGCACAGCTCCCGAACCGTTGATCGCCTCGACGGTCACGTCCAAACCTTCGTCTGCGAAGTAACCTTCTCCAATGGCGACAAAAACAGGAAATGAGTTGATCGCCGATGGGCTCGGCTGCACAAAAGTGATCTTACGCAAGTCCTGCGCAAAACCTTTCGTTCCCATTGCTCCCGCTACCGGAACTGCCGAAAGCAAGGACGCTGTGAAAGTCCTTCTGTTCATCATTTTAGTCTTCCTCCCTTGCATGGTTGGCTTCCAGCAGCTTCAGAGATGCAGGAGCCACTTACACGGCGCGCACGGTATTCCTGAGCGTGCCAATTTCTGAAATTTCACAAACCACTGTGTCCCCGTCTTTCAGGAACTGAGGCGGGTCCATTGCGTATCCGACGCCTGACGGCGTGCCTGTCGCAAGTACGTCCCCGGGTTCTAGGGTCAGGCCTTCTGATAGGGATGCGATCAGTGTCGGAATGTCGAAAATCATGTCCGAAGTAGTTCCGTTTTGGCGCTGTTCGCCATTGACGGTTATTCCAATTGACAAAGACTGCGGATCGCTTACCGCATCAGCAGTCACTATCCAGGGACCCAATGGGCAAGACCCATCTAAACCTTTGCCTTTGAAATACTGCCCACCATGTCGGCGTTGGATGTCACGTGCGGTGATGTCGTTGAGGATCGTATAGCCGTATACGTGGTCGTATGCGTCAGCCTTGGCTATGTTTCGTCCCGGTTTTCCAATCACAACTGCCAGTTCCACTTCGTAATCGATGGCTTGTGAGACCGATGGGAAAATCAGAATGTTTGCCTCCGGTGCCACAATCGAGGTTGGCGGTTTTGTGAAGAAAACCGGATGCTCTGTTACACCAATTTTTTGATTTTGTGCCCGTTCGCCCTCGGCAATGTGTTCAGCGTAATTGCGCCCTACACAAAACACGTTCTTACTCGGACTGGGAATTGGCGCCAGAAACGGCGCGTCATCCCAAACCAGTGCGTCCTTTAGACTACCTGCTTCAGCCGATGAAACGAGGGATCTCAAAACTTCAAGTGTATCTTCTCCACCCGCGATCAATTGCTGCATTGAACCGGCGTTCAGCGTTTTGCCAATCATTTGCGCTGCGCGCAAAATGTCCAACTTGCTGCCATCTTCAAGTATTGCCACGCAAACGGCGTGACCCTCTACGGAAACAGTTGCTAACCGCACTCGGCACTCCTCCCTCGTGCTTATGTCAAGCCGTGGTCACGGAACCTGTCCTGCGACTCGTTTCTTGCTTTCCTCTTGCTCTTGAGTTTTTTCCGACTTGGCGTTTCAATCAATCAACCAATCACTAAATTGGGTGGAGATATGAGCGCACCAACCGAACTCGCGCACCGCGTACGCGACCTAATTAACAATGCGGGATACAGGCATAACGACAGGCTCCCACCTGAACGTGAGCTGTGTTCAAAACTTGGGACAACTCGCAATCAGTTGCGAAGAGCGTTGGCAGAACTCGAGGCCCAGGGGCTGATCTGGCGTCATGTGGGGCGGGGAACATTTGTTGGTTCCAGACCGGTTCTCAACCTCACCGACGTAACTTACTTGGGCAATCAAATTAAACCTGAACAGGTTGTGTCGGTGCGATTCACGGTCGAACCGCAGCTTAGCCGGCTGGCGGCACTCCATTCCACTCGTTCAGACCGTGAGCAAATGAGGCTTTGCGCTGACAAATGTCGCACGGCAGAAGACTGGCGCACCTACGAAGCGTGGGACAACAATTTGCACTACGCCATAGCCCGCTCTACTCGAAACCAACTTTTTCTATACTTTTTCGAAACTTTGAATTCGGTCCGTAGGTCGATTGTTTGGGGGCAACCACGCGAAACCCTGAAGCCCGCTGAAAATTACTCCAGTTTTCGGGAGCATGATGCGATCGTATCCGCCATTGCAAAGGGCGACGCTGAACTTGCCGCCAGTGCCATGGTGGATCACCTGAAATCCGTTTATTCGCGCGTACTACCCAAAAGCATGCAATCTGACGGCTGATGTAGAATAAGTGCCCAACCAATTCTAGAAATGGTCGGGCTGCAACGAGGTTGGAGCTCTTGCATACTCACCCCAAATTTGGCGATGACTTCATAGGAAGCCGCGTTTGATCGTATCTGGCGTGGCATCGATCGGAAGGTCTCTGGCCGTTTGGAAATCCGATCATTGGCAATTATACGCTGAGGAGGAAAGCGATGTCCGGTCATGTCATTCCCGCGCCGCAGGTGCATACTATACCCGTAGCGGGGGGCGGCACATTCCCAGTGCGTCGCGTTTATTGCATCGGCCGAAACTACGCCGCACATGCAATTGAAATGGGTCATGACCCTAACCGGGAACCTCCGTTTTTCTTTCAGAAGAATCCTAACAATCTGGATTCCTCGGGTGAATTCCCGTACCCACCGCACAGTTCCGACGTGCACCACGAAGCAGAAATGCTCATTGCGCTCAAGTCCGGCGGTACGAATATCTCGGTGGGCGATGCATTGGATCATGTCTTTGGATATGGTCTCTCGCTTGATATGACCCGACGCGACCTGCAGGGGCAGATGAAAAAAATGGGCCGTCCTTGGGAAATTGGTAAAGCGTTTGAACGCTCTGCGCCATGCGGGCCTATTCACAAGGCATCAGAAGTTGGGCATCTCGACCATGGTCCAATTACTTTGACGGTGAATGGTGACGTTCGGCAAGAGGGTGATTTGAACCAGATGATCTGGAAGGTCCCAGAGATGATCTCCTACCTGAGCGACTACTTTGAGCTCGCTGCCGGAGACGTCATCCTTTCTGGAACACCTTCTGGCGTTGGCCCTGTGAGCCGTGGCGATGTTATGGTTCTGGCCGTCGACAAACTGGGTAGCATAACGGTCAACGTAACTTAGCAAGTACTACAACAAACCCTCTCCGCGAATTAGGCCAATGCTTTTGTGAACGGATCCCGGATGCCCCATCTAGTCGCTGAATTGATTGCTCCCCATTCCGGCACTGCAAATGCTATCGGTGCTCCCGGCCGATCTTGGTTGAACTACCGTGGGCTCCGCGAGCTTTGCGCAAAGGTCAAAGCGGATCTCTACCAGATCGGAGTAGGTCGTGGAGATCGAGTTGCGATCGTTTTGCCCAACGGTCCAGAGATGGCGACGGCTTTCATATCCGTTGCCCAAGTGGCTACGACGGCACCTCTGAACCCTGCCTACACTTATGAAGAGTACGTATTTTACCTCAAGGACCTGCGGGCTAAGGCACTGCTTGTAAGTGAAAACGAAGACGGACCTGCAGTAAAAGCGGCAACCGATCTCGGCATCGCTATATTGCGGGCGTCTTCCGATAGCTTCCCAGAGGCCGGCCAGTTTTCGATTTTGTCCCGCGACCCAATTGGAGTCGCTGATACCTCTGCGCCGCGTGAAGATGATGTCGCCCTGATACTCCACACTTCGGGAACGACGTCGCGCCCAAAGATCGTCCCTCTGACGCAGGCAAATATCTACGCATCTGCGAGAAATGTGGCTTCGTCTTTGACACTGACAATCAATGATCGTTGTCTAAGCATCATGCCGCTGTTCCATATCCATGGGCTGATCGCAGCAGTCGCGGCTTCTTTAGGCGCCGGATCGCAAATTAGCTGCGCCCCTGGGTTCAACGCTCTAAGCTTTTTTTCGCAGGTCGCTGAAGTTGATCCGACTTGGTATACGGCAGTCCCGACGATGCACCAAGCTATTCTGACCCGAGCTGCACGAAACCAATCAATCATTGATCAATCGCGGTTGCGCTTTCTTCGATCTTCCTCTGCTTCGTTGCCCGCACCAGTTATGGAAGAGTTGGTTGCAACATTTAGTGCGCCCGTCATCGAAGCCTACGGCATGACAGAGGCCGCGCACCAAATGTGTTGCAACCCGCTTCCTCCGCAAAAGCAAAAGCCCGGATCTGTTGGAATAGCTGCAGGACCCGAAGTCAGGATTGCACACGAAACGGAAGATGTGTTGATCGCTTCGCGGGATGTCGGAGAAATCGTTATCAGCGGTCCAAACGTGACACCGGGATACGAAAGCAACCCGCAGGCAAATGCAGACAATTTCTTTGAAGCGGATGGAAAGCTTTGGTTTCGTACCGGTGATCAAGGGTCGTTCGACGAAGAGAATTACCTGCGGCTGACCGGACGCCTTAAAGAGCTGATAAATCGCGGTGGAGAAAAAATCAGCCCGCTCGAAGTCGATGCCGTGCTTCTGAGCCACCCGGACGTTGCTCAGGCAGTTTGTTTTGCCGTCCCACACGAAAAACTGGGCGAGGATATCGCGGCGGCGGTGGTACTGTCCGAGGGCGCGGCGATCGCGGGTACAGAGGTCCGGGATTTTGTCGGCGAACGGCTCGCAAAATTCAAGGTGCCGACATCAGTGGTCATTCTCGAAGAGATTCCAAAAGGCGCGACTGGTAAGATACAACGGATTGGGCTGGCCGCTAAACTGGGGCTGACAAGGGCTTAGACACATGAAAGTTTGCATCTTTGGTGCCGGAGCTATCGGAGGTTACGTTGCCGCGAAGCTTGCGCAGACTGACGTCGACGTCAGTGTCATTGCGCGTGGCGCCCATCTGACTGCAATGCAGGAAAATGGGCTGACTCTCCTTGAGGGTGGGCGGGACCCGATCAACGTGCGGGTACGCGCCTCCGGCAATGCCGCCGATCTTGGCCCACAAGATTATGTCTTCATCACGCTAAAAGCGCACTCTGTTCCAGCGGTTGTAGATACAATGCAGCCCCTGATTGGATCCGCGACAACACTAGTAAGTGGTGTGAACGGGGTGCCTTGGTGGTACTTCCACAAACTGGAAGGTCCCTACGAAGGGAAGAGGTTGCGGTCTGTGGACCCGGGTAACGTGCAATGGAATGGTTTCGGGCCAGATCGGGTTCTAGGATGTGTCGTCTACCCAGCCGCAGAAGTCGCTACTCCGGGAACTATCAAGCATGTCGAAGGCAATCGTTTTTCTTTGGGCGAGCCTGATGGTTCCAAATCAGACCGCGCTGCCAAGTTTTCGGCGGCTCTATCCGCTGCTGGGTTACGTGCGCCCGTGAGACCAAGAATTAGGGACGAAATTTGGCTAAAGCTATGGGGCAATCTGTCGTTCAACCCGATTTCCGCTCTTACCCACTCAACACTTGATGTATTGTGTACTGATCCAGGTACACGGTCTGTGGCGCGCGGAATGATGCTTGAGGCTCAGGAAATCGCCGAGAAACTTGGGATCAGGTTTCCGGTAGATGTTGAAAAACGTATTGACGGAGGGGCAGCAGTTGGCGCCCACAAAACCTCTATGTGGCAGGACTTGGAGTTGAGCCGACCAATGGAAATTGATGCACTGGTCACTTCGGTGCAGGAATTGGGGCAACTGATCGGGATCGCAACACCCACAATCGACACTGTTGCATCACTGACAAAACTGAGGGCAAAGGTCGCGGGTCTTTACTAAGCTTCTGCCAGCGACCATCTGGTCTTATCAGAAGTGCCTTGTCAGAAGAACCTTGCTTGAGCGGTTCAGGGGGTCTTGTCAGAAGAACTTGTCTTGAGGCGGGCAGGGGTGTTGCGTAGCTTTTTCCGATGACCAGATCTGCCTTTTTCAGATACTTTAAAATAGTCCCGAGATCCTCCGCTTGGCAGTGATGCTGTACATCCGTTTCCCGCTCTCGCTTCGGAATATCGAAGATCTGCTTCACGAGCGAGGCATCGATGTGAGCCACGAAACCGTCCGATACTGGTGGAACAAGTTCGGCCCGATGTTTGCTGCTGAGATCAGACGAAAGCGTGTTCAGCAACTGCGCGCCTTCTCCAAATGGAAGTGGCACGTTGACGAGGTTTTCGTGAAGGTGAATGGCAAGCGGCATTATCTTTGGCGGGCTGTTGATCACGAAGGTGAGGTACTGGAAGCTCTTGTCACCAAACGCCGAAACAAAACTGCAGCACTGAAATTCCTCAAGAAATTGATGAAGCGACACGGTAAAGCGGAAAACGTCGTCACGGATCGCTTCGCATCGTATCGTGCCGCTTACAAAGAGCTTGGGGCTACCAAAAAACAGCAGACGGGCAGGTGGCTCAACAACCGGGTCGAGAATTCACACCTTCCTTTCCGACGGCGTGAACGCCCGATGCAACGGTTCAGGCGCATGCGAAGTTTACAGAAATTCGCCTCCGTCCATTCCTCTGTCTACAACCACTTCAACCAGGAAAGATCGCTAGCCAGTCGAGACACCTTCAAGCTGACCCGCGCCGCTGCTCTTGGCGAGTGGCTCAACTTTGTTCCGGATAGGTTCGCGGTTTCCGAGGCAAACTGAGACTCATTCGAATTAGTCTGACAGCACCACTGGAGGACATTTGTCACTTAGCAAATTCTTCCAGAAGAATTCAGTCTGGAACGCCTGCGGCAATCAAGACTTGAACAAAGCGCTCTACTTGTTCGCGGTCTCGACCGGGAATTCGTCTTGCATCACTTGCTCTGACGTCCGGCGCAACTGACAGGTAGGCGTCTAACGCCTTGTCTCTCTCCTCAATGCGACCAGAAAGATGTAGCGTCGCCACCAACTGCCTTCTGTAGGTTGGGTTTTCGGGTGCCAACGCCAGTGCACGACGCACCGTCTTTTCTGCGCTTTCGTAGTCCTCTAGGCAAAAATGGGCAAAGTAGACGCCCATCAACCAAAGCGGTGTAAAAACGTCCTGAGGACTTAGTATCTCTGCTCGTTTAACCAGATCCAGGCCCTTTTGGTATGCGCCGCTTATGCAGTATCCGCTTCCACAAAAGCCCAATACAGTCGAAAACGATGGTGCGAGCGTAATGGCGCGATCAAAGAGGTCAACTGCCTCGTCCCAGCGGCCGACAAACATCAAAGACCATCCTTTGATCGCCAAAACAATGGGATCTTGATTGTCGGCTCGCACCGCTGCATCTGCCGCTGCGACCATCGCCGCGGCGGAATTCTCACCGGGTTCTGCCCAACTGTAGAACGCTTGTAGAAAATGTGCGAGAGCCAGGTCGGCGTTGCCAAATGCGCCGCCGGACAGTTCGACTGCCCGTTCAAAATAGCGTCGAGCTTCTGCTGTTTCCGTCTGCCCCAAACGCATGACGAGAGGTCGCCCTCTCATTACACATTCCCAGGCGTCCAACTGCGTCGGATCTTTTGCCCGGGCGCGCCTAGCTTCGGCACTCAAAAATCCTGGCCCGACCGCTGACACTATCGCGTTCGATATTTCGTCCTGAATATCAAAGATGTCAGTGAATACTCGGTCGTAGCGGTTTGCCCAAACCTGTGTTTCAGTCGCCAAGTCAATTAATTGAGTAGTGACCCGAATTCGGTCTCCAGACTTACGGATAGAGCCTTTCAGTACATAGACAACAACCAGTTCTCTGATCGTCGCCGTCAAATCCAGTCCGTTGTCCCTATGGGTCAGTGTGGAATTTCGCGAAATCACATTGAACCAAGGCATACGGCTTAAGTCTGTAATTATATCTTCCGCCATGCCATCGGCAATAAATTCGTTTTCTGGATCAGAGGATCGATTTTCAAAAGGGAGCACTGCTACAGTCGGCTTGGAAACAGTCATCGCAGGAATAACGGCGTCAGGGGGCCACTGGAGGATGTGAACAGGTTCAGATATGTTTTTTAAAGTGCGGGATCCTGCTGGTGCAAAATCCGCTTCAAACTTACCATCAAACTGGCGATGTGCGTCTGCTGAAGTAACAATCGTTGAAGGTTCCGCCAAAGCTTCGAGCCGAGCAGCGATATTGACTCCGTCACCATACAAATCGTCGCCGTCGACTATTACGTCACCAACATGCAAACCTATCCGATAAGCAATGCGTTTAGAGGGATCTATAGACTTCTCGGCTTCCGATACTGATTGTTGAATCGCTACGCAAGCTCGTGCGGCGCTAACTGCCGAGGGAAATTCGATAAATAGACCGTCCCCGCTACTCTTAAAAACGCGACCACTATTTCCAGCAATAATTGGCTCGAATATTTCGGAATTTAGACGTTGTTGCCGCGCTATTGTTCCTTCTTCATCTAAACCCAAAAGACGGGAAAAACCGACCATGTCCATGGCCACAATCGCAGCGAGGCGTCTTTCCAAGTTGTGCTCCATGAAACGTTAACTCCAAGCCTAGGTTGTTCTTCCGGTAGACACGAAACGAATTTCGTCGAGCTGAAAGTCCCTAGGCGATCTTATATGATAGGCGCTTCATGCCCATGGCTTAAATCTGGAAAGCCCTCCAAGGTCCGCGATAGGTTTTGTCTACTAGAACACAGCATTTGCGGCAGACGTTTGGTTGACCATCTTGAATACGCGTGAAGCAGGGGTACTGAAAAACTTGATGGCTGCTCTGTTCGCAACTCGGTCGTTGCTCCAATACTGTCGAACGTCCGTTGTTGTGACAGCAGACGCACATACAGCGCTGACTGCAGTACAAATCGGGCAGACCACCGCAGACTTCGGTCATTTTGGCAAATTTTAAATTCAAATCGACGTACAATACCCCCAACCTAAAAAAGGACTAATCGAATGCAAAACTACAAACCCGCTGTGGGCACCCCCATTGCAAATATCTCTCTACCAACAGTCGGCGGCGGAACAATGACCGTGGGCGGAAAGCGTGAGCGACATCAGTTTTTCGTCGTCTACCGCGGAAAGCACTGTCCTCGCTGCAAGCGACACCTCAACAAATTGCAAAAGATGCTGCCAGAATTCGAAGAAGCAGGCATTGATGTTCTGGTCGCTTCCGCTGATCCGATCGACAAATCTCTCGCGGACCAGGATGAATTCGGCTGGGAGTTTGATTTAGGTTATGATCTCAGTGAAGATCAAATGAGGGAATTGGGTGTCTATGTAACCGATCCTATTTCGCCAAACGAAACGGATCGGCGTTTTGCGGAGCCGGCATCGTTTTTCATTCTTCCGGATGGCACGACGCAGATTGTCATTGTGTCTAACGGGCCTGCGGCACGTCCGGATCTGGAAGAGTTGCTAGATGGAATGAAGTTCAATATCTCCAACAATCGACCGACGAGGGGGATGGCTTGAAGAAATGCGGCCGTTGTGGGTTTTGTAGCCAAAAAGCTGGCGCAGGCTCTTGCCGTGAAATCCGGGGATCAGTTGCGATGGTGTAACGCACAGGGAATTCGTTTCTGGTCGCAGTATTATCGAGGCAATCTCAGCGCCTTGGAAGAAACCGCATATCTGTTGCTGCTGAGGGCCCAGAATGCCGGCAATATCCAGCAGGAAGTTTGGGCACTGAGGTGCAAGGCCCTTTGCCTTCTGCATATCGAGAGGCCGCGCGAAGCTGTGGATATTCTGCGCTTAACCACGTCCGGCATGTCTGGCTCTGTTGATTTGGCGGCCCAGATTTCTGCCGTAGGCGCCCTGGCGCTGGCGCTTACGCGCATCGGGAACCAATCGGAAGGTTTTGATGCCGCGGTTGCAACCCTGAAAGTGCTGGACAAGATGCGCCGACCGTCATCTCACAGTGTAATTGTCGGTATTTCCAGCGTGCTTGAAGTGCTTCTGCGCGGACGCGAAACGGGGTTTTCCGATCGGTACGAAGACTGGAACAGTCTGGAAAAAAGCGCTCTGTCCAAAATGGAAGACTACAGCAAAGCATTTATCGTCGGACAAGCGCAGCTTGGTATGTGGCGGGGCACAAGTCACAGGCTGGATGGAAAATACAACCTTGCCATGGCTGAATGGGCGCAGGCGAAGCAGTGGGCCGATACGCATGGGTTGCGCAAGGACTCGGCTTTGATCGCTGCGGAAATCAGGCGGTGGCAGAACGATTGACAGGAATTTTGATACGGGGCGCTGATGCCATGCAGACCACCCTAAATGCTGGTCTAGTCGTGCTTGACGTTTGGGTCAGAATTGAATGACGTGATTCACGGATTTGTTGAGGTTTCGGCTGCTAATTGAATCAAAGATCAGTGACGTTCCACAGCAAAATAAGCAATAAATAATATCAAAAAAATTGCATTGCCGGTTTTCTACCTGCCAAGTCACTTGCTATGCGGGTTACTGGTGTCAGGGCTTTTAAACTGACTCCAACCTCGACAGCAGCTTGTAACGGCACCTGACTTTTTTCGAAATCTCCGCTATGCCCGAGGCGCGGACAAAGTAGCCTAATGCTGGCGCAGCGGACTATGGGGCCGCGCGCCCGTCAGATCATGGACTATGTCCCGTCAATGCAGCGCGGTTTCCCGAAAGCGGACGTTCAAGCCTGCCAAATCGGCGCAATTCAAATCCGGCCGTGTGCCGCGCGAGTGTCGAGCGTTTGGGTCGCGGAAGACGCGGACCTTGATGGTCACAGACTGAATGTCGGCTCTTGGCACTGTTGCGTTTGACCTTCCTAAAGGGCAATTAACAACTGGCGGTCTAATACGAGGAAACTCACAATGCCGGACAATATTCTTATTCTATCTTCTTCTTTCCGACAAGAATTGCATGTTCCCGCTCTATAACCTTTTCCCAATCGCCTCGCGCTTTCAGACCGGTCGAAGAGTCTCCCATTAGCGAAGTCACCATCAATCTTCCGCGCGCTTTCGCTTCTTCTTTCGAAAACCCGGCCTGTTCAAACATCCAGGCGGCGAAGTGGAACCGTTTGCCGATGGTTCTTTGATACGATTCTTTCACCTTGTTATCGGTATTCGCCCACACTGAGACAGCGTGATCCGGCAAGGCAGCGTCCTCTTCTATGACCTTTTTCATAAGAAGAAGAATGCGGTCTTCCGGGGGACCGCCAAATGTCTTTGCCTGTGCGATCACTTTGTCAGTCAGTTCCTGCTCCCAATATCTGAGAACCTCATCCAAAAGCTCACGGACGTTCTTGAAATGCCAGTAGAAGCTACCGCTTGTCAGGTTCAGTCGCTTTGCCATTGGCACGACTTTTATCGCGGAAACGCCACCCTCGTTGAGGACTTTGTAGGCAAGCAATATCCAGTCTTCCTTGGTCGCGGCGTTTTTGGGTGAGGTTCGGGCGACAGTTTCTGACATTCAGATTATAGCATTCATTATTTGACATAGAGTAGTCTATGGTCGTACCGTAGAGAAGTCTATGGGCAACTGGGAGTTCACGACATCGTGCTCTCAGAAACGCCATGCAGAAAATGGGGGGATCAATGAAAAGCATTATGAATTCCACGACTGGCGCAGTATTGGCTTTGGGATTGTCGTTGGCTGGCACCGCTTCCGCGCAAAATGCGCTGCCGACTGGTCGAACTGCTTCTGCAATAGAAAATGGTGTTTATCCAGCGTCATACTTTCCCAACACTGAAATCCTTGGCGCGGATGAAATGCGTATCACGGCATTGGGGACGGGTATGCCAAACCAAACCAAGGCGCCGTTTCGATTTCGTTTTATGTAGAACTTGGGAATGGGGACGTCTTTCTGTTTGACGTAGGAACTGGCGCAACGGGAAACCTGTTCTCGCTGCGACCGGACTTCGCAAAGATCGACAAGGTCTTCTTCAGCCATTTGCATGTTGATCACGTTGGAGACTTCATGGGCCTCCACGTTGGGGGTTGGCTTTCAGGTAGATATACCCCGCTCCGCATCTTCGGCCCTTCCGGATCAGAAGATGAACTGGGCACTAAAGCCTATGTTGAGGGCATGTCTAAAGCCTATGCTTGGGATTTGGCCACACGTACGGGGGCGCTGCCGGATGATGGCGCCAAGCTCGAAGTCACTGAATTCGATTACATGCAGGAAAACGAGATTGTTTATCAGGAGAACGACGTAACTATCCGTTCCTGGCCTGCTATCCACAGCTTAGATGGCTCGGTAAGTTATTCTCTGGAATGGAATGGGCTGAAATACGTCTTTGGTGGCGATACATACCCTAACAAATGGTATGTAGAATATGCCAAAGGGGCGGACCTCGCTTCTCACGAGGCGTTTCTACCACCGGATGCGCTAGCCCCTTACTTTGGCTGGGACATGAAACAGGCGACTTATGTAGCTACGCGCGTTCATACGGAACCTGCGGCTTTCGGCAAAGTTATGTCCGCTGTCAAGCCACGCATGGCCCTAGGGTATCACTCTGTTCTTTCGCCCGAAAACTTTCAGGCAATCCTGGAAGGTGTCCGTTCGACATACGATGGACCGCTCACGTTGGCGCGAGATCTACAGGTGATAAACGTAACTAAGGATCAGATCGTTGTTCGGGAAGCGAGTGTTGACGAATATGCTCTGCCACCAGCTGTGAGCGACGAATACATCAATGCACCGCGCTCAAAAGAAAAAGAGCCGTCCGACAAAGTGAATGCGGGAAAATGGGAGGGTTACACGCCACCGCCAATGCCGGATAATTAACCTTCAGGGGTGACCAAAATTCCGATTTGGCAGTATCTGCACCGACTATTCCTGATGCTGGGCCTGATGGCCTCAAGTGCACAGGCCGTTTCGGCGGATGTCGTTCTGACAAACGGTTCAGAAGTTGCCCCCAATATCGCTGTCCTTCATGTCAAAGATGATGGGGTCTACGTCGACCTTGAGATCTATGTCGAAGATATTCCATTGTTTGCGGAAATGTTGCCAATAGGATGGTCATCAGATTTCGTCGGAGGTGAGCCGGAGGCTGAACAAGATACCAATCAAGCTTATGCGCAAGCCGAAAGCCGGGCGCTGTCGATTGTTGGAAGCGGCGAACGGGCCCTAAACGCTGATATCAGAAAGGTGGAATACCGAACGCGCATCGACCGGGCCTCGCCGCTTGCAGGTCAGCGCGATCCCTTCTCGGGTCAAATTGTTCCCAGCCCGCCCAAAGATCCGCGTGTTCTTTTCGTCGAACTGTTCTTTCCGTTTCAAAACTCAGTTCCCAAGGAGCTGACTATAGTGCCTCCATCGCGGGATGGCGAACCACTGGTAACTATCGGGATGCAGGTTTTTGACCGTGAGGTTCCGGTCACGGATTTCAGCTTCTTGTCAAAGCCGGCAGAGTTAAAGATTCACTGGCCTGATCCGTGGGATAGCCGCTTTTCTGCTGAAAGCCTGAATCGAAAAGCGCAGGACGGGACCTCCACTTTTCTTTACATCGAACCCCGTGAAGTTCGGCATGAGACGTTGATCCGCTTGCGTGAACTGGCGCCTTGGATTGGTGAAACTTTCGAAGTGGGGCAAACGCTTTCGCCACAGCATAGCGCCTTGATCGTAAATCAGGCGGCGTCCATTTTGGCTTCTCGTAACCCGGTGTCAATTGATGGCAAATTAGTGCAACCGTCAAACGCTACAGCAAAACTTCTGGAGCTCACATCGCAGGGTTTTCAGGTTGTCCAGCCCGGAAAGCAAGTGTCTGTGAACAATGCGTTTATCGGAGCCATCCTGTCTTTCTCTTCGTCGGACCTTCCCGATCAGGTAACGGTCACATGGGATATGTTTGACGAGGAAATTTCCCGCGTTGCGACCATTTCAAACGATATCGCCGGGCCATTCTTTGGAGCTGTGACACCAGCAGACCCTCAGTTTCATTGGCAGAACCACTTGCTCCAATACGAAAGAGCATCTGTTACTCAGATTCCAGTTGAGCAGCAGACACGGCAGAACCCGGCAATGACTTTGATCTCCGGGGTGATCAGTGCCGCCTCACTTGGTTTTTTCCTGCTGTGCAAGGGCAAAGTTGCAAAGCGCGTAAGTTGCGTAACCGTTATTGTCGCTGCTTCGGCAACCCTGGCATTTTCGGGATATTTACTGGAATTACCGTGGAATAAGCCCGAGCCCCCTGAGCCGCAGGTTGCGGAAGATATACTGCGCTCAATGGTCGATAACTTGAGCACGGTGACTCTGGAAGTTTCGCCGGCCGCAAGAAAGTCAGAGCTGGCACATATTGTGTCGGAAGCGTCTCTGGGTGACATCGCAACAGAGGTTGAACGTGGGCTCGCGATCCGAACGCCAGGAGGTAGTCTTGCTACGGTTACTGATATCAGCGAACTGGAATTAGAGCGCATTAACCCAACCCTCACACCGGGTGGATTTAGCACTCTGGCCAAATGGACAGTGAAAGCACAAGGCGGTCATTGGGGGCACGCCCATATGCGCGCCGTTACGTTTCGGGTGCTGGCGGAGGTCATACCTGAGTCAGGCCATTGGAAGCTGGATGGATTAACTGTAATCGAGGCTCGCGATCCAAATGCATGAGCGTTTAAGACCAAAGGTTTTTGCTTTAGGCGCTCTTTTTGTCGGTGTGCTTTTGTCACTGACGCTATCAGCCTCGGCGCATTTTTTGCTTAACCTCAACGTTCGAATTTCGCATGTCGAGCATTCCGAAGACGGTCTACGTATCTACATGCGCACGCCCATGCCTTATCTGGTTGCAGATAAGGTCGGTGATCAGAATGGTGACGCCTTGCCGGACGCTGCACCATTCACGACCAATGCCATGAGCGACGGCCAATTGGTCCACTTTGTCGACTTGCAGGCTGCCATGAGCGATCCTAATGGGCTGGGGCAATTCGCCGAAGGTGGACTACATCTGTTGGTCGACAATCGGCGCTTAAGAGGAACAGTTGAGACCGTTCGCTTGCATCGCGTCGGAAATGAGCCCGGATTCGCAACTTTAGCCGAAGCTCAACTGGCAGTAGACACCGAAACGGCCCTCACGCCACCGCTTTTTGTTGGTGACACAGTTGTCGATCTCCTCCTGTATTATGACACAATCGGCCCGGTGCAATCGTACAGCATTGCCAACGTGCTGGACCCCGGCTTGCCGGATCAGGACCAAACGGCCAACCTCATTCTCGACTACGCGTCAGACACACCTCAGATTTTTCGATCTCGGGGTCTGATGACTGAACCATTGGTGATTCAGAAGAAGGGGTATGGAGGATTCCTCAGTTTCGTCTGGGAAGGCATACGACATATCCTCGAAGGGTTGGATCATGTTTTGTTTGTTGTGTGTTTGGTCATTGGAGCGCAGACCCTCAGGGCGCTATTGCTGCGTGCAACCGGTTTTACCGTTGGTCATAGTGTAACGCTGTCGCTGGGGTTTTTCGGGTTTGTGCCATCGGGCGCGTGGTTTGTTCCTGCCGTCGAAACTGGGATCGCGCTTTCTATCATATTTGCAGCCGTCGCGGCGTTTATGAGTTTTAAGGACAATGCGCGCTCTGAAGTCACGATGGTGCTTCTGACAACGCTGATTGGCCTCTTGCACGGGCTTGGGTTTAGCTTTGTGTTGCACAAGATTTTGCAGGTCACATCTCCAAACATCTGGCAAAGCCTGCTTGCTTTCAATCTTGGCGTCGAGCTTGGCCAGGTCGCCATTATTCTTGCGCTCTGGCCTACCTTGACAATGTGTCGGCGCGTGAACTCCAGTTTGTGGATGTCCCTACGAGTGGGGTTGGCCGGTGGATGTGCGGCTATCGCTTGCTATTGGACTTTTCAGCGAGTTGCCGAGGTTTACTCCACGCTGGCTTAAGGTAATTGCGATGGCGCTTGCCGTGATAGTTAACTGAGAGAAATGCTGACATTCGGCTGTTCCGCAGCGTTAGACAGATTGGGCAAGAAGCAGTTGGTCAGCCCGGTTTGTGCTTGGGCAACTTCTGGAAGACAGAGTTCAGCACGTTGGGCCAAGCCGATGAAATCGCCGGATCACCTCGATTTTCTCAACTTCTGCTTTCGGCGCTGGATTTAATCTTGACACGCTGCATCGACGCGAGTCCGCTCAGAGCCCGAATTGACCGATGCTGCGGTTTGAACAGAGGTCCGCTTCAAGTAAGACGCAGAAGTTACCGTGAGCGCCCCCTCGATTTGCCAAACCTGTTCAAGACGTTGCGTGTGATCTGTTCGACTTGGTCGTCCTGCCGGATCAGGCCCGCGACCCATTCGCAGGTCGCAGCGGTGAATATCTCGCCCTTGCCACGCGGCCACGAGATGATCATTCCGTTGCCGCGTTTGCAGGCGTCCAAGGTTTCGGGCGTGACCTCTCCGAAGAGCACCTGCGCTTTGAACGCCGCGTCCGCTGACCCGATATAAAGCGTTTCACCCCAGATACCGTGATCGGCCTCGATATTGGTTGCGAGCCCCATGGCGAGAATGTTGATTTCGGGCACGGCACCATCCGTGCAAGTCGGAAAGGGCAACCCATCCTCGAAGCGATAGTCCAGCCCGTCAACCTCGTAGCCGAAAATCCGCGAGCGCGCGCCCAGCACGTCACCGTAGCCGAGCCCGGCTCCGTGAAAGGCCCAGTGTTCGTCGCGGTAGATCGTGAAGCCGCCCGCACCGCCGCCAACACAGTTGCCAAGACCGGCATAGACGCCGCGCAGGGCGTTAACACCGAAGGTCAACGCGCCGGGACGGTTCACTGGGTTCACCTCGAACGCACCCGAGACAAGGTGCTCTTGATCAGTCCCCATCAAAGGGTCCTGATCTGCGGTGTATTTGTAGCAGACCTGTGTGCGGCCTTCGTCCTCGATCCGGGTCTGCCACAGGAAATTCCCGGCAAACCGCGCGACATGCCCCCCGGAATCGACATAGGCATCGACAGTATCGCGCATGTCCGCGCTCCAGTATTCGTCATGGCCAACGAAAACGGCACAGGCATAGCGGTTCAGAAGATCAGGGTCGCGGTGCAGATCGTGTTGGGCGATCACGTCGAGCTCATATCCCTCAGTCTCGGCCCAATGCGCGAAATGGCGTTCATAGCTTGCCCAGCCCGCTGAGGCGTATTTCTTGGAATAGCCATAGGCATAGGCCCACTCCATGTAGGGATAGCGTACCATCTCGCTGGGCTTGGTCGGCTGTTCGCGCAACGCACGCGGTGCGCCCTCGGGCAGTTTGCAGAACCCCCGCGTCCATGGCCTCTGTGTGGAGACGATGGGTGAAAAAGCATCGCCATTCGGCCCTGTGATACCCTCATAGTGATTGGACCCGCCCCAGCAATTATAGGCTAGCCAGGTGCCCGTTGCACAAACCAGAACATAGGGCGGTTGCGCAGCATCTGGCGCAGTTCTGATTAGAATGACATGGTGTTCTTCAACCGTATCATCGCCCTTCCGAGCGCGGAAAGTGACCAGATAACCTCCGGGTGCCCAATCATCGGGGATGGTGAAGGCATAGGACTCGGGCCAGCCGCAGCCTTTGACCGAGCAATCCCGCGGCGTTGGATGATGCGCCCCCGACAGGCCGCTCTTGGTCAGTAGTGGCTCATAGAACTGCCCGTCGCGGCCGATCTCAAGCTCCCATTCCGTTGCCGTGGTGGACACGTGCAGCGCAACGCGGTCCCGAGGGGCATAGCTCATTTCTGGGGTGTAGCCCCATATTTCCAGAACCGCCTCGTCACGCGCCGGGCCGATATAGTAGTTATCAACGATATGGCGCGCCTTTGCACGGGTACGCGGCGTGGTCGCCGGTCCGGGGTGGTCCTGTGTCATATGTCTACTCCGGCAAATACTTGTCCGACCAGCTTTCGGCAGCTGCGCCATTTTCGATCATGTGCCCGATTTCCTCCTTCGTATAGCCTAGCCGTGCGAGGATTTCGCGCGTGTCCTGCCCGTATTTCGGAGCAGGTCCGGGGATCGTAATCGAGGCTTTTTCGGGCCGCACCGCATTGGGCGCGACGAGGTCGACCCACCTCCCCATCGGGTGCTGATCATGGCGCACCGCGCGAAAGGTCGACTCGGATATGTCGATCCTGCCGTTGCTTTCGAACTGCAGGCCTGCGTCGCGCGAGTCATGAAGGGAACCAAGAGGCGTGATACCTACCGAGCCCCCTGCAAAGGCACGCATCCAGTCGGCCACCGGTTTTTGCGCAAACCGCTCGGCAAGGGCGGCTTCCAATTCGGTGTCACCCTTGTCGACGAGGTCGGCCACATCCGGCACTTGGCTCAGGGCCGATTCTCGCTCTGTCGGGGCAGCAAAGAACATCCAGCCATCGGCGGCGGCATAACAGCGATAGAACGGCCCCCAACCTCGCACCTCGCGTCCTGAAGGCTCATCGAACGCTGGGCGCTCCTCGAAATTATACATGAATTGGGCCTGGATCATTTCACCTGCCGCGGCCAGTGAGGCGCGGGCAACACCACCTTTGCCGGTAACCCTTAACCGTTCCAGCGCCGCTCCGAGAGCCACGCAGGCACAATGCCCGGTCAGCGCGTCGATCGTACCGAAATGAGCGTGCTCCTCGGGTGTCTTAGGGCCACCACCAAAGCGGGTCATCACACCTGTCGCGGCTTGCGCGAGGTCGTCATAGCCAAGGTGATCCGATTTCGGCCCCCGACGCGGTCCGCCCCATGCATCAAGCTGCACCAGAATGAGACGCGGATTGATTTCCTTCAGTCGCGCTTCGCTCAGGCCCAGTGCATCACGTTGTTGATCGGTGCCGTTCATGGTTATCACATCGGCCCGCGCCACCAATCTCCAAAGCGCCTCCTGCCCCTGTTCCGAACGCAGATCGAGCAACACGCTTTTCTTGCCGCGTTGCGCATGCAGCCCGAATACCACCGCGTTCCACGGATCGACCGAAGGCTGCACGGGCTGGACCAGCGTGACCTGCGCCCCGAACCGCACCAGTGTAGACCCGATGGTCGGTCCGGCAATGACGTTTGTCAGATCCAGCACCTTCAGCCCGTCGAGCCAGAAGCCTTTGCCGTCGCCGCTCATGGGCATTCGCGGCGTCTCTGCAAGAACACCGCTCAGCGCATCCCGAAAGTCGTCCTGCTGTGGCCCTGCGGTTTTATCCATTGCGCCTGGATCATCGGCCAACCAAGCGACGTTGCCCATCTGCCGCATCTGCCCGTGGCGGGGATCGTCAAGCGCGACCACCAGCCCCGAGGTCAGCGCATGGGGGTCGGCCAGCCATTCGGCCGTGCTGCGTTGCGCTGTGGCCGGAGCCTTAGCCGCTCCGAAAAGTTCTTCCCATTCATGCGCAGGACGGGTCAGGAAGGCTGCTTTCATCGCATCAGCCAGTCGCCTGCGATCACCTACCCCCACCGGATAGCTGCGCAAAGCCCATTCCGCGGGCCAATCCGCCTGATCGACATAGACATCAAAATCCGGCAATTCCTTCAACAGATCGCCAAGACCGAGAACCTCCAGCACTCTTTGGGGATGGTTCACGATCGAGCAGGATACGATGTAAAACCCTCGTCCATCGGCACAGGTATAGGTGCGGTAGAACGGATCAAGAAATTCGGAGAGCTCGGCAAAGCTCAGGTTGTTGGGCAGGCCTTCGCGCGCGCGCCGCTCCAACTCCAACTCACGCGGAGATTTGTAGCGCTCGGGGTAGCCCTCGATCTGTTCGCAATTGTAAACCAGCCCCTCCAGCAGGGCAGACGCAAGCGGTACTTCGATGTGGTCGCCTCCCATCCGGGGCCGCGCGGCCAACGCAAATAGGACCGACATCGCACCGAATGCGGCACCATAGGCCGAGGCCAGCCCCAGCGGGGTAAAGGAAGGGTTGATCCCCATCAGCCGACGGTTCAACCCCATGTCGGTAAATTGCCCAGTGCGCGCCGCGATCACCGCTTCCCAGGCTGCCATCCCGGCGAGCTCGGGATCGGTTGACGCAAACCCGGGCAACGAAAGCGAGACGATGTCGGCGTTCACATGCCTGAGCGCCTCCGGCCCAAGCCCCAGCTGCTCCATCACGCCGGGACGGAAGTTCTCGATCACCACGTCAGCGCGGCGAACCAGATCTAGCGCCGTATTGCGTCCGTCGGCTGTCTTGAGATCAAGCGTAAGCGCACGCTTGCCACGCGATAACATGTCGAAAGCCGGGTCCTTCCACTTGGGGCCACTTGGCAGATCGATGCGGATCACCTCGGCCCCGAGATCGGCCATCATCATCCCGACCAACGGCCCGGCCAGAAAATGCCCAAAATCAAGGACACGAATGTGGGAAAGCGGGCGTTTCTGCATGGTTACTGGATCCTGTTCCGACGGTTTACCCCTACAAATCTACGAAATTGTCTGGGCATGTTTCATATTCATCCTGCCAAAAATGAGATCAATTCTGCCAATGCATCCCATCCACGTCTTTGTTTTCCTGTGTAATGCCTTTTCCAATATGGTGCTTGCATGCCTGCTTGAACCGTTGCGGGTGGTGCGCGATCAAACCGGTGCAGGTAACACTATGCTCAAGATACTCATATGTGAGGCAACGAGCGACTGGACTTCTATTGTTACATTTTGACTAATTAAGGGTATGAAAGTACGTCTCCATATCGGCGTTGCGACGTTATTCACGTTCCTCACGTTAGCCGTAACAACAATGCTTGTTGCCATTCTATATTTTGGCAACAAAGAGCTCGCCATTCGTACCGCGAAAGAGCGGATGACCGAGGCCAGAAGCCAGTCAGTCGATGAGATGCTAACCGTGATACGCGGAGCGGGAAGTGTCGTATCTTCTGCATCTGTCTTTCTTTCTAAATTTACGGACTATGCTGGCTCAAGTGCAGGTTTGGACGTGCTCTATTCGCAGATGCAAGGCAATGAGCACTACTATGGCTTGTATTTTGGCGAGGAAGAATCCGGAGACTTTTTTCAGAATATTAACCTCCCAAAACATTGGAAAACTTTTGGTACGAGCGCCTTGCCTGTGCCGGAAGGAGTAGATCGCGTTCAACGGGTAATTTCCGAGCAATTTGGCGAGCGCGTCGAGACTTACTTTTGGTCGGATGGCCGTTCGCTGGCCACACCATTTCTAAGTGGAACCACTGTCTACGATCCTCGAACACGCCCTTGGTATCGCGGGGCGTTAGAGCAAAGCGGCGTTTACGTATCGCCGCTTTATCAATTCGAGAGCACAGGGCGTTTGGGTGCAACGTTCTCAAAAACCGTGGTTGACGACGAAGGTAAATTGCTTGGCGTCGTTGCGCTCGACATAACAATATCGGCACTTTCGCAAATCCTGGATGATATCAGGATTGGCGATCATGGTTTGGTTTTCATGCTAGATCGCGAAGGTCGCCTACTTTCCTACACCAGCACGCGGTCCGAAGGTGGAGAGCCGCGCTTCGTGAGTACCAATACGAACGAGTTAGTTGAAGGTCGTAGCCAAATTATTGACGGTGTCATTGATAAATGGCGAACCAGTCAGCAGGATTTTTTCCGCATAGCTCCAGCATCCGATGAAAGAAACTATATCGCATCTGTGATGCCAATCCCTGAAGTCTTCGGTGCCCAACCCACGCTGGGGCTCATAGTGCCGGAAGATGAGTTTACCGGAGAAATAAAAAGAAACACCACTCGCGCCATGCAAATCGGCGTCCTTGCTTTGGTTCTGGCTGTCTCATTTACCTTTGTTGTCGCCCGTCTGTTGAGCAAAAACCTCGTGCGCGTGGCAACGGAAGCCAGAAAAGTCAGTAACTTTGAGCTAAGTGAGAACTTGAACCTGAAGTCAAATATTCAGGAAGTCGCCGAACTCGGGGCTGCCGTTGCGAGTATGAAAGCCGGTTTGTCGAGTTTCGGAGCGTTCGTACCGAAGGAGCTGGTGCGCTCTATCCTTTCAAAAGCAGAGAGAATTAGCGTTGGGGGAGAGTCGCGCGACGTGACACTTATGTTCGCTGACCTCAAAGGCTTCACGCGACAAACCGAGGGGCTTGAACCCGAAGTACTGATGCCTGCCTTGTCCGAGTATTTCGAAGCAATGGAAAAAGAGATATCCGGCAATCAGGGTACCGTGGATAAGTACATCGGCGATGCCATTATGGCTCTGTGGAATGCTCCGCTCGATGATACTGATCACCCTGTTCATGCTTGCCGAGCAGCTTTGGCGTGTTTGCAGGCTGAGGCGAAACTCAATTCTGATAACGAAGCGTTACCACTACGTCCGTTGCATACACGTTTCGGCCTGCACACCGGTCGCGTAGTGGTCGGCAACGTCGGGTCTCTTTCTAGGTTGCAATACACTGCACTCGGCGCTGCCGTTAATTTTGCTTCCAGACTGGAAGGGTTGAACAAAGTTTACGGCACAAGAATTCTCGTATCGTCAGATGTGGCCGTTCATGTCGAGAGCAAGTTTGTGCTGCGCGAAATTGACTTTGTCGTGCCTGCCGGGACTAGTTTTCCTAGTCGCATCTTTGAACTGGTAGCGGAAAAAGATGATGAGAGTGGTATTTTGGTGAGCGCAGCCAAAAAACGCGAACTCGAAGAATGGCGTGCATGCTATGACTTGTATCAGTCTGGAAAATGGACTGAAGCATCAGACGCCTTAAAGAGGCATCGAGAAATCGCAGCTAACAAGCTTCTTGTAGATGTCTTTATCGAACGCTGCGGCAGTTTTGCGTTTGAAGCTCCGGCCGATTGGGATGGCGTTTACCGTTTCGAGAAGAAATAAATGAGAAGCATCGTAAACTCTCGCCCCGATGGACCAGAGACCAGTCATTCACTCACAATCAAACCGGACCAGTCAAATCAGGCCAACCGAAAATGGGCATTGTATTAATGCCGGCGTATGTCGCCTTCGAACCCAATCCTACCGCCTCGGCGATTTTGCGAGCACGGTAGATACGGTGCGCGTCTTTCTACTTCTTGTGATCGCGATTGCGCCCAGCACTAAGGCACATGCAAAAGCTTGAGGAAAAGAGATGGCTTCGCCAAAAGCAAGATATCCCACGGCAAACATTGTGGGCAATTCGATGCTTCCGACGACCGCAGTTTGGGAAGCCCCAATAACAGGTGAGCATATCGTGTAAATAAGCTGGGGCACGAAAGCAGTAACCAGTCCAATACCAACAATGAAAAGCCAATCGGACTGTTCCCTTGGGAGAAGCTCTCCAACCTCAGCACCAAGTATAAGCGGCCCGAGGCCCAGTACAGACCCCAGAGAAACTGACGCGATACGTGCCAACGGCGCAATCCGTGACAACCTGTGTACCAGGACGCAAATTCCGAAGCCAAACCCAAATGGGGCGGCAAGGGATAGCAGCAGCGTTGGTAGGTATTCCGCAGCCACTGACGCAGGCGAGCCAGCAATGACAGCTGCCACCACAATCAGACCAGCGGCCAACATGGCGCGTCGCGTGGGTGCATCGCCAAATACAGCCCAAGCAATAACTAAGGTGAACACCGGATAGGTCATGTAAAGCACACCCACAGTCGATGCGGGCAACTTCTCCAGCGCCGCTACATATCCGATCCAACCAAGCCCCATTACGGCTCCGGCGGAAAGACCCCAAGTGATCTCTCGCCATGCTTTTCGGTGCACGATGAGAACCGGAAGCAGAAGAAGAGCCGCAATAATGTAGCGGTAGAATGCGACCGCATAGGGTGCAACGCCCTGTTCGGTCAAGCTGCGGCTGAAGTAGGGAACCAGGCCGAAACAGATTGAAGCAAAAAGAACACCAATAACCGCAAATGCGTAAGGGATTGGTGATCGATTTCTCACGGATGTCGTTACCATAATCTGGAGCTTCAGCGACGTTCGTGCTTTGTTGCTCCGGAGAGTTCATCGATAGGTTTCTCGTGCTTCGGTTTTTGGTAGATACCCATGCTGCCTACCAAGATGTATGCCCTACGCCCACAACCAGGATTTAAGTTAAGCTGACCCAAGCCGCATTCCTTGAAGAACTCTGCACGCATGCGGCTACAAACTTAACACCATTGAGTCCATCATGAACCGTTGGATAAACAACCGACGCATCAGGTGAAATACCATTCCGGCAAGCTTGGATCGCCTCAGCAGCCTCTCCATAGATATTGGCGAAACCTTCAAGATATCCCTCGGGATGGCCCGGAGGGACTCTGCTCAACCGATTGGCAACGTCACCAGCTCCGGCTCCATTTCGAGTGATCAGGCGCTTGGGTTCGTTGTATGGTGTGAACCAAAGGTAATTGGGATCTTCCTGGGCCCACTCCAGCCCACCTTTTTCGCCGTAGACCCGCAACCGAAGTGCGTTTTCATTTCCGGGAGCCACCTGAGAAGACCACAGCATTCCACGCGCTCCGCCCTCGAAGCGAAGCAAGACGTGGGCGTTGTCATCGACTTTGCGCCCCGGCACAAAGGCCTGCAAGTCCGCCGCAAGGCTTTCCGCTGTCAGCCCGGTTACAAAACAGGCGAGGTTGTAAGCGTGAGTTCCGATGTCACCGGTTGATCCACCCGCGCCCGAGCGTTCGGGATCGGTTCGCCACTCAGCTTGTTTGAAATCCTGCTGCTCGGTCAGCCAGTCCTGCGGGTATTCAACCTGAACCACGCGGATCTTGCCGATATCACCGTTGGCAACCATTTCCCGCGCCTGCCGAACCATCGGATAGCCCGTGTAATTGTGGGTCAGAATGAACAGCGCATTCGCGCTTTCCGCCGCCTTCACCAGCTTTTTTGCATCGGCAAGGGTCGAGGTGAGTGGCTTATCACAAATGACATGAATACCGCGTTTCAGGAACTCACGTGCGGCAGCATAGTGGACGTGATTTGGTGTGACGATTGAGACCGCCTCGATCCCGGATTTCAACCGGGCTTCGCGGATCGCCATTTGCTTGAAGTCTTCATAGACCCGTTCGAGGCCGAGTGCCTGACCACTTTCAATGGATTTCTCTGGCGTCGACGACAAAGCACCGGCAACCAGCTCGAACTTGTCGTCCAATCGCGCGGCGATGCGATGAACGCCGCCGATGAAGGCGTCGTTTCCGCCGCCAACCATGCCAAGGCGAATGCGTCCTGAAGTTTCTTCATTGCGTCCTGTGACCATCACTCAATCCCCAGCATTTTACGATTGGCGGCTTCGTCAGCGCCACCGTCTGCGAAATCATCAAAGGCTTTCTCGGTTACACGGATGATGTGATCGGACACGAATTGAGCACCCTCGCGCGCACCATCCTCGGGGTGCTTGAGACAGCATTCCCATTCGACCACAGCCCAGCCATCAAAGTCATTCGCGGCCATTTTTGAAAATACAGCCCCGAAGTCCACTTGGCCATCACCAAGCGACCGGAACCGCCCAGCCCGATCAACCCAGCTTTGATACCCGGAATAGACACCCTGCCGGCCGGTCGGGTTGAATTCGGCGTCTTTCACATGGAACATCCGGATCCGATCTTTGTAGATGTCGATATTGTCCAGATAGTCGAGACATTGCAGCACGTAGTGCGACGGGTCGTATAACATGCAGGCCCGTGGGTGGTATCCCGTGCGTTCCAGAAACATCTCGTAGGTCACACCATCGTGGAGGTCCTCTCCGGGGTGGATTTCATAGCAAACATCGACACCGCAGTCTTCGGCGTGATTCAGGATGGGCACCCACCGGCGCGCCAGCTCATCAAACGCGGTTTCAATCAAGCCGGCAGGGCGTTGCGGCCAAGGATAGACATAGGGCCATGCTAGCGCGCCAGAGAATGTTGCATGTGCGGAAATACCCAGGTTTTTTGACGCTGACAGTGCCTTTTTGACCTGGTCTACCGCCCATTCTTGCCGGGCTTTCGGGTTCCCGCGAACGCTTTCGGAAGCAAAGCCATCAAATGCACTGTCATAGGCCGGGTGAACGGCCACAAGCTGGCCTTGAAGATGCGTTGAAAGTTCGGTGACTTCGACGCCATTCTCCGTAGCTTTGCCTTTGAAGTCATCGCAATAGCCGGTGCTGGACGCGGCCTGTTCAAGGTCGAACAACCGGCCGTCCCAACTGGGGACCTGAACGCCTTTGTATCCACAATCAGCCGCCCATTTGGTGATCGCGTCCCACGAATTGAACGGTGCTTCGTCCCCCGCAAATTGCGCAAGAAACAAAGCTGGACCTTTGATCGTCTTCATAAAATTTCCTCCCCAAAACCTAAGCCTCTACGGCGGTAAATTATCCTTCAGATAGATGTCGATACGGATACGTTCCTGCGCTTTGTTGAATGGAACCTTGTCCTTAGTAGCGCGCAATAGACGGACGGCAGAACGAACAATATGCCCGGTGTCTTGCGAGATTAAGGCGTCAAATGTGCCAAGCCTAAGCGCCTCACGACTGAGCGGCGTAAGCTCATGCGCTATGATCACCAGATCCTTGCTGAACCTGTTCTCTGAAAGAAATTGTATCAGGCCCGCATTGCCCGCCGCTGACGAGTATATTCCGACCAGATCTGGATAGGTTTCAAAGATCTCCGGCATCATCTTGTAAATCAGATCCGGGTCATCCCGGCCCTCAACCGACGCCACGACTTGGAGGTGCGGAAATTCCTCGGCCACGACAATGTCAAAGCCTTGGCGACGTTCGAGGTGGTCACGCGCCAAACG
The DNA here is from genome assembly GCF_056538305.1 of Ruegeria sp. BG9. Lineage (NCBI taxonomy): Bacteria > Pseudomonadati > Pseudomonadota > Alphaproteobacteria > Rhodobacterales > Roseobacteraceae > Ruegeria > Ruegeria sp. BG9. The sequence goes on from NZ_JBQFSY010000004.1 coordinate 81,945, forward strand.
AGAGCCTGTAAGAACCAAGACCTTGCCGTCGCGATGGACAAACCGCCCCATCAGCTGAGCGGCGGTTCGTCCTGCCGAAACGTTATCGATTCCCACAAAGTGGTCTCGCTCGGAACTGGGCAAGTCAGATACCAAGGCAACCACCGGAACGCCTTTGTCCCTGAGCCTTTTGACAGCATCGCGGACAGAAGGCGTTTCGGGCCCAAAAACGGCAACCCCATCAACATCCAAACTGTCGACAGCATCCAAAATGTTGACGATATCTTGCGGCTCGAACGGAGCGACCTTCTTTATCGCAATGCGGGTCCGCTCGATAAATTGGTCACGGGATTGTTCTGCGATCTGACTGCTGATTGCCTCCACAAACTCGTTGTCCGTGCCCGGCAGAACAAAGAGGAAGTTGTAAACTCGGTTTCGCGCAAGGTTGGCCGCGGCCGTATCGCGCACATAGCCCAGCTCATCAATTGCCTTTTGTACTTTCTGTACGGTTACGGCACGCACGCCGGGGCGTCTGTTCAAGACCCGGTCTACAGTCGCGAGACTGACACCCGCGACGCGCGCGAGGTCATTGACGGTTGGCTTTTTCACCAATTCTAGTTTTTGTTTTTGGTCTTCCACGTGTTCTTCAGCCCTCAATCTCCCGTGCCAAGCCTTCAAACAACAAAGCAACAGCCTCAGCACCGGGATCGTTATGTCCAACTAGGTTTTCTTCGGGAACATAGGCTGCCCGGCCTGCCTTCGCACGTCGAATATTCGCGGTGTTGTTCGCACCTTCGCGGGCAGCCTCGGCCGCATGCGTCAGGCCAGATGGCAGTGCGGCAAGTGCCGGTGCCAGGGCGTCAATCATTGTCCGGTCACCGACGTTGGCACCCCCAACCTGGCTGACGCGATTCAGACCTTCGACCAGGGACTTTGGCACCGAAGCCCCGCTCGCACAGGCATCTCCAGCTGCGTTGAAAAAGATTGCGAGTATCACCCCGGATGAGCCACCCATAGTCTGGCTCAACTCATTGCCCAACGCCGGAAACAGCTGCGTCAGATCAGCAAGCGGCATGCGGTCAAGGCTACCTTGCAATGCTCTTGCGGCAGTCGCCAGCGTGCTGCCGGTGTCACCGTCCCCGGACTTAGCGTCCAACTCGTTCAGATTCTTCTCTGCGTTGATGAGCAGTTCAGACAACCGGGTGATTGTTTCTCTTGTGGTGGGATTGTTTGAAGGAATTGGATCGATCGGCGTCAGGCCGTCTGGCAATGGTGCTACTTTGATCGGGTCGATGGAATTGACCCCGGGCCACGCGGCCAGATCAACGGGTGCTTCCAGCGCTGACAAATCGTCTTCATCCACGGGCAGAATGGAAACCGAAAACCCGTGCATATCCAACGACGTCATCATTGGTGCCGGGCCAATGATATGGTGGGCGATACCAGTTTGGGACAACGCGTGCGTGAGGACAGCCATTTCTAGCGGAGTTGTTGAACCCAGGTTGTTGATCAGTGCCACGCAGTCCCCATCGCCCACTCTTTGCTTCAGCTTCTCCACCACTGTGGACATGGCCGATACCGCATTCGAGAACTCGACTTGCTGTACGCCGGGCTCACCATGGATACCCAGGCCAAGCTCTGCCTTCCCCGGCGCGATCCTGTCTTCTTTCGGAGATCCCGGAACTGTACAGGTGTCCAGGCTCATACCGATGCTGACAACCTTTGCTATGGTGCTTCTTGCCGCTTTGGTAACGGTATCCAGGTCAGCACCGTTTTCAGCAAGCGCTCCGGCGATTTTGTGAACGAACAACGTACCCGCAACACCACGTGGTTGCGGAAGGTCGGGCAGGGCGATGTCATCATCGACGACGACCATCTCGACCTTGCGACCCAATGCACGGGCGCGTTCCGCCGCAAGGCCAAAATTCAGCCGATCACCGGTGTAATTCTTGACGATCAGCAGGCACCCGGCCTCACCCGTTACCGCAAGAATGCCGGCCAAAACTGCCTCGACCGAGGGTGAGGCGAACACTTCGCCGCAGACCGCGGCTGTCAACATACCGGCGCCAACGAAACCGGCATGGGCGGGTTCGTGACCAGACCCTCCTCCGGATACCAGGGCGACTTTCGACTTGTCCCAATCCGACCGGTAAACAACCTTGATATGCGGATAGCCGTCCAGCCGGGTAAGCTGACCGCCAGAGGAAGCCAGAAGACCGTCTATCGCCTCTGTCACCAGAGTTTCTTTTGTGTTGAGGAACTGGGCCATGCTTTTGCTCCTTAATTCACGCGCGCGCCGGACGCGTCAAAATACAACGGGTTGTTAGGACGGATTTTTATAATCTTTCCAGATGGGTAGTCCTGATGGACATCAATCAGGGTCACAACCGGGTGACCATTAAGGTCCAGGTGCAGCCGTGTTTGATCGCCCAGATGTTCGGCACGTATGACACGCGCTTCACTGCCTTCGCCTTCAATGATGTTTTCTGGGCGCAAGCCAATCTGCGGGCCTTTGTGATCGCCGCCGAACAACTCGGATGGCAGGATGTTGATCCGCGGCAGACCCAACCGGCTGGCGACATAAACACTGCCAGGGTTTTCATAGATATCCCGGGGTGTTCCGTATTGAACCAGTTTTCCGTTTTCCAACACGCCAATATGCGTCGCCATTGTCATGGCTTCGACCTGATCGTGAGTAACATAAAGCAAAGTTGACCCCAGATCGGCCTGAATCCTCTTCAACTCGACCCGCAAATCCGCCCGTAGCTTGGCGTCCAAAGAGCTGAGCGGTTCGTCCATCAGGAAGATCTGGGGATCGCGCACCAACGCCCGTCCAATTGAAACGCGCTGCATTTCACCACCGGACAGTTCGGTGGCTTTGTTGTCCAGTTTGTGCGGAATCTGGAGGATTTCTGAGACTTCGTTGACCTTCCTCGTGATCTCATCCTCTGGCGTCTTCAGGATCGGCGACCGCAGAGGGAAGGACAGGTTCTCACGCACCGTCATATGCGGGTACAGTGAGTATTGCTGGAAGACCATCGCCACGTCGCGCTGGGCAGGTGTATCTAATCCAACGTCACGCCCGGCAATGCGCAACGTTCCTGAATCCAGTTTCTCAAGCCCGGAAATCAATCTCAGCGTCGTTGTTTTCCCCGCACCAGTCGGGCCCAACAACACCACAAAGGCTCCGTTGGGGATCGTCATTGAGATATCATCCACCGCTTTGACGTTGCCGAATGATTTCGAGATATTCTCCAACACGACTTCAGCCATTGCTTAGTACCTCGTCGTTCAGAGCGGACCTCAACGCGCGCCCAGTAGACTTTTCAAATAGGGTTACCGCGGGGGAGCGGAACTCCAATCCCACTGTCTCGCCGGGATTAACGGTCTCGCGGGCATCAATCCGGGCTTTCAGCTCTCCGTTCGGGCTTTGCAGCGTCACGATCTGGGTGGTTCCCAGATATTCTGCCGCCAGGACCTTGGCCCGGTAAGCGCTGTCGTCTGACAGAAAAACATGCTCGGGGCGTACGCCGAAAACCAAGTCACCTTCCGCCCCTTCCATCAGTTTGGGCACGGCTTCGTCATGGCCATTCAGTCGAACCATTTCCGAGCCAGGCACGACCTTTCCTTGAAACGGCAGGAAGTTCATCGAAGGAGACCCGATAAAGCCCGCAACGAACATTGTGGCTGGTTTGTCGTAGATTTCCTGAGGTGTGCCGAACTGCTCAATCACAGCGTTGTTCATCACAACGATCTTGTCGCCCATTTGCATGGCTTCCAACTGATCGTGTGTGACATAAACAGTGGTTGCGCCCATGCGATCATGAAGCGCGCGGAGTTCTTCGGCCATATGCTCACGAAACTCGGCATCCAAGGCACCAAGAGGTTCGTCCATCATGAACGCCTTGGGTTCGCGAACAATCGCGCGGCCCAGCGCCACGCGCTGCCTGTCGCCGCCCGACAACCCACCTACCGGGCTATCGAGGATGTCGTTGATCCCCAGAATGCTTGCGACTTCCTCGACTTTGGCCTTTACGGCGGCGCGGGGCATACCCTGCGATATCAGGGGGTAGCTGATATTCTTTCGCACGTTCATATGCGGGTACAGCGCGAACATCTGGAACACGAAGGCAATGTCCCGCTCTGACGGCGGGCGCTGGCTGATCTCTTCGCCGTCCAGATAAATCTCACCCGACGTTGGAAGCTCCAACCCTGCGATCATACGCAGGGTCGTGGTTTTTCCGCATCCGGACGGGCCCAGCAGCATGAAGAACTCGCCGTCCTCAATCGTGAACGAACTTTCGCGGACAGCCGTGAAATCGCCGAACATCTTCTTTACGTTTTTGACTACGATCTGGGCCATTTCTACTCCGGGAAATGGCTGACGATGATGAACATGACGGTTCCGATCAGCGTGACGATGAAAGAGTAGGTGAAGGCCCAAAGGACAAAGGGTTGCATCAGCATGAAGACACCCAGTGCAATAAGGATGGTTGCGACCATCTCCCATGGGCCGCGGCGGAGCCGTAGTAATCCGGTAAGAAACTCGCTCATTTGCGTACGGCTCCGAATGTGATCCCACGCAGCAAATGTCTGCGCATCAGGATGGTGAAAATCATGACGGGGATCAGGAAGATCGTGGCACCTGCGGCAACAGCGGGCCAGTCCAGGCCGCCAATACCGATAATGGTCGGAATGAACGGAGGTGCAGTCTGCGCATTCGCGGATGTCAGCAGCACGGCAAACGCGTATTCATTCCAGGCGAAGATCAGGCAGAAGATCGCAGTTGACGCGATGCCGGTCGCGGCTTGAGGCAGCACCACTTTGTAGAAGGCCTGAAACCTCGTGTAGCCATCTATGAGGGCGGCTTCTTCGTACTCTCTGGGGATTTCGTCGATGAACCCTTTCAGCAACCAAACCGCCAGGGAGATATTCACGCCCGTATAGAGCAGGATCATCCCGAGATGCGTGTCGCTTAAACCGAGGTTTCTGAACATCAGGAAGATAGGGATAGCAACCGCGACCGGGGGCATCATCCTCGTACTCAGGATGAAGAATAGAAGGTCATCCTTAATTGGAACCTTGAACCTGCTGAAGGCATAGGCGGCCAGCGTACCAAGGAAGATACTCAGGAAGGTTGAGCCAAATCCGATGATAACCGAATTCATAAAACGCTCGCCGAACTTGGACGGGCCGACAATCACCATGTCGTACTGGCGGACGATCTCATCGGCCCAGTTCTGTGGTGGGTTCGCTTCCAGAAATTCCTGCGTCTGCCGTGTGCGCGTGGTGAAAAGGTTGACGTAGCCTTCAAGCGTTGGGTCAAAGACCACTTTGGGCGGGTAGCTGATCGCGTCGGCCGGGGATTTGAAGCCAGTCAGCAAAATCCAGACCAGCGGGATCATCGTGATCAGCGCATAAGTGATGACCAGAAAGCCTGCGATCCACTTGGACCGGTTCGAAGGTTCAGTGACGGAAAAACTGCTCATCTCTGTTTCACCTTGTTCAGGGCTTTGACGTAGATCGACGCAAGGCCGAACACGGTGACGAAAAGGATGATCGCATAGGCTGACGCATAGCCCGTACGCCATTTCTCAAAGGCTTCGCGTTTCAGGTTAATCGAAGTGAGTTCCGTAACAGACCCCGGCCCACCGCCGGTTAACTGAACCACCAAGTCGAACATCTTGAAGTTCTCGATGCCTCGAAACAGCACAGCGAGCATCAGGAACGGCAGCACCATCGGGATGGTAATCGTAAAGAACTGTCGCAGCTTGCTGGCTCGGTCGATCTCAGCAGCCTCGTATATGTAGTCGGGAATGCTGCGCAGACCGGCCAAGCAGATCAGCATCACGAAGGGGGTCCACATCCAGGTGTCGACAATCACGATCGCCCATGGTGCCAACGTGACTGATCCCAGCATTTCAAAGCTCGATGGGTCCTTGCCGGTAAACCAAGACACGATGTAATTGAACAGGCCGATTTGAGGTTGATACAGGAACTTCCAGAAGTTACCGACAACCGCCGGAGACAGCATCATCGGCAGCACGATAATCGTGGTCCAAAGATCGTTGCCCTTGAATTTCTTGTTGATCAACCACGCTAGCGTGAACCCGATCAGGACCTGAAAAAAGATCGTCCAGAACAGGAAATGCGCCGTCGCCTGCATATTCAACCAGGTGTCTGAATCGGTCAGGATACGTTCGTAATTCCGGAAACCGACATCTTTGACTTCACGCCCGATCCTGTTGGCCTTGTAGTTGGTAAAGCTCAGTTGGATGGTCCAGATCAACGGAAAGATGTTGATCGCCAGCAATAGAAAAATCGTTGGGGAGATGAATATCCAGGCGATCGCGCGGTCGGATAATCCCCGGATTTTTCGCGCAACTCGCTCGGGCGTTGCCTGCGCAACGCGATCTACGGTCCTGTCAGACATCTCTTTGCCAGTTCTTGTTGGTTTCGGACTCACGGGTGAAGGTGGAGCGGGTTTTCACCCGCTCCTGCCTGTGTCCGGACTACAGCTTGCCTTCGTCTTCGAAGACTTCCGTCCAATCTTCGATCAGAAGATCCAACGCTTCCTGAGCTGTACCTTGGTCAGCAACCACGTAGTCGTGGATGCGTTTCTGCATTGCCAGCAGAAGCTCAGCATAGGCAGGCTCTTGCCAGAAATCCTGCACACCACCCATTGCTTCCAGGAAGTCTCCGGCAAACGGTTGGCTGTCCACGAAACCAGGATCTTCCAGCACCGAGTTGTGCGCCGAGTAGCCGCCTAGCTCCCACCATTTGGCCTGCACTTCTGGCTGCGCGAACCACTTGATGTACTCAAGTGCAGCGTCCTGCTTGTCGGAGTAGCTGACAACAGAGATACCTTGTCCGCCCAGCGTCGAACCTGCCTGATTTTGAGGTGGGTTTACGAAGAAGTCGATCTTGTCACCACCCGTATTTGGGTCGGCGTAGAGACCTGGGAAGAACGCAAACCAGTTCATAGCCATGGCGACCTGACCGGACTTAAAGGCGTCCAAGCTCTCACCCATGTAAGAGTTGGTATATCCCGGAGGCGTCGCCGTTTCGTAGAACTCCTTGTAGAATTCCAGAGCTTCAACCGCTTCGGGTGAGTTTACCGCGCCTTCCATGTCATATGAGCCCGGGGTGTTTTCGTATTTGAAGCCCCAAGGATACAGCGCTCCGGTCACACCCATGGTGATCCCTTCCGAGCCGCGCTCGGTAAAGATTGCTGCCCCATAGACGGTCTTGCCTTCGATCTCACGACCCTGGAAGAACTGTGCGATCTGCAACAACTCTTTCTGAGACTGAGGCTCACGCAGGTCCTGACCCGTCGCCTCTTTGTATGCGGCTTGAATGTCGGGGTTTTCAAACCAGTCCTTGCGATAGAACCAGCCGTTTGCATCGCCCATCGCAGGCAGCGCGTAGTAGTTTGGTGTGCCCTTAGGCCATGTCGAGTACGCGTAGACAGTGGCCGGCGCGAAATCGTCCATGCTGATGCCTTCAGCATCGAAGAACTCGTTCAGCTGGACATAGTGACCATTCTCAGCGCCACCACCGATCCATTGGCTGTCACCAATCAGCAGGTCGCAAAGCTTACCCCCCGAGTTCAGCTCGTTCAGCATCCGGTCCGCGAAATTCGGCCAGGGAACAAACTCGAAGTTCATCGTATGGCCGGATTCTGCTTCGAATTCTTTCGATAGCTCAACAAGCGCGTTGGCCGGGTCCCATGCAGCCCAACAAAGCGTTAGATCTTCAGCATTTGCCTTGGTAGAAAGAGTAGTAGCGGCAAGGACTATTGCGCTGGCCGAGGCCAGTTTTGTGTAAGTCATCCATTCCTCCCTTTTTGCGCCGTCAATCGAGGATGTGCGAATCGCGGCATACTTCCAAGGCTATTTGAGGTACGCACCTCAAGTCCAGAATTTTTTGAGGTTCGTACCTCAAATAGTCAAAGAAGGTTGTCGACATCGCTTTTTAGTTATTGATTTTATTTAATTTACTCATTTGCGTTGATGCGCATGTATTTTTGACAGTTAGGATTTTTGAGGCCCTGTTGACCAAAAATGGTACAGACCGCAATCGCGGCAATGATGTGTCCAGCAGGTTAAGCGAACACGCTTTTGAGGCACTCACAGATTATTTGGTCGATACCTTGGAGAATTGGAGATAGCGTCAAACAGCACGGACCACGCAGGATCGTGTAAACTCGTTTGGTCAGGTGCAGACGTATGAACATGCTCTCTATCGTCAGATTGAACCGGTACCCAATTAAAGGTTTGAGTGCCGAGCCCATGCAAACCGTAAAGCTGCGAGCAGGAGAGGGGATTCCTGGTGATCGCTTGTTCGGATTCGCGCGCTACAACTCCGGTTTCGATGCGCAGAACCCTCAGCCACTGCCGAAAGATCGCTTTGTTGTTCTGTTGAATGAGGCTGCACTGGCAGGTGTTAAGACGAATTTTGATACTGAGACCCAAACTCTAAAGATCAAAGCAAGCGGCAAAACACACAGCTTTAATATGCAAGCACCAGAAGATCGGATGAATGCGGCAAGTTTCCTGTCTTCAGAGATCGATTTAAAAGATCCCGAACCGCCAAATTTCGTTTCGTCTGCTCCTCATCGGTTTACAGATGTGTCTGTCGTCTCACCTAAAATGATGAATGCGATATCCGTTTTAAATCTGGCGTCTGTGGAGAAATTGGGTGAACAACTGAACGCGGAAATCCACCCAGCACGCTTCCGGGCGAATATTGAGATAGAAGGCTTACCCCCGTTTTCTGAGCTGGACGCAGTTGGATCAGTTCTTAGATTCGGCGATGTCGAGTTAAAGATACTCTCACGTACGAAAAGGTGTGCAGCCACCGAGGTGAACCCGGATACGACCGAGCGGGACTTGAAGATACCCTATCTAATTCGGAAGTTGATGGGTCATATGGACATGGGTGTCTATGTTGAGGTGGCTAAACGCGGCAAGCTGAGCGTGGGCCAAACAGGGCAAGTGTTAAATTGAACACTACTTCCCCAACCAAAGTGGCAGTCCCAGGCGATTTGTCCCGCGTTCTCTCAAATGATTTGTGCCTACTCTTTCACCAGCCGTTTTCTTGCTCGCCCAGCGTAGTGCAGGCAACTCCCGCGAAAAACAATGCTCCAGTTGAAGCAGGTTACTGACCGAACCTAATAAATTAGCCTACATCGTAGCTTGCGAGTCTTTTTGACCTCTTCTTAGGCTTGGGAGGGAAGATGGGCCTATGCGCGCTGACTACGCGATGGAAAGTCTTTGTGTCGTCAATGGGAAAGTTGTTGCGACCGAGATACCTCAGTCAGTGCAAAATTAACGACCTAGCGGTCACCGAAAGGGAAATCTATGTGTCGCCCCGCATAGTTGCTCAACTTCACACGAACCTGACCCAACCGTTGTAGTTGGACCAGAAGAGCGATGAACCCTCGGCATCAGATGGCGCCCTAAGTCAATTTTTTGAATGAAGTTGGATCTAGAGCTGCAGATAGTTTTCTGAAGCTCGAGTTCAGTCTCATATTCTTAGTAATCAGCAAGTCGTCATTTGCGGCCCTTAAGGGACTTTTTCATCAAAAGATCGCTTTGTTTTGCACCTGTTCAGAGACCTTTTTGGTTGGGTGTCACTTGGCGAGTCATCCAATGGTTGTAGTGGCGTGCCATTCGAGATCCCGTCTGGGGATTAGTAAAATGCGCACGGAGCGAGCAGGAGGGCATATATCCAAGAGACTGTCCTTGCGTTTCTAGGATCAGTGCAGTCTGTTGGTTTCTGAACATTTGGGGAGTAATTTCTCAATGCTTAGACCCGTCCTGATTTCGGTATTTTCAGCTGCCCTACTCTCCATCGCTTCGTCTGGAGTCGCCGAGACAATGCATGTGAAGACCACTGTAACCTACCGGGAACGGATCGCGCTGCCGCCTGACGCCGTTTTGGAAGTCGAACTTCTTGACACTTCGCGTGCAGATGCACCTTCGGTTCGGCTGTCTTCCCAGAGGTTCAAACTCATTGCTGTCCCCAGAACGGTTGAAATTGCCTACGACACAGATCTCATCGATGAGCGCCATACCTACACAGTGGCTGCCAGGATCATTTCAAACGATCACGTGATGTTTCGTTCAACGACCGCGACACCTGTGCTGACCCGTGGCGCACCAGATTCTGCTGAACTCGTTTTAGAGATGATGCCAAGGAGAACGGGCGGCAACATTGCTGACGAATCGATCTACGATACGGCTTGGGAAGTTTACGAGATCGCAGGGCGTATGCTCATTGCTGAGAACCCTCCTTCCTTGACAATTGATCAAGACGGCCAGTTTGGCCTGTACGGAGGGTGTAACAGGTTTACAGGAACACTCGACGCAGCCAATGGTAAGTTCAGCATGCCGGACAACTTCGCAGGAACGAAGATGGCGTGCCCTGAGGATCGGGAAAAGCTTGAGGCAGACACGAACAATGCCTTGTCGGCGGCAGTAGGCTACGTGACAAACGGAAACAACCTGGCGCTCAACAACGCAGCGGGTGTCACGGTTCTGCGTCTGCGCAAAATGCCAGGATAAGCACTGCGCCTTTCGAAGCGAGATGGGGCAATCATCCGACTTGTTCTAGCGACAATCAAAGCGAACCATAGGCCGAAATTCCGAGTGGATCATAGACATTAGACTGCGTCGTTTGCGAGTGATCGTGGTAGTGGGCTTTACTGCGTGCGTGGCGTAGTGACGCCATCAGTACACGTTCGGGATTATTGATGAGCTGGCTTGCATCAGCTTCGTCACTGTCTTCACCCGCTGCGGGAGGAGCGGGCTGAAGACGGCCTTCAAGCACAGTGCCCCACACTTTGATATCGGCCAGCGTCAAAGGATCCACAGTTAGCGGATTTTCCTCGAGGATTGTGAAGTTGGCCAGTTTGCCAGGCTCGATGGAACCGATCTCATCCTCCAATTGCAGGGAATAGGCTGCGCCGATGGTGATACCTTCCAAAGCGTTTTCTGCACTGATGCGTTGGTCCGGACCAACGACGCGACCGCTCGCGGAAATTCGATTGACAGCAGCCCACATGTATTTCAACGGTTCCGCAGGAGCCATCGGCATGTCCGAGTGCATCGAAAAGGGGATGCCTGCTCGAATGGCGTCTCCTAAAGGCACCATGCGCTCTGTGCGCTCGCTACCGACGCTGCCTTCGGCATAGCGATCTGCGAGCGTCGGCGTATAAACGGAATTGCCGCTGACAATCGCGCCAAGACGTTTAATGCGTGCGATCTGATCAGGTTGAGCGTAGCCAAAGTGTACAACGACGGTGCGATGGTCATATCTCGGATTGCGCTGCATGGCAGCTTCGAGGGCATCCAGAAGAATGTCCAGACCGCCGTCTCCCAGATTGTGAACATGGACCTGAAAGCCTGCGTCCCAATAAAGGTCGAACACCTGCTTGAAGAAATCGGGCGTCATAATCCATTCACCTTCATGCCCGTCCAGGTAGCCATCGCGCATGATCATCAATTCACTGAAGATCGCTCCATCCAACAGCAGCTTGACCTGCTTAGGTAGGAATTGGGTTCGGCCTTCGCTCCACGCCAGCATGGCTTCGGTTTCGGTTAGTACTTTTTCGGGGCCCTCGGTGTTCAGAAACAAACCGCCAAGCGTCCGACCGTCCGGAATAAAGTAAAAATTGAAAGGTGTGTCGTCTGGCCCGAACGCTTTTGCTACGAGCGCTTGGGCGTTCTGATCCACAGGGCCAGCTGGCTCTGCAAGGGTCGTGATCCCGCTGCGGTGATAATAGTCCTCTGTGAACTCCAGCGCCTCCATGACCCTGTCGATAGACGCATAGACCGGAGCAAACTTCTCAAAGAACACATGCTCCCAGAATGCAGCTTCAAGGAAGAGGCCTTTTTCAAGATTGGCTTGAGACCGGGCCAGTTCGCTTGACCAGCTGGCAATGTATTCTTCGGTGATTTCCAGTTGTTCGAGGGCCACGGAGTTGAAGTACATCTCGTGGGTAGAGCGCTGCCATACAGCCAGCGGAATGTCGGGGGCCAGTTCGTCCAAAATCGTACGGCTCATGCCCCCGTGCCATGACGCGTGATACCCCCAGACCATCAACGGCCGCCCGCTGCTTGGATCATATGTGTTGATGACCTCGGACAGGCGTGCGCGAAACTCCTCCTCGCTATTGGCAAGAGGCGCAAATCCGGCCGGCGATTGCCAGTCTTCGATGGAAATGATGGCATCCGACATCATCGCAAGCGCGCCCAGAAGCGGGTGTAAATGCTGTTCAATGAACCCAGGCACAATGACCTTGTCTTCAAAAATGCGGTCAATTGCATAGCTACCTTCGGGCAGCCGACCCTCGATACCCTCTAGGGTTCCGACGTCGACAATTCGACCGTTTCTAACTGCCACGGCCTCAGCCAACGGGGCGTCCGGATTCATGGTAAGAACTTCTTCACCGACGTAGACAGTTGTGCCGGGAAACTCAGGAAAACGGTCGAAGGCGTCTTGCAAAGAAGGAGACTGCGCAGCGCCGTGAAGCGGCATGAGTGCGAAAGCGAGTATGGTTAGAGACTTAGAGAAACTCATTGATGCCTCCGAATAGGATTGCGGACATTAATAAATTGCTTCGATCAGAGCAGGTTGGTCTGCGATGTGTCAACCTAAGCCGTCAGTCTCAAAACACCGACTGAGCGACATAAATTTGAAAGCCACTTTCGCGGCCCGCTGTGGTTTCGTGGCAGACATTCGCCGAAATTCACAGAATGACTGCAATGCGAACAAAGTGGATATTTCACCAGGTAAGTGAGAGCGGCAGCAATTCTCGAATTCCCGATAAAACGGACTATGCTTTGCCGAGCAAAACTACGTTGTTCAGTTCTTTGAAAACCCGATTTCAACACGCTGGCCGCGGCCATACTTCAGTTGCAACTCATTTGGAGCGATACTGCCATGCCAAACACTTCATTACTTTCAAAGTCCAATTTTCCAGTTTTTGCGCTTATTGGAGGTTTGATTATGCAAAGCCTTGGAACATCTCCTGCACATGCTGAAGACGACCCATACGCTACGCCGCGAGAAGACTTTTCCATCCGTGACCTACGGAATGGTTACACGGCCGAGCAAGCCTACGACCTGAGTTCTGAATGGAATTTGCAGAAGTTTCTCGACATCACCGAAGCCGGGGCGTTTTCATACATGAACCTCGCCGAGTTCCTACCGAGTTCGGTTATTCGCCGCGACGGGGCCGTCGCGATGCTTGCGACAAACCTTAACGATGCCATAGGCGCGACGAGCGTCCAAGGCGCCGATGGCAATGCCGTCTCGCTCGACGAGATGATTAATGCTGATGATTCCACGGTGCAGGGCATTATGGTTCTTCACAACGGCGAAATCGCTTACGAGGCCTACCCAGGAATGCGTCGGACGGACAACCACGTCTGGATGTCCAATGCAAAGATCTTATCGAGCTTGCTGATCGGTCAATTGGAAGATGAGGGTAAGATCGACGTCCAGAAAACGGTTGGAGACTATGTCGAGGGCACCAAGGGAACAGCTTGGGAGAGCATAAAAGTCATCGACGTCCTGAACATGCAGTCTGGTTTGGATCTGGAAGAAAACCCCCTGTCGCGCAAAGGCGATACGCCATATGGGCGTTTTGTCAGGGCTGAGGTTGGTGTTCCGAACGAAGCTGGCGTCCTGCAAACGCATAACGAAGCCCTTTTTGCTATACCCAAGCTACGGGAACCGGCTGAGGCCTTCGAATACTCTTCTGCAAACACACAAATGCTTGGTCTTGTTATTGAATCCGTTACGAACCAGCGGCTTGGTGAAGCGATCACGGAGCGGGTCTGGAGCAAAGCGGGAATGACTGGCGACGCCACTCTTGCGCTGTCACCTCAAGGAAACGGCATCATACACGGTCTGATCAGCAGCCGATTGATCGACATGGCAAAGATAGGTCTGCTCTACACGCCGAGCTGGGACAAGACAGCTTCAGGCCGCATTGTTTCTGAAAAGATGATCGAAATGATCCAAACAGCGGGTGTCGCTGAAAACTACATGAAGGGAACGCTTGGCCCGCACCTTTCTGACGCATTCCGCGAGCAACCAATGGCAAACGCGTACCAATGGGATGCCGTTTTTGCCGATGGCGATTTCTACAAAAGTGGGATGAATGGCCAAGGCATCTATGTCTCGCCAGGAAAAGACGCCGTCGTGGTTTGGTACGCAACCGGAGGTGCCAGTGTCGACATGGAAGCTTACGCCAGGGCCATTGTGACTTCACTGTAGGTCAGATCACGTACTGGTGTCTCTGGCTGCGGGTCAACAGATTGTCGGTCGTTTGATGACTAGAGCATCCATTCGACCGGCAGCCACCTGACAACGGCCGTCAGGGCACGCTGTAAACCGGTGGTTTCCGGGTCTGCTGTGTGAATGGTGACTGTCCCATCCTGCTCTTCTTGCAGCCAGATCATCTCGCCGCTGTCGTTAAGTTCGACGCGGTAAGAAAACTCAGGCCGGTTCAATTGCTCCGCAAGCGACGCAGCAATCGTTGGGCTTTCGATCATAAGGCCCATTTCTGTATTTAGTCGCGCGGACCTCGGGTCGAGGTTGTAAGAACCTATAAATATCCGTTCTCCATCCGATCCAAAGACTTTTGCGTGTAGACCAGAAGCCGATCCAGCCAGCATCTCGGGCAGGCTGCGCTCGCGATGCTCACGCCGCAAAGTTCGAAGCTCAAGCAACTCTATACCACTGTTGAGCAAGTCTTCCCTGTATCGCATATAGGCCGCGTGCACGGGCATCACATCCGTGGCATCCAGTGAGTTGGTTAAGACGCGGACCTTCACTCCGGACTTTGCCAACCCTTCCAGAACCTCCGCGCCTCTTTCCCCCGGAATGAAATACGCAGAGACCAAGTCCAATGAGATTTGAGAGGTTTTGGCGAACTCGATAAGTTGTTCGACAATCAGGTCTTCACTTTCTACTTCGCCCAAACCTTTTGACGGGTCGTCGACAAAAAGAGTGACTTCGCTCCACTCGAACTTCAGATCATGTTCTGCTATCCGGTCGGCCAGTTCGTTATCCTGAATTGCCCTTTGATAGCCTGCGCCAAACGCAGTCTGGCGCGCGGCGTCTGCCTTTGCTTTCAGACTTTTTTCCGACGGAGGTTCCAAAAAGAGCCCAGCGTCGTAAGCGGAGGCACTATTCCAGTATGCGTCGAAGGATTGCGACACCTCATCCACAATCGGGCCGATAGCTATCGCGTCTACATCCAGGTAGTGCGTTCCCGCCCCGTAGTCGAAATAGATGTCACCAATGTTACGTCCCCCAACTATCGTGGCGACCCCGTCTACAGTCATTGACTTGTTGTGCATCCGCCGGTTCAGGCGACCAAAGTCAAATGCATAGGACAGGAGTTTTGGGTTCCTCAAAGTGAAAGGATTGAAAATGCGTACATTTGCATGTGGCAGGGTGTCCAGTTCGGCAAGCAAATCATCCAACCCGGAGATACCGTTATCGTCGACCAGCAATCTGACGCGCACGCCTCGCTCTGCTGCTGCCCTAAGCTCTTCCAGAAGCATCAGGCCGGTAACGTCATCTTGCCAGATGTAGTACTGAGCATCGATTGAGGATGTCGCTTCTCTCGCGAGGATCGCCCGGGCCGCAAAAGCCGCGCGTCCATTGCCCAAAGGCCTTACACCGTCGAGCCCGGGGTTACGCTCAAGAGCATTTCTAATAGTTGCGCCTAATGGCCCGTCCCAATCTGCATATTGTTTAAACGTTGGCTCAGAAAAATTTTCTTCAGGAAGTGGAAAGGTCCACCTTAACCCGACTATGGCCACTGCCATCAGCGCCACCGAAATCAAACATATTCTGATCAGCCGCATTCAGGGTTCCGTTGTTGGCGCGCGGGATTAGCCTTACAGTTGAGATTGGCCTATCGACTGATAGTTTTTCAAGAGCTTAGGTTGGAGCATAAGATTGAGCATAGACTGGTGTCCACTATGGGCTGGATTTGACCGGTCTTTGCAATTGAGATCGAGGCCTTCTGCCAGAAATAAATGAGTGATGGTGCGTGAGCTTCGCAGGGGAACTGACCACTTAAACAGATATCGCTTCACATAACACGGGTTCAGTGACGATAGTGGTTCGGTATGGTGAGGCATTTCAGCCAAAAGTCGTTTGCGCTTGCTTCTGCATCGGGAAACATGCGCACTCTTTCGATAAACCTGCTGGGTGCCTGGCCCGGCATGATGGGTCTCGACGGCTTCGCCGTCTATCCAATCGCCGCGCTTGATCTGCCCCACCGAACGGCGTCTCATACGCTCCCCGTGCTTGATGGGTTCGGTTCCTCAACAAGGGCTCTAGTCGGCCGAAACGACCCAGGAAGTAGAGGCCTCGTATTCGATGATTCTTTAAATGCGGATAAGAATGCGTCATCCAGCAAGGCGAAGGAGCCGTTCAGGTATGGAGCTTTGGCGATTGTTGAGCCGTATCGTGCCTAAGTTGTCAGGCTGCTTTCCAGTTTCGCGCGATCGACTTTGGAGGCATGGCGCTTGTCCATGGGGATGCTCTCAATCGAAACCACATCGGGAACGCCAAACCCAAGCGCAGAACGCTTCCAATCCTCGAGGTACTTTTGTGTTCCTTGGACGCAGAGTGTGGGGCCTACTTTCGTTGTGATAAAAGCGCATCGATCCACGCCCGGCCATTGCTGGGCCGCGACTTCGATCGCAAAGGGGAAAAGCGTACCTGAGGCGACTTCAATTTCGGATCCGATACGCCCCCAAAGCCACAAACGTCCGTCATCATCCAGCGTGCCCGCGTCACCAGTCCGGTGCCAAACAATGTCACCTTCCTTGATTTTGTTTTGTTGTGAGTGACGCGGGTCCAAATACCCTTCATTCACATGTGCGCCGGCGACCTGAATCTCGTTGTCGCGAATGCGGAGCGTGATGTCAGGGACCGGATAGCCCACGAGCAGCCCCTTTCCAGAAGCCATGTCGCGGTAATCCTCTTCCGAGATGTCGAGGGCATTGAGATGCGCGATTGGTTCAGCTTCGGTCGAGCCGTAGACGCACATAACCGATAGCCTGTGCCGGCTTCTCAATGTCTCCACCAGGTTTGGAAACACCGGGCCACCGCCGGTGAATACCGTGTGCAACGGCCCTGTGTCCTCGGATCGAACCAGCTTTTCGCACAGTGATGGCGGGATCAGGGCACGGGAGACGTTCTGCGCGTGAATCCACCGTTCCAACTGCGTGGGCGACAGGCGGTCCAGCTTGCTGAGCCTCCAGTTTGGCAAAACACTTGTGCGCCCAGCCGCCAGATTGATCAGGGTGAATACTGGAAAGGCGACCAGGTCGCGTTCGGCCTTGTCGCTGTGGAGGAGGGGTGCGATGGCGTCGTGCTGTGCCATCAGAAACGAGTGAGAGCGTGGAATGGCTTTGGGCTTACCAGTCGTGCCGGAGGTGAAGGAGATCAGGGCGATATCATACGGTTGAACCTTGTGCGCCGTCGGGTTGATGTGGCCTTCTCGGGGCGTGAGCAAGGGAAGGGTCCAAAGGCTGGGAACCAGAAACTTTAGCAAGGAATACGGGCCCGCCGAACAGAACGCTTTTGGGTTTGTTGTCCGAATGGCGTGGCACAGACCGGCCAGTCCCATGGCCGGTTCCGGTAAGACAACAGTGGCACCAAGGGACCACAGGGCAGCCAGACTGGCATAGAGGTCTGCGTTGACCGGCATTGCCAATAGCACACGATCCCCCGGTTGGATGCCCTTGCCCTGCCACCGACCCGCCAATTGCTGTACGCGTTTGTATAGGGCCTGAAAACTGATCTCGCGCCCCTTGCCGTCCACAATTGCGGTCTGATTTGGAACCCGCTCAACCGCAGCGGCGAAATGGGACAACAGATCAGCCATTCAGCTTGCGCCCAAGCAGGGTATAGCGCCGGAAGATCGTTGCGCCTTCGGCGGCGCTGCGGTCAGCCGAGGTGTTGTCATCATGGATCAGCGCATGAATTGCCGTGTCGTACCCCATTCTCAATGCCGTCTTGTGAAACCTGTGGGCCAAATGTCGACCGGCCCCCTGTTCGAGACTGGCATAGGTCTTAAGGATGGCGGATTTCGGATTGGGGCCTTCGGCATAGTTGGGAATGCCGAACAAAAACCCGGCCAGGGTTCCGTCGTTGCGGCGCGCAAATAGGATCAGGTCGCGCTTCATCATCGGCACAACCGGCAAATACATGGCCAGAAAATCCGCCTCAGAAATTGGCTTGTAGAATGCGTTGTTTGAGAACGCCCGGGTTGAGAGTTCAAAGACCTGACGAAAGAGGGCCTCGGGGTCCGTTCCGTCCCAGGCCTCCACCACGAAGCGGCCGCTATCCGACGGTGCGGTCGCAGCAGCGGCCTGCAGCGCTACACGGGCCGAGAAATACCGACTGATCTCTGCGAAACCTACAGACCGGAACACCTCGAGCTCATGCGGTTTGTTGGTGGGCTCCATAAGGAACGGAGCGGACCCGTCGCTGTCCGAGACGAACCGGTAGCTGTGCCATGTATCGCCCGACATCGGCCCAATAATACGGTCGAGGCCCGCATCTTGCACCCGCTCGATCCCCTCGCGCAGAATCTCGTCACCAGCCTCAGGCGTTTTACAGGAAAATTCACCGAAAGTTGCTGTCGGCGCACCCTCCCAGTTCGGGCCGTTCAGGTAGACGGTCAGTTTTGCATGCGCTGTTTTGATGGTCTCTTTGGTCATGAAATAACCCCTACGCCAAGCGATCCAACAACGCTCCAAAGGTAGTAAAACAAGGGCAGGGTCAGGGCCAACAGCGTGAGTCTAAACACTCTGTCTTTTTCGAACCATTGTGGTCGAGCCAACGGCACTGCGGCTGTAAGAAAGAGTGAAAACAGTGCCAAAGCCGCCAGAGGCTCGGCCCAGTTTGATTGTTCGGAATTCTGGGAAACAACCCAAGCCCGTACGGCGAACAAAACAGCTGCAGCAAGCGGTATCGCGATTGGGCTGGAACGCAGCGCCACCGCAATATGCCCCATGGCCAGCCCCATTGCACTTAGCCCAAAAAAGGAAATCGCATCCCATCCTGTTGCATGACCCATCGCAAGCCAACCAAACCCCAAAAGACCCAAGGCGGCGATGATATCCAGATCGGGGTACTTGCTGTCACAAGGAGAAGCAGTGCGCGCCCACCCATGCGCAGCAAGAACTATGATCGGCAGCACCGTATTTTGCAATTTTGCGGCGGCTAGCAGCAAAAAAACTGCAACAACATAAACACGGGTCGCATGTTTGGTCAGGCCCAGTTTGGTTCCCACCACGCCGAAACTGGCAAGGGCGGCAAAGAACAGGGCAGCCAACAGGGCGAGCTCCGCCAAAGAGCTGTGGTAGTGGCCGTTCAGAAAAATCAACAAGCCAAGCGGCAGGAACAGGTTGTCAAAACCGCGCCAACTTTGCGCTTCGACCAACGTGCCAAAACCCGCCACCATAAGGCACAACATCATGATGTTGGACGGTGGGAGGCTCGACATGAACAAGAAGCAGATGATCGCGACCAACAGCGTTACGACAAAAAACACGACTGAGCCTTCCAAGCTCTTGTCGCCATCCTCCACCACGTAGCGTTTGGTTCCATAGGTAGTTCCGGCCAGCGCAGCAGCGGCATCCGCCAGTGTCAGAACAGCAATCGGCAGGATGTAGAACAGTGTGTTTTCCCCAGCCAGCAGGAAGCAAAGCCCAACCGACAAGGCGAGCAGAAAGTCACCGTAGGACGTACGCTCTACCCCATGCAGAGTCGCGCCCAGACCCGATGAAAAGCGCGGAAGGCGGAGCACCAGCATCACTAGGATTGTGGCTGCAATCAGCATGTAAATCGGCCAACGATCGGGAAAGAGCCAAGGTAAAAGCAGTGCAAAGAGGCCGGTACTGACATGCATAAGTTTGCGCTGTACTTCGGCACTCAACCCCGCCGTTTTGGCCAGATACCGTATGACCATCATGACGCCGATCAAGGCGACCACGGACCCCGCCGCCAACAGGATCTGCCCAAGAACCGTCACGGCTGAACCTCTTCGACGACGAAATCGGAATAGAAGAATGCCATGTCGCGGGCCTTCTGTTGCGTTTCGATGTCGGTCAAGGTGTCTACCCGCTCCCTGTATTCCGGCGGAACCCGCCGGGGTGCCATCATGTTCCAATAGACCAACCGGGCGTTTGGCTCGGCGGCGGTCAGGATAGAGCCGTAGACCTGCGAGAAGGTCTCCGGCGACATGTATTCAAAGATGTCGGACAGGTTGAAGCCGCTTGCTTTCTCACCGGTTGAGACAAAAGCCTCCAACGATCCGAGGCGGATGTCCAGTCGATCCAAACGGGATCGGATCGTCTCATAGTGTTCGCGCCGCCAGGCCATCGGCAGCGCGGTTCCGTGATCGCCTTTGAGAATCCACTGCAAATAGGGATTTCGTGAGGGATCGGTGGTGACCCCAGCATGACGAATACGGCGGGCGACATGTTGGGCGGGGCTGCCCTCGACATGGTCGAAGAACGCACTGTCCCGACCCATGCGTCCCATGACGAAACGCGAGAAGAAGAGGTTCAGCAAAAGCCGCCATCGAACCGTGTTGAACCGTGTGTCGAAAAAGGTCTGGCGCTCTGTCGGCGAGCGGGGGGTGAACACTGCGTCAATGGTGCGGCGAGAATGGACGAGCGGCAACAGCCAGGTTCGAAAGATGCGAAAATAGCGCTCGAACTTGCCGACACCGCCGATACCATGTCTTTCAACCTCCGGGGTCAGCGCCTTCCAGAAGGCGCGCGTCTCAGCATCGGTGGCCTCTAAAACCCGGTTCAGCAGGGCACCCCGTCGCGTACTTGCGCGCGAACCTGTGAGTTCGATGAATTCGGGATGGTTCAGAACCTGATAGGCCGCGATCCGAAGCCTGAGGCAGGCAATCTGCGCCGGTGACAGGTCCAGAACCACAACGCGCGCAGGATCGAGTGTCAGCATCGCCAGCGCATTGTCCCCGGCTGAGCAGATGGACACCAGCGTCTTGCCCGCACACTCGCCCAAGGCTGAGGTGAGGACATCTGCGTCCTCCCACAGTTGGGCATAGCGGATATGGTCGAAATCCGCTTTTGTCTCGATCTCGCTGCTACCCATCGCACCGCTCCACTGCGCCGCTTGCCCCGTCTACACGGATCATCTCGCCATCTTCAATCCAGTGCGTGGCGCCTTTCAGGCCGACAACGCAAGGGATGCCCAACTCGCGCGCGACAATGGCCGAATGTGACAACAGCGACCCTCGTTCAACGACGATGGCGGAGGCGTTCGAGAACACGGCAATCCAGCCCGGGTCGGTGTGGCGGGCGACCAGAATGTCTCCGGGGTTCAGGGCTTCGGTGCGTGGGTCGCGGATCACACGCGCGTGCGCCTTGATCTGCCCCGCAGAACAGCCCGTGCCGTGTTTTACTCGTGCTGTGTCTACCTCGGTTTCCTTGTTTTCGGACCAGACCGGCGCGATGGCGGGCCCGCGGATTTCGATACGTTCGGGCGGGTCGGAGCGTCGGGAGGAGGCGTCATCCTCGCGTTTGCGCCTTGCAACGATGCCTTTCAGGTCGGGTGACAAGCTGTAGCCCTCAACCGCTCCGAGAACTTCATGCGTAGTCAGGAAGAAAATATCCTTAGGTGAGGACAGCAGGTCGCGGGCGGCGAATTCCCGACCGATGCCTAAAAACACACGCCGGGCGTAGCCGAAGATACGCGTGCGCTCAAAGCGCAGGTTTTCCCGGTCGCGCACGCGCGCCTTGGTCCAGCCCAATATCCATTTGGCCAATTGCCGTTTGAGAGGGTTTGACGGAAACACCGCCTTCCAGTCCGGCTCAGCGCCTTCCTGACGCACGGACGGCGGACGTTCGGCGCTGGCTGCAATCGCCAGCAGCAGGCTGGTCGGGTCTTCGCGCAGCGAAACACTTTCCAGTTTGAGTTCCTCCGTACACCGGTCGCCGAACTTCTCAAGATATGCTTCAACCTCGTCTTCGATCTGGGGGTATCCGGACAAAACCGACAGATGCGCACTGGCCTTTAGCGGCTCGGCAAGACCTGCCTGCCGGACCAACTCTCCCATCCTGGCAATGCGTTGCGCGGGTTCCGCTGAAACGATATCGCCTTGCCCGATCATGAGGTCATTGTGCAGGGTCAACCCATCCTCGCCCAGCCACTTTTGCACCAGGTTGCGCGAGCCACCAAAGGCAATCATGCATAGAAAATCGTTGATCAGCGGGGCATCCCACCGATCCAGCAGGGTGCTTTCAATGCGGCGATATTCGGCGGCCAGTTCGGTCGCATTCGAAGCATCCACATCCAGCCCCGCCTGCAAGATATCGTTCAGCCTGCGATAAAAATCACGCCGAGTCCGTGGCAGTCGGATGGCCTGCCAGACCAAGCCGCCCGCAACTTTTGCCAGTTTCGCGTAGTCCACAAGTTTGCGCCAGCCGGTGGTGGACGGCGGGGCAAGAGCATCGGTAACCTCTCGCGGCATCGGTTCAGAAACGCCCATCATCGTTTCCATGTAGTCACGGTTTAACGAAAACCCGGGCAGAAGCGCCAGCGCGCGATACCAGTTGATCAGGTTGTAATAGGCGCGCCCGTCCACCCGTCCGAGTAAGTTGTCAAACACTGTTGGGTTTCGGGCAACCGTATGCCGGGTCACGCCCAACAGCCTAACGAATGCGCGATACACCTGAGAATACACATGCAGGGCAAAGGAATAAGTCAGCGGACTGACAATCCCCGGATAGCTTTCGACGATATTGGAATTGTCGAAAATGGTCAGGGTCTGATCTGCAAGCGGCGCCGGGCGCAGGGTCGTGGTGATCGGTCGGGCCTGCAGAATATGCAGCCCTTGCGCATCGATCGCCCATTCGATGTCCTGAGGGGAACCGAACAGCGCCTCGGCCTTTCGGGCGAGGGCTGCAATGGATTGTGCCTCGGGCAGGGTCAAATGCGCGGGCGTGTCCAGAGTGTTTTCTGGTGTGCCATCCAAACCAATGACCCAGTCTTCTCCGTCCGCTTCGCCTGACACAAGCTGCTCTGCAAGCCCGTTAATGGCCGAGATCACGACCACATTGCGCCGACCAATGACCGGATCGGCGGAAAAGGCTACACCGGCCGCTTTTGCGTCGATCATGCATTGCACGATGATCGCAGGGGCTTCGGCCTCACCGCCGGATTTGACCGCCCGATAAGTCTCAATCGTGGCTGAGAAACCGGATCGCCAGACCTGCTTGGCCGCTGCGATCACATCTTTGCTGGGGACGTTCAGGACCGTTTCGAACTGTCCCGCGTGGCTGTGCTCCACACCATCTTCGGACCTGCCAGAGCTCCGCACCGCGTAAGGCCCGGGTCCGAGCGTTTCAAGCGCGGCGGTCACAGCCGATTGCAGGCCCTTTTGCGCGATGGGTCCTGATTGCCCCATGCGAAATGCATCATTTGTGATGACAAAGAACGCGGGCGGGGAAAACCCGTGCTGCGCCAGATGCGAAAGGGCTGCCGCTTTCCCACCGACGACCGAGGCATCGGTGGCATCCGATTGGGCAATGACGAAACTCATGCAACGGCTCCGATCAGGAAGGGTAGAAAACCAGCCGTAGCATAGCAGAAGAACACCCATAGGCCGGATACTGTGTCCATCCTGTTTTGGGCTTTTGCGGTGGGTGTCTGAGTGTAGCGGAGGGCGGCAATTCCGCAGGGCACAAGTGCCAGCGCGCCGATCAGGGCGGTTAGCCAGCCGACTCCGGTGGCGCTGCCTGTGCCAACAAGTAGGGCGTAGGATACCAGGACGCAGCCGATCCAGATAAATCCCGCCAAACGAGGCCCCCAAAGGCCGGAATAAGTATCGACCCCGGTGATTTCGTTTTCCGGCGCCCACAATTTGCGCCCGATCTCAAGGACGCAACCATTCACAAAGGACAGTGCCAGGAACAGCCAGAGCGAGGGCGCTGCCCCACCTGCTGGCAGCCACTCGAGACCGGTCAGCAAGAGGTCAATCAAGGGCATGATGGCCATATGGCTGAGCAGGTACAGAACCGGTCGGGCTTTCAGCCAGACCGGGACGCCGAATTCAACCGTCATCGTCGCGAGCCAGATCCAGACCGCACCCAACAGCCACAAAACGGGAGGGTGCCAGAACCATGCCGCAGCAAGCGCCAATGGGATGGTGAGCAATCCCAGGCTCAGGACTTCGCCTGGTGAGACCAATCCGCGTGGGATCGGCCTGTCCGGCCTGTACCGCCGGTCATCCTCGGCGTCCTTGAACTCATCGCAGACCCGCATCTGGAAGAACAACGCCATGGCCAGCACAAAACCGGCGGCAAAGGCGGGCCACTCGGGCAGGGGGCGGTCGGCCAGACGAGCGGACACGCAGATGCTGGCCGAGGAAAACACCAGCAGCAGAGGGACGGTTTTCTTCACCGGAAAACGCTCGGACTGGTAAATCCAAAATCGGTTCTGAATGCTCATCTGTGGCGGGCCAGGCTTTCATGGGCGCGGGTGAAATGGCCTGCAGCTATTGCGGCGACAATGGAGATTTCGCCGCAGAGGCATGTGGCTGCGGCCACCTCGGCCAAAGCTGTGCCATTTCCGTTGCCTCTGAGGCCAAGTATGTTCAGCGCCGCTGTCTGGCTGGGCAAACCGGTCCCGCCACCGACCGAGCCGACAAGGATGTTAGGAAGTGTCACCGAGCAGAACAGATCGTCGCCTCTAGGTTCCATGCGCGTTACGCCCATTGCGCTTTCGGCAACGCAGGCCGCGTCCTGTCCGGTTGCGATATAGAACGCCGCCAGCCCGTTTGCATAATGTGCCTGCGCGCCGAATTGGCCCGACAAATGCGCCCCCAGATTGGCGACGCGGCCATAGTCCAGCATCGCTTCGACCGTGGTTCCCAGCGTCTTCTCGACAATCTCGGCCGGAAGCGTGACCGAGGCGCTGACCTTGCGCCCGCGCCCCGTCACCAACCCTAAAGCCGAGGCCTTTTTGTCGCCCGAGAAATTACCTTCGACATACCAGTTTTCAATCGCGACAGGGCAGCTATCTGCGACGGCATGGCACAAGGCGTCGGTGGCGATGGTCACCATGTTCTGACCCGCCGCATCCCCTGTGGTATATCGGCAAATCAGGAAAACGACGTTGGTGTCGATGAACGGCTCCAATGATACAAGCTTGCCATGACGAGTCGTCGCTTCGGCCGCAGACTGGAGCAAATCGACATTTGTCACCACCCAATCCACGAATTGCCCGGCTTTGAGCAGGCTCTCGAATACAAAAGCAGGTGTACGCAGCACTCCTTCGTACAGAACGGCAGTGCTGACACCGCCCGAACGGGTGGCGGCGTAAGCGCCCCGGGCGTAAGACGCGACCAGAGCGGCCTCGGTAGTGGCGAGGGGGACATGGAAATCGCCATTTGCGTTCATCCCGTTCAAGCGCAAGGGGCCGATGATCCCTACAGGCAGCTTAACCGTGCCGATGAAGTTCTCGATATTTGAGCCATAGGTTCCGGCGTTCTCAATCGTCGCCGGATCTGCAATCTGCGCTTGATCCTCTGCGCTGGCTGTGGGTTTCAATTTGCCCCAAAAGCGTTCGACCATCTCTTTGGTCGGCTTGCGGGAGGGGCGCAGTGTAGAAAACTCGGCGTCGCTCGGCGCCATCTGCTGGGGTATCTGATCGGCGTCAAATCGCGCTTTAATGCGTTGAAGCATTTCCCGAACGTGAAAAGGAATGACCAAAGGCGCGCTCCAACAAATTATCCGTACATATGTTTTGCAGCTAAAAACCGATGCGAGGGCAAAGTATCAGCCGCGGGATCGAAATCCAGCCAAATGTTCGCCGATCAAGTGTTTGATCCCAAGGGGTCTCGCATTCGTCGCAGAGCCCGAAGGATAAGTCTGTCAGAGGAAAGGGGGAGCAAGCCTTCTCCTCGATTTGTGCAACGAAGCCGCATGAATTCGAACTAAAAAACCAGCGGCATTGTTCAAATTGGTGGATGCACCAACTCGCTTGAAAAATAGGCGTTTCTTCCAGAAGTGCTTACCAAAAAGGACCGAATGACTTGAAAACCCCGAATTGATCGTCAAACTTCTCGCATGAGTGAGTATTTTGATGAAATGTTCAACAGCGATGGATCGCTCAGAGGTCCATACGAAGAGATCGGTCGTTGGTTTGATGCGGAAGATGTATCACGGCTAAGAGCTAAGCAGCGCGAGGCTGAGGAAGTCTTCAGGCTGACGGGCATAACCTTTAATGTCTACGGAAAAGCGGAAGCAGAGGAACGGTTGATACCGTTTGATATCGTGCCGCGCGTCATTTCCGCACGAGAGTGGCAGCGGCTGGAACGCGGCATCGAACAAAGGGTGCGGGCAATCAATGCCTTTCTTCACGACATCTATCACCGCCAAGAAATCGTAAGGGCCGGACGTGTACCGGCCGAGATGATCGCCGGAAACGAAGCGTTCCTGCCGCAGATGCTCGGTGTCTCGCCGCCCGGTCAGGTTTATACGCATATCGTCGGTGTTGACCTGGTGCGAACCGGACCAGATGAGTTCTTTGTGCTTGAGGACAACGCGCGTACGCCATCCGGTGTCAGCTATATGCTGGAAAACCGGGAAACGATGCTGAAGATGTTCCCCGAGCTCTTCAGCGCCACAAATGTACGAAATGTTTCCGACTACCCGCGAAATTTGAGGCGGTCTCTTGCAGCCTGCGCTCCGGCTTGTGCAGAAGGAGAACCCACGGTCGCGGTTTTGACCCCCGGTATCTACAACTCAGCCTATTACGAACATGCGTTTCTTGCGGATCAGATGGCAGTGGAGTTGGTCGAAGGACACGACCTGAGGGTCGTCGACGGCCGCGTCTGCATGCGTACCACCCGGGGCTATAAGCCTATCGACGTTCTGTATCGACGGGTCGATGACGATTTCTTAGATCCGCTGAATTTCAACCCTGATAGCGCGCTGGGCGTTCCTGGCATCCTGGACGTCTACCGCGCGGGGGGCATCACTATTGCGAATGCTCCGGGCACAGGTATCGCGGATGATAAGGCAATCTACTCCTACATGCCTGAAATCGTTGAATTCTACACGGGCGAAAAGCCCCTGCTTCAAAACGTACCCACCTGGCGTTGCAGCGAGCCAGAGTCCTTGTCATATGTGCTGGACAACCTGTCCGACCTCGTGGTCAAGGAAGTACATGGGTCTGGCGGTTACGGCATGTTGATTGGCCCCACGGCCAGCAAGAAAGAGATTTCAGCTTTCCGTGAAAAGCTGAAGAAGAGACCCGGGAACTATATAGCTCAGCCGACTCTGTCGCTTTCAACGGTTCCAATTTTCGCGCGCTCGGGGCTCGCACCCAGGCACGTTGATCTGCGCCCCTTTGTTTTGGTGTCCCCAGATGGAGTTAACATCACACCCGGCGGTTTGACACGCGTGGCGTTGAAGAAAGGGTCGCTCGTCGTGAACTCAAGTCAGGGCGGCGGGACTAAAGACACCTGGGTTCTGGAGGACTGACCATGCTGGGAAAAACTGCTGGCGGGTTGTTCTGGATGTCCCGCTATCTCGAACGGGCGGAAAACACGGCGAGGCTGCTGGAAACAGGTCAGAGGATGGCGTTGACGCGATCCAAGAACTCTGCCGAAGAATGGGGCTCTGTACTGAAAACGGCTGGCGTTTTGGATGGATACCATGCCAAGTACGATGACATTTCAAAAGACAACGCCGTGGATTGGGTGTTGCGCGATGCCGAAAACCCATCCTCGATCAAGTCGGTCATCAAACAGGCAAGGAACAACGCACGCCTTGTTCGCACCGCATTGACCCACGATGTTTGGAGCGCGGTGAACGCAAGTTGGATGCAAATTGACGAGGCGATGAAGCGCCGTGTGAATGAGCGCGATTTGCCCGCCATGTTGGAGCTTATTCGTCACCAGGCCGCACTGGTCCGTGGCGCCACTTTGGGTACCATGCTGCGCAATGATATCTTCGATTTCACTCGCATCGGCACTTTTGTCGAACGGGCCGACAACACGGGGCGCATCTTGGACGTGAAGTACTACGTTCTATTGCCCACGGCGTTCTCAGTCGGCTCGTCCCTGGACAACATCCAGTGGGAAAGCATCCTTCGTTCCGTCGGTGCTGGTGGCGGCTATCGGATGACACACGGTCAGAAAACAAGACCGTCTGACATTGCTGAGTTTTTGATCTTGGATGAGCGGATGCCCCGCAGTCTTCACTTTTGTTGTAGAAAGATTCAAGAAAACCTGTCCTACCTGAAGAAAGACTATGGCTTTGCGGGGCCGTCATGCGCCACATCAAATTCACTGTACGAGAAATATCTGGACCGGAAAATATCCGATATCTTTGAGTTGGGGCTGCATGAATACATTCAGGATTTTCTGAAAGATCTCGGCAGCTTAAGTCGTCAGATCGAGATTGACTACCGGTTCTATGAGTAGCCCATGAAACTCCATATTCGCCATAAGACACGATACGATTTCGACGCGCCGGTCCCCTTTGGACTGCAGCAGCTTAGGAAAACGCCAAAGTCATTTCGCAACCAGACCATTGAAAGCTGGAGCACCGAAGTCATCGGAGGGATCAAAGAGCTGAGCTTTGAAGACTACCACCGAAACACTGTGGAATTGATCAGTTTCGAAGCAAATACCCAAAGCATTTCCTTGATATCCGAAGGCGTTGTGGAGGTGGAGGACACACATGGAGTCCTGGGACGCCACGAAGGGTCGACACCCCTATGGCTTTTCAATCGTAGCACGCCTCAGACAACGCCAGGAAAAGGGGTTGCTGACGTGATCGGCGCGCTGCCCGAAGGCGAACCGCTTAAGCAGATGCACGCCTTGTCCGAAATTATTCGATCTCGGGTCAGCTACGAAGTTGGAAGTTCGCAGCCAGGCTGGAGCGCTGAAGAGGCCCTCGCAGCTGGGTGCGGCGTGTGTCAGGACCATGCGCATATTTTCACTACCTGCGCTCGACAGATCGGACTGCCGGCTCGCTATGTTTCGGGTTACCTAATGATGAACGAAACCGAGCTGCAGGATGCGACCCATGCCTGGGCCGAAGTGCATTTGGACGGGCTCGGATGGGTTGGATTTGACGTTTCCAACGGAATTTCGCCTGATCATCGCTATGTACGCGTCGCAACCGGTCTGGACTATGCCCAAGCTGCGCCGGTAATAGGGAACAGAATTGGGACAGCGGGCGAGCAATTGACAGTACAGTTGCAAGTCGCACAGCAGTAACGGAGAACTTAATGACCTATGCTGTGGGCATGCGGCTGAACCGCGGACTGGTGTTCATGTCCGATACGCGGACGAACGCAGGCGTCGACAACATTTCGACCTTCAACAAGATGTTCAACTGGACGGTGGAAGGTGAGCGGTCGATCACTCTGCTGACCGCTGGCAATCTGGCAACCACTCAGGCCACAGTAAGCCTGCTTGAGGAGCGCACTAAGGCCCCGGAAGATCGTTCTCCCTCGATCCTGGAAGCGCCGACAATGTTTCAGGTCGCGCAACTGGTCGCGGCTACGCTGAACGATGTCATCGAAGAGCATGCCCGATCTGGGCAACAAGCTGACAGCGCCTTTCACGCAACGCTCATTCTGGGTGGGCAGATTAAGGGCGGGCCGTCTCGATTGTTCCTGATCTACCCAGAAGGCAACTTTATCGAGGCGGGCGACGACACCCCATTCTTTCAGATCGGAGAGACAAAATACGGCCGCCCAATTCTGGTGCGGGCCTACGATCCCGAAATGAGTTTTCCGGAGACCGTGAAACTCTTGCTCGTCAGTTTCGATTCAACGATCAAGGCGAACTTGTCTGTTGGGGCGCCGCTGGATCTACTGCTTTACGATGAAGACAGCCTTGAGGCTGGTACGCGGTCCAGGTTTGAGAGTGACGATCAGTACTTTCGAACGATATCTGAAGGTTGGGGCGACGCCTTGAAGTCTGCCTTGTCCAAACTTCCAGAATACAAAGCGGTGTAAGAGCGAAATAGTCGATCCTCGGCTTAGTCCGCGCCCAGGTCATTGCCTGCTCATAGTTCACGCCCTCGCACTAATGTCTGTTGTTGCGCCTGCCGCCGCAGAAACTTGAATGTTGGACGAACTGCCGCAAAGGGCCGTCGGTGTTTTGGGCCGCATACGCGGTATAATTGCCCCAAAAACGTGACCTTCACCTTAGAGCTGAGCGACATTCCACATCTGTCACCGTTCAGAAGGGGTGCCGTGCCCACGGCTCCAAATGCCGCCCAGAGCGCCGCCGGGGGCGGCATCTGATTGACATTTTGGGGATTTTGGCGCAGAATAATAGCATATTTTATTAACATTAACCCTATTTGAAATTTGCATATCACACTTGGTCGCAATTGGTGCAAAGCGTCCTTTTTGGCGCAATTCCCAAGTGAAATCAGCAGAAGTTCATATTTAAATCGGAGGCTTGTTTCAGCTATGCCTAGTCACTTTCAATTTGTTTTCGGTCGCGTCACTCAGAAGGAAAACGGCCAACCTGTACACGGACTACTAGTCAAGATTCGCGCCGTTTTTGGCAACGCCTGGCACAAGCGAGATGACTGTAAGATCGACTTGGGGTGCGTATTGACGGCCGCTGATGGCCGGTTTGTGCTCACAGTAGATCCGTCGAAAATCCCCGATGATTGCAAATGCGAAGGCCCCATGGAATTTCGGATGAAGCTGCGCGATCGCGATGGAAGGCGCATTCACAAGGCCCGGCTCAAGGTGGAAGACTGTTCCTGCAGCGAAGGCATCAATTTCGACGTTGCCGTTCCGGCAGAAGAATTCATCGGCCACCTGAACCGCCCGTTAAGCTGGGTCGTGCCCGACAAGCCATTTTTACCGGACAGTATCTTGGATGACATAGAGGAAGCACTTGAGCTTGTGGATGCCGGGCGGCTGCAGCGAAAGCGCTTGGACCTCTCTGAGTGCGTTCGACCGACGCTTGCGATCTTCGGCAATGCGCTTGATGACGCATGGCATGTTCTGAACGGCAATATTGCTGCCAAGGGGCGATTTGTGGATGTGCTAAATGCCCTTTGCGCCACGTCGCCAACGGGTTGCGGCTGCAACGGCGCGTCCGGCGAGGATGCTGGCAGCGTGTTGCAGGACATTTTTGACGATGACTGCAACGACGACGACTGCAAACCGGTCAAATCCAAACACAAATCGGCCTGCTGTTCCGACCAAGTCTGTCCGACGGGAAAATCCCTGATCGCCGACGAAGACATAAGCCTGATGGTTTTCGCTGCCATGCATGTGTCCTGCGGTCACCGACCAACAATGGTCAAGTATGTCGGCGCGTTGTTAGAGCAACTATGTCGTTTCCAAGCGTTAACCGCGCTACACGAAGCAGCCGTCAACCTGATCTGCAAAAAACCTCATTCAAAGCGGCATTTTATTGAT
The DNA here is from genome assembly GCF_056538305.1 of Ruegeria sp. BG9. Lineage (NCBI taxonomy): Bacteria > Pseudomonadati > Pseudomonadota > Alphaproteobacteria > Rhodobacterales > Roseobacteraceae > Ruegeria > Ruegeria sp. BG9. The sequence goes on from NZ_JBQFSY010000004.1 coordinate 113,418, forward strand.
TTGTTAGAATACGTGCTGTGTATCTGCACTGGTAAAGCCCACTGCGGTCAGGTGCCTTGCTGCCACCTTTGTATACGTCAGCCCATTTTGGATTGCATCACAGATGCCTATCGGAACTGGTGCAGTATCGACTGCTACACCGTGACTGAGATCAACCCCGAGCGTGCTTGCCCTGGTGATACTGTCGCTATTTGCGGATGCGGCTTTGGCGATATTGCTGGGAAAGTGCAGTTCACCCAGCATGGAACGATGAATCCCGGCCCGATCATGGAGCCGACCTCGTGGTCGGACAAACGCATCTGCGTGGTCGTGCCCACCAGTGCGGGGTGCGGATTGACGATCATCCCGCCTGCTCAGACCATCAACGTCTGTGATCGTTTTCTGGACTACCGCATAAGCGGAAAGATGTTGGCTGAGTTCGAAGGCACAAGCGCTGATATCCTCAAGTTCATTGTCAAAGGGCATCAAAATGACGACTGTCTGTTGCCTGGCGAGGTCCTCAAAATTCGTTGGAAAGTCTGTGCCGCAGACACCGTGACAGTTCGCATCGTGAACACCGAAACCGGTGCCGTCATTGCACAGATTGCACCAGCCCCTGATCTGGGGCGTTGGGACTTTGATCAAACCGATTTCAATCAGACGACAAAGGTACGTGTCGAAATCGTCGCGACCGGGCAATGCAAACCAGCTACTGTCAGTCAGGGTCTGGACCTTGTCTTCCAGAACCCACCGGACCTGTCCATTGACGGGATAGAGGTAACGCAGGCGATCCAGTATTACCGTGCCGCCCAGCATCTGACGGATCCGGCTGATCGCGGCCCAGACAACTCGTTGCAACTGGTGGCCAATAAATCGGCCTGGGTGCGAACATATTTGCGCAGCGGGCAGGATCCGAGTTTCGACAACGGGCAGCTCGGCAATGTCGGCGGCACACTTCAAGTGGAACGCCGGGTTGGCGGAGTTTGGTCCTCGGTGGCCAATATCCCGCCGTTCAATGCCCCGATGACGGCCCAGGACAGTTTCTCCAGCTATGACGCAGAGCGCCGCGATATCGATGCGACTCTGAACTTCATCATCCCGGCAAATGTTATGACAGGGCTATTGCGTCTTTCGATCACCGTCTCTTCGCCGGATGATTGCTATGGCGGAAGTGACACCGCCCAACAACTCGTCGACGTCGACCTTGAGCAAGAGTTGCGCGTTGCAGCCGTCACGATCGGCTATCAAGGCCCGCCAATGGGTGGTGGAGCGAATATTACCTTGCCAGCACCCAACGCAGCGCAGGTGGCCGCGGACACCAGTTTTGCGCTTCGGGTCTTCCCTGTGGGCAGTACACCCAACGTGCGGATCATCGACAGTCAGACCACAACGCAGGGGCTGACAAACAATATGTTCCCGGCAGGCGGATGCGATCCCAACTGGACACCAATCCTGAATTTCGTGGCCAATGCGCGCACGAATGACGGCAATCAGGGCGACTGGCTTTACTATGGTCTGGTGAATGCGGCGATCCCGCGTTCGCATGGCAATACAGGATGTGCCAGCGGCGGCAACGGTGCTGGCCTGTCCAACAATCCGGTCACGCTCGCGCATGAATTGGGCCATCAGGCGGGCCTGCCGCATGCCCCATGCGGTGCGGTTGGCACACCGAATGCAAACTATCCGCTGTACGAACCCTACGATACCGGTATGACAACAACCAATTCCAGCGGCAATACAGTCTATTCGGATGCGAGCATCGGCGAATACGGTCTCGACACAAATGACGGAACCATACACCGACCGGCCAACAGCGAGGATCTGATGGGCTATTGCGGCCCGCGTTGGGTTTCGATCTTTACGCATAACTACATGCTGAACCGCGCCGAATTTGACCCGGTTGCACTGGCAACAGGCGTGTCTGGCGACAATGCGACAGGGGCAGGTGACATGGAAGTCGACCGGCAAGACCAGATACGTCCATTCGTGACGATTGTCGGGGCGGTTGACAAAGACATGCAAGCATCGGTCGCAAGCCTCGTGCGGGTTCCAACGCGACCCCTGAGGATGTCTGGCGCGCGCACTGATCTTGTCATCCAATTGCTCGGTGACAACGACGAGGTGATCTCATCTGCGCCCGTCTTCACTATGGATACGCACGACGCCAATGGTGATGGCTGCGGTTGCGGCGGGGGCGGCAAGAAGGATCCGGCTGAACCGCCCTACAACTTCATTGCGGCAATGGGTGATGTCGACCTCGGAACTGCAATTCGAATTTGCGAGGGCGATACGACCCTATGGGAACGCAAACGCCCGGCGCGGCCCATTCAACTAGCATCGGCCGAAGCCAGTATTGGCAAATCTGGTCTAAAGGTTTCCTGGAAAATGAATGGAGCCAAACGAGGCTATGCCCCTGATATTTGGCTGCAATGGTCCGCTGATGGCGAACGCTGGAACGGCCTGACGGTTGGCGTGACGGGCAACTCTGTTGAGATCGACCCAGCCGTCATCCCAGCCGACAAAGTCCGGATCAGGGTTCTGGCGCATGACGGCTATTCCACCGCGACGGCCGATACCAAGCCAGTTAAGCTACCTGCGGTCTCGCCCGAGCTTGCCATCATTCATCCCTTGGAGGGTCAGGTGGTGCGCGCAGACAGACCGCTACACCTCTGGGGCACATTCACAGGGCGAACAACAGTAAAACCTGTTGAATGGTATCTGGACGGTAAAAAGGTCGCGAAAGATCTGGATGCTTGGGTCGACGCATTCAAACCGGGTGAGCATGTTGCAGAACTGCGCGCAAAAGGTGCGAACCCAGTAGCCGTCAAATTTTCTACAAGTGCCCGCTAGTTGACCACCTTTGATGCGCTGCAGAACACAGTGTTCCAATGATCACATCCATTGCTGACGCCTGAAGTCCGGCGCGCTTTAGAAGTGATTGCAGAGCCTACATGGCATAAGGCAATACGCGCAGTGTGCTGAGGACTGAGAAAAGCGACAAAGACCTCACTTGAGAGTGTCTCATCAAAATCTGCACATCTTGGGCAGGGGAAATGCGCATTCGCCGGTCACATCTGGCGGTATGAAACGTTTGACCGCAGATAACTTGGCTTGGTGCACCTTCGCAACCGCCTCCGCAATTCTTGCAGCGCAGCCTTTGCAATGGCTTGCACAAAGCTGGCTTAGTCCGGCTTACGGGTCGCACGGATATATCTATGTTCTGCTGATTTTTGGTTTGGCCGGCATGAGCGTTCTGAGCGGCCGTCCAAATGAAGTGGGCTCTCAGATACCTACGATTGCCTTATTGTTGCTGGCCGCTTTGATCCGATTTCTAGGACAGGTTTTGGCGGTCAATATCCTCAGTGCTTTCGCGCTTGCATTGGATGTTTTCGCGCTGGTTTCGGTAATGCAGCTGCATCGTCGCCCCTTCGCGCTTTCGCCATTCTGGATGGCCACTCTGTTTTTGTTTTCTTTACCAGCCGAGATGGTCTTGCAGCGCACGCTTGGCTTCCCGTTGCAGATGGTTTCGGCGGAGTTGTCCTGTCACATGCTTGGCTCTTTGTTTTCAGGTGTCGTTTGCGACGGGGTGCGCATCACTTTGGAACAGAAAGACATTCTGGTGGACTTGCCATGCTCGGGCGCGTCAGGGCTTTTGTTGTCGCTGGCTTTTGTGGTCACTCAGAACGCGATCATGCGTCCTAAACTGTATGTTGGTGGCCTCAGCGTTTTGACCGTGATCGGATGCGCCGCCTTGGGCAATAGCCTGCGCATTTCACTTCTGGCAATTGGGATTACACATGGTCTGGATGTGATGGCCGAACCTTGGCACAGCCTGATCGGCTTGGTAACGCTTGCTCTGACGGTTGCGCCCTTTGCGCTGTTTTATCGGCCCCGCAATGCGGTTGCATGTGTAGGTCGCCCAAAATCCAGCCGGATCATCCTGCCGAAATCCATCAAAGCTTTTGGCGGGCTTGCTTGTCTAGTCGGCAGCATTGCCATCGTGTCCCTCAAGGCCAATCCAGTGGATGTTTCGGGCAGAGTGGCAACCCCGAACCTTCCCACACAAATTCACGGGCATCTTATGCGAAGCGTGCCTCTGACTGCGATGGAGTCACACTACTTCGAAGCCTATGGCGGACAGGCGCAGAAGGCTCAGTTTGGTCCGATGGGGCTGAATGTGGTCAGCACGCGCGCACCGCTGCGGCACCTGCATGCACCGGAGATCTGCCTGCGGGGTCTGGGTTACAAGGTTCACTTTCTTGGCACACACTATGACAGCGTTCCGAGTGCCTACTATCGCGCGATCGGCCCAAATGGGCACGAATGGCTCGTCGCAGTCAGCTACGTCTCACAAAACGGGCAGGTCACACCCAGTGTGGGTGAGGCGATCTGGCGCTGGCTGAACGGCTCCGGCGGTACCTGGAGCAGCGTGCAAAGGATTACCCCATGGAGTCTGGACAGCGAGCTTCGCGCCCAACTCGACGCTGCCACGATTGCAGCTCTGGACATTCAAGCCATCAAAGGAACGGATATATGATACGCCACTTTGCTTTTCTCTTTTTACTGTTTCCCGGGACCGTCGACGCCCAGCCCGAAGATGAAGTTGCGGGCCGATTGGTCGGTAGTGGCGCGGCGGGTCATTTGGATCTTCCGCTGCTGAAATCGGACCTTTCCGTTGATATTCAGGGCGATATGGCAACCGTTCAGGTGCAGCAGGTGTTCGTTAATCCGTCGGATGATCCGATGTCGGCCGAGTATCTGTTTCCACTGAACCAAAAGGCCGCCGTCTATGCCATGCAGATGCGGGTTGGCGACGAAGTGATTGAGGCTGAGGTTCAGAAAAAGCACGAGGCCGAACAAACCTTTGAAACCGCAAAGCAAGAGGGAAAGGCCGCAGCCCTTTTGACCCAGAATCGCCCCAACATGTTCACTCAGAACGTGGCCAACCTGATGCCGGGGCAGCCGATCACGGTGACGCTGAGCTATGTGCAGGCGGTTCCAAAGATCGATGATGCCTATGAGTTAGTGCTGCCACTGGTTGTCGGGCCGCGCTATCAGGGCAGGATGGACTTTGAACCGACGTCCGAGAATGTCGTGCTGGCGGACTTCCACGAAGAAGAGCTGGACGCCTCCGCCGTGACTGAGATCGATGGCTGGACGGTTTCCAAGCTACCCGAGTACCCGCTGGTTCCAAGCCTGACGAACCCAGATACGATTGAACCCGCACGCGTTTCGCTGGACCTGAACCTGCGTGGCGCTGTCCCCGTTTCCAATCTGACAAGCGCAACTCATGATCTGCAGCTTGAGGAGTCCGATGGAGCAATCAGTGCCACCTTCAAGGACGGACGCGTGATCGACAACCGTGATCTTGTTCTGCGCTACGAACTTGGCGGTGATCAAACAGCGGCCGGAGTGCTGGCGCATCATGATGAGCGCGGCGGTTTTGTGTCGCTACTAATCGAACCCCCAAAGGTTCCGCAATTGGATCAAATCACGGCGCGAGAGCTGGTTTTTGTGCTCGATACCTCGGGATCAATGGGCGGCGCACCGCTGGATGCCAGCAAGCGTTTTATGGAGGCTGCGTTGCACGGTTTGCGTCCCGAGGACTATTTTCGCGTGATCAGGTTTTCTTCTGGCGCGTCCGAATTCGCATCCCAAGCCGTTCCCGCCACACACGGCAACATCCGGTCTGGTTTGCGCTACGTGCGCGACCTCCGCGCTGGAGGTGGAACCGAAATCGATAACGCAATCCGGCACGCCTTTGCGACGCGGCAACCTGAGAATACACTGCGCATCGTCGTCTTTCTCAGCGATGGCTATATCGGGCGTGAAGCGGATGTATTGCGCACAATCCGGCGCCAGATCGGTGATGCTCGGATCTATGCCTTTGGTGTTGGCACTGCTGTCAATCGCTACCTTTTGGATGGGATGGCCAAAGAAGGTCGCGGCTATGCCCGATATGTCGACCCAACTCAGCGCGCGTCAGATGTTGCTGAAACGCTCGCCCAAGACCTGAAATCGCCGGTACTGACGGACATATCCGTCGATTGGGGCAGGCTGAATGTCACCGACGTAGTTCCCCAGCATATCCCTGACCTTTTCGACGGTGGCTCAATCCGGGTTATGGCTCGATACGAAGGTGGCGGGCCTACGGACATCAAGATCAATGGCTTGGTTCAGGGTCGAGACGCGCAAATGCCATTGTCTCCTAACCTGCCATCGAGGCCCACCGCTGAAGATGAAATGCGCCAAGGAACGGCAATCCCATTGACCTGGGCGCGGACGAAAATTGCGGATTTGGACCGCGCGCTGGCGGTTCAGACCGGCAACCCCAGAAAGCTTGAGGCACAGATCACCGATCTTGGGTTGAAGTTCAATCTTCAGACGCAGTTCACCTCATTTGTGGCTGTGTCTAAACAGGTTGTGAATGAAGGCGAGGTACCGGCAAGAGTCACTCCGGTGGTCCTGCCTCAGGTGGCGGGCGTCGGCGCTGCAGCCTATCCCAAAACCGCGTTCAGCGGATCATCCACTCCCGAGCCTCAAGCGATTTTTGGGCTGATCATCCTGGCGGCTTTGGGTGCACTGCGTCTGACCCGAGTTCGGAGGATCACGGCATGAGGCACATACCATACAAATTGCGAACAGATGCCTGGTGGTTGGGGGACGATTTCAAATGGAGCGCACCACGTGTTCAAGCCCCACTTGACCCGGCCAATGGCAGTGTGATCTCTGATCGTGACTTGGGTGAAACTTCGACGGCGGACAGATACCGTGAACAACATTCTAATCGTAGATGATGATGCCCGTATCCGCGATGTCGTACGTTTTGCACTGGAAGATTCCGGTTTTCAAACCACCGAAGCGGGCACTGGTCAGGATGCATTAGAGCTGTTCAGAAAAACCCCGACTGACTTGGTTGTTCTGGATATCGGAATGCCCGAAATGGACGGGTTGGAAACGTGCAAGGAGCTGCGTAAAACTTCAACCGTACCTATCTTGTTTCTGACGGCACGGGATGATGAGATCGACCGCATTCTTGGGTTTCAACTTGGTGGCGATGACTATGTCACTAAGCCTTTCAGCCCGCGCGAGTTGGTACTTCGGATCAAAGCCATTCTCGCGCGCTCGGCAGCCACAAAGGCGCCCGATGGTGTGACGGTTTTTCAGGATCTACGGCTGGATCACAGCGCCCATCGTTGCACCCTAGCGGAAACCGAAATTCAGCTGACCGGGATCGAGTTCTCGGTGCTATCTATCCTCGCCAAGGCACCAAGCAGGGTCTTCGGGCGGTCGCAGCTCATCGAAATGGTCTATGGTCACAACACCTACCTGTCCGGTCGCACAGTTGACAGCCATATTCGCAATATCCGTCAAAAGGCACGGGCGTCGGGCTATCCAGACCTGATCCAGACCGTGCACGGGGTTGGTGTAAAATTGGGCGTTTGTCGGTGCTGACCGTCAAGAAAAAATGGCGGCCTTCGCTCGCACTGGTGATTGCGTTGGTCTGCATCGCATTGGTGACGCTTCCAATCATAAGCGTCCTGGGCGCTCGCTTATCCAGCAACCAGTTCGCGCGTGAAACGGAACGCAGCCTGCTGTCTCAGGCGGTTATCTTTGCCGAGGTGTATGCTGCGGTTTTCTCAGAGTTCCAACATACGCCCGATGTTGGCCACAGCTTGTCCGCCGAACAGATCACGCGGCTTGAGCAGGACTTTCATCCCATAGCACCCAGTTTGGACCTGCTTCGCGGTAAGGTTTCACCGCCCAGACCTGATCCGGTTTCAATAGATGAACCTTTGGCTGCGCCATACGCGGCGATGTCTCAAACGTTGTCCCAGTTGGCCATGTCTGCAAAGAAGACGACTCTGTCGGGATATGTTTTCACTGATCATTCTGGTCGGGTCATTGCCAGCAGTGGATCCGTCACCGGGTCCTTTCTGCATGTCCCGGAAGTGTCTCAAGCTCTGCAGGGGGAAACCATTTCTGTGTTGCGGCATCGGGACAATCCGTCTGAGAGGCATCTTCTGAATTCGATCAGCAGGGATACGTCATACCGCGTGTTCGTTGCACATCCCGTTGTGTTGGGCAATCGGGTTATTGGCTCCGTTTACCTGTCGCGCACGCCCATGGATCTGAGGAAGTTTCTGTTTCAGGAACGGTTCACACTGGGTTCTGTTGCCGTGTTCATGCTGGTGTCTGCGGTCGGGGTCGGTTGGATGATGTGGCGACTGGTCTCGAAGCCAATCCGCGACCTCAGCAGTCAAAGCCGAGATGTCGCAAACGGGTCGAAGCCAACGCCTGACCCGGTGCCACACTATGGGGTGAGGGAATTGGCAGATTTGGGCAACAACGTCGTTTCTATGGCCGCAACCTTGTCAGAACGTTCCACAGCGATTGAAACTTACACGAGCCATGTCACACATGAGTTGAAATCGCCGGTCACCGCAATTCTTGGTGCGGCCGAGCTGTTGTCTGAAGGACCATCTGCTCTACCCGGTGACCGAAATCAGAAACTGGTTCACAACATAAAGGAGGAAGGTCTGCGCATGAACGCTCTGCTGGTGCGTCTTCGCGAACTGGCCCGGGCCAGCATTCAAACTGACGCGACCCCAACGCCATTGGCGGATATTGTCCAAGCCGCATCAGCCGAGTTTTCAGAGCACGTCATTGAGTGTCACGCGCCTTCCGACACGCGCCTACCATTGTCCAAAGATCAGGGGCACATTGTTCTGCATCATCTTTTGCAAAATGCATTCCAGCACGGGGCAACACGTGTCGACATTACATTTGATGCAGCTTCAAACAGCTTGATTGTCGCTGACGACGGCACGGGAATTTCCCCGCGCAACAGCACGCGCATCAGCGAGCCCTTCTTCACGACAAGACGGGATCAAGGTGGTACTGGCTTGGGCTTGTCCATTGTTTCCGCTGTATTGAAACAAGCAAATGCAGTGATCGAGACGATGACCCGAGAACACGGCGCCAGTTTTCGGATCAGGTTTTGAGCCTCATATGAGAGTACTTTTGGCGGGCAACCTTTGGTCGGTGCCGGCTTTCACAACTTGTTGCACGCTCCATTTTTGCAGATCGGAAGACAGCGTTTCACCCAGACTGAAATTTCTGCACCAGTAGCTGAAGAAATCGCGCTAACTCCTGTCAAACTGCGTAACCTTTGGCTCTGTCGCACAAATCGGGAAGAAGAGGCCAAAGACTTAACTGCGCTCACGACGACGCTGTTCTGTACACAGTAGCCAGAGGTTCAATGTTATCGCTTCATTCCTGCAGGATAGGTCGGAAAAACAACCTCCACTCGCTGCAGTTTAGGTGAATATCTGAAAATGGTCGAAGAGAGCATAGGAATCCATCGAAATGGCAAAAGCTCTTTCCCAAAAGGCAAAGAGGGAATGGCGTGATCTACGTTTCGAAAATAGTTTTTTAGATTTCAAGTTCACCCGAATATTTCAAGAAACTGTTCCGAATGGCTTCATAAAGTCCGCACGACGTCGGGTGTCTAAATTTTTTTGTTTTCAATACAGTAGGGCGCTGTATCTTTAGGAGAAATGACCAGCGTTTGAACCCTGGAGATTAAATAATGGAATTGATTACAGAACAGCTTCGCGCCTTCCCGATCATGGCATTGTTTCTTTGTCTGGGTCTTGGATACGGCGTCGGAAAGTTTCGGGTCGGCAAGTTCGAATTGGGGGGCATTGCGGGCACGTTGTTGGTGGCAGTCTTCATTGGCCAGATCGGTGGTATCAACCTTAGCACCGATGTTCAGAATGTATTCTTTTCCCTCTTCATATTCATGGTCGGCTACAACGGCGGGCCTCAGTTTTTTGCAGCCTTGAACCGAACTGCGCTGACCAAGCTACTGGCCGCGTTTATGATGACCCTCTGGGGGTTGTTTTTTGTAGTCGTTGTTGCTCGGTTGGCGGGCTTGGACAAAGGGCTGGCCGCGGGGTTGGCCGCTGGCGGCCTGACACAATCTGCAATCATTGGCACCGCTGGAAACGCCATCGATCTGCTTGGGCTTGCCGCTGATGAGGCGGAAAAACTGAAAACCAACATCGCCGTAGGATACTCGGTTACTTACATCTTCGGCTCAATCGGCCCGATATTGGCAGTTAGCATCATTCCCATCATCATGCGTGTCGATCTGCGGCAAGAAGCGATTAAGTTGGCTCAGAAACTCGGCGGCGGTGGCCCTAAACTAGAGGAAGGAGAATTCCTTCCCATGAACCGGTTTGACGCCCGGGCCTATCAGGTAAATGGCGATGCAAGCATTGCCGGAAAGTCCGTCAAGGACATCGAAAGCGGCTATGATGGCGATCTGATCGTAGAACGATTGCTCCACGATGGCGCTCCTGTGGATCCGACCCCCGAAACGATAGTCAATGCCGGAGACACGGTGGTCGTCTCCGGCCTCGTCGCGACTTTGACCCAGTTCGAGGGGAGCGCCAGTGGTGAAATCGGAGAGTATCCCCCTGAACTGACGGTTGTGGAGGAACGTCGCAACGTCGTGGTCACCAACCGCAAACTGACCGGTAAAACCTTGGCAGAACTGCGCGAAGCTCTGACGGCAGATCAAAGGCGCGGTGTTCATATCTCAAAGATCACTCGCATGGGCCATGATGTCCCCGTCCTGCACAATACTGAGATCCACGCAGGTGACGAGATCAGTATTGTCGGTCACAAGGACGACTTGAACCGAGTTGCCAAGGTTGCGGGCTATGTGCCGCCTTCGGCCTCGGTAACCAATTTCATTGCATTGGGGATCGGTGTGGCCATCGGCTATCTGATCGGAGAGATCAGTTTTGTCATCGCAGGAACGAAGGTGGCTTTGGGGTCCGGCCTCGGTTGCCTGGTTACAGGTTTGATCATTGGCTATTTGCGCATCCGGCAACCCAAGATCGGCGGTATTAACCGTGGGGCCGCGAATTTCCTTCAGAGCTTTGGTTTAGCTGTGTTTGTTGGCGTCGTTGGCCTAAATGCAGGCAAACCTGCACTAGAGGCAATTCAGGAATATGGGATCATACTTCTGCTTTTGGGTGTTGTGGTTACATTGATGCCCATGATCGTGCAGTTCCCGATCAACTACTTCGCCCTGCGTATTAAGAACCCGGTTGAGGCCTGCGCGGTTGTGACCGGATCACGCTCGGGCAATCCCGGTTTTGCGACACTCTTGGAAAAAGCCGGGAACTCGACACCCACACCGGCCTTCACAATGACCTACGCCGTGGCCAATATCTTCCTGACACTCTGGGGACCGTTGGTTGTGGCTTTTGTTCCGTAAGTCAGACCGTACAACAACCAGGGTCTTGGCTTAGAAGGGTGAGATCAGCATGTTTACCGATCATCATGCTGATCCGTTGCTTTGCGCTGTTGCGAGATTTCAACCGTGCAAAGGAAGTCCTTTCGAGGCACGGTAGGCCTGCACGTAGCCTGTGGCCACCGCGCGCACCGCTCTTCCGATCTGACGGTAAGCATTATCATCCAAATTGGCGAAGGATACCCGCGCCGACCAGTTAGGCGCGTCAAAGCCCGATCCATTCAGCAACACGATCCCGTGGTCCTGAGCCAGTTTGAAGGATATATCCAGCGGGTGGACATTCTCTTTGATCCACTCGACAACCTCTTCGCCGACGTATTTGCGAAGCCAGAATTCGAAGTCGATAATACCGTAGTATTTGTCGAAAAGCGGGTTGTCGGGAACTTCGATGCCCATCCCGTCGACCAACTCGTCAAAGCGATGTTTCAGAATACCCCAGCAGAGTTTCTGATAGGCCTTCTCTTCGTCCATAAGCTCGACGAGTGAAAACAAGGTCATCATCACCTGTTGTGGCAGCGACAGACCCGCAGTGTGGTTCAGCGCAACATCGCGGCTGTCGGCGACGATCCGGTCGATGAATTTGAACGAGGATGGATCAGGCGTCAGTGTTTCGTACCGTGCGTTGACGACGGCTTTGGTTTCGTCCGGAGCATCCGCGATCATCTTGTCGAAGATGTTATTCTCAGCCACCAAAATCGCGCCTAGACGCCAGCCGGTGCAACCAAAATACTTGGAGTAGGAATAAACCCCGATAGTGTTCTCAGGCAGATGCCCCAGGATAGATTGAAAGTTTGGAACGAAGGTCCCGTACACGTCGTCAGTCAAAATGATCAGGTCCGGGCGGCGGGTCTTTACGAACTCGACAAGCCGAGCAGAGACTTCGGGGCTGATAGCGACTGAAGACGGATTACCCGGGTTAACCAGAAAGAGTGCTTTGACTTTCGGGTCGGACAGAATTTCGAAATCTTCGTCGTTCAGTTGGAAGTGGTCCTCTTCTTTCGAAGATACATCCACAGTGTTCAGCCCATAATCTTCAAGGACCGGCATCTCCAGATAGGGTGTGAAAATCGGTGTACCCAACGCAATCGTGTCACCGGCATTCAGCAATCTCTGGTTCTTGAGCGCTTTGAAGATATAACACATCGCTGCGGTTCCACCCTCGACCGCGTAGATATCGAACTTCGCATCCGGCCGGTGCCCAGCGCACATCGCCCACATAACGTATTCATGCACAATCGCTTCGTTGTGCTCCATGCAACGGTCGGGCATAGGGTAATGGTCACCGACAATGCCATCGGTCAACTCAAGCACGAAATCGTCTGGCGTAAATCCAAATTTCTCAATCGCAAAATCAACGACTGCCACCAAAGTATCCGCACCGGGAGGGCCGTTTCCTTCAATCGACTTGGCGCAGTACGTTTTGAGCCGATCATAGCAGCCTGGCCCTTGCGGCATGCCAGCCAGACCGACCTCCGGCTCATTCCGATGGCGCTGAGCTTCTGTCATGGCGAACTGCCCCAAAAGGAAAAATGCCTCACGCGCTTTGGTGGCGATCCAGTTTGGGTTCCCTCGACCGGCATTTAGATATGGCAAAGCCATCTGCCGCGCCTCTTTTTGCGCCAACTTGATAAGTTCGTCTTTGATTTGGAAAGGACTTAGGTTTTCAAATTTATGCAGATTGAGCGATTCTGGCATGACTTCAAATCCTTGCGTTAAAACAGATGACGTAGCTCAGCGGATCGCATGCAAGGCAATGTGTCAATGAAAACAACGCTAGTTGTAGGGGTCAGTGCGCAACCGAGGATTGGGTGTCGTCATTAGAAGCTTTGGCTGCAACCTTTTTTGCAAGGTAGTCAGAGTGATAGAAATTGCGCTGAGGCTCTGAGCTGACATGCCGCGAGAAGTTGCAATGGCCGAATAGGGGACGTCACAATCATTCTGCGTGCGTATGATAAACGCCGCTTTCTGAGGGTCTGTCGAGAAGCGTAGGGCAGCGTGCAACTCTACTGAAAGTCGCTTCACAAAACACCCGGGCTGTGAAGTTCTTGTTTACGTTGGTGCCCAAGGTTTAATTCTAGGCGAACAGAAGCGTTTGCTCCTAATGGTTCAGAATCTAACCAGAATGCGGTTGTGCCAATGGGAAAGGCGAGTTGATCTGCCGAAACCTATTTTTCTGAAATTCTAAGAAAACCTTCTACGGCCATTGAGCAATTGGCTCAAAACTCACCTTCTTCTTGCCGTTTCAAAAGATGTGTCTCAATCAGTTGAAAAGCATATCCGATGTAGACTCTCTGCAGAAATCCGACGGCGGCGATGTCTTCACGCTCTAGTGCGTTGGCCAAATCAGAGGTCTCTCGCACCAATGAGTCGTAGGCAACTACGCCAACAATCTGTTCCATGCGATGCCAGACGCTGGACGACTGGAAATATGCCTGGTTCCAGAATTCGCGCAGAGAGTGGTTTCCGATCAGAGATGTGATCAGGGTCTGTAGGCGTTGGTTCAGTTTTACGTATTCCTGAGAGTCCAGCCGCTCGCGCAGCGCGACGGCTTTTTCATGGATCGAACGCGCTTCTTCGCGGTGGTATTTTGTGACAGTGATCGGCGACAAGGCCCCGATCATCTGGGCAAGCTCCATCCTCATTTCGTAAAGATGGCGGACCCGTTCTGCTGAAAGCTCGATGACAACGGTGCCGACACCATTGCGCGTCTCTACCAACCCAAGATGCCCGATGCGCGCGATGGCATCTCTGACGGGGGTTCTGCTGACTCCGAATTCCTTGGCAAGCGCAGCCTCTTTCAGTTGAGTGCCCGGAGGGTAGTGCGCGAAGCAGATGCGCTCCAAGATTTGTTCTTGGATCTCGTCTACGGTTGCCTTTGAGGGCACCGCAATTCCTGAATCTGCGATAGTCACGGTTCTCCTGGCGGAACACTACATCCGGGCCAAGCGCTTCGTAGAACTCTATCGGCAAGAGACCAACGCGTTGTTTGAAGAGGTCGACCTGATCCTGACGCCAGCGACGCCGGAAATTGCGCAAAAGCTGGGAACCGTGAAGACAACCCGTGACGGTGTGGAAGAAGCAGTTGGCAATGCCATCACGCGCTTTACCACCTTCTTCAACATGTCTGGCCATCCTGCGCTGACGATGCCCTGTGCAATGCACTCGGAAGGATTGCCGATTGGGTTGCAGCTGATTGGCAGGTATTTCGAAGAAAGCACGGTTCTTCGTGCCGCCTTTGCCATTGAAAACGACGGGGCGTTCACAATCCCGCGCCCGAATGTTGACGGCTAGGGATGAAACTTCGAACCTTTATCGTCGATGCCTTTTCAGACCGCACGCTCAGCGGAAACCCTGCTGGCGTTTGCCCACTGGATCAATGGCTGCCTGTACAGGTCATGCAATCCATCGCGAGTGAACTGAACCAATCTGAAACGGTGTTTTTTGTTCCGCGAGCAAATGCGCGCAACCGCGCGGAGCATGCCGAATTCGACATACGTTGGTTCACCCCTACGCGCGAGGTGGATATGATCGGGCACGCGACCCTTGCGGCCGCTCAGATCGTATTCTCCAATCTCGAGGTCGGGTTGGAGGCGGTCACCTTCCATTCCAAATCCGCCCGGATGACCGTTCGACCTGGGGAAAACGGATTGCGTCTGGATATGCCCGCACTTGTGCCAGAGGTGGTCGATGTCCCCATGGGGCTGATCGAAGCACTTGGGAAGAAGCCCTCGGCTTTGTTGGCCGCAAAGCACTATCTGGCTGTTTTTGAGAGCGAAAATGATATTCTGAGCTGTGCTCCGGATTTTGCTGCTCTGGCAAAACTACCATTGCCCGCAGTGATCATATCGGCGCAAGGGACAGGGGAATTTGATTTCGTTTCACGGTTCTTTGCCCCGGCAAATGGTGTGCCAGAAGATTCCGTATCAGGCGTTTCACACTGCTGTTTGACGCCATACTGGTCTCGGAGACTGAAGAAAAAACACTTGTTGGCTCGTCAGCTTTCTGCGCGAGGCGGAGTCCTTGCTTGTGAAGCGGATGGCAACCGCGTCATCCTTGAAGGAACTGCTGTTACTTCGTTGGAAGGTTTCTTGGTTGTTCAATAGAGCTACTGCCAACCGACCCTAGGCGCCAAAGAGACCGCAGAGGCTCTTAGGCACGTTTCTGCCGCGTTGTACGTGCTGGATGGCTTGCGAGCATTTGTGGTTTTATCATATAAGTCGGGATAACCCCTGGGGGGGATATAGAAAGCCGCTGAGGCGCTGAAGACGTGAGAGCAGTTCAAAGATATACGCAGAATGCGATGGCAGCTTTCCTCTGCCTGTCTTTGATATTTTGGTCGCTTCAGCCAAACGTGGGCCATGCCCCGACAGTGATTGAAACCGTGCAGGAGCATTTGCTGATCATTGCAGAGCACGGGCATACTCATGGCTTTGAAGAAGATTTGTTGTGGGCGATGCACGGGCACAGTCATGATGGTGCAGATCACGACCACAGCCAAATGGTCATACCGGAACCGGAAAATGCGCTGTCACTGGCCTCGCTCTCAGATGACAGGGCGTTCGACCGAGTGCCGGACGGCCCAACCAAGAACTACGGTATAGACCGACCTCCGCGCGTGTGACGTCGCCCCAATCGGGGTTTTCGACATCACATAACAACGGAGAACATCCATGAATCTAATCTCACGGGGTCTGGACAGGCGCGCGACGCTCCTGCTGGCCCTCATTATAACCAATCTGGCGCTGAGCACGTCTCAGGTGCTGGCTCATAACGTCACTGAAGGCGATGCGGGCTATATCCAGGAAATCTGGGGCGTGAACATCATCCCCTTCATGTATCTTGGCGCCAAACACATGGTCACAGGCTACGATCACATCCTATTCCTGCTTGGCGTTGTGTTCTTTCTCTACCGAGCCAAAGATGTCGGCATCTATGTCAGCCTCTTTGCGATCGGTCACTCGACAACAATGCTGTTGGGCGTTTGGTTCGGCTGGGGCGTAAACGCATATATCGTCGACGCCATTATCGGCCTTTCGGTTGTCTACAAGGCGCTCGACAATCTTGGTGCGTTCCAGCGCTGGTTGGGGTTTCAGCCGAATACCAAAGTCGCGACGCTGATCTTTGGCCTGTTCCACGGCATGGGTCTGGCGACCAAAATCCTCGACTATGATATCGCTCCGGAAGGGCTTCTTGCCAATCTGTTGGCGTTCAACGTGGGTGTGGAACTTGGCCAGCTTACAGCCCTTGCGATCATCCTTATCGTCATGGGGTTCTGGCGCAAAAGCCCTTACTTCTTCCAGCAAGCTTACAGCGTAAACGTCATCATGATGACCCTCGGGTTCATTCTGATGGGCTATCAGATCACCGGCTATTTTGTTGCCGCGTAACGGAGTTCAGAAAATGTTCAACACAGAAAGACCAAGTCTTGAAGAACTGCCAAGCTCGGCTCAGCTTATCCGCTCGACCGTCATTGCAGGTGCGTCTGCCGTCGCGATCCTTGTCACGGTGGTTCTGCCGGCCGAATACGGGATCGACCCGACTGGCGTTGGCCGCGTGCTCGGGCTGCAAGAGATGGGCGAGATTAAATCGCAACTTGCAGACGAAGCCGAAGCAGACCGCAAACTCGAAAGCCAGGATCAGTCGAGCCTGCTGAACGACGTCTTTGGCCTGTTTGTCGGGTCCGCTCATGCGCAGGAGGCCGAGGTCTGGCAGGACGAAACCAGCTTTATACTGACGCCCGGAGAGTCGGCTGAATGGAAGCTGGTCATGGAAGAAGGCGCAACGGCTGAGTACCGTATGGTCGTTACAGGCGGTCGGGTGAATTTCGACCTACATGGTCACGGTGGCGGTCAGTCGATCACCTATGAGAAAGGCCGCGGGTCGACCGGTGCCGAGGGCACGATTGAAGCGGCCTTTGCCGGTGAACATGGCTGGTTCTGGCGCAACCGCGACTCTGGTGACGTATCAGTGATGGTTCAAGTCCGCGGGGACTACAGCGAGATCGTCGATTAAATGAAGTGCCCGCCGCGCAGGTTTTCTGCGCGGCGGATCATTTAGGCGAAGGGAGGTTTCGGGCCTGTAGTGCCGCATTATGTCAGCACACTGTCCTCGCCCGTCTTGGGTCAGGAGGCGACTGCCAATAGCGGTGCAGTCCTCGGGCGCAGCCGAGGGAAAGTTGTCGTCTAACACGGTTGTCCAATCCGCAGCGGCAATACCTCGGCAGGCAGACTCGTGCCCGTCGCGTCCAGTCATACTCAGCAGCGCTTTGGGACAAGGTCATGAGACCCAATCCGATGTGGCATGTAATGGACCCGCCGCTTTGATCTCCCTCAGATGACATCCGAGTGCCAACAAGGACGGCCAGAGTAGATAAGTTTGGATTTCGACGTTCTCTCCAAAAGTCAGCAGGAGAACTGTGAGCAACAGCCCGAGCGGCAGCCTCCCGCGTTCCGACTTTATGGCGTCAAAGGTGACGATTGCGAAATGAACGAGGAAAGGGATGAGAAACGCGGCAAATCCGGTCAGCCCTTTGACGAATAGCAATCCGTACCAGGTGTGATGGCTGCCGATCGGCATGTACTCAACAAGATGCGCTCCTGGTCTGACCGTGCCGTGCCCGAAAACCATTGCGTCTGATTGCCATCGTTCATATGCGACGCGCTGCAGCGTTTCGCGTACGCGGGTACTGTCGGCGCGCGCGGATTTGAAGCTGTAGAGGGCTCGGTTACCGAACTCGACAAAGGCGGCGCCCCAGACGGCTACGGTGGTGGTGACTGTAGACAATAGAATCCACCCCAAGCTGCGGGCAACAAGTGGCAAGAGGCGGGGTGTCAGCGAGCAGACCACCAATCCGACCAAGCCCATGCGGGACTTCGACATCAGGATCATCAGAACTCCGGTAGCCAAACCGATCACCCTCCAGCTGCGGTGCTTTTCTTCAAGGGCAAACAAGACCATGCAGACGCCCAACAGGGCCGCAAATGGTGACCAGGGCGCAAAGAACTGCCAACGCGGTGTGCTGCTGGCCGGGTCGATTGTGTACAGGTAGACCGAGAAATACTCAGGCCCTGGGCCGCCAACTGCTTTCAACGGAGACGTAAAAAGCAGATGCGGCAGTCCGGCATAGGGGGCGACCACTAGCAACGGCAGAAGGCACAAGGTCCAAAGGCCCAGTACGCATTGTCCTCTGACCAGAACCTCGCGCCGGATTGGTAAAACCGCCCCTGCTAGGATAAACAACGGGATCAGCGCCCAACCCTTGGCCCATCCGATGCTCGATTTGATCGTTTTCGTGGTGCCGAGATTCCAATCCGCGTGGCCTGCCCAAAGTGAGACCAGCATCACTAGCATGCTAACGCTCCAGACCCAGACCAAGGCGGGGACGGGGCCGGTTGCGCGCATGTCCGAGCGGATCGCCGGGCCAAGGTAAAGTGACAATCCGGCCATCGCAGCCAACATCCAACCCAGCACTGGACCGACAACATAGAGCGCACCGAGCCCGTAGAACGGCCACGTCCAGATCAGCGTGTACCAGACGATCTTTTCGGCCGGGGTCTGAGGGGCCACATGCATTAAACGGCGGCCTCTTTCTGCTCTTTCAGCAGCCTTGAGATCAGCGGGTTTCGGATCCATGCCAACACCAAGCCCATCAGCAGCATAAGGCTTGCAGCGATCCCGGCGGCAATCGAGATCTTCTTGTTTGGTGAAGACGGGCTAGTCGGCAGAGACGGGTTCTCTAGCACTTGGATCAAAGGGTAGGAGGCATAGACATCGGTCTTTTTCGACTCAGACCGGGCGATGGCAGAGGCGAACACGGCTTCTGCCACGGCGAAATCTCTCTGCCGATCCTCCAGCTCAGCGGCGATGTGGGCGAGGTCTGAGAGGCGCAGAGTTTCCAGACGAATTTGTGCGCGCAGTGTTGCGACATGCTTGTCCAATCCGGCCCGCAAGGCATCTTCGCGCACCAACTCACTAAGTAGCTGCGCCCGTTGCCCTTCCGGCGCGCGATCCAGTCCACCGAGCTGCTCGGCCGTCAAGCCCGTCACCTGCGACGCGCGTTGTAACGCAACTGAACGCGCCCCTTCATAGTCGTTTTGGGCATTCACATAGATCGGGTGGCGCGATCCATAGGTCGCGTCAGCTTGCGCCAGCTTTGCAGCCCCCACCGACACGTCCTCAAGCAACGATAGGTACTGCGCATCGGCATAGAGTTTCAGTGTTGCCGCCGCTGCGTCAGAGGGCAGATTCAACGCGACTTGAAGCGCGGCGACACGTTCCGATTGGCGTGCCAGCTCGCTCTCCTGCTTTCGCAGTTCCTGCTTTGCACGGTCATTAGCGGCGACCTGCTGTTGGTATTGCGCGACTGATATCAGACCGCTTTGCGACTGCAGCTTTTTGATCTCGGCCCGCGTGGCCTGAATTGCGCGCGTGTAGTCTTCGATCGCGCCCGTATTGCTGGCCTCACGGGTGGCAATTTCATCGGCGCGCAGGGCGTCAATCTCGGCGAAAAAGGCGGCCACTAGGGCGTCACCATATTGCTGAGCGTCAGCCGGAGAGGCGGCCTGAAGCTCGATATGGATCAGGCTGGTTTGATCGACCAGTTGTACCCGCGGCTTGCCAAACGCATCCGGGTCAGCCTCTACCGCCTTGGCTGCCGCATCGAGGATGCGATCGGCCGACAACAAACGTTTATACGTCTCGGTCGGGCTGATCGACCCGTTGGCAAAGGCAGAATTCGCATATGAGGATGCCTGACCGATATTTGCCAGATTGACCGATGCCGAAGCGCCAGACCCCGGCAGGATCAGCGAGGCGTGAGAGGTGTATTTGACGGGCGCGGTTGCCAGATATCCGCTGATTGGGGCCCAGATGCAACTCGCCCCCAGAAGGAACAGTGCCACGTAACGGGGCAGGCGGCCTATGTCGCTAAGGCGCCCGCCCTTTACGATGCGACGCCACCCGAGTGTTCTGAAATTGGATCGGGAAATGCGCGCCCAATGCAGAAATTGCTTGTTGTGCGTGGAGTCATAGGAGCTTGAAATCTGTTGCGGCATGGAAAAACCCTTTCTTAAAAGGGTGATACACCGCATCTGATTGCTGATCATTCGCTCAGTAGGCTAGGGGCCGAGGGGATTGGGAGCGCCTCCTATCCATTCGGATAAAGACGCCTAGAACAACCCAGCCTCGCGCGCGGCCAAGGCGGCCTGCGTTCGATTGCTGACACCAACTTTGCGGTACAAAGTCTTCATATGCAGTTTGATCGTCGGCTCTGACAGGTCCAGATCCCGGGCGATTTCCTTGTTGGATTTGCCCTCAGTCAGCCCTTTGAGAACTTGCCGCTCTCGCTCTGTGAGTTTTTGAGCCATAGGGTGGGAGTCTTCCGGCTGCTCTGCGTTCATGAAACCTGCGGGAAGGTACTGTTCCCCCATCGCCATGAAACGGATCGCATTCACTAGGGATTTTGCGGGTAGAGTTTTGGGAACGAAACCGGCCGCCCCAAGCTCCAGCGCGCGTTGTGCCAGATCGCGCGAGGTGTCTCCTGTAAACAGGGCCACATGCTGGGCGCCGTCCAAAGCGATGCAGGTTTCAAGCCCGCTCAACCCGTTCATGCCGGGCATGTTCAGGTCCAGAAGGACCAGATCAAAGGCTCCGTCGTTCTCAATCAGAGTTTTCGCGGCTGGGAAATCCGGCGCCGTTTCAACCTCGATCCCGCCTGCGGCATCAAAAAAGGCGACAAGCGTGTCCAAAATAAGCTTGTGGTCGTCAGCAATAAGAACTTTCATCTCAAATCTCCGTCTGCCCCCAACCACACCCAAATGCGTTAATAAATCATTGAACCCATGGCATGAAGCCTGCCTGACGGACAGGTGAATATCCAATCGGATAGGTCAGCGGGCCGTTTCCACCACGCTATGTGCTGCGGGGTCGTTTGAATAGACCTATTCTCCGATCCCTCTCCGGATGCTCGCCTATCGGTTGCAGGGTCTCATCGGCAGTCTGAAGCCAGAGATTGTCATCGTTGATCGGAGAGTTCCATGCAGTTCCTGTCAGTCCAAGATATGTACAAAGGCGCGCAGCCAACACCCATACCACCTCTGGAAAAGACCGAGATTTTGGGTTTGCCAGTTGTGAATGCCCAATCCGGGCAGGTGATCTCAAAACTGCTGGATGGGACGCGCCGGACGGTATTTTTCCTGAACGCACATTGCGCAAACATACGGGCCCGTAACCATACCTATCGAGCAGCATTGGCCCGGGCAGATATGATCCTACCTGACGGAGTTGGGGTAGAGGTCGCGGCAAAGTTGCAAGGCGTCCAGTTGGCCGAGAACCTGAACGGTACGGACTTTGTGCCCAAACTGCTGAAACGCGCGGCGTGTCTTGGGCAGTCGGTCTACCTGTTGGGGGGGCGTCCCGGAACAGCTCAGGCAGCGGCGGCGCGGTTGCAGCAAATAATCCCCGATTTGGCCGTGGCTGGTGCGCGCGATGGTTATGAAGGTGCAGCGCGGGTTGATGAGGCGATCGACGATATCAACCTGTCCGGCGCCGACATCCTGTTGGTCGCGATGGGCGTCCCGCTGCAGGAGTTGTGGATTACGCAGAACCGCCACCGGCTTGACCCTCGCGTCGCGCTGGGTGTGGGTGCTTTGTTTGACTTCCTGGCCGGGAATGTGCGCCGTGCGCCGCGCATCGTTCGGCGCGCCCGGATGGAGTGGGCATGGCGGTTGGCGATGGAGCCGCGTCGCATGGCCCGCAGATATCTATTGGGCAATTTCGAA
This sequence comes from Ruegeria sp. BG9, assembly GCF_056538305.1. Taxonomy (NCBI): domain Bacteria; kingdom Pseudomonadati; phylum Pseudomonadota; class Alphaproteobacteria; order Rhodobacterales; family Roseobacteraceae; genus Ruegeria; species Ruegeria sp. BG9. Next base: position 135,504 of record NZ_JBQFSY010000004.1, read on the forward strand.
TTCCTCGGGCGTGCCGCGCACAATTCTGTTCCCAAGGTCTCAGCATGTCGCCTGCTGGACCTCACTTTGGCGGTGGTCGCGCTGTCTCTTCTGGCCCTGCCCATGGCCGCAATCGCCGCATTGGTGCGATTGGACAGTCGCGGCCCCGCTTTTTTTCGGCAGACGCGGATCGGTCGAAACGGCGTGCCTTTCACGATGTACAAGTTCCGCTCGATGACGCAGGACGCAGAAGCGCGGCGTACGGACCTGCTCGCCCGTTCGGACCGTGAGGGCGTGTGCTTCAAAGCTAAAAATGATCCACGCATCACCCGTGTCGGGAAAGTTCTGCGCCGGTGCTCGCTGGATGAACTGCCGCAAATCTTCAACGTGCTGAAAGGGGATATGTCGTTGGTTGGCCCGCGCCCGGCTTTACCCGAAGAGGTTGCCGCCTATCCAGAACAAGCACTGGAGCGCCTTCAGGTGCGTCCCGGTATCACTGGCCTCTGGCAGGTTTCGGGCCGCGCGGGCATCGGCTTTGACCGCATGATCGAACTGGATACGGCCTATGTCCGCGCCCGCTCGCCCCTTCTGAACCTATTTCTCATCGCATTGACCGCACGTGCCGTCGTGTCGGGTAGAGGCGCTTACTGATCAATCCTAGGAGCATTGAAATGACCCGTATTCGCAAAGCTGTTTTCCCGGTCGCAGGTCTGGGCACAAGGTTTCTGCCGGCCACCAAATCGGTGACCAAGGAAATGCTGCCGTTGATCGACCGCCCCTTGATCCAATATGCAGTGGACGAGGCCCGCGCCGCCGGGATTGTTGAATTCATCTTTATCACGTCAACTGGCCAATCCGCGCTGAAGACGTATTTTGGGCGGAACCCGGGGCTGGAGCGCAAACTGAAGGATGGCGGCAAAACCACCCTGCTGAACCGTTTGCGCCGCACGAATCTTGAGGATGAGGCATACAGTTTTATCCAACAAGACAGCCCACGCGGACTGGGCCACGCAGTCTCTCTGGCACGTGACATTGTCGGTGATGAACCCTTCGCGGTGATCCTGCCGGATGATGTGATCCACGCGCAGCGCCCGGTCCTGGCGCAAATGGTCCAGAACTTTGAAGGCAGACACATGATCGCGACCGAAGAGGTTCCATCCGACCGGATCGGTGCCTATGGCGTGGTCGATATCGAGCACAGGACAGGGCAGGTACAGTATCTGAAAGGGTTGGTCGAAAAGCCCTCCGCCGATGAGGCGCCGTCCGAGTTTGGCATCGTCGGGCGATATCTGCTGCAACCTTCGATATTCGATCAACTGAACGGATTGGCACCCGGCGCGGGAAACGAAATCCAACTGACCGATGCGATCGCATCCGATATCGAAAGTACCGGATGCTACGGCTTCGCTTTTCAGGGAGAGCGCTTCGATTGTGGGTCGGTCGCCGGGTATCTTGAGGCAACCACCGTCTTTGCGTTGCAACGTGCAGAACTGCGGGACGGGTTCAAATCCATGTTGCGCCAGCGCATGAACCTGCTGTCAGCCGCCGCATGAGACCGAGGCACCTATCCGTTCGGATAGGTGCGTATCCCCATGCCCATCTGTCGCTACTGACCTCTTTCTTGTTATTTAGGGTCAAAGAAATGGAGACTAAGATGCGTCTGTTTTTTGCGATCCTTGCAGCGGTGTTCACCTTTTGCCTGACGTCTGCGCAAGCCGAAGATTTGGCGACCCCGACAGGTGAGGTTGTCCTAACCATTTCAGGCAACATCGCGCAGACCGGCCCCGACGGGGCGGCGCAGTTCGATATGGAAATGTTGCTGGCGCTGCCGCGGCGTAGCTTTGAAACCTCAACAATCTGGACGGAAGGCGAGACCCGCTTTGTCGGCGTTCCCCTGTCGGTCTTGCTGGAGCTGATCGGAGCAGAGGGCGCGACGATCCGGGCAACGGCGATCAATGACTACGCGGTTGAGATTCCTTTGGAGTCGATTTCGGCGCAGGACCCGATTGTCGCCTATGAGATGGACGGCGCAGCGATGTCCCGCCGGCAGAAAGGTCCGCTATGGGTCGTATATCCCTATGACAGTGACACCAAGTACCAGACCGAGGTGATTTACTCTCGCAGCATTTGGCAACTCGACAGGTTGGAAATCGTTAAATAGCGTGGGGTTACAATATAGTATGAAGTGGGCGATACGGGCTAGACATTGACAAGAAGTTTCCAAAACCACTCGCGGCGCCGGTGGGCTTTCGGGCTCGTCGGCATCGCCGTTCTGGGTGCCCTTGCTTTGGTCGTGTTGCTGTCTGTCAAGGTGATATCCGACCTGCGCGACCGGCAGTCAGCCCGGACAGATAACGTGCAATGGACACTGACGCAGGTCGAGGTCGAGTTTCTTTTCTACCTTAACGCGCTTGAGGCGGGCGTATCGGATGCGAGGCGAAGCACCGAAAACCTGGACCTTGTCCGCCGCCGTTTCGATCTCTTGTACAGCCGTATCGACATTCTGGACACCTCGCGTCTGTTTGAAACGCTGCGAAGTGACCCGAAATTCGCCGAACCTCTGAACGATGTCTCCACCTATCTGGAGGCCTCGGTGCCCACGATTGACGCTGGGGATCCTGGGCTCAGTGCGGGGCTGCCGGATCTCTATGACGGCGCGCAGGAGATCGCTCCGAAGGTGCGAGAGCTTTCTGTCTCGGCGATTTCGTACTTTGCAAGCCAGTCGGATCAGCGCCGTGAGGAAACCGCGCTCAGCCTGTTTCAACTGGCCGTTTTGTCGGGTGGCTTGTTCCTGACGCTGACTGCGGTCAGCGCCTACCTCTTGGCGGTCAACCGCAAAGCTGATCGGCGGGGGCAGGCGATTCAGCAGGCGAACCAACGCATGAATACTATCCTGTCGACCTCATTGGATGCCGTGATCGTGGTAAACGCCGCTGGCACAGTGCTGGAGTTCAACGCGGCCGCACAGGCGATTTTCGGGTATTCCGAGGCAGAGGCCAAAGGGCATTCGATCGGCGAATTGATTGTGCCTTCGCATCTACGCGCAGCCCATGATGAAGGCATGGAGCGGATGCAGAGCGGAGGCGCCCGCCACGTCGTTGGCAAGGGTCGCGTCCAGCTTGAGGCGATGCGCAAGAATGGAGAGGTCTTTCCCGTCGAACTTGCGTTGCAATCTGCCCAGGCCGGGGACGAGGAAATCGTAATCGGTTTCGTCCGCGATATCTCACAAAGCGTTGCGGATCAGAAAGAGCTTGTCTCGGCCCGCGACCGTGCACTTGCCGGGGAAAAGGCAAAGTCGGATTTTCTGACTGTTATGAGCCATGAGATCAGAACCCCGTTGAACGGGCTGCTGGGCAACCTAACCCTACTCAAGAATACACGCACGACCAAACAGCAGTCTCAGTTTGTCCGCAACATGGAGATCTCGGGCCAGGTTCTGCAAAACCATGTGGATGCGGTGCTGGATATTGCTCGGTTCGAGGCCGGCAAGCTGTCAGTCGCGCACGAGCCAACCGACCTGAACGCGATGCTGCAGGACCTAGTGGATGGTCAAAGCGGCAATGCGGCCTCGCGCGGCAACTCAATCTCTTGGCAATGGGTGGGTGGAGCCTATCCGCATGTCGCGACTGATGGGCAAAGGTTGCGGCAAATTCTGCTGAACCTCGTGGGTAATGCGATCAAGTTTACCGAAAATGGCCGTGTTTCTATTGAGGTCGAAAGATGTGAACCTGAAGATCAGGGTAAGGCACATGTATACGAAGTGCGTGTGATCGACACCGGGGCTGGCATCGCCGATGATGAGATCGACGCCATTTTTGATGACTTCTACACCAGCGATCCCTCTATCGGTCGCACGGTCGGAGGAACCGGGCTTGGCCTGGGAATTGCCCGTAGGTTCGCGCAGGCCATGGGCGGTGAGGTCGGGGCGGAAAGCACATTGGGCGAAGGCAGTGTTTTCTGGCTGCGGATACCGTTGCAGCCGTGGGCGCGCGACCAACTGCTAGAAGCTGCTCAGATCAATACCGAGACCGTTCGCCCTCTGAACTTGTTGGTGGTCGAAGACAACGAGATCAACCTCGAGGTCATCTGCAACATGCTGGCGCTGGACGGTCATTGTGTAACGACAGCGGAAAATGGGCAGGTCGGCGTCGAAAAGGCCAGCAGTCAGCGGTTCGACGCGATCCTGATGGATATCAGCATGCCGGTGATGGATGGACCAACCGCTGCACGCCACATCCGCAATGGCCAGGGGCAGTCGACAGATGTGCCGATTATCGCAGTGTCGGCCAATGTCCTGCCAGACGCGGTCGAAACCTTTCGTGCCGCTGGCATGACAGCTTTCATTGGCAAACCAATCTCGCTTGATGCTCTGCGCAAGGCGCTTTCGGTGGTCACCCGAACCGACGGCCAGATTTCAGGGCATGCGCAGCCTGATCCGTTGGCTGAGTTAAGAGACAGCCTCGGGCCCGAAGTCTTTGGCCGTCTGCATGCCAAGTTCATTGTCGAAGGGGATGAGTTCGTTGAACAGCTCGAAACCGGTGAAATTGACCAGTCAGATTTGACCCAAATCGCTCAGGCTTGTCACAAACTGGCTGGCAGCGCGGCAACCTTCGGCGCGGAAGAATTTCGCGAGGCGTTAATTGCGGTAGAGACTGCGGTCAAAGAACACAAAGACATTACTGACAAACTCGCCGCAGTTTCTACCGCTTGGGAGCGGGCGAAAGCATCGCCCGCTCGGGATTGAATTAGGGGGCTAGCAGTGCCGCTGCGCCGACGATGCCAACCGCGCGGGCGACCTCGGTTAGGCCGGTTGCCTTGCTGTCGTAGCAGGCGATCGCATCACCCGGCAAAACATAGGGGTCATAGTCATCCCGATCCCCGCGTCGCAGCAGCTTTTCGATGTTGCGTTCAATGACGATCGAGTTCCCGGTCATCGGGTTACGGGTGAACAGGACCGCGCTGCGATTGGCGTTGGTTGTCTTGGCTCCGCCGACGCAATTGGTATCGACGACGGCCTGCAGGTAGCGCGTGCCATAGGGTACCTCACGCACGTCGCGTCCAATAGCCGACTCTGCGTTGCCAGTTGCAGGTTGTGTGAGGTTGGACATGTAAAGCGTCACGCCGGGCGGGCTGATCGGGCTGGGGCGCATAAGATCATCCTGGAAACACCCTCGGCTGTTGACCACGATCTGATCCCCGGTCAGCAGCATGATGTCGGTCGGGTCTGAGCCTTCGAACACGCCGCGTAGGTCCATCCGGTAGATCGTGCCTTGCCGGTGCAGTTCGACCGCTGACAGATCCGCATCAGGGCGCACACCTCCGGCAGCGCGAATGGCGACCGAGAGGTTGCGCGCCTCGGTCGAGGCGCCCAGCACACCCTGGCGTCCTCGATCCAGTGAGTCGCCTGGGGTGCCTCCGATCTCGACCGAGTGGGGCTCAAACACTGCGCCTTTCACGCCGACAGTAACCGAGGCGAAATCGCTGATGCGCGCCGTGACACGCGGGGTACTGTCATAGAACTGTGCCGCCACTAGAACGCGGGCGACATCCCGCTCTACCTGCTCGGTCGTACGACCCTGCGCACGCACCGGCGGTAGGTAGGGCAGCTTCAGGTCGCCGTCGCGGGATACAACATAGGTGTCGCTGAGAAGCTCATCCCCGTCGATGGTGATCTGCACCATGTCATTGCGCGAGAGCTTCTCGCCCAGTAGAGGGCTAAGGGTTGGCTGTGACCATTTGGCAAAAGCACTTGCACCCTGATCCCTGGTCTGGGGCATACAGGCGCGCCCGTTCATATGTTCCGCTTGCAGCAAGGGCGCATTTGCCCGGCGCCGCAATGGGGCACGGTACTGAGCTTGATAACTGTCGCCCTTTGCGACGGGTTCGATGTTGCGCGGGGTCTTCATGCTGCTGCAACCCGACAGTGCAATCGCGCTGACGGCTCCTAATACCAAAACTTTGAAATGTCGTGTCATTTTGAACTCTCCTGAACTGCGTCCACAGCTACAGCAGTGTCTTGATATGCGTCAGACCGGCATCGGGATTGCCGTTTATCCCATTCGGATAGGGCGCTCACCGGATGGTTCGTCTGGCTGTCCGCCCGCGTCTGGTACAGGGAAGTCGCGGCCAATTAGAACTGATCCCAACACTGTTTTGGACATTTGGCGACATGACTCAGCGATTGGCACATTCCGGTTTCTTGCGGCACTTGCTGGCCTATGCGGCGTCCGAAGTAGCTGCAAAGGCGTCGCGTCTTGTGGTCGTTGTCGTCGTGGCCCGCAGCCTCAGCCCCGAGGCAATCGGTCTGGCTGCTGCCGCCCTTGCGGCAGGGGATATCCTCAAGGCGCTGACCGAGAACGGCGTAGGGCAGAGGATCATCCAAGCCCCTCAGGCCGAGCTGGAACAACGCTGCAACACCGCGCATCGTATCTTCTGGGTCTGGTGCGGGGCGCTGTTCTTGCTGCAACTGGCTATCGCTGCGTTCCTCCACGCGATAGGTCACGAGACGCTGGCGCTGCTGCTCGCAATTCTGGCCGGAGAGTACCTGTTCATGCCCGCCGGTCTGGTGCAGGCCGCGCTTGCGATGCGCGAGGGCAAGCTGCAGCAGACCGCCGCCATTACCGGAGGGCAGGTGGTTGGTGCGAATGTCATGGCGGCGCTACTGGCGCTGCTCTGGGCCTCGCCGCTGGCGTTGGTGCTGCCCCGCTTGCTGGCTGCTCCGATCTGGCTGGTCCTAATGCGCCGCCTCCGCCCTTGGGCGTCGGATACCAAACAAGGATTTGCCGCCCTTCGCCCCTTTGTTGGCTTCGGCTGGGCCGTTCTGGGGGTCGAGATCGTCAAAGTTCTGCGTCTGCAGGCCGACAAGCTTGTCGTCGGCGCGATGCTGGGGGCCGAGAGCCTTGGTATCTACTTCATGGCTTTCAACGCTGGGCTCGGCTTGGCGACATCGTTCACGCAGGCCTTTTCAGTCGTTCTTTTCCCACATCTTTGCGCAGCCCCGGACAAAACCAAGGCGCTGCGTCATGGGCTCGGCACGTCCCTCCTGGTGCTGAGCCCGTTGGTTTTGCTGCAAGCCGCGCTTGCGCCGGTCTATGTGCCGCTGCTGCTAGGGGCGGAGTGGCAACAGATTTCACCGGTGGTCTCGGTCTTGTGCCTTGCCGCATTGCCCAGCGTCATCTGGTCAGCCGTGGCCGGATGGCTGCGGTCCGAGAACCGCGCGGTTACCGAGCTATGGGTCAGCGCGGCCTTGGCCTTCGCATTGATCCTCAACACTGCGATCATGGCGCCTTTCGGGCTGATGCCAGTGGCGACTGGGTACCTGCTTACGAGTGCTGCCGTGATGCTAACGGCCTCTTGGGTGCTGCTGCCTCGGGATCACAAAACAAGAGAAAGGCTCGGCTTCCAATGACCAACTTTACGATTATCGTGCCGTTTCACACCGATGCGGATACAATTGCCGACACGCTGACCAGCATTCGCTCGCAAAGCTTCACGAATTGGGAGGCGATCTGCGTCGGCGACCGTCCTTCAAGCGCGTGCCTGTCCATCGTGCTAGATCACATTGCGCAAGACCACCGTATCCGGGTCGCCAGCAGCCCCTTCGATGGCCCAAGCGCTGCCCGCAACTATGGGGCCGAACTGGCCAGGGGGGACATACTAGCGTTCTGCGACGCGGATGATCTGTGGCACAAGGATAAGCTGGCGCAGCTAGACGAAGCCTTCCAACCCGCCTCGACGGATGCGGTTTTTGGGCAGATCCGGTTCTTCGCCCATCAGCCGGGAGATTCTCGGACAGGCTCGACCGTTCCTGACGCACCCCTGACCATTCAGGACCTGTTGGCCGAGAATCCGGTCTGCACCATGTCCAATCTTTCGATCCGCCGTGAGGTCTTCAACGCGGTCGGCGGGTTGGACATGAGAACGGTGCATAACGAAGACTTGGAACTGCTGATCCGCCTCGCAGGCGAAGGGTTCACCATCAAAGGGGTGGATCAGTTTCAGGTCTGGTATCGCACCAGCGCCCGGGGCTTGTCCTCGGACTTGAACGCGATGCGTGCTGGACGGGCCTACGCGGTGAAAACAGCCGCATCATATGGCGTGTTCCCGTCGCGGTCGTCCGAGGCCGTCTATCTGCGCTATCTCGCCCGCCGGGCGTTGCGGTTGGGGCATCAGGGTCAGGCGCTGTCTTACACACACAAAGGCTTGAGCCTGCATGCGCGCAGTTTCCTGCTGCCCCTGCGCCGAGGACTGCCCACAGCAGCAGGGGCCGCACTGGCCCCGATCCTGCCGCAAGCGATCAAACGCGCGTTGTTTTCATGAGAATTCTGAAGGAGATCACCATGCCCACAGCATCCATCGTCGTACCCGCCTACAATGCCGAAGCAACCTTGGCCGAAACGCTCGCCTCGCTGCAGGCGCAAACCTATGACGATTTCGAAATCATCATCGTCGATGACGGATCGCAGGACGCGACCGCCGGGATTGCCAGCACGCACCAATGCGACCCGCGCGTACGACTTGTCGGGCAAGCCAATCGCGGGCTGGCGGGGGCCAGAAATACCGGCATCGCTGCCGCGCGGGGTACGTTCATCGGCTTTTGCGACGCCGACGATCTGTGGATGCCCGAGAAGCTGGCGGCTCATATTCACCATCTCAAGGCCGAACCGGATGTGGGGGTTAGTTACTCTGGCAGTGCCTTGATCGACGAGGCGGGGTGCGCGATGGGGATCAAACAAGCACCCCGCCTGAAGGATGTGACCGCAGCACATGTTCTGAACCGCAACCCGATCGGCAACGGATCGGCGGCCGTTATACGAAAGACTGTGCTGAAGGCTCTGGCCTACCGCCCGAGCTTTGAAACCGAGCGGGATTGGGTCTTCGATGAGACTTTCCGGCAGTCCGAGGATATTGAATGCTGGATGCGGCTGATGCTGAAGACCGATTGGCAGATTGAAGGCGTTCCGGGGCTGCTGACCCACTACCGGATCAACGCAGGCGGGCTTTCGGCGGCTTTGGATCGCCAGTTGGAGGCGTGGGAGCGGATGGTCGCGAAGCTGCGCCCGCTGAACCCTGAATTCTTCGCCCGGCACGAACCCTCGGCCCGCGCTTATCAGCTGCGCTATCTGGCGCGGCGGGCCATCACCAACCTCGACCGGGACACAGCTTGGGAGTTGTTTGCGCGAAGCATCCAGGAAAGCCCCCGCCCGGTTTTGGAGGAACCTATGAAATCGTTCAGCACTTTCGCCGCAGCCCTTGCGTTGAAAACATTTGGACCCGGCCCGATCACCCGGGTGGCACAAATGAAATCCAAACTGCAATCGATCTGAGAGAGGCGTCATAATGGAACAGAAAAAGATCCTCCACTTGGTAGACGACACCACAGCGGGTGGCGTGATGCGGATGCTCGACCATCTTTTGGCGCAATCAGATCTGTCCGGCGCGGTCGAGCAAAAGGTGTTGAAGGTCAAACGGACCGCATTTTCTTGGGGCAAACTGAATGCGGATGTCATCGTGTCCCACGTCGTACCAAGTTGGAGAAGGCTGCCCGCGTTCTCATCGCTTCGCGCAATGCATCTGGACACTCGACTGGTCCATATCGAACACAGTTACACCCGGGCATTCACCGCCCTGAATGTCCCACACAAGCGCCGGTTCTTCGCGATGCTGCGGGTGATCTATGCCTTCTTCGATCAGGTGGTCGCGGTCAGCCACGCGCAGTCGGATTGGATGAAGGAACGACGCCTGGCTGCTTCGGAAAAACTGGCTGTCATTCCTCCGACCGTTGATCTTGAGCAGTTGTCGCGCAACACTATGCCTCCCAAGTCAAAGACCACAATTGGTGCCATCGGGCGTTTGGAACAGCAGAAAGGGTTCGACATCCTGATTCAGGGTTTTCGGTCAACCCGAACGCCGGGCGCGCGCTTGTTGATCTTTGGTGAAGGCAGTCAACGTTCATACCTTGAGGCGTTGGCAGAAGGTGATCCGCGCATCGAATTTAGGGGCCACGCCGAGGACCCGGCAGAAGCCTATCAAGCCGTCGATGTCGTCGCGATTCCGTCACGGTGGGAGGCGTACGGATTGGTCTTGGACGAAGCGCTCGCCGCCGGGCGCACGGTTATTGCCAGCAAAGTCGATGGGCTGCGTGATCGGGAAGGAGATTCAAGAGTGTCGTTCTGCAATCTTGATTCTGAATCATGGCGACACGCTATCGACGAATGCTTGCGACCTGCCATTGCTGCGACATGCAACTGACGTCAGGTCTGCCATTCGAAGTTCATATTGGGGTGGGGTTTTGCCATTTTTAGATCGTCGCGCTCCCAAACTATTTGCCGAGTATCAGGACCGATCACGTCTCGTTCGAAGGGCTGGCGCCGTGTGGCGACGCGGTAGGACACTGTCGCCACTTTGCTTATCTATTGGCTATGTGTCTCGCGCCCAATATTCACCTCACAGGCCAAGCCCCCCAGGCGCTTCGATGTTCCAAGTTCCAGCGTTCCACCGTAGGCGGCCAATAAATCAACGGAAATAGGCAGCCCCAGCCCTGTTCCTTTTACAGAGGTATCGAGTCGACCGCCGGAACGCAGAACCTCAAGCCGGGCCTCCTCTGGGATTCCGGGGCCGTCGTCCTCGACGCGAAGTTCGATGCCGCTATCCGTTCGCCTCGCAGTGATTTGGAATGTCGTTCGGCTCCACTTGAGGGCGTTGTCGAGGAGGTTCCCGATCACTTCCTCGATGTCCTGTGGGTCCATGCGAACATGAAGACCAGCCTCGCAATTCGAAACAAGCGTCTTCCCCTCACGTTCCGCCATGACCGAGAACAGCCGAGACAGTCGTTCGACCGAGTTCGAAAGGTCTGTCCTGGAATGCGTTAACTCTCCTGTGTTTGATGCGCGCATGCGCGCGAGTGAACGGCTAAGCTGGGCGTCAATTCGGGTTAGGGCTTCTTCCGCGGGTTCCGTATGTGCTCCGGCGTCTGCCAGTTCCGCCAATTCGTTTCGCAAGATGGCCGTCGGTGTCTTGAGCGCATGCGCCAGATCGGCCGCTTGTCTTCGCGAACCTGAGACAATCTCGCGGTTTCGATGCAGCAGTTTGTTGAGATCTTCCACCAGGGGCGAAACCTCTTCCGGGTAGTCTTCGGGGGTCAGCTCATCGCCTCGATCCCAGCGATGGGCGACATCGGCGCGCAATTTCCGGAGCGGGCCAACAATGGCGGACATCAACAAAAGAGAACTTGCCACTCCGATCAACCCAACTAATCCGAAAACTGGGAGAAGGTATCTTTGCGCAGCGCCGCGTTCGTTGATCAATTCGCTCCTGCTTTCGGCGACAGTTACGCCCCACTCCGTTCCGTCTTCGAACGTGATCTTTTGATAGACGCTACGAATGGCTTCGCTATCTGGACCCGAGGTGTTCCAAATGATTGTTTCGTCATTTCCGCGCGGAGGCTCGGCGATCGTTTCATCGAAGAGTGACGCAGATGTATAGATGGCGCCAGAACCGTCCGTTACTTGCCAATACCGCCCCGAATATGGCGTGCTATAGGCCGGGTCGAATACCAACTGCCGCAGGGTTTCAGGGTCATCCGTGGTGGCGCTGAGGCCAACAACAACCTGCGTGTGCCGGTCTTGTAGCGTTGCGTCGAACTGCTCCAGAACGCGCGTATTGATGTAGGAAAACACCATCAGCGTACCGACCCCTACGGACAGCGCTCCCGAAGCGATACCTCCGAGTAATGCCCGTTGGCGCAACGAGAGCATTAGGCGGAATCAATCATATAGCCGCGACCCCGGACGGTTGTGATCAAATCGGAGCCCAGTTTTTTGCGCAGGCGGGTCACAAATACTGCAATCGTGTTGGAATCTCTGTCGCCGTCATATTCGTAAATGTGTTCCGACAGCTCAGTACGCGACACCATGCGACCGATGTTGTGCGCCAGATAGGTCAGAACGGCGATCTCCTGCGCGGTCAAATCGACAGGTATGCCCCCAACGGTGACCCGACCATTCCGCGTATCCAGAGAAACCTCTCCCATCTCTATCACGGGGTTCAACTGACCGCTCTGACGTCGCAAGATGGCCCGTACCCGTGCCGCCAATTCAGGCATGTGGAACGGCTTGGTCATATAGTCATCCGCGCCGGCATCTAGGCCGTCGACGCGTTCGCTCCAGCCATCTCTGGCAGTCAGGATCAAAACCGGTGTCTTGACGCCCGCGCTGCGCCATTCGCGAAGGACCGAAATGCCGTCACGCTCAGGCAGGCCGATGTCGAGGATGATCATGTCGTACGGTTCAGTCGACCCCAGATGCAGGGCATCTGTACCATTGTGGGCCACGTCGACCACGCGACCTTCCGCACCCAATAGCTTTTTGACTTGCTCACAAAGCTGGGGTTCGTCTTCAGCAAGGAGTATTCGCATATCCAGAGACTACAGCTAAATCAGCGCGATCTTAACTCTAATTTTTTCCACCGCCATTGCCGCCACCGTTGCCGCCGCCATTGCCGCCGCCATTGCCGCCACCGTTGCCGCCGCCATTGCCGCCACCGTTGCCGCCGCCATTGCCGCCACCATTGCCGCCACCGTTGCCGCCACCGTTGCCGCCGCCATTGCCACCGCCATTGCCGCCGCCGTTGCCGCCCGCATTGCTTCGACCTGCACTGTTTCCACGGGTGGCAGAGGCACTCTGACCGTTGTTGCTTTTGGATTTGGTTGAATTGCGTGCGGCTTCTGAAATCTCGCGACCGGTACTCGAGCGGTTTGAGACGACTGTGCCGGTTTCGGCGTTCACGATCACGCTGACGATCTTTCCGCCCGGCTTTTTGACCAGAATACGATAGTAGATCTTGTCTGTTTTGAATGCGCGCGCATCAACAGGGGTTCCGCCGTATGCTTTCTTCACGCCTTTGATGACACGGTTCAGCCGTATTGCACTGCCTGACAACGTCGCCATGCGCAGTTCAGACTGTTTGAGTTCGCGTGCATCTGCCGCCGCTTGTCCCCCGGACAAGGCGGTTAGCAAAGCTGCAACCACAAAAAACGCTTTGGCCTGCATAACACCCTCAAACACCTTCATTGAAGACTACTAGGCCAGACATGAACCGATGATGAACAAGCAGTTAGCCCTGCGTTCAAGCGACCTCAAGTTAAATCAGTGGCAAGGGCTTTGATTCGACTGCGAGTCATACTGCCGAAACACTGTGGTCAACCTCAGCACGCTGATTGCCGTTGCTGAAGGTTTTGAGGAGATTGAAAATGAAAACCACCAAGTGCGGACTGCTAAAAGCTTCGACGATCGCGATTGCCTTGTTGGGGTCCACGGCCATTGTAGCCACCGTCGCAGCTCCTGATTTTGCTTATGCCAAACCAGGCAACGGTAATGGTGGCAGCAATGGCGGTGGAAACGGTGGTGGTAACGGCGGCGGCAACGGCAATGGCGGCGGAAACGGCAACAGCGGCGGCAATGGCGGAGGCAATGGAAACGGCGGCGGGAATGGCAACGGCGCTCAGGGAGATCGCGGAGACAACAGCTCGGCTGGAAATGGTAACCGTGGCAACGGGGCCGACAAAAGCCGTGGCGGCACCAGAGTCGGGATATTCGGACAAGGGAAAACAAAGTCTCAGTCTGCTCGGTCAGGTACGAAAAAAGGCGGAGGGTTCTCTCTGAAAGATCTGTTCAACGGGAATGGCAAAACCCGCCAAACGACAACCGTTCGAACGCAAAAGGCCAAGGTGCAAAGAACGGTTCGTCAGACTGTCATTGTAGAAGAGTCCAAGCGCCCTGTTTCCCGCACCAAAGGTAATCGTATGGCTGCGCTGCTTGGTGCACATCCGTCCGAGTTGGGTGCCCTGAACGCGGCCAATGCAAGTCCAACGGCCCTCGCCAATGCTGCGCCCAATTCACGGGTTGGCAGAATTGCCACGTACCGCGACACTGTGCTGGCCGGAGAACCCTTGCGTGAGGAACTGGAAGAACAGTTGGAGTTTCTCGAGGGACTGGAAGAGCCAGATCGTACAGTTCAAGAAATCGAGGATGACTTGGAAGTCGCATTGGGTGAGGTTCAAACCAATCGGGACACAGTCGCAGAGCTTGAACAGGCTTTGGAGGACGCGGGCGGTAGCGACCCGGATATCGAAGCACAGCTAGAAGAGGCCCAAGTTGAATTGGACGCTTCGATCGATGAAGCTCAGACTTTGAATGACGAGAGACAGGCAGCCATTGAATACAATGAAGCCGTTGAAGAAGTGGAAGAGCTGACAGAACTTGTTGAAGAGCAAGATCTGGCTGAACGTGAGGCCCTGGAAGCCGCTGCCAACAAGCCTGTCACCGATGCGGTTGAGGAACAGGTCAAAGCGCTGCTGGGACTGTGACCTGAGGCTTACTGGCCATCGCCCGCTTCCACTTCAGGATGAACTGAAGGCTGGAGCGCCGGCGAGCCTTTCGGATACCAAGTTGGCAGGTCGACCTAGTCGGCCTGCTAGGCGCAAACTCTTGATGATTGCGATGCGCAACAAGAAAATCCCGCCCCAATTTGGGGCGGGATTTGTGTTACAATTCCCATGTTTAGGACGATAATCGAGAATTGTCGGGGGGGTCAGCTGATTTGTCTTCAGACGTTCTGGTGAGCCTCGGATAGCCGCTTGTTTTTTATGATCTCTGTCAGTGCGTTTTCAATAGGAGGGAAGCGGCTATTGCTCGAATTCATTGTGGTTTGCAGGCGCTCTTCAGCAGATTCGCTAGAGGTCCTCATCGCAATTTCAGTGCTGCGATCTTCAGTCATAAAGGCAGGCTTGACCATTTTGTTCCCCTTGTTTTCGTCAAACGATGTACGTCTCGTTCGATCCAACTTAGTCAGTATGCCTAAAGTTGTTTGAACCCACTGCGAATACACTGTTCACGTTCGGTTAATGTTGTTTACGAAATAAGAACAAACGAATTGTCCGGCCGTGCGCTCCTTCAATTACCCCATTCCAACTTTGCGGTTTGAAAGGTCGTCAGGTGAGGCTGTCGTGCCAACGAACCATCGCGTCATAGTGGGAGACTTCAGCGGTAAGCCAGTCTCCGCCTATTGCATTGGCCAAATCCCGACGGGGATCATAAATGGAAGACGCAGTTAAAGGAGGCAAATGGATGAAAACGGCTCTAGCAATCACAGCGACGGTGTTCGTAATGCAAACCGGGCCGGTTGCGAGTGCGAGTTTTGACGTCCAGTCTCTTGATCTTAGAAAGACTGTTGGGTCCCACAATGCTATGCATCCTGTTCTAGTGAAATCAAAAGCAGGACATTGCCCACCGGGCTTGGCCAAAAAAGCAGTTCCGTGCGTCCCACCCGGACAAGTCAAACGATACCGAGCTGGGGATTACATCTACGATGGCTATGTGCGCATCAACGATCCCTACAGATATGGTCTGAAAAGAAACGGATACTATGTGCGGGCCGGAAACTATGTCTACGAGGTAGATCGACGAACGAACGAAGTTCTGAACCTGATCGGTGCAATAGCGGATATTCTCAACTGACTGCCATACGGCTTGTAAAAAAAAACTTGGGAGAATTGGCTGATCCGTTTTCCGTCACGTGCAGCCTTTTCCTGCCATGGGCCAACAACCTCAATTGCTACAATGCGACCCGCCAAAACTGACATTCGTTACACCCGCAAGATTGTGGAGTAAGTTAGGTTGCGGACGCGGGCTAAGCCGTCCTTCCATGTCTGGTAAAGAGCGATTTTGTCGCGCTTTATTGCCAGCGATAAAACTGAGGAAAAGCGCAAAAGCGGGCACTACTTGCAGTCGCCGACCTGCAGGCAAAGATGTCGCGATCGCTCTGCAAAATCAGCACTTTTTCTGATCCGTTGCATCCCATGACGCGTATGCACTCAAGGAATGGCTTGGGTGAGGTGTACGGATTTGCAAGTCGTCTGGTTCAAGCGAGATCTCCGTGTTTTGGATCATGCGGCCTTGGCACATGCGGCCAGGGTTGGCCCGGTGTTGCCGCTCTATGTTGTTGAACCCGAGCTTTGGCTGCAGCCCGATGCCTCAGAACGACAATGGAGCTTTGTTTCCGAGACACTTGCGGAATTGCGGGAGGCGACTGCTCAATTAGGACAGCCACTGGTTGTTCGTATCGGGACGGCGATTGAGACACTTACGGAATTGAAAACAAAAGGTTTTCTGGAGGCCCTATGGTCACACGAGGAGACGGGCAACGATTGGACTTATCGCAGGGATCAAGATGTCGCTGCCTGGTGTCGTGACGCAGGTGTCCCTTGGCATGAGATTCAGAACCACGGTGTTATCCGCCGACTGAAGTCACGAGACGGCTGGGCGAACCATTGGGATTCGCAGATGTCGCGACCAACAGAAAAGGCGCCGCAGCTTGCGCCCTTGCCCATAGAGCTTGGTGCGCTCCCAAGCAGCAAAGATCTGGGCCTTGCAGGGGCCGTATGTAAGGGTCGGCAAAGGGGTGGACGTCAAGTGGGGCTGGGGCTCTTGAAGAGCTTTTTGGACAACAGGAGTATTGACTACCAACGTGCAATGTCCAGCCCCTTGAGTGGCGCGACAACATGTTCGCGGCTGTCTCCCTATATTGCATGGGGCGCGATCTCTGTTCGCGAAATTGCGCAACAGACGGAAAATGCGCGACGCACGCTTCCCGCAGGTGCAGGGAAGTGGCAGAAATCGATGCGATCCTTTTCAGCGCGTTTGCACTGGCATTGTCATTTCATTCAAAAGCTGGAGGACGAACCGCGAATAGAGTTCGAAAACCTTCACCCGCTCTATGATGGCTTGCGCCCCAAGGAACCGGATGCGGCGCTTCTACAAGCTTGGTCAACAGGTGAGACAGGGTATCCTTTCTTGGACGCCTGCATGCGATCTCTGCGCGCGACAGGTTGGTTGAATTTCCGCATGCGAGCCATGGTGATGGCAGTTGCGAGCTATCACTTGTGGCTGCATTGGCGTTCACCGGGCCTGCATCTGGCAAGGATGTTCACCGACTATGAGCCCGGTATCCATTGGAGTCAGGTCCAGATGCAATCTGGCACAACCGGCATCAACACCATCCGTATTTACAACCCCGTCAAACAAGGCCTGGATCAGGATCCGAACGGCATATTCATTCGTCGGTGGGTGCCAGAACTGGCAGAGATACCGGATGCACATCTGCATGATCCATGGAACGCGGACAACGCAGGCGCGGTTCTTGACCGAAAATACCCTGTGCGCGTCTTTGACCATCTGGCGGCGGCAAAGGCGGCGCGAGAAAAGGTGTGGGCAGTGAGGTGCGGGCCGGAATTTCGCGATCGAGCGCACGCAATCGCTACAAAACACGCAAGCAGAAAGGCCGAACGCTCTCGTAAAAGAAAAACCAGAACACTGCGGAATGCAGCTCAACTTGATCTACCGTTCGGAGACCTCACGTGAAGATGCGCAAGAAGGCGGATTTTCCGCAAAAGATTTGTCCGGTCTGCCAACGTCCCTTCGTGTGGCGCAAGAAGTGGGAGAAGGTCTGGGATGACGTCAAATACTGCTCGAAACGCTGCAAGGCTGCTGCATGACTTTGGAGGTTCCTGTAGTGGGTAAGGCTTTTGAACAGCTGCAGTTCGAACCTACGCGCGCCGCAGGCATGAAGCGTTTGGAGCAATTTGTGCCCCGCGCTGGACGCGACTATGCGCAAAGTCGAAATTATGACTTTGGCCCCGACCGACGCGGCAATGTATCCACTCTCTCGCCCTGGCTGCGGCACCGCTTGCTAACTGAGGAAGAGGTTCTGTCACGCGTTCTGTCCGCACATGGTGAAAAGGTTGCCGACAAGTTCATTCACGAAGTGTTTTGGCGCACGTATTTCAAAGGCTGGTTGGAGCAACGTCCAAGTGTTTGGTTTAGCTACCAAAGAAACTTGGTGGCGCAATTGGAGCGTTTGGAAAACGATGCAACATTGAATGCGGCGTATCGGGATGCTGTCTCTGGACATACGGGTATCGAGTGTTTTGATCACTGGATGAGCGAGTTAAACGCGACGGGGTATCTCCATAACCACGTGAGGATGTGGGTGGCCTCAATTTGGATTTTCACGCTCAGACTCCCTTGGGAACTGGGCGCAGATGTCTTCATGCGCCACCTTGTCGACGGCGATCCGGCATCAAATACTCTAAGTTGGCGTTGGGTGGCGGGTCTCCACACAAAGGGAAAAACCTATCTCGCGCGCGCCGACAATATCGCGAAATACACCGATGGACGGTTTCAACCCCAAGGCTTGGCCAACGTTGCCGAGCCGCTGGTTGAAGCGACAGATCATCCGCGCTTCGAAATCCGCCCGCAGTCAGAAAAACCCTTCTCAAAGCCGTATCTGCTGCTGGTGACAGAGGAAGACATGTCCGCAGCAGATATCACATCACTTCGCCCCACAGGAGTGGTCGGTCTGCTGGCCACAGATGGTCGTTCGCCTGGTCAGGTCGATGACTTGCCATTAGCTTTTGTCGAACACGCAATGAATAGCGCACTTTCGCCGTTTGGAGAGATTGGACAAGCCAAGGACGATTGGTCCGAGCCCCTGATCAGGACGGCCCAAACAAACAAAGTTGATACGATTGTCACCCCCAATTGTCCTATCGGTCCGACTCGGGTGCGCTTGGACCGTGCCGAACCAAAGCTGAACGAGGCCGGCATTCATCTGCATCGTATCTGGCGCCCTTATGATGCGCACGCGTGGCCACACGCCAAAGCAGGGTTCTTTGGCTTCAAGAAGAAGATCCCGTCCATAATGCAGCTCCTGAATCTAACCTGCTAGCCGTGTAAACCAAATCGGGAAAACGCCGTGACATATGCTGCAATTGTGCTTCCAAATCAAATTTTTGCAGAACACCCCGCATTTGAAATGCCGCTGCAAAAGGTGATCTTGTTCGAAGATCCGTTGTTCTTCGGGGACCCGCTGTATCCCGCCAAAATGCACAAGCAGAAGCTCTGGCTCCATAGGGCGAGCATGGCCAGGTATCGCCAAGAGCTCGAGATCAAGGGCTTTGATGTTGACCTCTTTGAGTATGAGCGCTCTACCAAAGCTTGCCAGCATTTGTTCGAACGGCTTTCTCTGGATCAGATTTCTCGGGTCGTGATGGCTGATCCCGTCGATTCAGTCGTTGAAAAGCGTTTAAGTGAGGCTTCGCAAGCCACTGGAGTTACCGTTGAATTCCTGCCTTCGCCCGGCTTTCTGAATACGCGTGCCAGCAATCAGGCTTGGTCTGACGGTCGAAAACGTTGGTTTATGGCGGAATATTACAAAAGCCAGCGACGCCGATTGAACATCTTGCTTGAGAACGATCAGCCATTGGGTGGCCAGTGGAGTTTTGACGAAGACAATCGCAAAAAGGTTCCAAAAGCCCTGCTACAAAGCTTGCCTTGGATCGACTGGCCGCAGCACGACGGTGTGGACCAAGCGGCGAAAGACAACGTTCTGTCTGAATTTCCCGACGCGCGCGGACATCTCGATACCCTTTATTATCCAACTTCGCACGCGGCTGCACTGGCGTGGCTTCACCAGTTTTTGGAACGGCGTTTCGAGCAGTTTGGTGACTTTGAGGATGCGATTGTTGAAGGCGAAAGCTGGCTTTGGCATGCCGTCCTTACGCCAGCATTGAACATTGGCTTGATTACGCCAAGGCAAGTCATTGACGCAACTCTGGACCATGCCCAGCGCAAGAATACGCGACTCAACTCTGTAGAGGGGTTTATCCGTCAGATCATAGGGTGGAGAGAGTTCATGCGCGCCACCTATGAAGATTTGGGCGTACGTATGCGCACAACCAATCATTGGCGTCACAAACGACCAATGCCTTCGTCCTTCTATGACGGCACAACTGGGATAGATCCGATTGACGATACGATCAGGCGGATCCTGCAGACCGGCTACTGCCACCACATCGAAAGGCTGATGGTTCTCGGCGGGTTTATGTTCTTGTGTGAAATCAAGCCAGACGACGTCTATCGGTGGTTCGTGGAAATGTTCGTGGACAGCTACGATTGGGTCATGGTTCCAAACGTTTATGCAATGAGCCAAAACGCGGATGGTGGGCTGATCACGACCAAGCCTTATTTTTCAGGATCAAATTACATTCGGAAGATGAGTCATTGGGGCAAAGGCGAATGGGCCGAGATTTGGGACGGCTTATATTGGCGCTTCATTTTCAAACACAAAGACACGCTTTCAAAAAATCCGCGTTGGGCCATGATGTGTCGCACAGGCGATAGGATGTCGCTGGAAACAAAAGAGAAGCATCTGGAAAAGGCCAACTCCTTTCTGGCCGAATTGAACTGAGTGCAACTACGGTTCCGCTCAATGAGCGTTAGGGAAGTTTACGCCCATTGCGCGGCACGACTAGTGTCGCTTTGCCTATGAGGTGGCGTAGTCGGTTACCGCTGCCCGGCAACCAACTTGCCAGATTGCGGTCAGCCAACCGGAAAAAGCTTCTGCAAACCGTGTGTTGTTGGCTAGATCCCCATAGTACTGGCTTTGATCGATCCACATTTTCGGGTCGGACGCGGAGGCCCGAGCAGTGTTTTGCAAATGCTCCCATTTGGGGTCGTTTGGCGTAATTTCCGAACCGTCTTCACGAACGCCTGCGCACATCCGGCACCAGAGCGCTTCGGCCAGAGCCAAACCAGTTAGAGAACGGCCGGAGGCAAGGGCATCGCGCAACGACGGCAGCAAGAACCCCGGATGTCGTGAAGACCCATCAAATGCCACGCGACGTGTCGTGTCGCGGATGGTGCTGTTTGCAAATCGCTTTTCAACCAATCCAAGATATTCAGTTGCCGTGGTGCCTGGAACGGCTTCGACATAGGGCAAGATCTCTACGGATTGAACCTTCTTGAAAAACGCTACGATGTCCGGATCCTGCATGCAGTCTGAAATTGTCGGTACGTTCAGAATTTCCCCAATATTGGCAAGCAGCTGGTGCCCTCCGTTCAGGATGCGCAATTTCATCATTTCATATCCGTGAACATCGTGGGTCATCGTTACCCCAGCCTGTTCCAGGGGCGGTCGCCCGGCACAGAAATCATCTTCGACGACCCATTGCCGAAAATTCTCATGCGAGACCGGAGCGCGATCGTCTATTCCAAGCGCCCTGCATTGCGAAATGACCTGCTCAGTCGTTGCGGGTACGATGCAATCCACCATCGAGTTCGGGAATGCGCCCTCTTGGGCGATCCAGTCGGCCAGGTCCGCGTCGACCATACGTGCCAAACCAACAATGCAGGTTTTTAGAATTGCGCCGTTGCCCTGAAGATTGTCGCAGCTAAGCGCCGTAAACGGGTCCAATCCATTCTCACGTCTTTGCCTGTATGCCTCGACCATCGCACCGAATACTGTGCGTGGCTGGTGCGGGTTCTCGGCGTCGTGCCGTATGTCTTCATGATCCAAGTTGAACATGCCGGTGTTGGCATCCAGAAAATAGCCGCCCTCGGTTACAGTCAGGGACACAATTCGGATAGATGGATCCGCCATCCGGCGGATGAGTGCTGCGTTACCTGCCTCAATCGGCAGATAGTCGATCATCGGGCCTATGACCTCTGCGGATATTCCTTGTGGATCCAACTCGATCAACGTGGTCAGGCAATCCTGCGCCAACAGCCTCTCACGCATCTCAGCGTCGTAGCTGCGCACTCCGGCTCCGATAATGCCCCAATCGTAGGCTTGGCCCTGCTGCAAGAGCTGATGAATGTACCACGCCTGGTGGGCGCGGTGGAAATTTCCAAGACCGATATGAACAATGCCCGGCGTCAGCTCCGAACGCTTATAGTTAGGGGTGCCGACAGTCGCTGGGAGGTCTGCAAGCCTGTCTTGCCGCAGCTGGATCAGAGGGTTTGAGTGTGCCACTGGGTTCATCAGCTCATCCAATTTCCACCGTCGACATTGTAGGTTTGTGCAACGATGTATTTTGCCTCGTCCGAGGCGAGAAACACTGCCATGCCTGCCAAGTCTTCGGCCCGGCCCATGCGGCCATAGGGAACGGCAGCGGCCACTTCGCGTTTCTTCTGTCCCGGCAGTTTACCTTCGTGTTTGGCAAAGAACGCATCGACGCCGTCCCAGTGTTCGCCGTCCACCACACCTGGCGCGATCGCGTTCACGTTGATCCCGTGCGCGATCAGGTTCAGGCCCGCAGATTGGGTGAGAGAGATGATCGCAGCCTTGCTGGCGCAATAAACGGCGACCAGTGGCTCACCGCGCCGCCCAGCTTGCGACGCCATATTGATGATCCGGCCTTTGGTGCCATGTGCGATCATATGGCGCGCGACGGCTTGCATGGTGAACAAGGCACCGGCAACGTTGACGTCAAAGACACGCTCATAGTCCGCGCGCTCAATCTCGACAATCGGGGCGGCGGTGAAGATCGCCGCGTTATTGATCAATACATCGATCGGGCCGAAATGCGATGCCGTGTGGGCAATGGCGCCGTCGATACTCTTTTGGTTCGTCACGTCCATTTCGACGGCCATGGCGGACGCGCCGATTTCGGCTGCCGCCTGTTGGGCGCGTTCGATGTCGATATCCGCGATGGCAACGCGTGCGCCTTCCGCGACATAGGATTTGGCAAAGGCCAGCCCGATGCCGCGCGCGGCACCGGTGATCAGAGCGATTTTGCCATTCAGACGGGTCATTCGATCCGCAGTCCTTTTTCATCGAAGCGGTGGATGACGTCGGCCCGTGGCGTCAGGTGAATACGATCCCCGTGACGGAACCCAACCTCGCCATCGGCGCGAACCGTGATCGTTTCGGCCAGTCCGGTATCGTGGACGTGGAAGAAGGTGTCCGAACCCAGATGTTCCGAGACGCTGACAACCCCGGACCACTCGCCCTCGGTTTCCGAAACAGCGATATGTTCCGGGCGGATGCC
The DNA here is from genome assembly GCF_056538305.1 of Ruegeria sp. BG9. NCBI lineage: Bacteria > Pseudomonadati > Pseudomonadota > Alphaproteobacteria > Rhodobacterales > Roseobacteraceae > Ruegeria > Ruegeria sp. BG9. The sequence continues at coordinate 158,368 of NZ_JBQFSY010000004.1, forward strand.
GATGGTTTTAGCGCCATGTTTTGCGGCCTCTTCACCCTCGATGAAGTTCATTTTGGGGGAGCCGATGAAGCCCGCAACAAACAAGTTACGAGGTGTACGATAAAGCTCCAGCGGGCTGCCGACCTGTTCGATCACTCCGGCCTGAAGGACGACGATCTTGTCAGCCATGGTCATGGCTTCGACCTGATCGTGGGTCACGTAGATCATAGTGGTCGCTAGACGTTCATGCAGCTCGCTGATCTCAAGCCGCATGCCAACGCGTAGTGCCGCGTCGAGGTTGGATAGAGGTTCGTCGAACAGAAACGCCGCAGGTTCGCGCACGATTGCGCGCCCGATGGCGACCCGCTGGCGTTGGCCGCCGGACAGCTGGCCGGGGCGACGGTCGAGATAATCGGTCAGGTTTAGGACGCTGGCGGCACCTTCGACCCGCTTATCGATCTCAGCCTGATCCAGCTTCGCCATCCGAAGAGGAAAGGCGATGTTCTTGCGCACGGTCATATGGGGGTAGAGCGCATAGGACTGGAACACCATCGCCAGCCCTCGTTTCGCGGGCGGGACATCGGTGGCATCCGCGCCGTCGATGTCGATCGAGCCCGAGGTGATATCCTCCAACCCTGCGATCAGACGCAGCAGGGTGGACTTACCGCAGCCCGAGGGGCCGACGAAAACGGTGAACTCGCCATCTTCGATGGTCAGGTCCAGCGGTGGAATGACCTGTACGTCGCCGAAGCTTTTGGTCACGGACTTGAGTTGAATACGTCCCATGTGTCGTGTTCCTTATTTCACAGCGCCGAAAGTCAGGCCGCGGACAAGTTGTTTCTGGCTGAACCAGCCGAGGATCAGGATTGGTGCGATTGCCATGGTCGAGGCCGCGCTGAGCTTGGCAAAGAACAGGCCTTCGGGGCTGGAATAGCTGGCGATGAACGCTGTCAGCGGAGCCGCGTCGACGGCGGTCAGGTTGAGGGTCCAGAACGCCTCGTTCCACGCCAGAATGAAGTTCAGCAAAACGGTCGAGGCGATACCGGGGATGGCCATGGGGGTGAGAACATAGAGAATTTCTTCTTTCAACGTCGCCCCGTCCATCCGTGCGGCTTCCAGGATCTCACCCGGAATTTCGCGGAAATAGGTGTACAGCATCCAGACGATGATCGGCAGGTTGATCAGCATCAGGACGACGACCAGTCCTCCGCGTGTATCTAGCAGGCCCAACCGAATGAACAGCAGGTAGATCGGGTAGAGAACGCCGACCGCAGGCAGCATCTTGGTGGACAGCATCCATAGCAGGATGTCCTTGGTGCGCTTGGACGGCACAAAGGCCATCGCCCAAGCAGCGGGGACGGCGATGATGACGCCCAGAATAGTCGAGCCCCCGGCTATGATGACCGAATTCCACAGGAACCGCATGTAATCGGACCGTTCCTGCACGATGGCGTAGTTTTCCAACGTCCAGTTGAAGTTCAGGAACAGCGGTGGGCTGGCGATCGCCTGTGCCTCGGTCTTGAAGCTGGTCAGGATGGTCCAGAGGATCGGGAAAAAGATCAGCAAACCAACGGCCCAAGCGAGGGCGGTATTCAGCGATTTGCGGCGGGTTGTGACAGCGCGGGCCATGTTCTTACCTCCTCACGCGTCCAGGTTCTTGCCGACGATGCGCATCAAGAAGATCGCAACAATGTTGGCTAAGATGATTGCGTAGACACCTCCGGCTGATCCGAGACCAACATTCTGGCTTTCCAGCACACGCTGGAAGATCAGGTAGGTGAGTGTACGGGTGCCGAATGCGCCGCCGGTGGTCACGAAGATCTCGGCGAAGATCGACAAAAGGAAGATTGTCTGGATCAGGATCACGATGGTGATCGCGCGGCTCAGATGCGGCAGGATGATGTGGTAGAACCGCTTCAGGACCGGCGCGCCGTCCATCTCGGCCGCTTCCAACTGCTCACTGTCCAGCGACTGGATTGCGGTCAGCAAGATGAGGGTCGCAAAAGGCAACCACTGCCATGAGACGATCATGATGATTGAGGTCATCGACGCCTCGGACAACCATGAGATCGGCTCGGCCCCGAAAAAGCGCCACAGATGGGCCAGCAGGCCGTTTACCGGATCCATGAACATGTTCTTCCAGACCAGCGCGGACACAGTGGGCATGACGAAGAAGGGTGCAATCACAAGGATGCGGACAACCCCTTGACCCCACATCGGTTGGTCCAAAAGCATCGCCAGGAGGATGCCCAGGATAACGGTGATGACCAGAACCCCTCCGACGATCACAAGCGTTGCCTGAACCGCGGGCCAGAAGGAGCTGGACGATACGAACCGGACGTAGTTGTCGAAGCCGACCCAGCCCAGATCGCCACCGCGCAGGGGCAGATATTTCTTGAAGGAAAAATACAGCGTCATCGTCAGGGGCACGAGCATCCAGCCAAGCAGCAGGACCACTGCAGGTGCCATCATCAGGCGCGCGACGGATCGGGAATGTTGAGTAGCCATTACGCAAACCCTCTCTGTTCAGGCGTAGCTTAGCCTGCGAGAAAAATGTGGGTTGTGGAAGGGGTGAGCGGGGGGGCAGCTCTTCTGCCCGCCCGCGTGGGAGGATGCCTCAGTACCCTGCGGCTTCCATTTCTTCGGCGGTGAAGGCCTGCGCTTTGGCAAGTGCTTCCTCAACCGTTTGCTGTCCGGCGTAGACTGCCGAGAACTCTTGGCTGACCTGTGTCGCAATACCCGCGAACTCTGGGATCGCAGCGAACTGGATGCCAACATATGGGACAGGTTTGACCGTTGGGTTGTTTGGATCAGCGGACAGGATCGAGTCCAGCGTCATCTTGGCAAACGGAACCTTCTGGTATTCCGGGTTCTCATACAAAGAGGAGCGCGCGCCCGGCGGTACATTTGCCCAACCTTCGTTTTCAGCAACTAGCTCAATATAGTCTTTAGACGTTGCCCATTCGATGAACTGCTTGGCTGCGTCTTCTTGCTGTGTACCGGCCGGAATGGCCAGTGCCCAAGCCCAAAGCCAATTGGAGCGTTTGCCCAATCCGGTGTCGGGTGCCAGCGCAAAACCAACGCTGTCCGCGACGGTCGAGTCGTCCGGGTTGGTCACGAATGACGCCGCAACAGTGGCGTCGATCCACATGCCGCACTTGCCTTGCTGGAACAATGACAGGTTCTCATTAAACCCGTTGGTAGCATAGCCTGCCGGACCGGATTCCGTCATCATTTCAACGTAGAAGTTCAGCGTGTCAGACCATTCGGGCTGATCGAACTGGGGCTTCCAATCTTCGTCGAACCAGCGCGCGCCGAAGGAGTTGGACATCGCCGTGATGAACGCGCCGCCTTCACCCCAACCGGCTTTGCCGCGCAGGCAGATTCCGTTAATGTCGGCGTCTCTGTCGGTCATCGCCGCCGCTGCCTCTTTGATGAACTGCCAGCTTGGCGCCTCAGGCATTTCCATGCCCGCTTTTTCCATCAGGTCAGTACGGTACATGATCATCGAGCTTTCGCCGTAGAACGGCGCCGCATACAGCGTTCCGTCATGGCTTAGACCGCCCGACATCGCGGGCAAAATGTCACCGACGTCGTACTCGTCGGACAGACCGTCCAGCGGAACCAGCCAGCCATTTGCGCCCCAGATCGGGGTCTCGTACATACCAATGGTCATGATGTCGAACTGACCACCTTTTGTGGTGATGTCAGTCGTCACGCGCTGGCGCAGTACGTTTTCTTCAAGCGTCACCCATTCGACGTCGATACCCGTCGCTTCGGTGAATTTGTCGGTATAGCCCTGCATCCGGATCATGTCGCCGTTGTTTACTGTGGCAATCGTGATGGATTGTGCGTGGGCCGCGGCCGTCGCGACGAACGTCAAAGCTGTCGCCGCACGAAGTGCGTGTTTCAAGTACATCCCTGTCCTCCCTGAGCTTGGATGCTGTGCAGAAAGACTAGTTCAAGATTTGTCGCGGCGTCAATAAAAACTTTACGCGCGTTAATTTTTGACGTTATGCGGATTCCCTGAGAACCAATCGGGCCGGGAAGAGGGTTTCCGTCCGCTTCTCAAATTTCCCTCCGTTTTCAATGAGTTCGAAAAGCGTTTCGACACTTCGGGCCGCCACGTTGTCATAATCATGCGCCGCGGTTGTCAGGGAGGGGCATGTGAATTTCGCAAAAGGATGGTCGTCGTTTGAGGCCACCCGCAGCGCACAATCCTCTTTCCGCCCGACGCGAATCCCCTGCTCAAAACAGGCCGCCAGAAAGCCGATCGCCAATCGGTCATTGCTGCACAAAACCGAATCCGTGCGTAACTTGCGTTCATCCAAAACCTTGAGCGCACCTTGTCGACCAATCTCCTCAAAGGCCCAGCCCGTGCCTTCGATTTTGATCACATGCGGCTCAAAGCCCAAACGCTCCATCACCTCGACATAGGCCTTCCGCCGCTTGTTGGCATTGGGGTTTGCAGGTGTCCGCATTTCGAAGAACGAGGGCGGCTCGCCCGTGCGGGTCATGTATTCCACGGTCTGAGACACAAAGCTGAAATTGTCGGACCCGATAAACGCCGCGCCCAAACCGTCGAGGTTACTGTCGAACAGAACCGTCGGCACACTGGCGCAGAATTTCTCGATCGCTGACTTGTCAGAGATACGCCCCAAAGGCGCCAACAAGACACCCGCAGGTTTCAGGGATTGCAAACCGTCCAGAATTTCGTTTTCCAGCTTTTGTTCCCCGTGAGCGCTGAAAAGGAAAGGCCGATACCCGGCTGCGATACAGCTCTGTTCAAGATACCGAGCGATTTCGGCAAAGAACGGATCAGCCAGATAGGGCACGACGATGCCGATATTCTTGGTCAGCTTCCGGTTCTGGTTCACTGCATAGATATTCGGGCGATAGTCAAACCGCTCCAGCGCCTCTTCGATGCGCGCCCTCGTCGTTGGGCGAACGCTATCGGGGTCGTGGAAGTATTTGGACACCGTGGGCCGCGATATTCCGCTGAGCGCCGCGAACTCTTCCATATTCTTGATTTTGGTCATGCCAGTCTGCCTGCGGATCACAGCCGCTTTGATCTTATCTTACTTTTACATATTCTTTGCGCGCGCTAAAAAGATCAATAGCCAGGCAAGTTCTGTTTGTTTCTGTACGCAAGCGGTTTGAATGTAGCTCGGGATTGATATCGGAGCATCGGCGGTCAAGCTTGTCTGCGCGAATTCGGATCAAATTCTCGCGACGTCCTAAGTGGGAGTCATAACGACTTAACCACACCCCGGCTGGTTAGAGCAGCACCCGGATCTTTGGTGGAGGGCGACCCGCGAGGCATTGCCCCAGCTTTCAGGACAAATCGCGCCGCCTGTGCGGTCGAATGACCTTTGTGCAGTCATTTTCTTTGGCATGTGGGTCGGTTTTCCACCATCGTAGATACACGCGTTTCAAACGCATTCGATCTGTTTGAATGTTTGCAGGAATTGGCACTAAGGACTTTTTTCAACGCAGTCGCCCCGCCTAAAATTCCACTTTGATGAAATTGGCGACGAACTGAAGATATACATGGCGGAGGACCGCAGTGAATTTCGGCAAAGACCCCGTACTGGAAGTGTTGTTGTCCAGCATTCCGCCGACGCAGAGAATTTTCGCCAACCCCACTAGCCGCGTTTTAGGCAAAAAAGCGGCCATTGATTAAGAGTGCCGCGAATTTTAGGCGCTAACGTCCGAATTGCAGAACAAGTTGCCTGATGTTGACGCGGCCAAATTCACTGCTGCATTGCTACGCCGAATAGACTGAAGCAATGCAGCACATTTCCCAAGCGCAGACGTTAAAGGACGTCAAAGTTCCACGAATATGATCTGCGTCAAGGCGGAAATGCCGCGATTATGTTAAACATCTACAACTCGGGATCGAAAATGAGGTCTCCGAGAAATGCCGCTACTTCTGGCAAATGCTTGAAAGTAAGGAGGCGTGAAATGACAGCCAGAATTCTAAACTCAGCCGCAGCAGTGCTTTTATCGAGCATTGTTTCGCAAGCCGCTGCCGAAATGGATGGCCGTACACTTGTTGATATCTGCACTGACGGGGATGCGCTGCAACTGGGCTATTGTATGGGGTATATGGCCGGATATCGCGAAGGAGGAGACACGACTTGGCACACTGTCCGAGCAGCAAAAGGTTTGGGAAGCGAGCCAATTGAGAACACAAAAGAGTTTACTGATCCTCTTCGCTCCGGCAGGTGTGTTTTTCCCAGACTTCCGAACCACCAAATGCGTGAAATCGTGGTGAACTATATCTCGGATCACCCCGAGACATGGGAGGAGAGTGCTGGTTCAGCAATCTCAAAAAGCCTTTGGAGCGCGTTTCCCTGTGAAGAAAATATGTAGCCTTTACAGTAGCTAACGTGGTCAACGCCGTGCAGAAGCACATAGCTCATACGTTTGGCGCAAGCCAAACCGATAAACTGATCTCGACCCGCGGTCGCGAATTGCCAATTGCTAAAAAGAGGTCCACGGACGCTTGCCGGAGTGCCTTTCGCGGTTCTGCAAGACTTCGCGGAGATTTAGAAATCAAAATTGTCTGCGCTGCCCGAAAGTCAGCCGGACCTTACTCACAGCAGAGAATTGTCATCAAACGGTTGTACCGATGATCCGAATGCCCGTCAGCGACTGCATGTTCCACAACTAAGACATCCGACACAAATGCAGCGAACGACCAGTTTCGAGTTAAGCCAATTTGGCAGCTTTCGATGACCGCTTTCGGGAAATGACGCTGCGCCGCACCACTTCCGTATTCTGTGTTGTGGTCGTCGGCAAGCTCGCTGCAGCCGCTACAGGCCGGTTTGCCCGCATAGCTGACGACTGTCCAGAAGGCTCCACGGTAACTTCTTGGGTTAGAAAGGCTTGCCATTTGGCCCAATTTTGCGCGATGGACTGTTCTGGTATGTCCTAGAAAATCTCGCATCGAGAGGTGTGGCTGACAGGCTGGTCAAAGGTGTCAAACACAATCAAGCAGTATTCGGTTGATGAGAAGATCACGAGTGTTTTGACTGGACTTGGTGGAATGATGAGCATTGTCTCGCTGTGCTACCGCTACCGTATTGCCGAAAGCTTGTTTTCCTTCTGATCGAAAGAGCTTCGCGAAGCTGGGAAGAACCGTATGGCGGGTGACATAATCTAACAGGCGCCCACGTCGGGGGCCAAGTAATGGCGATCCGAAGCTCCGGCCCAGACTCGCGGCGGCCGCTATTTGCAATAGACCTTTGAAGCAGGCAGCGCGTCCGAGCCTTCCTGCTTCTCCCGGTATTGAAGCGTTACTATGCGTCTGAGCGCAGGATGACGGGCGTGATCTGGGTGCCTTCGCCCTGAACATAGGCCATCTGAATGATCAACTCGGCCAGAGGTTCCAGATACCGCGCACTCAGCATCGCCCCGCTATCGACCGGGTCATAATTGATGGCACGCACCAACTCGGCCACCGTTTCTTTTGCCCCAGCATCGTCCCCGGCAAGGAACACCTGAGGGCGGATGCCGCCATAGGTTGGATCCGAGTCAACGACATCAGCAAAGATCGCGTTGAAGGCCTTGACGACCGGAACGCCCGGCAGCTTCGACTGGCAAACCTCACCTGCGGATGTGGTATGCCCCAGGGTCAGAGCCATGTAGTCATCGGTCAGAGGGTTGGTGCAGTCGACCACCACCTTGCCTTCCAGCGATCCCAGAGCCTCCAATGTTTCGTCCAGAGCCGTGAAAGGCACGGCGATGAACACAACCTCGGCGTGTTGAACCAGATCGGCTGCAAGGCCGCCTTCAATACCATGTCGGTCCGCCGCCTCGGCCCCTCGCCCGGCATCTCGCGAGCCGATATGAACCACATGATCCGTTGCAGAAAACCGGCGCGCAAGCGCGTTGGCGACATTTCCGGTTCCGACGATAAGCAAATTTCTTGAGTTGGGCACGACGACGTTCTTCCCCTTGATAATGTTGCGATTCCGAGGATAGTGGAATCGGTATCATGATGATAATTGTTTTTTGCGCTCTCTTTCAGATTGCAGCGCTTCAGGCGGGCGGTTGGAGTGTTTCAGTCGTGCCGTAAGTGCCCGTTGGTAGGGTGAATGGTGAAACAACACGATGGCAATTGATCTCGACGATTGGCTGCGCGCGCTTGGAATGGAGCGCTACGTCACGGCGTTTCATGACCATGATGTGGATGGCAGCCTGCTGCCGACGATCACTGCAGAAGACCTCAGGGATATGGGGATCGCATCGGTTGGCCATCGCCGCCAGTTGCTGAACGCGATTGCCTTGCTGCGCAGCGGGCAGGCATCGGACCTGGCAAATGGCCCTTTTGCGGAAAAGGCGGATCGCAGCCACTCGGTCGCGCCGCAACAGCGGCGGCAGCTGTCAGTGGTGTTTACGGATCTTGTTGGCTCGACCCAACTGTCCGAACAACTGGACGCCGAAGAGCTTTCGACCCTGTTGACCAGCTACAAAAGCGCCGTGACTGAGATCGTCGAAGAGTATGGCGGCTTTGTCGCGCAATATCTGGGCGATGGCGTTCTGGCCTATTTCGGCTGGCCTCAGGCCTATGATCATGACGCCGAGCGGGCGATCCGATCGGGGCTGAGCATCGCCGATTCGATGCATTTTCTGGGCCGCCCGCATGGGGTTAAGCTGAATTGCCGCATTGGCATCGCAACGGGCAATGTCGTTGTCGGAGACCTGATCCGCAACTCGTATATCGAAGAGGATCAGGCCGTCGGGCGCGCGCCCAACCTGGCTGCCCGTATCCAGTTGATGGCAAAACCGGGCACCTTGGCGATCTCGGATGAAACCAAGAAGATTGTCGAAGGCAAATTCGATCTGACCGATCTGGGAAATCACAAATTGAAAGGCTTCCGCGGCGAGGTACGTATCTGGCGCGTCGAAGGCGCAACGGACGGCCCCACCCCCGATTTCAAGCGTCGGTCAAAAGAAAAGCTGCCGATCATCAATCGCAAGGTTGAACTGGCCCAGTTGGATGGCGCGTGGGAGCAGGTCGAGCAGGGCGTACCGCGGTCGACGCTCATTTCTGGTGAGCCGGGGATCGGTAAGTCTCGACTGGTGGAAGAGTTCGTATCGCATGTGTTCGAGGTCGAGGGCGACGTTCTGCGCTTTCAATGCTCGCCCTTTCACACCAATGACGCCCTGTATCCGGTACTGAACCAAATCTGGTCTATGGTTTTGGGCGGGGGGCAGCTTTCGGCCGGGGACACGGCCCAGCGGCTGGAACAGATTTTTTCGGCTACAAACCTGGATCCGGGCAAGACAGCCTCATTGGCGGACGCCTTGATGCAGTTTCGCGAACACGGGCGCGACACCACGCTGCCGCTTGATGCGCTGGGACGGAAAGAGATGACGTTTCAGGCGCTGATTGCTCTGTTCGAATGGTATGTGCGCGACAAGAAAGTGCTGGTTGTCTTCGAGGACCTTCACTGGATCGACCCGACCACAAAAGAGCTTTTGGGACGGCTGCTTGAGACGTTCAAAGATGAGCAGGTCATGGTGCTGCTGACCTGCAGGCCCGCGTTTCAAACCGCGTGGGAGGTCAATACGCGCATCGAACTGACCCGGCTGTCCAACGAGGAAATCGGTGAGATTGCGGCGCATGTCTATGATCTGAAACCGGTGCCGATGCCGGTGCTGGAATTGATCGCAGATCGGTCCGACGGGGTGCCGCTCTTTGCCGAAGAGCTTTCCAAGTCGTTCATAGAAACCGGCGTCTTTGACCGAACCGATGGGGGCGGTACCTCGATTGATGAGACGGCGGTACCGACCACGCTGAACGAGTTGTTGGTCGCCCGCCTTGATCGTCACCCCGAATCCCGCCGGATACTGCAGACGGCTGCGGCCATTGGTCGGGATTTTTCCTTCGACGTTCTGTCTGCCGTGATTGATGAATCCGATCATGCGCTGTCGGCTCATTTAAACACGTTGGTATCGGCGCAGATTATTGTTCCCGCGCCGGCTGCGGCCCGTAGATACTCGTTCCGCCACGCCCTGATGCGAGATGCCGCGTATGAGACCATGCTGCGATCCGTGCGTGCAATGGTGCATGCGCGAATTGCGGCTGTACTTGGTGCGCGGTTTCGCAAAATCACGCCCGCCCATGTTCTCGGCAGCCATTGGGGTTTGTCTGGCAACCATGCTGAAGCAACACGGTGCTTCCAGCAGGCGGCGGTGCAGGCAAGTTCGCGCTACGCGAATACAGAGGCCACGGCCTATTTCAAATCCGCGTTGAACCATCTGGAACAGGTCACCCTATCGGACGGGTTGCACCCCGGCACCTTACCGGAACGCGCTGACCTGCTGGAACAGCTTGGCACCGTCCTAACCTTGGTACACGACCTGGACGGCGCGGTTGCGGCTTATCGTGAGGCCGTAGGGTTGGTTCCAGACAACCCCCGGAAAACTGCTCGGCTACACCGTCTGACCGGCAATGCCTTGCAACAGGATCGCGCGGGGTCACTGGCCGAACTTGCGTCCGCCGAGGCCGCGCTGGATCAAACCGCGTGGCGGGACGACGCCGAGCTTCTGCGGGAGTGGATCGACATCCAGCTTAATACGCTCAACGTTCACTATTGGAGCGGGGATGGCGAGGCGATGTCTCAACTGGCGGCTGGACTGGCGCAGGATGTGGGCAGCATGACCGCTGAACAACGCGCCGAGTATTTCGATCAACTGGTGCTGCGCGACCTCAGAATGTCGCGCTATGATCCGACTGAGGACACGATTGAAACCGCATCGAACTATGTGTCTGCGGCTGAGGAAACCGGAAATCTCGCCATAGTTGCCTCAGCCCTGTTTATCCTTGGGTTCGTCAATCTGCACAGTATCCGCCTGCCTCAGGCCCAAGAGGCGATGAGCACAGGATTGGAGGCCGCGCGCCAATCCGGTCACCGCAAGATCGAGTTGCGCTGCATGACTTATCTGTCCCTCGTCTATCGGCGCATGCACAACCCATCCGAGGCCACGCGCCTGTCTCATGAAAGCATCGCGTTGGCGCGGGAACTGCAGATGCATGAATATATCGCATTGGCAACCGCCAACCTGTCGTGGGAGGCATGGCAGCGTGGCGCTGACAGCACCGCTTGCAAGCTGGCCCGCGACGCGATGATTCAGTTTGAGAAGACCTCGATCGCTTACCCGTTTGAATGGTCCGCGCTGTTGCCTTTGATCGCATCCGGCCAGACGCAGAAAGACCTGTCAGAAGTACCCAACCTGTGCGCGCGCCTGCTGGACAGCAGTCAGCAGAACCTGACCGAGACGCTGCGCAATGTCGTGGCAGACATCGCCACCCTGACTGGCACGGATGACGTGCCCCTGATCAAACAACGCATCGCAGCGTTGATCGACGCCGCACGCTATTCTGGGTTCCTCTAACACGGCTCATTTGCGCCAGATTGGTCCGGCCCGAGGGAAAGCTTGCGGCAACGGGTTCGATTTGCTGTAGTGAACGTGCCTGTATTGAGTGGAGGAGACATAATGTCCGAAAGCGATATTGAGAATTTTAGACACGACCTGATTATTGCAAGCGATGATGGCACAGTGCTGCATATCCCGCGTGAGGTCTGGGACAACAAAGCCTATCAGGTTGATCCCGAGAAGTACCAGAACGACAAGGGCTGGGCCTTGGTCCGAGAGCTTCTGGAATGTGGTGTGAACCTTGCCACCATCCCGCCCAAAGACTTCCTGCCGCCTGACAAGTTCGAACCCGAAGGGACCTGCTATCTGGTCAATATCGACGGGCTGAAACAGAGGCACAAATTCACACGCAGCTAGGATCAGCCCCTCTGACAGACATGGGGCAGGAGGGGGAAGACCAGCACCGAGCGCCTGCTCACGCGGTTCCGTCCGTACAGGTTCTGGACCGTGTCTTGCCCCATATGAAACGCCTTGGCGTCACCCGGCTGGCTGAACTGACCGGCCTGGATTGCATCGGCATTCCCGTCTACGCCGCGCATCGTCCGAATGCGCGGTCTCTGGCCGTGACGCAAGGCAAAGGCGCGACCGTCGCGGATGCAAAGGTTTCGGCCTTGATGGAGGCGGTCGAGCTCAGCTGCGCCGAAACTCCGGTTTTGCCCCTGCGTCTGGCATGCGCCGATGACTTGGCGAAGTCGGAAAAAGTGATTGATCTTGAGCGTCTGCCCAGGATCTCAGATCACCCCATTTCGCGCGGCAAACCCGTGCTTTGGGCCGAGGGAAAGGCGCTCTCAGATGATCATTCGGTCTGGGTCCCCTTTGAACTAGTCCACATGGATTACACGCTACCCCTGCAGCCCGGATTGGGGTGTTGTCTGATGTCGTCGACCGGCCTCGCCTCGGGCAGCAGCGTTGATGAGGCTACCTGTCAGGCTCTGGCCGAAACGCTGGAGCGTGATGCGGTGACTTTGTGGAAGCTCAACCCAAGCAACATGGCGTCCTGCCGGGTCGATCTGCACTCCGTCACAGACCCGACTTGCAAAGCGCTTCTTGACAGGTTTGACGCCGCAGGCGTGGCTTGCGCGATCTGGGACGTGACCTCGGACCTTGGAATTCCCGCATTCTTTGCAACAATCATCGACCGTCAGGATGACACGAGACGTGGCTTGCAGGCGGCCTCGGGGGCAGGGTGCCACCCTGCGCGGGGCATCGCCTTGTCTCGTGCCCTGACCGAAGCGGCGCAAAGTCGGCTGACCCTCATCTCAGGCGCGCGGGATGATCGCACGCGCGACTATTATGAAGCACGGCGTAATGCGGAAACGCTCTGGTCGCAGCGCGCCGAGATCGTTGAGGCGGACACGCCACACCGGTTCGATCGAGTGCCGTTTCATCAGGTCCGCTCCCCTCGTGATAGCCTTGACTGCATGCTGGCCGCGCTAGAACGGGCCGGGCTTGAGGTGCCGGTTGCCGTTGATCTTTCGGTTCCCGACCTGCCCGCAACGGTCATGCGGGTCATTGCGCCGGGGCTTGAAGGTACATCCTACGCGCCCGGATACCGCCCCGGAGCGCGCGCGCGGAAGGTGTCATGAGCCAAGGTGACATCGTCCTCTTTGCCGGTCCTTCCCTGCCGCGCCGGTGTGACGTGGAAGACCGGTTGCCGATCCGGCGTCTTGGGCCTGCGGCGCAGGGCGATCTGCTGAAGGCAGCGCTTGCTCGCCCGCGTGCCATCATCCTGCTGGATGGCTATTTCGAGGCCTTGCCTGCCGTCTACCACAAGGAAATCCTGTGGGCCTTGTCCGAAGGCATCCCCGTCTATGGTGCCGCCTCGATCGGTGCTCTGCGCGCGTGTGAGCTTGGCAGTTTTGGCATGGTCGGGGTCGGTGAGATCTTTGACGCGTTCGCCCAATTCCGGCTTGAAGCTGATGATGAGGTCGCCCTGATCCATGCGCCTGAAGAGGTCGGTTTTGCAAACCTTTCCGAGCCACTGGTGAACATCCGCTGGACACTGGATGCCGCTGTCGCCGCGCAGGTTGTTGAGCGGCAGTTGGCGGATGCCCTTGTCGCAGCCGCCCGTCGCAGGTTTTATCCCGATCGCAGCTTTGACAGCCTCTTGGAAGACTGTGCAGCTTTGGACCCGGTCGCCGCAGACCGCCTTGAGGCATGGCTTCCCGAGGGTCGAATTGATCAGAAAAACCGCGATGCACAGGCCTGTTTGAAGCGTGTGGAGAACGACTGGCGGAACGATACGCTTCCCGCCGCGCCAGCGTTCGAGTTCCGGCATACGGATGCGTTCGAAACCCTTCTGACAGGCGTGCTGTCTCATAACCCGCTGAATGATCCTGAGGTCCTTGCGCGATGCATGACCGCCTCCGGTGATCGGTTCGACGCGCTGCGCCTTGCCGCAGAGATCGACGCGCTGGCTCTTGCGCTGGACCAGCACTCCGGGCAACCCGTTCCGGGCGAAGACCTTGTGCTTGCAGTATCAGAGTTTCGGCAGCGGCACGGCCTGCTTGATCAGCAGGCGCTGCAGCACTGGCTGAGTCGAAACGGCGTGGATATCGACGCCCTGTCCCGCAAGTTGGAGGAAAGCGCGCGGATCGCCCGTGCGCGGCAACAGATTGAACCCCACCTGAACGACCGCATGCGTGACTTGCTTGTCTTTGCACAGGGGTCGTCACAACCTGCGGACAACTGCTAGCGCTGACGCCGTTTCCGTTCGATCTTACGCTTGATCTTGTCCTTCTTGCGCTTGGTGCTCACCGCCTTGCGTCTGGTTGCACGTCCCTTCGGCCCGCGTCCACGGGGCAGGGCCTGATCGTCGATGGATAGCAGCTCCAACTCCAAGCCGCCCGTGACCGGTGTCGCCTCGGTTAGTCGCACGGTGACACGTTGGCCAATCGCTATGATCAGTCCGGTATCCGAGCCCATCAGGGTTCCCGCCTCGCGGTCGAAATGGAAGAACTCACGCCCCAGTGAGCGGACAGGCACCAGCCCGTCCGCGCCGGTTTCGTCCATCTTCACGAAGGCCCCGAAGCGCGCGATGCCGCTGATGCGTCCCGTGAATTCATTGCCCACACGTTCGCTGAGATAGGCCGCCAGGTAGCGGTCAGTCGTGTCGCGTTCGGCCATCATCGAGCGTCGCTCAGTGTCCGAGATGTGCGTCGCGGTTTCGTCCAGCCGGGCGATTTCATCCTCGGTCAGACCGTCATCACCCCAGCCATGGCCCGAGATCAGCGCGCGGTGGACGATCAGGTCAGCATAGCGACGAATGGGCGAGGTGAAATGTGCATAGTTCCGTAATGCCAACCCGAAATGACCGAAGTTTTCGGGATTGTAATAGGCCTGCGCCATCGACCGCAGGGTCGTCAGGTTGATCAGTTCCGCATCCTCGGTACCCGCAGCCGCATTCAGCAGGGCGTTCAGGTGACGGGTTTGCAGAACTTGACCCTTGGCAAGGTTCAGGCCAGCGGCTTGGGCCGTTTCGCGCAAGCTTTCCAGCTTTTCAGGCGCGGGTTCCTCGTGGACGCGGAACAGCAGGGGCCGACGTTTCGCAATCAGCGTTTCAGCCGCCGCGACATTGGCGAGGATCATGAATTCTTCGATCAGCCTATGCGCATCCAAACGGTCGCGGAAGGCGACGCTGGTGACCTCACCCGTGTCGGACAGAACGATCTTGCGTTCGGGTAGGTCCAGCTCCAGCGGTTGCCGCGCCGCGCGCGCGGTTTTCAGTGCGGCATAGGCGGCGTAGAGCGGTTTCAGAACCGTCTCCAACAGCGGTCCCGTGCGGTCATTGGGGGAGCCGTCGATGGCCTCCTGCACCTCAGCATAGTGCAGCGACGCGGCCGAGCGCATCAGGCCGCGCACAAAGCGGTGGCCGATTTTGTTGCCCTCGGCGTCGATTTGCATCCGCACAGCGATACAGGCCCGCGGGACGCCCTCGTGCAGGGAACACAGATCGCCGGACAGACGACCGGGCAGCATTGGCACGACGCGATCCGGGAAATAGCTTGAGTTGCCGCGTTTGCGTGCTTCGCGGTCCAGCGAAGTGCCGGGCTGCACATAGGCGGCGACATCGGCAATTGCGACCCAGATCACGTGACCGCCTGGGTTTTTGGGGTCGTCATCGGCATGGGCATAGCAGGCGTCATCATGGTCGCGCGCATCCGAGGGGTCAATCGTCAGCAGCGGCATGTCCCGCAAGTCTTCGCGACCCTTCAGACCAACGGGTTTGGCCTTGTCCGCTTCGGCGATGACCTTGTCGGGAAAATCGTCGGGGATGCCATGTTGATGGATCGCGATCAGCGACACAGCCTTTGGCGCGGACGGGTCGCCCAAACGTTCGACAATGCGGGCGCGAGGAAGGCCCATGCGGGACTTGGGTCCGGCCTGTTCGGCCTCGACCAGCTCACCATCTTTGGCCCCATGCACCGCGCCTTCGGGCACTTGCCATTCGGTTTGGCTGGCCTTGTCGATAGGCACGATCCGCCCACCCTCGGTTCCTTTGCGGAACAGGCCCACAATCTTGCGCGGGTTGGTCCCGATACGGCGGATCAGGCGGGCCTCGTAGTTGTGGTCTTCTTCCTGCACGACGGTCAAACGGGCCAGAATCCGGTCGCCTTCGCCCAACGCGGGATCGCTGGCGCGGGTGATCAGCAGCACGACTGGCTCAACCCCTTCGCCATGCCACTCCAGAGGCCGCGCGAACAGGTCGCCATCCTCATTTGGGGCCTTCACCTGCAGCACGCTGACCGGAGGCAGACGGTCCGGGTCGCGATAGCTGCGCTTGCGCTTTTCCAGATGCCCTTCGGCCTCAAGCTCTTTGAGGATGCGTTTCAGATCAATCCGATCCGCGCCCTTGATGCCAAAGGCCTTGGCGATATCGCGTTTCGAGGTCAGGGTGGGGTTCGCCGAGATCCAGTCGAGGACCTCTTGCTTGGTGGGGATGCGAGTCATGGGTTTGGCCTAGCACGGTGGTGCGACGGCGTCATGACTAAAATCGCAGCCCCCTGACCAAGTCAGTCGAAGTAGTCTTTTAGGATGCGGGTGTAGATCGCCTTGAGCTGCTCGATCTGGGCTACCTCGACGCATTCATCCACCTGATGCATGGTCCGTCCAACCAGCCCGAACTCTACCACCGGGCAGTGGTTCTTGACAAACCGCGCGTCGGATGTGCCGCCCGTGGTCGATAGCTCGGGCGTTACGCCGGTCTCGGCTTTAATGGCGTTAGATACCAGATCGGACAGCGCGCCCGGAGGGGTCAGAAAGCTTTCGCCCGAGATCTTGATCCGGGTCTCAATCTCAACGCCGTAGTCTTGCGCCACCTGATCGGCCTCCTGCAGCAACCAATCGCCGAGGACAGCCCCGGAATGCAGGTCGTTAAAGCGGATATTCACCGCCCCGCTGCATTGCGCCGGGATCACGTTGGTCGCGGCATTGCCAGTGTCGATTGTCACTACGGCCAGCGTAGAGGCATCAAAGTGATCGCTGCCCTGATCCAACTCATGACTGGCGAGCCGATCCATCAGCCGCGCCATCGCTGGCAGAGGGTTCTTCGCCCGCTGGGGATAGGCCGAATGCCCCTGCACCCCGGTCACCGTAAACCACGCAGTCATTGAGCCGCGACGACCGATCTTGATCATCTCGCCCATATGGTTTGGACAGGTCGGCTCACCCACCAGACAGACCGACATCTGCTCATCCGCCTGACCCATGTAGTCCAGCAGAGCCGTCGTGCCGTCCAGCGCGTCGGCTTCCTCATCCCCGGTGATGGTCAGGATGACGGCCCCGTCAGGCGGCGTGTCTTGGACGAAATCAATAGCTGCAGCGGCAAAGGCAGCGACTCCGGACTTCATATCCGTTGTGCCGCGTCCGAACATGACGCCGTCATGCACCTCGGCTCCAAACGGTGGCTTGGTCCATGCGGTCTTATCGCCTACCGGAACAACGTCGGTATGGCCATTGAAGCCAAAACTACGCGGATGCCCCTTGGCCCCCCAACGGGCGAACAAGTTGCAGATGCCGCCGCGATCCACCCGCGTGCAGTCAAACCCCGCATCTGACAGCAGATTTTCCAACAAGACCAAAGCCCCCCCTTCTACTGGTGTGACCGATGGGCAACGGATCAAATCCGCTGTCAATTGAACTGCGTCCGTCATTTCGGGCCTCGGGGTTGGGTTTTCGTTCAGGTTACCGCACAGATTCAACGAATTGGCCGGATTGCCAACCCCAATCCGCCAGATTCCCCCGGTAATTCCCACAATGTGTCGAGTTGAGACGCCAATAAAACATGGTGCTTTACCCTGCGGTGACCTTGCTGTTTTAACCTCAATCGCGCTACAGGGCGGCGAAACAGGTAATTTGACCATGAAACGCGCCTTTTACGCATTGATCAGCCTGACTTTCGCCGTTCTCGCACAGCAAAGCCTGGCCCAAACCTTGAACGTCACCACGGTGACCCGCCCACCGTTTTCCTATGTCGAGGACGGTGCCGAGGCTGGTTTTTCGATGGACCTGCTGGCAGCTCTCGCCGAGTCGCTGGAGTGGGAGTACTCCGTTACCCGGGTCGAGGCTTTCGCAGACATGCTTGGGGCCGTTCAGGATGGTACTGCGGATTTGGCGATCGCAAATATCTCGATCACTGCGCTTCGTGAGACGCAGATGGATTTCAGCCAGCCGATCTTTGAGGCCGGGTTGCAGATCATGGTGCCCTCTGATTCGGCGCGTAAGCCGTCGCTGCTGCAGGCGCTGCTGTCGGCCGAGCTGTTCTTTGCCATCGGCCTGGCCTTTGCCATTCTTCTGGGGGGCGGCATGCTGATGTGGGGGTTCGAACGCCGCGCGCAGCCCTATTTCGATCGGAAATTGAACGAGGCTTGGTTCCCATCCTTCTGGTGGGCACTGAATTTGGTCGTCAACGGCGGCTTTGAAGAGAGGATGCCTCGCACGCCCTTTGGCCGGATTCTGGGCGTTATTCTGGTGGTGTCGTCCTTGTTCATCGTTTCGGTCTTCACCGCCCGGATCACCAGTGTCATGACGGTAGATGCGATCACCGGAAATGTGAACTCGGTCAATGACCTTTACGGTAAAAATGTTGGCACGATCGAGGGATCGACGGCGGCCAGTTTCCTCAACCGACGCGAGATCGAATACGTCGCCTACCCGGGGCTTGATGAAATGTTGGAGGCTTTCAAGGCCGAAGAGCTGAACGCCGTCGTATTCGACGCCCCGGTCCTGTCCTATTTCGCCGCCCATGAGGGTCGCCGTATCGCCACGATGACCGGAGGGATCTTCCTGCGCGAAAACTACGGCATAGCCTTCCCGACGGGATCACCCTTGGTGGAAGAGGTCAATCAGGCGCTGCTGGCTTTGCGCGAAGATGGCACCTATGACGAGATTTACCGTAAATGGTTCGGGTCGCGAAACTAAGAGGCTGGCCTCTGGTTTCACAGTGACTGCCAACTGAGCGGACCAGCTAAAACAGTACAATTATCGCCTGTGGATATCAGTGGTGCGGGTGGAGGGACTTGAACCCCCACGCCTTGCGGCGCCAGAACCTAAATCTGGTGCGTCTACCAATTTCGCCACACCCGCAACCGGACGCTTATGCGTCGGACTGGAGCGCTGGATAGCAAAGCTTTTCCGCCAGCGCGAGGGGTAAAATCCATCCAAAGGCAAGTTTTTGCGCTTGAACAAAACGCCATTGCGATTCGCTGGTATTTGCCAAGCGCTGCGGTATAGTCCGCCAACGTTGCCAATTTGCAGACTATGCGGTTCGTCGCGAGATAGATGTTTTTGAAGGAGAACCCCGTACACGTAGGGGTTGAGGCATTCTTATGAATCGTGCGCCTTAATGGCGCCACATTTGAAACGCCAAAATATCTTATTCGCGCCAAAATAACACCGCCTTGAACGGGCTTCTTGGTCGCGTAGGAGTTAATGAGTCTTTTCTGCCATTTAGGCGCCCTTACGAGTTTTTTTGCTCAACTCCAGTCTTGAGGTTCTTTGCTGTGACCGATCCGAACAACTCCGCTGCCCACGAGCAGGATGCTGTAATCTTTGCACGTGAGAGTTTTCTGGGTGAACTCAAAACCCTGAACCGTGACTACCCCAATACCGGCTTTGGAATTTCACTGCGCACCCATTCGGGCCAGCACTATCTGCTGGCAAACGCGCGGATGCCGCTGCCCGCCAGCAAGTCTGATGGCTTTCCGACCGGGCGTCGTGTGGCCTGTCTTGAAAACGGCGACCGCTTCATCTCGATCGAGGTTCTGGCAGATTCCGAAGGCTACGAAACCATTACACCGCGGGCTGAGGCCGAGATTCTGGGCAACGCCCTGAACCTAATCGCCCGTATCGACACCCTGACCGGGATTCCAGCTCAAGGCGCGGATCACGCGCACCGGATCGCGGCAACAGGAACCGGAGGCTAAACATGGCGCGCAATGACCACCTTTTGTCTGTGGGCAACGAAGCTCTGATGCCGATGACGTCGGCGATGACGTCGTTGACATCGCAGATCGACCAACTGACAGAGGTGGCGGATGCGCGCTCCTCAGCGCGTCTGGCGACGCTCAAAACGCGGATGGAGAACTTCACCGCCAGCGTGACGATGGTGGGGCAGGTCAAAGCAGGCAAGTCCTCGATCGTTAACATTCTGGCAGGCCGTCCGGCGTTGCTACCGTCGGATGTGAACCCGTGGACTTCGGTGGTTACGACGCTGAACATCAATACGCGCCCGCCGGGTGACACAAAATCCAAGTTCACCTTCTTCGAGCAGGAAGAATGGGACAACCTGATGGTGGGCGGCGGTCGTCTGGGCGAGCTGGCCAACCGCGCTGGTGCGGATGACGAAATGGACGATATCCGCCGCCAGATCGGTGAGATGAAAGCCAAATCAGAAGAGCGCCTTGGCAAGCATTTCGACCTGATCCTAGGTCAAAGCCACCAGTACGACTATTTCGACGAAGAGCTGATCCAGCGCTATGTCTGTCTGGGTGATGAGGACGATCCGGATATCGATCCCAAAACCGGACGGTTCGCCGATGTGACGAAATCGGCCGAGCTCTATATGGACATCCCGCAATACCCGATTGCGCTGAAGCTCTGCGATACGCCCGGTGTGAACGATACCTTCATGGTGCGCGAGCAGATCACGCTGCGCAGCCTGCGCGGGTCCGAGGTTTGTGTTGTTGTGCTGGCTGCAAGTCAGGCGCTGACCACGATGGATATGGCGCTGATGCGGATCATCGCTCAGTTCGAAAACCGCCAGATCGTCCTGTTCGTGAACCGTATTGATGAGTTGGCTGATCCGGTGAACCAGGTGCCCGAGATCCGCGACCGGATTCAGGACACGCTGAAACAGAACAATATCGACGCCAACACAAGTGTCGTGTTCGGCAGCGCCCTCTGGGCCGAGGCGGCCTTGACCGGCAACCCGGATATTCTGACCGAGGAATCGCGCGAGACCCTGAACACCTTCTACCTTGCCGCAGGGTTCGGGGATCAGGCGCCGTCACTGGATAAGATCTGGGCGCTTTCGGGCCTGCCCGATCTGCTGTTGGCAATGAACGAACGTATCGCCGAAGGGGCAGGGGCCAGGTTGCTGGACCGCGTGCGCCACCGGGCGCGCAACATTGCCAGCCAGATTCGCGCCACAGCGGTTGCGAAAACCCTGTCCGGGGGTGAGGGTGTCGTCCGTGATCTTGATGGCGCGTCGCCTGAAGATGCGATTGCCGCCGTGTCCGCCGAGTATGACAAAAAGGCCGCTGACCTGACCGCCAAGCTGCGCGACAAGGTGCTTGAGCGTTTGAATTCGGCCGAGACGAGCTTTGTCAAACGGGCTACAGACTCTCTGATTTCGCATCTGGAACAGAATGGCGAGCAGGGCACATGGCAATACGATCCCGCCGGGCTGCGGACACTGCAAAAAGCGGCCTATTTCAGCTTTGCCCGTTCGATGCGCAAGGAAGCCGGCGCGCTTTATTCTGCAGCTGCGGCGGATGTAGAAGCGCTCTATCAGAAACTGCTTGGCAATCATCTGGGTGAGTTCAACATCGAAGCCCCGATCGTGCCCCGTGTACCGCCCCCGCTGGGGATCGGTCGCACCATCGCTCTGGACCTGCAAAGCACATGGTGGCGGCGCTGGTGGCAGCGGCGCAAAGGGTTCGAAGCTTATGCATCCGATTACACCCGTCTGATCGCGTCCGAGGCGAACTCGATCACCAAGGATATCGAGGAAAATCAGGTCGCCGCCGTGCTTGAAAACGTGCGGGCCGTCCTAACCGACTTCCTGCGCGAGCAGAAGGAAACCCTGCTGAATATCTCGGCCACGGCCGAGAAGGATGCAGGGCAGAATCCGGCGCTGATGGCGGGTCTGCAATTGCAGAAATCCCGTGACGAGATTCTGGGCAGCATTCTCAAAGACCTAAGCAACGAAGCGGCGTAAGTAGAAAAATGGCAAAAGATATCCAAAACCGTTTCATCACCCCCAAGGCATGGGAGCGTATCGAGCAGTGGTCGCGCCGTAAGCCGGTTTTCGCCCTTATGGGCGAGTTCAGCGCCGGTAAATCGACGCTAATGAATTTTCTGCTGCGCAAGCAGGCCTTGCCGACGCAGGTCACCGCAACCCAACTCCCACCGGTTTGGTTCAGCTATGGCAATCGCTCGGCTTACGTCAAACGCCATGATGGCAGCACCGAAGATATCTCGCTGGATCAGCTTGAGAGCGTCGGTGTCAACGACGCGCAGTTCATTCGGATTTTCCTTGAAGCCGATATTCTTGAGGCGGTGGATCTGATCGACACGCCTGGTATCTCGGACCCCAAAATCTCGACCGATGTTTGGCAGCGCGCTGTTGGACAGGCCAATGGCGTTCTGTGGTGCACCCATGCGACGCAGGCCTGGCGGGAAACTGAACGTGCGACATGGGTCTCTCTGCCCGAACGGTTGCAGAACAATTCGATCCTGCTGATTACGCGCGCGGACGCACTGGGCCAGAAGGACCGGCAAAAAGTCCTGCGTCGGGTCAACCGCGAAGCGGGGCATCTGTTCAACCGCTCGATCCTGTTTTCTGCCCGCGATGCGATTACCGCGCGCGATAAGACCGGCGACCCCGAGATGTGGGCGCGCAGCGGTGGCGGCAAGATGATCGACTGCTTCTTGGGGATCACCGAGCAGATCATGGACACCCGCGCCGGCCATCTGTCGCGGTACCAAATTGACAAGAGCCAGTCTGACGGCCCGCTGGTGCGCCCGACCCGGCCCAAGCGCAAGGACGAGACCGCTGAGGTCGCGCCGCTGCAACTGGTGGATCCGGTGCCTTCGGAGACCCCGGAGGTGGCAGATCAGGACAGTGGCGTGGTCACTAATTTCCCAGTGCGCCCGTCCCGCGTCGAACGCCGCTCGGACGAGGCCGAGCGGGAGCGGATCAATGCGGACGAGGCCGAGCGCCTGCGCGCCGAAATGGTCCCAACGCCGGACTCTCAACCCGCCGAGACGGAAGAGGACCAGCTGCGCGCCCAGTTCAGAGAAGAGCCCAAAGACCCGCTGGACCTGTCTTCTTTCGCTGATAGCGAGGCTGATCTGGACGTGTTCGAATTCTCGGGCGCGGAAGATGAAGATGAGAATGTCTTTGCCGAAGAGGAGGATACGCCCAGCCCCGCAAATGATGTGGCTGAGGCCGCGCCTGAGGCTGAGGAATCCGAAGACCTTCTGGTGTCGCTCAACAAGACCCTGTCCAACACACCCGAGGTTGCGCCGACGGAGGCCACAGAAGACCAGTCTGATGCGCCCGGGATCGAGGTTTCGGTCTCGTCGATCACGGCATTGATGGCGGAACAGTCGGGCAGCGATGAAGATGACTTTGAACCGGAGCCCGAAACCAACGGTCTGGTCGAAGTGCGTCTGATGCCGCAGCCCGAGCCGGAAGAGGTTGAGGAAGATGCAAACGAGGGGCTGCTGGGCATCTCCACAAGTGAGCTTCCCAGCGCAGCCGCGATGTGGCGAGAGCTTGCCGCCGCCGGGGACCTGCCGACCGATGCCGAGGGGCTTCAACGCGCGTTCTTGGCCTTCCTGGCCGAGTTCGACCAGATTGCCCGCGAGCACGCAGAATCTCAGACGAAAGAGGCGATCAGGTCTATTCCCAAAGCCGGGGAACACAGAGGGGCAGAATGGCATGTTCTGTAGCCCAAAAGATTACAAGAAGGTCAGGAGTTAGATGTCTATTCAAACTGCTCTGACCGCGGCGATGGAGACCATACCCGACTGTGTTGCAGCCGGGTATGTCGACATGGAAACGGGGATGTTGCTGGGCACCAGCGTCAAGGACTCTGATGCCTCGGACGTGCTGGACACGCTGGCTTTGGCCGCGGCGAACCTGTTTCAGGGGCGCGGGGTCGTGGCCTTTGAAGCCATGTTGCGTGAAGCAGGCGGGGATACATCTGAAACACCGGGATTTGGGGAAATCGCGGTGTTTTCCGGCGAAAGGTTGATCATTTTCCAGCGGACCCGGGAATATCCCGAACATGTGGTCTGCTACATCTGCAGCAACAGCGCGAATGCAGGGTTGGCGCTTACCAAATCACATCTCAGCTTAGGGCCGGTTGCGGCCGCAGTCTGAACGGGACCAGAGGGGGTCACGGTATGATGGATACGAACATACTCGACATGCTCGACAATATCGGGCGGTCCTCGGTTGCACGTTTGTCGCCTGCCGTCACGGTCGAGGGCGAGACCTCGGTTGCGCGCCGAGCGGGTGTTCTGCGCGCAATTCGCGGTACCGTTCTGCCGCGCCGATTGGAGTTCACCGCGGCCAACGGCGACGTGCTGGCGATCGAGGTTAGCAATGCCCGCGTGACCGATGTGTTCCGCGTCCGGTCGGGTATGGTGCCGGATTTTGAAACCGAACCACGCGAAGGGCTGATCGGCAAACTTGCGCAGTTGGTGTCGGACATCGCCGACGCGCCCGCGCCGCTGGAGTTTGTCTCGCTGAAACCAGATGCCGAGCTTGAAGCCGATGACGTCGGTGTCACGCTTGGCGAAATCGAAACGGCCTGTGACCAGATCGAACTCCCGGCCGAGCCTATTGTCTCTGTTGTACCGGATGTTGAAGAACCCGCGCCTCAGGCACCGGATGCCACCTCTGCCGCGCGGGGTTTCTTTGACAGTGCCGAGCGTTTCGCGCAGGCGCGTGGTTTGATCGACAGGGGTGACCCTCAGTTCGAGGGGGACGCTGCGCTGCGCCCGGATGCCGATCTTCTGACGCGTTTCATGGCGGATCTGACCGGATGGAACGATGATAGCCAGTCCGAGCTGCAGCAACCTCAACTGATTGTCATGCGTCCTTCGGGGGGTAAGGGAGCCGCCGTGGCGGTGGTGCAGGATCAGGGCCAGACCGCAATTGCCGTGCATGAGGCGCGCAAGCTGGGTGCAGTTGTTAGCCTGTGGACCAAACTTTCCGGGGGTGACTCATGAGCGCCTCCCGATCCTTCAAATTTTCCATCAATTCAAACCAGTGTTTCTTGTTGCCAGGGTAAAAAGTTATGAGTGAAACCAGTCGCCGCGAGCTTATTCGCATTGCCGAAGACATGAACGAGACGAGTAATGACGAAACCCGTCAGTTTATCTCGCGCATTGTCGGAGACCTTTCAGGGTTGAAACCGTCGATCGCCTTTGTTGGGCAGATCAAGGCGGGAAAATCGCGTTTGATCAACGGCTTCACGGGGCAGGCCGAATACCTGCCCTCGGATGTGAACCCGTGGACGACGGTGATCACCGATATGCATTTCGGCCATCCTTCGGGCCGCACCGAAGGGGCAGAGTTCCACTTCTTCGACAATCACCAGTGGCAGGCTCTGATCGCCGAGGGTGAAGAGCTGCGCAACATGTTCCCTGATGAAGAGGACAGCTATAAGCGCGAGATGATCGAAGAGCAGGTCGAGGCGATGAAAACCCGCGCCCGTTTGCGTCTGGGCGACAGTTACGAGCAACTGTTAGGTCAGCACCACGATCTGGAAGACCTGAACTCGGACGATCTGGCCCGCTATGTCTGCGCGGGCGATGATCCGAGCGATAGCGAAACCCACGATCCCGGCTCAGATCGGGGACTTTACAGTGATATCACCCGAAAGGCCGAGGTCTATTTTGACATCGGCCATTTCCCGTTTCCGCTGACAGTTACCGACACGCCGGGCGTCAACGACCCGCTGCTGATCCGCGAGGAAATCTCGCGCCAATACCTCAAGGAATCGGATTTCTTTGTGGTGGTTCTATCCGCACATCAGGCCTTGTCGCGGGCTGACCTAAAGCTGTTCCGCCTGATGCAGGCGCTGGAATTGGGCCAGATCGTCGTCTTCATCAACCGCGTGGATGAGCTGGGCGGCGGGGCCGAGGACGCAGGCAAGGTGCGCAGCGATGTTCTGGACGGTCTGGAACAAGCGCTGGGGAATTCGGACATTGACGTGCTGATGGGCAGTGCCCAATGGGCGCATTATGCGCTGACCGGGGATGAGACCGGCGTCAATCACGATGACGTTCTGGCATGGCTGCGCGCTCATCCCGAGCAGATGAAGCAGTATCTGGACGGTGTGGAAGAGATCAAGCAAGGCCCCGGCCCGATCAGCCGTGAAGGCGTGTTGCGCTTTGCCGCCATGATCGCCTCGGGCCTGCCGGATTTGCGGCGGCATGTGACACAGGCCTTGGCCGATGGCCCTCGCAGTGAACAGTTGCGGATGGCCTGGCAACATCTGAACAGTTTCGCGCAAGGCGAATTGGAACGGTCGCAGGCCGAGCTGCGCGCGCTGGAGTCCGAGGATGACTCGGCCACAGTCGATCTGGATGAAAACAACAAGACGCTTGGTGAACTCAGGGCGCTTGTCGCCGAGAAAACCGAGGTGATGACGCGCGACATGGACGATGTACTGGCCAATCTGCGCGGCGTTATGGATGATACGGTGGCCGAGGCGGTCTCGGCCGTGGTGCGCGGCCCGGATGGCAATTCGCCTCTGCTGGCCAAAGGTGCTGAGACCGAGCTGAACTTTACCCCTCTGCGCGACCGGATGCGCGAGTTGATTCAGGGGGCCACGCAGGTCGTCCGCCAGCGCATGCTGAGCGAGCTTTACGCGATTGACATGCAGGCCAACGCGGCCCTGCGCGCCTTGCCCGGATGGCAGGACCCCGTCGACAACCGCATGAACACCAGCGCGGTGCGGTGGTTCCGTCCTGACACCACGGCGCTCACTCGCGGTATTACGGTTGAGTTGCGGGTGAACTGGCTGTCGCGCCTGATTTCGCGCAAAAGCGTGGTCACGCGCGCAGAGCGGATGATCGTGCAGGAATTCGAACTGATCGGGGATGATCTGATCGACACGGCTCGTGAAAACTTGATGGAGCGGCTGAAAACGGTTCTGGACCACTATGTGGCGCTGTTGGGCGGCTATCTTGAACACCGGACCGGATCGGGTGAAACTAATGCTCAGGCCGAAGCGCAGGATGCGTTCGATCGGGCCCGTCGCATCGCCGATGAACTGGAAACGGTGTTCGGCCCGGTGCGCGCGGATGAAGGACAAGCAAAGGCAGCGGAATGATCGAATTTCCCGGAACCGAACAGGACGTCAGACAGCTTGAGCGCTTTCTGAACGCAACCGAATCCCTGTCAATGGATTCGGCGCTGGAGGATATGCGCGCGAAGGCTCTGGCCCATGCCGAGCGTCTGTCCAACGCGGTCAATATCGGTTTTGCCGGGGAATTCGGGGCGGGTAAGTCCAGCCTCGCCAATATGCTGGCCGGGGCGGACATTCTGCCTACCGGCCCACAGCATCTGAAGCTGCCCCTCGTAATCGTTGCTTATGCGGATGCGCCTGAAACCACCGTCGGCTGGTGGGACAAGGAGCCCAAGACTTACTCGGGGATCGTGCTGGAGAAAGCGGCCGAAGATGAGCCTGATTTCATCTCCGTCGGGTTGAACACGCCCGCGCTGCGCGAGATCTCTCTGTTCGATCTGCCCGGCTCGGGCGCGTTGGATGAGACCTATAAACCAACGCTCGACTTGCTGCGTTTCGTGGACTGCGCCATCTGGTGTACCAACGGCACAAACGCCTGGCGCGAGACCGAACGTCATCTTTGGGCACAGGTCCCGCAGGAATTACGCGACAACAGTCTGCTGGCCGTTACGCATACCGATTTGCCTCACGTCCGAGATGCTCTGGATCGCGTGCTTGCCCGGTTGAACAAGGAAAAAGAAGGCCTTTTCAACGCCGTGGTTCCAATCGGTACGCCTGTCGCTGTGAAAGCTATGGCGCAAGAGCCTGAACCAGATTTTGATCTGTGGGAAAACTGCGGCGGTCAGAATCTGGCCGAGAAGGTGCTTGAGGCGGCTTCCGCTCGTCGGATGCATGACCTGAACGCAGCCCGCAAAGACATTGCCGAGCTGTTCCAGCCGTTTCTGGAAACTCTCGCTGGCCCCGAGCCAGAGCCGGAGACCGAAAGCCCCTCGGTTCAAGCTGCGCTCGGATCGGCCCTGCCACCGTTGAACAACCCGATCCTCGAGGACTGGCTGGCCGCGATTGCCAGCATTTATGAGGACCTGCGTGAATCCTCGGATATCGAACCGGCCGCGTTCCTGCAGAGCTGTCAGGAAATCGTCGAGGACTTTGCCGAACGTCTGGAACAGGGCGGCGAGATCGACCCCGATGCAGATTGGATCCCCGGTGAGTTCGAAAAGGCCACCGACCTTCTGCTGCTACTGCAATTCGAAAGCGGCGACGCACCTCTGCGTGATGCCATCAGTATACTGGCACAGCTGAGCGACAACCTCGCCTGGGCTGGTAGCACTGTGGCGACCGAGCAGTCCAAGACCGGAACCTGACGCTCTCCACCTGGAATTGAGCTGCACTGCGGCGATTCGAGGCCTGTCCAAAACGATTCCCTATTGTTTCGAATTCGTAGACCAACCGCTTGTTTTAGTCGGTTCAGTTTTCGAATTATATATGTGAATTTACCATATCTATGATTGCAAAATGGACCCAACACTATATGTTGATTTAGGGGAAATACGATCCATAGTGAAGCCATGAGGCGGCCCCAATAAAGTCAAATTTGAAACGTCTAACCGGACTTAAGTGTCCTGCGGTTGTTTTTGGTTATGAGTTCGCGGGCTGATTGCCCAGTTTTCTGTACCGCGATTTGAGAAATACGGGCGGATTGAAATGAGCCATAACCAGGCTGTCGGTGCATCGCACGACGAACCAAAAATTGAAGGTCTGCAACCCGGAGCCAAGCTCCTGCGGGGGCAGTATGAAATCCTGAGCTATCTCAGCAATGGTGGCTTCGGAATCACCTATCTGGCCCGTGACAGCCTGGAGCGGGACGTGGTCATCAAAGAATGTTTCCCCGGCGCGCTCTGCCGTCGCGATGGAGACCTGGTCGAAGCCGCTGATCCCTCCTACTCTGAAGACCTGCGCGCGATCGTGGACCTTTTCATCCAGGAAGCGCGTAACCACGCGCGGCTGGTGCATCCCAACATCGTCGACGTGCATCAGGTGTTCGAGGACAACAACACCGCCTATATCGCCATGGACCTGATCCGCGGGTGCGACCTGCTGGACTACATGGACAAGCCCGAGAACGAAAGCGGCCCTGACTTCATCGTGCAGGTGACCGAAAAGATGCTGTCTGCGGTCTCGTTCATCCACCAGAGTGGCATGCTGCATCGGGACATTTCCCCCGACAACATCCTGATCGACGAGAATGGCGATCCGGTTCTGATCGACTTTGGCGCTGCGCGCGAGCAGGCGGCGAACAAGTCGGCGGCGCTGTTGACGCTGCGGGTGATCAAGGATGGCTACTCGCCCCATGAATTCTATGTGCGCGGCGCTGAGCAAGGCCCCAGCAGCGACCTCTATGTGCTGGCGGCAACGCTGTATCACGCGATCAGCGGTGAGCGTCCGATCGATGGTCAAAGCCGCCTGAACGCGTTCAACAACGGTCAGGAAGATCCCTATACCCCGCTGACCGGTCGGTTCGAAGGCTATCCCGAGGGATTCCTGGAAGCGATCGACAAAGCGATGGAGGTTCACGCCACCGACCGCCTGCAATCGGCGCTGGACTGGTTGCGCATGTTCCGCGGGCCGGGGGTGATGTTCGATACATTCGCCTATCGTCCGGTTTCGGTCATCGTCGGCATGGACCGTGAAGACAAAGAGGCCGAGAAAGCTCGGATCAAGGCTGAAAGCGAAAACGCCGAGGCGGTTGTGACCGCTTTGTTGGCGGGCAATTCCGACATTGTCATGGGCAATGAGGACAAGGCCGAAGAGGATCTGTCCAAGCTCTCGCCCCGCGAAGAAACAGCGGTTGCCGTTGATACGGTTGTCAAAAGCGGATCGAGCGGCGGCAATGGCAAGCTATTGGCAGGTGTGGCTGTTGTGGCCATTGCTCTGGCCGCAGGTGGGTATGTGATGATGTCCGGTGATGCGGACAAGGCCGAGACAGCGGCGGCGGTGACCCCTGCGACGGAAGCGGCGGAGCCCGCAACCGCAGCGGTGGAATCCGAAACAGCGGCAGTCGAAACGGCCCAAACAGAAGAGCCTTCACAGGAACTGGAACAAGTCAGCGCTGCAGTGCAGCCTGTTGAGCAGGAGCCGGTTGAAACTGCGGAGACGGTTGCCACAGAAGCAGCCCCCGCAGAAACGGTGACCGAAGACGCAACGCCCGAAGAAACAGCAGCCGCACCCGAAGAAACGGCATCCGCGCCCGAAGTGACCGCGCCTGAGTCTGAGGTCCCTGCAGCTCCGGTCAATCTGGCCGAGGCTCAGGTGGCGTTCTCTCATTGGGATGTTGAGGTTCCGTTTGACACGTCCCGCCGTCGCGCCTCGACCGGCAATATGTTCTCGATCACGGGTGTGGATGCCAATCAGGATATGTCGGTGATCGGCGACTGGGTTCAGCGCGGGGCCACCATCTTTACCTTGAACGGCAAGCCGGTGCGCGACGATGCCTCGTTTGCGGCACAGGTGCTTGAGAACCTGCAGGTGGATCCCGACGGGTATCTGCGCGTGGCCGCGCGCTACCGTCCTCTGGGGGAGACACGGGCGCAGAACGGATTGCTCGCTTTGCCTGCATTCCGCACGATTGGTTTGGAAAACGGCTACGGCTTTAGCGTCAACGGCAACGGGGTCGGTGGCTGGCAGACAGTTGTGACAGAGGTGCCCGAGGGCGCGTCGGGCAGCTTGCAAACTGGGGATGTGCTCGTCAGCGAGGCCGAAACGGGTCTTGCGTTCGAAGGACCGGAAAGCCTCGATGCGGTGTTGGCGGAACTGGTGTCGGGCGAACAGCCTCAGGCGCAGTTTGCGGTATCGCGTAACGGTACCGATGCCAACGCAACCATGCCTCTTGCGCAGGAGTGATCAGACCGGTTCGAACGTAATCTGCCAGCGTGTGTTTGCTGAGGGTGGCCCTCGAAAGAAAGCCACCCTGACGGGATCCGGCCCGACGCAGAAAGGTAAAAAGTTTCCTGGTTTCAAGATTGAAGACCGCAGCGCGAACAGTCGTGATGCGGGTATCGAAACGGCACAGAATTGCGTGCCAACAAGTTGAAGGTGTCGACACCATGTTCAAATACAAAAGCCCTCTCAGCCGGCTTCTAGAAGGTGCCGGCAAAGCCAAAGAAGAAGAAACGACTGAGGCAGCAGCCCCGACCGAGGAAAAGCCCGAACCGATTGCGGATTTCAACGCGCTGCGCGCGGCGCTGGGTGGCGGCAATCTGGCCTCTGAGGCGTATGAAGAGACTTATGACGAAGAGGATGAGCTGACCGCCGAAGGCGAGATGCCCGAGTTTTCGGATGCCGAGGATGTTGCCGAGGACGCTGAGGAAGAGACGTCGATCTTCGCAGAAGAGGCTCCGGTGACCGAAGAGGTGGCCGAGGAAGCAGCGATTGACGAGCCGGAAGCTGACGAGCAGATCGTGACCCTGCATCTGTCCGAAGACGAGCGTGTCGAAGCGCCGGTTCAGGATGAGGTCGAAGCGGCAGAGCCCGAAGTGATTGAACCTGTCGCGGTCGAACCCACTCCGGAACCGACCGCCGCTCTGGTCGAGCCTGAGGTCGAAGTTCAGGAGCCGGTGGCGGAAACCCCCGAACCGCAGCCTGAGCCGCAGCCCGAACCCGAGGTGCAGGCCGCAGCGGTTGAGCCGACACCGACTCCAGCGCCGACTACGGCCCCAGCCGAGGACCGCCGTTCGCGTGTGAAGACCACTTTCCTGGGTTTCGAACGCGCAGATACCCACGTTCAGGACCTGATCGAAACCGCCGAGCCGGTGGCCAAGACCGAAGCCGCGCAAGAGACCTTCCCGGTGGGTTGGCTGGTTGTCACCCAAGGCCCCGGCCGTGGGTCCAGCATCACCCTGACCGAAGGTCTGATGCAGATCGGACGCAATGATGATCAGGCCATCCAGCTGGATTTCGGCGACACTGGCATTTCGCGCAGCAACCATGCCGTGATTGCGTATGACCCGGAAGATCGCAAATGCTATCTGGGTCACGGCGGCAAGGCCAATCTGGTGCGCCTGAATGGCAAGCCGGTTCTCAGCACCGTGGCGCTTTCCAATGGCGACCTGATCCGCATCAGCGAAACTTCGATCCGTTTCTTGGCCTTCTGTGACGAAGGTTTTGATTGGCGGGATTCCTGATAGATGCTCGCGACTCCGGCATATGACGTTGCGCTGATCCTGAACCAGGGTCAGCGGGACACGCAGGAGGATGCCATCGCTGCGCGTATGTTCGACGCAGCGGATGCAGGCTATGTGGTGATTGCCGACGGTATGGGCGGGCATGAGGCCGGTGAGGTCGCCTCAAGCCTCGTGGTTGCCGCCTGGCGCGAGGCGTTGGACGCTGAGCTGGAAAGCGACACTCTGTCGGAACGCGCGGCGATAGATGCGCTGCCTTTGGCGGCCATGCAGGCCAACGCGCTGATTTCGAACCGCAATGAAGAACAGGGCGATGGCTGCAACATGGGGTCCACCTTGCTGGGCACCTTGCTGTTGGGGCAGCATTTGTTCTGGATTTCGATTGGCGACAGCCCGCTCTACCTGTTTCGGGACGGCGGGCTGATGCAGATCAATGAAGACCATTCAATGGCGCCGATGATCGACGCGCAGGTTGCCGACGGCACGCTGACCGAAGCGCAGGCGCGGTCTCATCCGGACCGCAATCAGCTGACCTCGGTCATTATGGGCGGTGCAATTCCCAAAGTGGATTGCCCGGAAGATCCGCTGGCAATGACGGCTGCAGATATCCTCATCCTCGGCAGTGATGGCCTGCAGACCCTGACGGATGACGAGCTTCAGGCGGTCGTAGGCAGCCACGCGCAGGCATTGGCGCAAGAAATCGCAGAGGCACTGCAGCAGGCGGTGCTGGCGAAGAACAACCCTGATCAAGACAACCTCTCAATCGCAGTCGTGAAACTTGCGAAACAATAATAAGGCAAAGCAACGGGACCCATGAAAAACACATTGATCATATCGAGCTTGGCCCTGGCGGCGGCTACAGGTGCAGTAACCGCGCAAGAGGCGTGCTCGAACTACGAGATTCAGCGCGGCGACAGTCTGAGAGAGCTGGCGATTCAGGTCTATGCGACGGAAGATTTCCGCATCATTTTTGACGCCAACCGCGATGTGATTGGATCCAATCCGAACATCATTCGGGTCGGTGACGTGCTGGAAATGCCCTGCCTTGAAGATATCGGTCGCACTCCGGTTCTGGCTGATACCGAGGCCGAGCGTCTGGCCGCCGAAATGGCAGCCGAGCTGGTCAAAGCTGCCGAAGAGCGTGCAGAACAGGCGATTGCCGAGGCCGAAGCCCGTGTAGCCGCCGCCGAAGCCGAGGCCAAGCAGGTCAGTGAACAGGCCGTGGTCGAAGCCAAGGCCGCCGCACGTGAAGAAATCGAGGCCGCACGCGCCGAAGGCGCCGCCCTGATCCGCGATGCAGGGACGGGCGAACGCCCCGAGGTGCGTGACCGTCAGGTGCTGTTGATCACCGGCGGCGACTATCAGCCCTTCACGGACGAAGCACTGCCACACCGTGGCCTCTATACGCACCTGGTGGAAACCGCGATGCTGCGTGCCGCACCCGAGCAGGCCTACAAGATTCAGTTCGTCAACGATTGGAACTCGCATCTGGATCTTCTGATGCCGACGCTTGCGTTTGACGGAACTTTCCCCTGGTCGCGTCCGAATTGCGAAGAACCCGCGGCGCTGTCCGAAAACGACCGCAACCGCTGTGAGACCTACAACTTCTCGAACCCGTTCTACGAAGTGGTCGACACGTTCTTCGCCCGCGAAGGCACAAGCTATGTCGAAGCGCTCAGCTACGCTGATTTCGCCGGAACGACGATCTGCCGCCCCGAAGGTTGGTCGCTGTCACATATGGATGCGGTCAGTCTGTACGAGCCGATCATCACCTTGCTGCGCCCGGAATCGCCGGACGAGTGCTTTGAAGCAGTGATGACGGGCGAGGCCGACATTGTCGCAATCGAAGCGCACCTGGCCGACGGAGCCATCGGTCGGCTTGGCTACGAACACCGCATAGTCGAGAACCCGAATTTGGCGGCGATCAAGTCGCTGAATGTCATGACGCACAAGGACAACCCGGACGGAGAAGCGATTCTGGAAACGCTCAACAAGGGTCTGGCGATCATGCAGCAATCCGGCGAATGGCGAGACATCGTGTCATCCGCTCTTCGCTATCAAATGGAAAACGGCTGAGAAAACTAAAAAGCCATCTCAAATTTTATCTGGAGAAAACACCGAATGCCCAACTTCACGCTCCATAATGTTGCGTTGACAACCGCTGCCGTATTGACGGTCAGTGCCGGAGCCGCTGCCGCCCAACAAGCCTGTACGAATTATACCGTACAGGACGGCGATACCATGGCGTCCATCGCGTTGACCGCGTATGGCACGTCCAACTACCAGCCCATCTTCAACGCGAACCGCGATGCGATCAGCAACCCCAACGCGCTGGATCCTGGGCTGTCTCTGGTCCTGCCTTGTGAGGACGGAAACCTGCCAAACGGTCAGAGCGCAAGCGACATCATCGCGGCGCAGCAGGAGCGTTTTGCAAACTCTGCGCAGAGCAGTGCGTTCAAACGGCCGATCAAACTGGTGACCGGCAATGGCTGGGCTCCGTTCGCGGATGAAACCCTGAACGGTGGCGGGTTCATCACCCGTCTGGGCACCACAACGCTGCAGCGTGGTGGCAATAACGAGCAATTCTCGATCAGCTTCGTGGATGACTGGAACTCGCATATCGAAACCCTGCTGCCGCTGGGTGCGTTCGATGTATCGATGGCCTGGAACATCCCCGACTGCACCAACCGCAGCTATGAATGGTCATGGGAGACCGAGGTTCGTTGCACGCAGTTCCACGCCTCGGCTCCGGTCTATGACATCGTGTTCGGTTTCTACAGCGTGCCCGAGGGCAAATACGCCGGAGCCACCAGCTTTGACGACCTGCACGGCGCCACGATCTGCCGTATGGAAGGCTGGCCTCTGCACGATCTGGAGCAAGAAGGTTTGCTGCGCGACGATACCATGACGGTTGTGCAGCCCGCCACCGCACGGGAATGCCTGGATGCGGTCATCACCGGAACGGCTGACATCGCCACGTTCGAATTGCAGCTGTTCGCAGACGCCATGAGCGAAATGGGCCTGAATGCCAACGACCTGGTCGAGAACCCCTATGTCTCGACGCTGTCGTCCCTTCGCTTCATTACTCACCGGTCCAATCCTCAGGGTCAAAGATACCTTGCCCTGATGAACAAGGGCCTCAACGAAATGCGTGAAACCGGGGAATGGTACGCCATCATCTCGGATAGCCTGAATGAGCATAACGAAAGACTGCTAGACGCAATCAACTGAAACCTCATCTCCACATTCCAACTTATGGGAGGAATAAAAAATGCTAAGAGAAAAACTCAATACCAAAGTGATGACGGCAACCGCCGTCCTCACACTCTCCGCAGGTGCTGCAGCAGCGCAGGAAGCCTGTTCAAACTACACCGTGCAGGACGGCGACACGATGGCAACCATCGCCATCGCAGCCTATGGCACATCGAACTATCAGCCGATCTTCAACGCGAACCGCAACGAGATCACCAACCCCAATTCGCTAGAGCCCGGCCTGGTCTTGGCTCTGCCGTGTGAGGATGGAAGCCTGCCCAACGGTCAGTCGGCACAGGAAATCATCGCGGCGGAAGAGCAGCGTGCGGCCAGCGTGAAACGGTCGAACGTCTATGCACCGCCGATCAAGCTGGTTGCGGGCAACGGCTGGGAACCGTTCACGACAGAATCCCTGAGCGGTGGCGGCATCATGACCCGTCTGGCAACAACCAGCCTGCAGCGCGCTGGCAACAGCCGCGACTTCTCGGTCAGCTTCGTGGATGACTGGTCTTCGCACTTGGACACTCTGCTGCCGCTGGGCGCATTCGACATCTCGATTGCCTGGACGCTGCCCGATTGTACAAACCGCTCTTACGAGTGGTCTGAGGCAACCGAAGCCCGCTGCACGCAGTTCGTGGCGTCTGTTCCGATCTACGACGTTGTTGGTGGCTTCTTCACGCTGCCCGAAAGCGAATACGCCGCCGCAACAGAGTTTTCGGATCTCGAAGGCGCAACCCTTTGCCGTATGGCGGGTTGGAGCATGGTTGTTCTGGAAGAAGTTGGCCTGAACGGCAAAAACCTGAACCTGATTCATCCGAACTCGGCGCGTGAGTGCCTGGACGCCGTTCTCACCGGCACAGCAGACGTTGCTGCATTCGAGGTTGAGCTGTTTGCCTCAACCATGAATGACATGGGTTTGACATCGGACGATATCGTCGAAAATCCCTATGTTTCGACTCTCTCGTCGATGAGCTTCATGGCCCACCGTTCGAACCCGTTTGCCCGCGAATACATCGCGATGATGAACAAAGGTCTGAACGAGATGCGCCAGTCCGGCGAATGGTACGCAATCATCTCAGACACGCTGCGTGAGCAGAACGAAAAGCTGAACGCCGGTTCGAACTGATCCCTCGGTTCAACTAACGCGGAAGGGCCGGTTGTTTCAACCGGCCCTTTTTCTTGTCAAGGGGACAAAACCGGTGTTTGAATTCGATCTGTTCGGCACGCCTGTGCAAGCTGTCCGAACGCTCTGACTTTCCACAGGACTGACTCATGATCCAAGACAACCCCGCGCTTATTGATGCCATTCGCGACAGGTTCGCTCATGTCGAAACTTGCCCGTTTCAGGGCGAACGCATTTTCTTTGAGAATGCAGGCGGCGCCCTGACTTTGAAATCGGTGGCTGAGACCTCAGCATTTTATGCGGCGATCCCGGACAATCCGGGCCGTATCAACCCTGCGGGGCAGGGCACGCAGAATGTGATCAACAAGGCCAAGCAGGATCTGGGCGTGTTCATGAACGCCTCAAGCGGCCAGTTCTTTGCCGGCGAAAGCGGCACCGAGCTATTGTTCCGCTTGATCCGTACCGCGTGTCTGGCCGCACCCAAACGGGCCAAAGTGATCGGGTCCTCCATCGAGCACCCGGCCACCCGCAGCGCCGCGCGCCGCTGGGCCGAGATTGCAGGGCTCGACTATGTGAACGTGCCGCATGACAACGATACGGGTCTGGTCACGGCTGAGGACTACGCCGCACTGATGACCCCGGATGTGGCGGTGGCGACGATCCTGCATGCCTCACCGGTGACGGGCATGGGCATGGATGTGGCCGCGATCTCGGCTGCGATCCGGGCGGTTGCGCCGGATTGCATGATCATCGTCGACGGCATCCAGCACGCGGCCCATGGGCAGCTCGACCTGGATGCCTACAATGTCGATGGCTATGCGATCTCACCTTACAAAGTGTTCTCGCGCCACGGATACGGGATTGCATGGATCTCTGACCGTCTCACCCATACGCCGCACGACATGCTGATCGACGCCCCCGCGACAGGGTGGGAGTTCGGCACCCGCGATACGGGTTCTTACGCGACGGTCTCGGATGTGGTGTCTTATTTCGACTGGCTGGGTGGGCAAGTATCGGGCGAGACCGACCCGCGCGCGCGGATTGAGGCTGCGGGTCGTGCCATTCATGCCTATGAAACCCATCTGACCAACACCGCAATCAACGGCACCGGCAACCTGCCGGGTTTGCGCGATATGGACCACGTCACCATTCTGGCCGGGGCCGACAACCCATCGCGTGAGGGGCTGGTGTCGATTGTGGTCAAAGGCAAGGCATCCGAAGACGTGGTTGAGACGCTGAACCAGCAGGGCATTCGAACCCATACGCGCAAGGCCGACCACTACTCGGGCAATGTGCTGGGGCCATTGGGACTATCGGATTGCATCCGCATTTCCTTCTGTCACTACAACACAGAACAGGAAATCGCCCGCCTCTTGGCCGCCATCAAAGAGCTTGGGGAAGACGCGTAACACTACAGTCTCTGCCCGTCCTCGCCAAAGGCGAGGACGTTGGCCTGATCGAACGCGATCCCTGTCTGCGCGCCCGGCTCAACCCTGTGTTGACCGAAGGCGCGGATCGTGAAGGGTTTTCCGGTTCCGATATCGACCATGATATTCGTATCCGCACCCAGATTTTCCACATGCACCACGGTACCGGATAGGGCCCCGGTCTCGGAATGGGTGGCGTATTCCGGGCGGATACCGAAATAGGTGCCCTTCGGCCCGCCGATCATATCCGCCGGGACAAAGTTCATCGCGGGCGAGCCAATGAACTCGGCCACAAAGCGGTTGGCGGGGTTGTTGTAGAGGTCCATCGGGCTGCCGATCTGCTCCACGCGCCCGTCGCGCAGAACCACGATCTTATCGGCGAGTGTCATCGCCTCAGTCTGATCGTGGGTCACGTAGATCATGCTGGCGTCAATCTGGCGGTGCAGATTGGCGATCTCGACCCTCGTGTTCAGACGTAAGGCGGCATCCAGATTGGACAGCGGCTCATCAAACAGGAACAGTTTTGGGTTGCGCACAATCGCGCGCCCGATGGCGACGCGTTGCCGTTGGCCGCCTGACAGTTCGGCGGGGCGACGCTCCAGATAGTCCTCAAGCGACAGCATCCGGCTGGCCTCGGAAATGCGGCGCGAGATTTCGTCCTTCGGGTGCCCGGCTTGTTTCAGCCCCAGCGCCATATTCCCACGCACCGTGAGATGCGGGTAGAGCGCGTAGGACTGGAACACCATCGCAAGCCCCCGTTTCGCCGGGGGCACTGTGTTGACCTGTTCGCCGTCGATTTCAACCGTGCCCGAGGTCGCATCCTCCAACCCCGCAATCACCCTCAACAAGGTCGATTTCCCGCAGCCCGAGGGGCCGACGAAGACCACGAATTCGTTCTCCTCGACGGTCAGGTCGATGTTCTTCAGCACCTCAACCGGCCCGAAGGATTTACACACTTTGCTCAGCTTCAGGGCGGTCACGTCACGCCTCCTTCAGGTCAACCGGTTGCCCGGTTCGAATGCTTTCATCAGCCGCCAAGCAGATCCGCAGGGATTGCACCGCGTCGCTCATGTGGCGGGTCAGGTCGATATTCTCGGCGATGGCGCGCAGCATGTAGGCTTGCTCTGCATCGCACAGCTCCTGATGGCCCGGTTCGCCGTCCATTTCGATCAGAGTGTCCCCATCCGGGCGATGCACCAGAATGCCGCCCACTTTGGTGTGCCCGTCCACATCGTCCGAAGCGCCTTTGTTGCCCTCGGTGATCGAAACGGCGCCATTGGGCGAGATGATGTCTTTCACGAAGAACGCGGTTTCGGACATCATCGGGCCCCATCCGGCCTCGTACCAGCCGACTGAGCCGTCCTCGAACACCACCTGGAACTGGCCGTAATTATACATATCCGGCGCGATCTCGTCCGACAGACGCAGGCCCATCCCATTGACCCGAACGGGCAGGGCGTCGGTGATCTGGCACATCACATCCACATAATGCACGCCACAATCGACGATGGGCGAGGTGGTCTGCATCAGCGCCTTATGCGTCTCCCATGTCGGGCCGGTGGATTGCTGGTTCAGGTTCAGACGGAACACGTAGGGGCCGCCCAGATCTCGCGCCTCGGATATCAATCGCATCCACGAGGGGTGGTAGCGCAGGATATAGCCGATCACCAGTTTGCGCCCCGTTTCGACCGCTTTGGCGACAACACGGCGTGCATCCTCGACCGTGGTGGCCAGAGGTTTTTCGACAAACACATGCGCGCGCGCCTCCATCGCAGCGCAGGCATAGTCGGCGTGGCTGTCGGAATAGGTCGCGATGACCACCAGATCAGGCGCGGTCTCTGCCAAAGCGGTGTGGAAGTCCGAGAAGGCGGGATAGCCCTGCAACTCCGACTGATCGACCTGGCCCGAGCGATTGACCAACCCAACAATCTGCGCGTCGGGATGGTGGTGATGCGCCAGCGCGTGGCTGAGGCCCATATTGCCCAGACCTGCGATAAGGACTCGGATCATTTGACCGCCCCCGAGGTGATGCCGCGGATCAATTGCCGCGAGAAGATGACATAGAGAACCATGACCGGCAGGATCGCCATGCTGAGCGCGGACAGAACCGCGTTCCAATCGGTGACGAATTGCCCGATGAAGACCTGACTGCCCAGCGTGAGCGTCTTGGTTTCCTCGGCCGGGGCCAGGATCAGTGGGAACCACAGATCGTTCCAGATCGGGATCATGTTGAACACCGCCACCGTCGCCATCGCCGGACGCACAAGCGGCAGAACCAGACGAAAGAAGATTGTGTATTCGCTAAGGCCATCAATGCGGCCCGCGTTTTTCAGATCGTCGCTGACCTGCCGCATGAACTCGGACAGGATAAAGACGGCCAATGGCAGGCCCTGCGCAGTGTAGACCAAGATCAGGGCCATCAGAGTGTTTACCAACCCGGTCGCGACCATCATCTCAAGGATGGCGACCGTGCCGATGCGGATCGGGATCATGATACCCAAAGCCAGATAGAGCCCCATCAGGGTATTTCCGCGAAAACGGTACTCGCTCAGCGCAAATGCCGCCATCGCGCCGAACAGCAGGATGAAGAACAGCGACACCACCGTGACGATCATCGAGTTCTGGAAGTAGAGGAAGAAATCCCCCTGTTTCATCACCGTCTGATAGCCGATCATCGAGAATGTCTCGGCATCCGGCAGGGCCAGCGGCTCACGAAAGATCGCTTTGCGGGACTTGAAGCTGTTGATCACGATCACGAAGACCGGGAACAGCGCGATCAGGGTGTACAGGATCAGCGCGCCATGCATGGCGGCGATATTGAACGGGTTTCTACGGGCTTTGTTCATCCTACCACCCTCAGAACTGATACCGGCGGATGCGGGTCTGGATCAGGAACAGATAGACGCAGACTCCCGTCAGGATGATCGCAAACATGCCCGTCGCAATGGCCGAGCCCATATGCGGATCGCCAAGCTGCAACTGGAACCCGAAGAAGGTGCGGTACATGAAGGTGCCCAGAATATCGGTTGAGAAATCGGGACCCGCCAGCGCGCCCTGCGCGGCATAGATCAGGTCAAACGCGTTAAAGTTCCCCACGAAGGTCAGGATCGAGATGATACCGATCGACGGCAGGATCAGCGGCAGTTTGATCTTCCAGAAGGCGGCCATGCCGGTGATGCCTTCGACCTCGGCGGCCTCAAGGATTTCTTCTGGGATTGACAGCAGCGCAGCATAGATCAGCATCATCGGGATGCCGACGAACTGCCAGACCGACACAAGCGCCAGGGTGGTAAGGGCATATTCCTCTTTCCCCAACCACGGAGCATAGAGGGATTTCAGGCCAACAGCGGCCAGCATGTCCGGTGCAATACCCCAGATCGGCGACAGGATCAGCTTCCAGGCAAAGCCGACGATCACGAAAGACAGGATCGTTGGGATGAAGATGGCCGAGCGGTAGAATGCTGCAAACCTCAGCCGCGGATGGCTGAGCATGGCGGCCAGAGCGATGCCGATCGGGTTCTGCACCAGCATGTGAATGAAAAAGAACCAGAAATTGTTCCCTAACGCATTCCAGAATGCATCCGACCACAAAGGATCGCCAAAAAGCGTGCGGAAATTGTCCAGCCCGACAAAGACGCGGGATTGATTGACCTCGGTGTAAAGTGCCAGCCGCAGCGTGTTGAACAGCGGCAGGATCATTACGGCGGTGTAAACCAGCACGGCGGGTGCAAGAAACACCACTATGTGCCATTTGATCCGGCTGTTGCCCATCTAGTGCCTCGACTGTTCTGGGTGGGTCCGGCCCGAAGGCCGGACCCGTTGGTTTCGTGAGTGGTTATTGGTGCGGTGCGTACCACGAGGCGAGGCCATCCTGCAGGCGCTGACCGGCGTCTTCGGGGCTTTCTTCGCCCTTGATGACCTGAGCCGAGGCATTCCACGTCTCGTTCTCAAGGTTCGGCGTGCCGCGCGACAGGATCTGGTAGGTCGAGCGGATGGTTGAGCCACACTCACCACGCCAGCTTACAAACTCCTGCGCCAGCGGGTCATCCATCGCGACATCAAAGCTCGACAGCGAGAAGAAGCCGGGCAGGGCGTTGGCGTAGATGGTTGCGAACTCTTCCGAGCCAACCCAATCCAGGAAGGTGCGCGCGGCCTCAGCGTTGGGCGAGGCTGCGTTCAGGCCGATGGCGATATCGGTGTGATCCGAGATATAGCACTCATCGCCTGCATTCTGGACCGGAGGCTTAAACGCACCCATTTCGAAATCGGCCAGATTGTTGAACCCGCTAATCTCCCAGCTGCCAGCGGGATAGACGGCTGCGCGGCCCAGAGTGAACAAGTTCTGGCTGTCCGGATAGGTCTGGGCTTCGAACCCGTCGCCCATGTACTCACCCCATTTCGCCAATTGGCGATAGGGAGCGACCCATGCTTCATCCGTCAGCTTTTGCGAGCCTTCGATCAACGCCAGACGCCCCTCTTCACCTTTCCAGTAGTTTGGGCCGATATTGTTGTAGCCCATGGTGGCCGCTTCCCACTGGTCATTGGTGCCCATGGCCATCGGGATATAGGTGCCGTCCTCTTTGATCTTGTCGAGCGCAGCGAAGAACTCAGCCTCGGTTGTCGGGACTTCGATACCCAGCTCGTTGAAGGCGTCCTTGTTGTAGATAAATCCATGGATCACCGAGGCCATGGGAACACAGAAGGTCGCCGCTCCGTCATCAGTCTGCCACGCAGATTTCGCCACGTCCGAGAAATTGGCCATGCCGCCCAGATCGGACAGATCCGTCAGGTGACCGGCCTCATAAAGGCCAAGCGAAGTGTCAAACGGACGGCAGGTGATCAGGTCTCCGGCCGACCCGGCATCCAGTTTGGCGTTCAGGGCGGCGTTGTATTCGGCAGGGGCCGAGGGTGTGAACCGGATCTTGATGTCCGGGTTCTGCGCCTCAAACGCAGGGATGATCTTTTCCTGCCACAGCGCCAGATCGTCATTGCGCCAGCTTTCGATGGTCAGAACCGTTTCGGCATAGGCAGCGCCTGCAAGGGCCGACGACGCCAGCAAAACGGCGCTAAGTGATATCTTCTTCATGGTTTTCTCCCTTGGTATTTTGTTTGGTTTTAAAGTTGTTTCAGCACTGGGCGCAGGTGCCCATTAGATTGCGCCAAAAGCGCCTCGGCCCGGTCTGGGCTGTCGGCGCCTGCGGCCAGCAAGATTGCCTGTTTCACGTTACCAGATGCGCGGCTCAGTGCATCACTGGCCTGATCTGCCGAGACCCCGGCGATTTTTCCAACGATCCCTTCGGCGCGTTGGCGCAGTTTATGGTTGTCGGCGATGACGTTGATCATCATCCCGTCATGCACATGCCCAAGGCGAATGCCCATCAGCGTGGACATCATGTTCAGAGCCACTTTCTGCGCTGTCGCGGCCCCAAGACGTGTTGAGCCTGCAATGGGTTCAGGCGGCGTGTTCAGGTGGACGGCGCAATCTACGTAGTCGAATAGCGGGGCTTCTGCATTGTTGGCGATCCCGATCACCTTGGCCCCCTGCGCGCGTGCGTGACGGGCGAATTCGACGGCATAGGGCGTGCTGCCACTGGCGGAAAGGGCGATCACAGCGTCATCCGACCTCACATTGGTCGCGGCAGTTTGCGCTGCGGCTTCATCATCTTCCGTATGGCCGGGCATTGCAGCGCCCTGTGGTATCCCGCCTGCCATGCAGATTGCCATGGTCTCAGGCGAAAGGCCGAATGTTCCGGATAATTCAGCCCCGTCCGCCAGCCCCATCAGGCCCGACGAACCGGCTGCAGCGTAGTAAATCTTGCCGCCCCGGCGCACAGTCTGCGTCAGAATGGCGGCTCCCTCTGAAAGGGCATCCAAGCAGCCGTCAAGCCCACGCAATGCCGCCTTCTGTGCCTCAAGCAGATAGCCCAGGATGTCGGCATCTGACCTCAGGTCGAGCCCTTCGACCTCGTCGCGCAGCATTTCGGTTTGCGGCAGCATTTGATTCCTCCCCAGATGAGAGTAATACCTATATAATACCTTTTGTCTACCTCTCGTTGGGAAAATATGACAAAAACCCTTGATATGGCCAAAAATTCTCAATTTACATAAGCCGAGGCCTTTTTTTTCTGCAAAAGGTATCTTAAAGGTATCTATATGGATGAGTCCTTCCAATACCTAATTGCAATCGACGGCGGTGGCACAAAATGCCGTTTCGCGATGATCACGCCTGACGGTCGGGTCGAGGTGACATTGGGCAGTGCCAATGCCTTCTCGGATCGTCAGAAAGCGCTGCGTACCCTAGATGAGGGGCTGCAGGCCTTGGCCGATAAGGCGCAATTGTCCCGAGCACATCTGGCCGAGATTCCGACCTACGCGGGGCTGGCTGGGGTGACGAATGCCGTTGTGGCGTCGGAGGTTGCGCGCAGTCTGCCCTCGCGGATTGTCGAAGTCGAAGATGACCGCAGATCGGCGGTTGTGGGCGCGTTGGGCGCGCAGGACGGTTCTGTGATCGGCGTTGGAACGGGATCCTTTCTGGCCCGCCAGGTCGATGGGCGAACGCAGTTTATTGGCGGCTACGGGGCTTTGATCGGCGATCAGGCCTCGGGCAATTGGTTAGGCGTTCAGCTGTTGCAATGCGTTCTATTGGCAATGGACGACATTCAACCGCACAGCGCGCTGACCCGACAAATAAGCACGGAATATGACGACGATCCCATGCAGATCGTTGCATTTGTTGGCCAGGCGAACCCCTCGGATTTCGCAGGCCTCGCCCCCGAGATCATTGCGGCTGCGGCTGGTGGCGATCCCGTGGCGCGAGATCTGCTGCAAAGCGGGGCCGACTATCTGGCGCAGGGGCTGCGCGCCCTCGGTCACACAGATGGCTCGCCCATCTGCATGATCGGCGGGGTCGCGCCGCACTATTCGGAGTATCTGCCGCCCCACATGCAGGCCTGC
The DNA here is from genome assembly GCF_056538305.1 of Ruegeria sp. BG9. Lineage (NCBI taxonomy): Bacteria > Pseudomonadati > Pseudomonadota > Alphaproteobacteria > Rhodobacterales > Roseobacteraceae > Ruegeria > Ruegeria sp. BG9. Next base: position 203,222 of record NZ_JBQFSY010000004.1, read on the forward strand.
CTGACCGAGGCCAAGGGCTCGCCGCTTGACGGTGCCCTGATTTTGGCGCGTCACCTGGCCGAGCGCGCAAAGGTAGGGGCAGGCTGATGAGCGACACGATCGAGACATTCCTGAAACCTGCCGATTGGCTGCAGGAGGCGACAGGCCCCCTTTATGTAAGGTTGCGCAAGCGACTTGAGCAAAGCATCGAGGCCGGAGTCCTGGCTGAGAGCGCCCCGCTACCAGGCGAGCGTGAGATGGCCCATCTGACGGGCCTCTCCCGTGTTACCGTCCGGCGCGCGCTGCAGGATCTGGTCGAGCGTGGCATCATAGTGCAACGTCAGGGCTCGGGCAGTTTTGTGGCGGACGGTACGCCTCGGGTCGAACAATCGCTGTCACTGCTGACCTCATTCACCGAAGACATGACCCGTCGGGGGCTGGATTCGACCAGCGAGTGGTTGGACCGGGGCATCCACACGCCCTCACCGGAAGAGGTCATGGCACTGGCCCTGTCCTCGGGCGAAGAGGTGGCGCGGCTGTCGCGCCTGCGCATGGCGAATGACCGGCCGATGGCGATTGAGCACGCGGCCTTGCCGGTCGATATCCTGCCGCATCCAGAAGGCGTAACATCCTCACTTTATGAAGTGCTGGAACGCGACGGCAACCGCCCGGTGCGCGCTATGCAGCGAATTTCAGCGATCAACCTTGAGGCCAACGATGCCGCGGTTCTGGGGGTCGAGCCGGGCGTGGCCGGGCTGCGGATCGTCCGGACCTCATTCCTGTCCAATCGACGTGTGGTGGAGTTCACACGCTCTGTCTATCGCGGTGACGCCTACGATTTTGTGGCCGAACTGCGCCTTGCAAACAGCTAGGAAAGCACATGCAACAGCAGATCACCCGGATGCGCCGGGAAATCGACGAGATACCCGAAGCGGTCGAACGGCTGCTCAGCCGGGGTCAAAAGAACATCACCGCCACGGCCGAGGTCGCCCGGACCCTTGATCCCGCCTTTCTGACGAGCGTGGCGCGGGGGTCGTCGGATCATGTCTGCACCTATCTCAAATACGCGTCGGAAATCCTGTTGGGTCTGCCGGTGGCCTCGGTTGGTCCTTCTGTCGCGTCGATCTACAACGCGCCGCTCCGGCTGCAAAACAGCCTTTGTCTGGCCGTGTCCCAGTCCGGGCAAAGCCCGGATATCCTGGCGATGGTCCGCAGCGCGTATCGTGATGGCGCGCTGACCATCGGGCTGACAAATGACGCGGCCTCTCCATTGGCGGCATCCTGTGCCCACACAATTGATATACAGGCAGGCCCCGAACTGAGTGTGGCCGCGACCAAGACATTTGTGTCCTCGGCCGTGGCGGGCCTTTGGGTGTTGGCCGAATGGGCGCGGGATGAGGCACTTTTGGTTGCCATTCGCGATTTGCCAGAACGGCTGGCGCAGGCTGCGCGTATCGACTGGCCTGAGGTGCGGGCCGCGATCGGGGCTAACCCGTCGCTGTTCACATTGGGGCGCGGGCAGGTGCTGGCCATGTCCAACGAGGCGGCTTTGAAGTTCAAAGAGACCTGCCAGTTGCATGCCGAAAGCTATTCTTCGGCCGAAGTGCTGCATGGGCCGGTCTCGATTGTCGAAGAAGGGTTTCCTGTCCTCAGCTTTGCGGCTGCCGATGCTGCGGAATCCGCGTTGTCCGAGGTCGCCGACACGATCAGCGCCAAAGGGGCCCGCGTTTTTGCCACCACGACCAAGGTCAAATCTGCGTCACCGGTCGAACATGTCCGCACGCTACACCCGCTGACCGATGCGCTGAGCCTGATCGTTTCGTTCTACTCCATGGTCGAGGTTTTCGCCGCCTCGCGCGGCATTGACCCGGATGCCCCCCGGCACCTCAAGAAGGTGACGGAGACGGTATGACTGAGGCAGCCCACGCCCTCATCGGAGCGGATATTCTGACGTCGGACGGCATCGTGAAAAACCACGCGCTGTTGCATCGGGGTGGGCGGGTTTATGGCGTCGTTCCCATGTCGGAACTTGACTTTGGGCATGTGCCAGTCACGCTGGAGGGTGGACTTCTCGCGCCGGGTTTCGTCGATCTGCAGGTCAATGGCGGCGGCGGGGTGATGTTTAACAATCAGCCGGATGTTGCCGCGCTGCAGATCATGGCTGGGGCTCATGCGCAGATCGGGGCGACCTCGATCCTGCCGACCTTGATCACGGATTCGCCCGAGGTCACTGCAAACGCCATCTCGGCCGCGATTGAGGCCGTGCGGCAAGGCGTTCCGGGGATCGTTGGCCTGCATCTGGAAGGCCCACATCTGGCCGTCTCCCGCAAAGGCGCGCATGACGCTGCCTTTATCCGCCCGATGGAAGATGTGGATGTCGCGGCACTGCTTGAGGCCGCCGCCCTATTGCCGGTTCTTAAAGTGACGCTGGCACCCGAAAGCGTCACAATCGCCCAGATTGAAACGCTGACGGCGGCAGGTGTTTTGGTCTCCTTGGGGCATACCGATGCCAGTTATGAGGTCTGCGTTGCCGCCGCAAAGGCTGGCGCGCGCTGTGTGACGCATCTGTTCAACGCGCAAAGCCAGATGCAAGGACGCGCGCCGGGAACCGTTGGCGCGGCATTGGCCGAGGGAAAATTCTCGGCGGGTCTTATCGCGGACATGATCCATGTTCATCCCGCCATGATCCGCAATGCGTTGAATGCCAAGCTGGGACCCGGTGAGATTTTTCTGGTCAGCGATGCCATGGCGACGGCAGGGTCGGATATCCGCGTGTTTGAACTCAACGGCCGCGAAATCCTCCGCGACGACAACCGGCTGACGCTGGCCGACGGAACGCTGGCAGGCGCGCATCTGGAATTGCTGCAGGCGGCGCGGAATCTTACCGAGCAGGTCGGTGTGCCGTTTGAACAAGCCCTGCACATGACCAGCCTTGTGCCTGCGAATCTGATCGGCAATCGTCAGATCGGACGTCTGACCAGAGGCGCGCTGGCACATGTCTTGCATATCGGCCCTGAGGGGGATCTGTTGGCCGTCTGGCAGAACGGGCAGCAAATCCTCGGATGACCCTATCGGCAGAACCGGTCTGCGTACTTTGAAAACCGCCCATTTTGCGCTATCCTGCGCCAGAGCAGTAATCAGGAAAAAACGGAATGCGTAAATGCATAGGCGGCGTCATGACCGCCGCATTGTGGGCATCCATGATGCAGGCAGGTTCAGCAGAAACTTCTCAAGGGTCAGAAAATCGACTTTTGGACAATACGATACAACTGGCCTCGGCGGATGTGGTGATCTCCCTCCGGCCGGTGCCGCGACCTTCGGCTGAGGCCGTTCGGGTGTCGGTAGAAGGCAATGCCCGCTTTCAGGCATGGCTTGGCGCGTTTCAGCGGCGGGCGGTTGCGCAGGGGATCACTCAGCAGACATTGGATCACGCACTGGCCGGGCTTAGCTATGACCAAAAGGTCATCAAACGGGATCGCAATCAGGCCGAGTTTTCAAAGCCGATCTGGGAGTATCTGGACGCGGCTGTCTCGGACACGCGCGTCGCGAATGGTCGCGCGGCATTGGAGCGCCATCGGAAAATCCTGCGGCAGATCGAGGCGCAATATGGCGTTGAAAAAGAGGTCGTGACCGCCATTTGGGGCCTCGAGACCTCCTTCGGGTCCTATCGTGGCAGCAACCAGACGATCCGCTCGCTGGCGACATTGGCCTTCGATGCCCGCCGCGCTTCGTTTTTCGAGACCCAGTTGATTGCCGCTTTGCGGATCATTCAGGCCGGGGACATAAGTGCGGGTCGTATGGTGGGCAGCTGGGCTGGCGCCATGGGGCACACGCAATTCATGCCGACCTCGTATCTGGACCACGCAGTTGATTTCGACGGCGATGGGCGACGCGACATCTGGTCCGAGGATCCGACGGACGCGCTGGCCTCGGCTGCCGCTTATCTTGCCCGGCACGGGTGGACCAAGGGGCAACCCTGGGGCGTTGAGGTGCGGCTGCCCGAGGGATTCGACTATGCGACCGCCAAGCGGGATTACACTCTGATGCCGTCCGACTGGGCGGCACGTGGTGTGGTCGGGCTTGATGGCAAACCAGTGCGCGATCATGGACGGTCTGCGATCTTATTGCCAGCAGGCGGGCAGGGTGTAGCGCTGATGATCTTCGACAATTTCAGCGTGATCGAGGCGTACAATGGCGCGGATGCCTATGTGATCGGCATCGGTCACCTATCGGATCGTCTGAGTGGTGACGCTCCGTTTCAGGCCAGTTGGCCGCGTGGCGACCGGGTGCTGAGTTTTACCGAGAAAAAGGAATTGCAAACGCGGTTGACGCAGGCCGGGTTCGATACTCAGGGCATAGACGGGCGTACCGGGCCGAATACGGTGAATGCAGTGCGGGCCTATCAACTGGCGCAAGGACTACTGCCAGATGGCTACGCGTCCATTCGTTTACTTGAGCGGTTGAGGTAGAGGAGGGGGGCTCTGCCCCCGCCGCCTATCGGCGTCTCCCCCGGTATATTTTCAGCCAGATGAAGGGCGGATCAGGAGGCCGCTTTCATCAGACCCTGCGCGATGATCTCGGCTTGTGCTTCGTCCAGGGACTTGTGGACGCGCACGAACATCTCGTCGATATCCGCCGTCGTCAGGATCAGAGGCGGAGAGATGATCATCCGGTCGCCCACATGCCGCATGATCAGGTTGTTGGCAAAGCAGCGGTCGCGGCAGATATAGCCCACCGTGCCGGGGGCCGAGGCGAATTTGGCGCGGCTGGCTTTGTCGGGGGTCAGCGCGATCGACGCCATCATGCCGACGATCTTGGCCTCGCCCACCAATGGGTGATCGGCCAGCGCCTCCCATTTCTGTTTCAGGTACGGGGCTGCTACGTCGCGGACATGCTCGACGATCTTTTCCTCTTCGAGGATGCGCAGGTTTTCCAGCGCCACAGCCGCTGCGACCGGGTGGCCGGAATAGGTGTAGCCATGGTTAAACTCGGTGCCGCCGATCACCTCGGCGATCTCGTCATTGACGATGGAGCCTCCGATAGGCGCGTAGCCCGAGCTGAGGCCCTTGGCGATGGTCATGATATGCGGCTTGATGCCAACTGTTTGCGATCCGAACCAGTTGCCGGTACGGCCAAAGCCACAGATCACTTCATCGGCGATCAGCAGGATATCGTATTTGTCGCAAATGCGCTGGATTTCGGGCCAGTAGGAATCGGGCGCAACGATCACGCCGCCTGCGCCCTGAACCGGCTCGGCGATGAAGGCCGCGACGCGGTCTTCGCCCAGTTCCAAAATGGCTTCTTCTAGTTCGCGCGCACGGGTAAGGCCGAACTCTTCGGGCGTCATGTCGCCACCTTCGGCCCACCAGTTGGGTTGATTGATGTGGTGGATATTCGGGATCGGAATACCGCCCTGCGCGTGCATTCCGGCCATACCGCCCAGCGAGGCAGAGCCCACCGATGAGCCATGGTAAGCGTTGTGTCGGCTGATGATGATGTTCTTGTCAGGCTGGCCTTTTTCGGCCCAATAGGTGCGCACGAGGCGGATGTTGGTGTCGTTCGCCTCGGACCCGCCAGCGGCGAAGAACACGTGGTTCAGATCGCCTGGGGCAAGCTCGGCCAGTTTGTTGGCCAGTGCAATTGCAGGCACGTGGGTCGTTTTGAAGAAGGTGTTGTAGTACGGAAGCTCGCGCATTTGGCGGGCGGCGGCGTCGGCCAGCTCATCGCGCCCGTAGCCGATATTCACGCACCACAGGCCGGCCATCGCGTCCAGGATCTGTTCGCCTTCGCTGTCTGTCAGATAGACGCCATTGGCGCGGGTGATAACGCGCGCGCCCTCTTTACCCAGCGCTCCGTTGGCGGAGAACGGGTGCATGTGGTGGGCGGCATCCAGCGCCTGCAATTCGGCGGTGGGCATGTGGTTTGTGATCGTGGACATCCGAAAGACTCCTGCAACGGTGGTTGCGAGTCACAATATGATCAAATTATTTCATGTCAATCGAATCGGTGTTTTCTAAAGGTCCGAGGCAGACTCGATCATCAGTTCCATGCCTTGTTCGATATCCTGAGCGGTCGCTTTCGCCACCTTTTCCGCATCCCCGGCGCGCAGCCCTGCGATGATGTCCTTATGGCGATCAGGCAGGCTTTGAGTGCCGAAGCGGCCGCAGACCACACGCAAGGATGGCCCGAATCGGAGCCACAGACGCTCGGCCAGATCGCTCAGAACGGGCGCATCGGCATGTGCATATAGCGTTTCGTGGAATCTGTGGTTGAGATGCAGGTAGCCATGAACGTCACCATCCGCGATCATCTGGTCCAATTGCTGGTCGATTGATTCCAGTTGATCAATGTCGCTGGTGGACATTTTGGCGGTGGATCGCCTTGAAAGCTCTGATTCTATGGCAATTCTGGCGAAGATCACTTGCTCAACATCACCGCTGGACAACAGGGGCACACTGACCCTGCGATTGCCCTGAAACACCAATGCGCCGTCCGAGATCAGACGACGAATCGCCTCACGCACGGGGGTCATGCCGACGCCGAGCGAATCAGTCAGGCCCTGAATGGTGACGGGCTGACCTGGGACCAGCTCGCCGAACATGATCATAGATTTGAGGGTGTGGTAGACCTGTTCGTGCGCGGGCCGTTTCCCGGCGTCAATATTGGGCTTAGGTGCCTTATTTTTGATCAAATCCAATTGGTTTGCCTTGTCTCGATGGGTGCCGACTTGCCGGGCTGTTGACCTTTTGGAACCATAGTTCAGAAAGTCGAAAAACGCAAAACTTGATCAAATCCAAAAAAACGGGACAATACCCACCATAATCGCAGGGAGAACAAAAATGATGTTCAAGACGCTGACACTGACAGCGGTTCTCGCATTGGGGACTTCGGCGGCCTTCGCCGAAGAGGTGCGAGTCTATAACTGGTCGGACTATATCGACGAGGAGCTTCTAACGAAGTTCGAGGAAGAGACAGGGCTGACCCTGATCTACGACGTGTTCGACAGCAACGAATTGCTGGAGACCAAGATGCTGGCCGGTGGCTCTGGCTATGATGTCGTGGTGCCCTCGGGTACATTCCTTCAGCGCCAGATTCAGGCCGGAGCATTCCGGGAACTGGATACGGCTCAGCTGTCCAATGCTGGCAACCTTTGGGATGTCATCCAGGAGCGTACTGCCGGATACGACCCGAACAATGCTTATTCGATCAACTACATGTGGGGCACCACGGGCATTGGTGTGAATGTCGGAAAGGTGAAAGAAGCGCTGGGGGATGACGTTGCGCTGAACAGCATGGATTTGGTGCTGAAACCCGAAAACATGGAGAAACTAGCCGAGTGCGGAGTGCATTTCCTGGATGCCCCCGCTGAAATGATCCCGATGACACTGCAATATCTGGGGGAGGACCCGGATAGCCATGACCCGGACGTCATCAAGAAGGTCGAGGAAGTTCTGACCGGCGTGCGCCCTTACATCCAGAAATTCCACAGCTCGGAATATATCAACGCGCTGGCCAATGGCGATATCTGCGTTGCAGTTGGTTGGTCGGGTGACATTCTGCAGGCCCGCGACCGTGCGGCCGAGGCCGACAACGGCGTTGAGATCGAATACCACCCCTTCGCAGAAGGCTCGCTGATGTGGTTCGACCAGATGGCTATTCCGGCGGACGCTCCGAACCCGGAAGGCGCGCATAAGTTCCTGAACTTCATCCTTGATGCCAACAACATGGCGGCGGCGTCGAACTATGTGTACTACGCCAACGGCAACAAGGCCTCGCAAGAGTTCCTTGAGGAAGACGTGATCGGTGATCCGGCGATCTATCCGGATGATGCGACGATGCAAAACCTCTACATCACGACACCTTACCCGGCAAAAACACAGCGGGTTGTGACCCGTATGTGGACCAAGATTAAATCGGGCACCTGATCCGATTTCGCGCAAGGCGGCGGGGATCGCCTTGCGCCCACTTCCAGATTGTCGAACGGGGGCCGTTTTGAACTCTGACGTCTTTGCGCCGTGGGATGACCCGCAGGCGAAACCCTTGATCCAATTCCAGAATGTTACCAAACGGTTTGGAGATTTCACGGCCATAGACAATCTGTCTCTGGACATTTTTGAGAAAGAATTCTTTGCCCTGCTCGGTCCGTCGGGTTGCGGCAAGACCACGATGATGCGCATGCTGGCGGGGTTCGAAACGCCGACCGAAGGGCACATCATTTTGGGCGGTCAGGACATTGACCCGATCCCGCCCAACAAACGCGCAGTGAACATGATGTTCCAGTCCTACGCGCTGTTTCCGCATCTCAGCATCTGGGAAAACATCGCCTTCGGTCTGCGTCGGGACAACATGCCCAAGCATGACCTTGAGGACCGGGTGGAAGAGATGCTGCGCCTGACACGGCTCGAGCAATTTGCACGCCGAAAGCCACATCAGATCTCGGGCGGTCAACGGCAACGGGTCGCGCTTGCGCGGTCGCTGGCGAAGGCGCCTAAGCTGTTGCTGTTGGACGAACCTCTGGGTGCGTTGGACAAGAAACTGCGGCAGGATACGCAGTTCGAACTGATGGATATTCAAGAGAAGACCGGCACGACCTTTGTGATCGTCACCCACGATCAGGAGGAAGCCATGACCGTTGCCAGCCGCGTGGCGGTAATGGATCAAGGTCGCTTGATGCAGGTCGCCACGCCCGATCGCATCTATGAAAACCCGAACTCGGTCTATGTCGCTGACTTTATCGGCGACGTAAACATCATCGAAGGCCACGCCACCGCGAATGGTGAGGAAACCTATCGGATCGATTGGGCCGAAGGGCAGGCTCCGCTGACGGCAACCTCGGCAAACGGCTTCTCGGAGGGTCAGGCCTGCCATCTGGCGATCCGGCCCGAGAAGGTGACGATATCAACTGACCGCCCTGCCGAGGCAATCAATGCCGTGCAGGGCAAGGTGTTGGATATCGCTTATCTGGGCAACCTCTCGACCTATCATGTCGAGCTGCCGAACGGCACGATCATCAAGGCGCAAACGGCCAATACTCGCCGCATCTCGCGTCGGTCATTCACATGGGAAGACCCGGTCTGGCTGTCCTGGACAGCGACGGCTGCGGTCCTGTTGGCAAGCTGATGCGCCGCGCGCTGCTGATCGCAGTTCCTTATGTCTGGTTGTTGGCGCTGTTTCTGGTGCCGTTTTTCATTGTCCTGAAAATCTCACTCTCGGACACGGAACTGGCGATCCCGCCCTACACGCCGACCTTGGACCTGTCGCAGGGTTGGGCCGGGATCAAGGATTTCTTCAGCCAGCTGGATTTTGAGAATTTCGTCTGGTTGACCGAGGATGACCTGTATTGGAAGGCCTACCTCTCCAGCCTGAAGATCGCTGTGATCTCAACCTTTCTGACGTTGCTGGTGGGATACCCGATTGCCTATGGCATGGCGCGCGCGCCGGCTGAATGGCGCCCGACACTGATGATGTTGGTGATCCTGCCGTTCTGGACCTCGTTCCTGATCCGCGTTTACGCGTGGATGGGGATCCTTTCGAACGAAGGGTATCTGAACCAGCTTCTGCTGTGGACGGGTATCATCTCGACTCCACTGACGATTCTGAACACCAATACGGCTGTCTATATCGGGATCGTCTACACCTATCTGCCGTTCATGATCCTGCCGATCTATTCCTCGTTGGAGCGTATGGACGAGTCGCTGATCGAAGCCGCCGAGGATCTGGGATGCTCGCGTCTTCAGGCCTTTTGGCTGGTGACGATCCCCTTGTCGCGCCCCGGCATCATTGCGGGCTGTTTCCTTGTGATGATCCCGGTAATCGGAGAGTTCGTGATCCCCTCACTTCTGGGCGGCTCGGGAACCCTGATGATCGGCAAGGTTCTGTGGGAGGAGTTCTTCTCAAACCGTGACTGGCCGGTCGCAAGCGCGGTGGCGGTGGTACTGCTGCTGATCCTCGTGGTGCCGATTGTGCTGTTCCAGCGCAACCAGCAGAAACAGGCGGAGGCCGAGAAATGAACAGGTTGAGCTGGTTCAACACGGTTTCCCTGACGCTGGGGTTTGCGTTCCTGTACATCCCGATGATCATCCTGATCATCTTCAGCTTCAACGAAAGCAAGCTGGTCACTGTCTGGGCCGGGTTCTCGACCAAATGGTACGGAGAGCTGGCCCAGAACGAAGCGTTTCTGGACGCGGCATGGGTGACGATCCGGGTGGCGGTGTTCTCATCGACATTGGCAACCATTCTGGGCACCGCCGCGGCCTATGTCCTGGTACGCGGAGGGCGCTTCTTTGGCCGCACCCTGTTCTCGGGAATGATCTATGCGCCGCTGGTCATGCCCGAGGTGATCACAGGTCTGTCCCTGTTGCTGCTCTTCATCGGGATCGGGTTGGACCGAGGGATCCTGACCATCGTTTTGGCCCATACGACCTTTTCGATGTGCTTTGTGTCGGTAGTTGTCTCCTCGCGCCTTGTGACTTTTGACCAGTCGCTGGAAGAGGCCGCCTTGGACCTTGGCTGCTCACCCGCGCAAGCGTTTCGTCTAGTGACCCTGCCGATCATCGCGCCGGCGGTGATCTCAGGCTGGCTGCTGGCGTTTACTCTGTCTCTGGATGATCTGGTGATCGCGTCCTTTACTTCGGGTCCGTCGGCCACGACCTTGCCGATCAAAATCTTCTCGGCCGTGCGGCTTGGTGTCAGCCCTGAGATCAACGCGCTGTCGACCCTGATGATTGCTGTTGTGACCATCGGCGTCATCACTGCCTCATTGGTCACCAAGCGTGCCATGATGCGGCAAAAGCAGGATGAGATGGCCGCCGTGCGCGCCGAATGAAACGGATATTTCCAGACTACACATATGGTGATGGGCCAAGGCAGGGGTGCTGGTGGGACGAAACGATCGCCGCCCCCGACTGGCCTGAACAGCAGGGTGATTTGCAGGTGGATGTTGCCATCATCGGCGGCGGCTTCACCGGAGCTTCGGCTGCACTGCATCTGGCGGATGCCGCCGTGTCCGTCGCAGTGTGTGAAGCCGAAACACCCGGTTGGGGGGCTTCGGGACGCAATGGTGGGTTTTGCTGTCTGGGGGGATCGAAACTCAGCTACAAGGCAACGTGTCGTCGCTATGGTGAGGCTTCTGCGCAAGCCTATTCCGAGGCTGAAAGCGACTCGGTGCAACTAGTCGAAAGCCTTCTGGACCGCTACGGGATCGACGTGGATCGGCATTCAAAAGGTGAGACGCAACTGGCCCATTCCCGCCGCGCGATGGAGGCGTTGAGACGCAATGCCGAAGAGAACGGTATTTTGCATGAAGCCGCTGATCTACCCGGTCTGGGCCTGAACGGGCCGTTTCACGGTGGGTACACAACTCCTGTTGGGTTTGGCCTGAATCCTCGGAAATACCTTTTTGGTTTAACCCAAGCCGCGCAGGCGCAAGGCGCAGTGTTTTTTCAGAACAGCCCCGTTCTGAGCATTGAGAAGACCGCGTCAGGCTTTGCTGTTCAAACACCAAAAGGCCAAATCCGAGCCGACAAGGTCTTGGTCTGCACCAATGGGTACTCCAGCGAAGATATCCCGTCCTGGATGTCGGCTCGTTACATGCCTGCCCAATCCACGGTGCTGGTCACTCGTCCTCTGACGCCGGGCGAGAAGGAGGCGCAGGGTTGGACCTCGGATCAGATGTCCTACGATACGCGCAATCTCTTGCACTATTTTCGTCTGATGCCGGATGGTCGGTTCCTGTTTGGCATGCGGGGCGGGCTGCTGTCCTCACCCAAATCCGAGGCAGCGATCCGCACGCAGGTGCAACGCGACTTCAAGCGAATGTTCCCGGCGTGGTCCGAGGTGGACGTCACTCATATCTGGTCGGGCATGGTATGCATGTCGCGCGATCTGGTGCCTTTTGTCGGGCTTGTTCCTGAACAGATCGGGATGTTCGCGGGCTTTGCCTATCACGGCAACGGAGTCGCCATGGGCACCTATAGTGGCCGTGCCTTGGCGCGGTTGGCGCTCGGCCAGACCAGTGGTTTGCCAAAACTCATGTCCAAGACCGCGCGGCGCTTTCCTTTGGGCCGGTGGCGGCGCGTGCTGATGCCGCCCGCCTATGCCGCCATGGGGCTGGCCGATCTGTGATCCACTGCAAATGGCTTTGCAGAAACAACCCATCGGCACTTGAGGCCTGCGTGAAAATACTGGAACGTGTGGCAGACCCCATGAAACCCGACCGGAGGGCAGAAGATGAAAATAGGCGGTGTTCACTACCACTCGATCTGGCGCGACGCTGAAAGCGGCGAGGTCAGGATCATCGACCAGCGCTGGCTGCCGCATGATTTCCGGATCGCTACATTGTCCTCTCTGGCCGAGTTTGAGGCCGCGATCCGCGAGATGTGGGTGCGTGGCGCGCCTTTGATCGGGGCGACAGCTGCTTATGGGATGGCGGATGCGATGTCCCGTGACCCGTCTGATCAGAGTTTTGAACATTCAGCCTCGGTGCTGAACGCGACCCGCCCAACGGCGGTGAACCTGAACTGGGCGTTGCAGCGCTGCCGGGAGGCCCTGCTGCCTCTGCAGCCCGATCAACGTGCCGCCGCGGCCTGGGCGCTGGCGGACGAGATCTGCGAAGAGGATATCGAGATCAATCGCCGGATCGGAGAACATGGGCTTGCTTTGATCCGCGACATCGCCGCCCGCAAACCCGCAGGTGAGCCGGTGCGTTTGCTGACCCATTGCAATGCCGGGTGGCTGGCCACCGTAGATTGGGGCACTGCGACCAGCCCGATGTATCAGGCGCATAACGCTGGTTTGCCGATCCATGTCTGGGTCGATGAAACACGACCCCGAAACCAGGGGGCCTTGACTGCGTGGGAGCTGGGCGAACATGGCATCAGCCATCAATACATCGTCGACAATGCAGGCGGTCATTTGATGCAGCATGGTCTGGTCGATCTGGTGATCACCGGGACGGATCGGACCACCTCGACTGGCGATGTCTGCAACAAGATCGGCACCTATCTGAAAGCCCTGGCCGCGCATGACAACAATGTGCCGTTTTATGTGGCCTTGCCCTCACCCACCATCGATTGGACGCTTCGGGACGGGGTCGCCGAAATCCCGATCGAGGACCGACCGGACCGCGAAATCTCGCATGTGTTCGGTATGACAGAGGACGGCATCGGTGAGGTTTGCGTGATCCCCGAAGGCTCGGATGTGGGCAACCCGGCCTTTGACGTCACGCCGAACCGTCTCGTCACCGGCTTGATCACCGAGCGGGGCGTCTGCGAAGCCAGCGCCGAAGGTCTGGCGGCCATGTTCCCTGAAAAGGTTGGCCAAGCCGCCTGAGCGCAGAAAGACAAGGATACAAAAGACATGATCGAAAACATGTACAAGGCGCAGGCCGCCGCAGACTGGCGTGCGGCTGCCGGCGCCGATCCGGCTGATCAGGAATTGGCAGAGCGGGTCTACACTTCGCGCCTCATCGGTCAGAAACCGGATCTGCTGATGCATGGCGGTGGCAATACCTCGGTCAAGCTAGAGCGCCCCGATTTGTTTGGCGAGATGCGGCCGGTTCTGCACGTCAAAGGCTCGGGCTGGGATCTGGACACGATCGAAGCGCCCGGACTGCCCGGTGTCTGGCAAGAGCCACTGTTGAAGCTACGCGCACTCGATAAGTTGTCGGATGAAGACATGGTGAACTATCAGCGCTCAAGCCTGCTGAATTCGGCCTCGCCCAACCCGTCAGTGGAAACGCTGCTGCATGCCTTCCTGCCACACAAATACGTCGATCACACCCACGCGACGCCGTTTCTGATCCTCGCCGACTTGCCCAATGCCGAGGAGGTCTGTCGCGAGATTTTCGGCGACCGGCTGGGGATCGTGCCTTACATCATGCCCGGTTTTAGCCTCGCGAAGGCGGCGGCGGATGTGTACGACGCCAACCCTGATGTTGAAGGGCTGCTGCTCCTTAAACATGGTCATTTCGCCTTTGGCACCACCGCGCAGGAAAGCTATGACAAGATCGTTCAGCATACCAATGAGGTCGCGGACTATCTCGGTCTGACCGAACTGACGTCAATTGGTGAACGTCTGCCTGCCAACGGGCTGGACATGTTGCCCGTCTTGCGTGGCGTGATCGCTGAGGTCACTGCGGATCAGGACAGTGCGATGCCTGTCTTTGATCTGAGAAATGGCCCCGCGACACATGCGTTTATGGCGCGTGGCGATGTGGACGCGCTGGCGACTCGCGGCATGGCCTCACCGGATCACGTGCTGCGTACCAAGGGCTGGCCGCTGGTGCTGAAACAGGCGGACCTAACCGACCGAGAGAGCATCAAGGCCAAGGTCGAAGCCTTCGCTGTGGATTACCGCGCTTATTTCGACCGTCAGGCCCCTCAGGCCGCGGAACCCAAGACCATGCTGACCCCTGATCCCAAACATGCGTGGATCGAAGGGATCGGTGTGCTAGGGATTGGGGTGAACGCTAAGGCGGCCTCAGCCTCGGCTGATCTTGCTGAACAGAACATCCGCGTGCGCGCTGTCGCAGAAGATGCGGGCGGGTTCTATCCCATCGGTGAAAAGGACATGTTCGATTGCGAATATTGGTCGTTGGAGCAAGCAAAGTTGGGTAAAGGCACCCCTCCGCCATTTCAGGGCCGGGTCGTCATGGTGACCGGAGGGGCAGGCGCGATTGGTCTGGCAACCGCCAAAGCCTTCGCCGCCAAGGGGGCGAATGTCGTTCTGGTGGATCGGGATCAAGCGGCTCTGGATGCCGCACTATCCCAGTTGGGTCGCTGGCATTCGGCCTGCGCGCTCGACATCACGCAAGCTAACGCTGCCGATACCGCGATGACCGATGCGGTCGCGGCCTTTGGTGGGCTGGATATTCTCGTGTCGAATGCGGGCACAGCCACTGGCGGCGCATTGGTCGAGCTGGAGGATGATGCCTTCCGCGCGGCTTTCGAGTTGAACTTTTTCGCGCATAAGGCCTTTGCCACCGCCGCTGCCAAGCTGATGCAGGATCAGGGGCGTGGTGGGCAGATCCTGTTCAATATCTCGAAACAGGCGGTCAATCCCGGTCGCAACCTGGGCGCCTATGGAACCCCCAAAGCCGCAACAATGTTCCTGATGCGGCAACTGGCGCTGGAACTGGCGGGGTCTGGTATTCGGGTCAACGGGGTCAATGCCGACAAGATACGTTCGGGTCTGCTGACGGATGCGTTCATCAAGGAACGCGCCGCCGCGCGGGGTGTCAGCGAAGAGGTCTATATGGGCGGTAACCTTCTGGGCCGCGAGGTCGAGGCGCATCATGTCGCCGAGGGTTTTGTCAATCTTGCTTTGATGGAGCGCACTACCGGCCACGTTATCACGGTCGATGGTGGCAATACCGAGGCCGAACTGCGCTAGCTTCGCCCCCAAAAAAACCACTGCGCGCGACCGATGAACGGCCGCGCGCATGAAAAACTTGTCAAAAGCGGTGTTAGAAATGCGCCGATTGAGTGGCCGGGTTTTTCGCAACCGGCGGGGCGAACTTGGTCAGGTCGATCCCTTCAACCGAGGCTTTGTATTCCTCGATCGTGGGCGTCCGGCCCAGAATGGCCGACAGGACAACAACCGGGGTCGAGGCCAGCAGCGATTCACCCTTCTTGTCCGGCGCATCTGCCACGACGCGGCCCTGGAACAGGCGGGTCGAGGTGGCCAGAACCGTGTCGCCCTTGGCGGCCTTTTCCTGATTGCCCATGCACAGGTTACAGCCGGGACGTTCGAGATACAGAATGTTCTCGTACTCAGTCCGCGCCTTTTCTTTCGGGAACAGGTCATCGAATTCGAAGCCTGAGTACTTCTCAAGTACTTCCCAGTCGCCTTCTTCCTTCAACTCGTCGATGATGTTGTAGGTTGGGGCTGCGACGACCAGTGGGGCCTGGAACTCGACCTTGCCGGTTTCCTTTTCGAGGTTCTTCAACATCTGGGCCACGATCTTGATGTCGCCCTTGTGCACCATGCACGAGCCGACAAAGCCCAGGTCCACATGCTTTTCAGCATTGTAGTACGAGATCGGGCGGATCGTGTCGTGAGTATAGCGCTTCGAGACGTCGGCGTTGTTGACATCCGGGTCGGCGATCATCGGTTCAACGATCTGGTCCAGATCAACGACTACCTCGGCGAAATATTTTGCGTTGTCATCGGGGCGCAGCGCTGGCTTTTCGCCCGACTTGATCTCGGCAATGCGCGCATCGGCGATGTTGATCAGCTTTTGCAGCATGCCGTTCTCATGCTCCATGCCTTTGTCGATCATGATCTGGATGCGCGACTTGGCCAGTTCCAGCGAACCGATCAAGGTCTCGTCATTCGAAATACAGACCGAAGCCTTGGCCTTCATCTCAGCCGTCCAGTCAGTGAATGTAAAGGCCTGGTCGGCCAGCAGCGTGCCGATGTGAACTTCAATCACACGGCCCTGGAACACGTTGTCGCCGTGCTGTTCCAGCATCTGTGCCTGGGTGGCATGTACGACATCGCGGAAATCCATATGCTCGGCCATCTTGCCCTTAAAGGTCACCTTGACCGATTCAGGGATCGGCATCGAGGCCTCACCTGTGGCCAGCGCCAAAGCAACAGTGCCCGAGTCGGCCCCGAAGGCCACGCCTTTGGACATACGAGTGTGGCTGTCGCCGCCGATGATGACCGACCAGTCATCCACGGTGATGTCGTTCAACACCTTGTGGATCACGTCGGTCATCGAATGGTAGACGCCCTTCGGGTCACGCCCGGTGACGAGGCCGAAGTCATTCATGAACTTCATCAGGCGGGGGGTGTTGGCTTGCGCCTTCGCATCCCACACAGAGGCCGTGTGACAGCCGGACTGGTACGCCCCATCGACGATGGGTGAGACAACAGTTGCCGCCATCGCCTCAAGCTCTTGCATGGTCATCAGGCCGGTTGTGTCCTGTGAGCCGACGATGTTGACCTTGACGCGCACGTCCGATCCGGCATGCAGGGTTTTGCCGGGCGTGGTGCCAACGGCGTTCTTGTTGAAAATCTTTTCAACCGCGGTCAGGCCCTGGCCCTCGTGGCTGATTTCCTTCGACGGCGCAAAGACCAGCGGTGCTTCGACACCCAGTGCCTCGGCTGCGAATGTCTGCAGTTTCTTACCGAAGACGATGGCGTAGGAACCGCCTGCCTTCATGAATTCAACCTTTTGCGGCGTGAAGGACGAGGTTACGTCGACCAGCTCTTCGCCATCTTCGCTCAGCAGTTTGTGGTCCTTGGTGTTGATCTTCAGAACCGTGCCAGTCGCAACCGAGTACTTCTCTTCCAGGATCGGGTTGCCGTCATTGTTGAGGATTGCGTTGCCATCCTCATCTACCTTTTTGACCCAGTTCTTCAGGTCCAGTCCGATGCCGCCGGTCACGCCGACGGTGGTCAGGAAGATCGGCGAAATGCCGTTGGTGCCCGCAACGATGGGGGCGTAGTTGACGAAGGGCACATAGGGGCTGGCTTGTTTGCCGGTCCACAGGGCCACGTTGTTCACACCCGACATACGGGACGATCCCACACCCATGGTGCCTTTTTCAGCGATCAGCATGACGCGCTTGCCGGGATGCTTCAGCTTCAGCGCTTCGATCTCTAGTTGCGCGGTCTCGGAGATCAGGCATTTACCGTGCAATTCACGGTCCGCGCGCGAATGCGCCTGATTGCCGGGCGACAGCAGGTCGGTCGAGATGTCACCCTCGGCAGCGACATAGGTGACAACCTCGATCTCTTCATCGATGTCAGGCAGTTTGGTAAAGAACTCGGCCTTGGCGTAGCTTTCAAGGATGTCTTTCGCGACCGCGTTGCCAGCATCGAGCGCTGCTTTCAGCCGGTCGGTATCCGCGTCATATAGGAAGACTTGAGTCTTCAGAACCTCAGCCGATTTGCCCGCAATCGCTGCATCGTCACCCAATGCCAGATCCAGCAAGACCTTGACCGAGGGGCCGCCCTTCATGTGCGACAGCAGCTCGAACGCGAAATCCTGCGAGATTTCCTCGACATCGGCCTGACCCAGAATAATCTCTTTCAGAAATGCGGCCTTCTCACCAGCGGCGCTAGTTGTGCCAGGCAGGGTATTGTAGATGAAGAAATGCAGCGAGTCCGCGCGATGTTCATTCTGAGGGTCGCGGATTTGGTCGATGATCTCTTTTGTCAGGGCGCCGTCATCGACGGGTTTGGGGTTCAACCCCTGCTCTTTGCGTGTTTCGATCTCGGCAAGGTAATCAGTATACAGGCTCATGGCTATCCCGACGTATTGGCGTTAGAAGGTGCTTGAGGTCCCGGTCTCAGACATGGATCTGACGCCCGGACATGCTCTTTGTATGCGGCGGTATACTAAATCAACAGGGATTGCAAGTCGCGACCCTGGGACAGGTTGCCCCAGGGTTCTTGGCCTATTCCCGGAACGCGCGCGTGAAGTAGTCTGTCAGCGGCTTGGTCAGGTAGGACAGCGGAGTGCGCTCGTCTGTTTTGATCATGGCCTCGACCGGCATGCCCGGAAGCAGAGTTTGACCGTTCAGGCGATCCAGCTGACCATCATCAGGGACCAGTTCAGCCCGGTAGAAGGTAAAGCCTGTACCCTCGTCGGTGAATGTGTCCGCTGAGACATTGATAACATGGCCATCCAGTTCCGGGGTTTCCCGCTGGTTGAAACTGGGAAAGCGCAGGGCGACCTCTTGCCCACGAAACAGCTGGTCCACATGGATCGCATCGACCTTGGCTGCCACAAGAAGCGGCGTATCCTGAGGCACCACATACATCATCTGTTCAGCCGGCTGGATGACCGACTGCAGGGCGAAAACCTGACTGTCATAAACGGTTCCCGAAACGGGCGCGCGAATATCCAGACGCGATAGGCGCTCGGTCAGGGACAGGCGCCGTTCAGCAAGCTCGGCGATGCGCGTCTGTGCGTCACGCAGCGTTGTGATCGCTTCTTCCCGGCGGGTCGCGTTCAGCTCCAGTATTTGGATCTCAGTCGAGGCGATTTGCCCCGTCAACCGGGCGATTGTCGCCTCGAGCCGTCCGATGGCGCCGGTCAGGTTGGCCTCTTCCCGTTGCAAGGCCGAGACGCGGCTGGCTTGTGTCAAGCCCCGCTGAAGCAGGCTTTCCTGATCCTTGAGCTCTTCGCTTATCAATTCCACTTGTTTTTGGGCGGCAGTCAACTGAGCCTGTGTGCCGTCGATTTCGTTTTCGATCTGGGTTTTCTGACGAGTCAATTGCTCGGTCTGTTGTGTCAACGTCTCGTTGCGAGCGTCAAACAGGCGCTGCTGACCAGCGATCAGATCGTCTGGGATGTTTTCGCGTTGCTGTACCTCCTGCAGCTTTGCCGCCAACTCTTCGGAGGTGGCCCCATCGCGTTCCGCTTCCAACCGGGCCTGACGACTGAGCAGTTCGAACAATTGCGACTCGACTACCGTTTTCTCCGAGGCCAGAAACGTATCGTCGAGACGTAATAGTAGATCGCCGCTTTCCACCAAATCCCCGTCGCGCACAAAAATCTCGCCGACGACCCCGCCATCGGGATGCTCTACCACCTGACGGTTGCTTTGCACCTCGATCACACCTTGTGAGATGATCGCACCGGCCAGTTGGGTCCGAACGCTCCAGATGCCGATGCCCACAACAAGGATGAGCAGCGCCACAAAGCCCACAGTTGCAGGGAAGGTTATGCGCCAACTGCGGCGCGCAGGAGGGTTGCTCATTTCTCACCCACTTTATTGAGGTGTCGTTTGATCGCACCGGCATTCTGGACCATCGAGCCCAGAACCTCGTCCCGGCTGCCTGCTTTGACGATCTGGCCTTTCTCGACCACGATCAGGTCATCACATTCGGAAATCGCCTGCGGGCGGTGCGTCATGATGATCGCGGCCTTGCCGCTTTTCTTGAGGCTGCGCACCGCGCGGTTCAGCGCTTCGGTGCCGTCAGCATCCAGGGCCGAGTTCGGCTCGTCCAGAATCAACAAAACAGGATCACCATATAGCGCCCGGGCCAGGGCGATCCGTTGTTTCTGACCGCCGGACAACTGGCTGTCATTGCCTTCCAGAAAGGTGTCATAACCCTTCTCCAAAGACATAATCAGCTCATGTGCGTTGGCCTTTTTGGCGGCAGCAACAACGGCGGCGTCATCGGGTTGTTGCGACATCCGGGCAATGTTCTCAGTCACCGTTCCGTTGAACAGCGTGACCTGCTGCGGCAAATAGCCGATGTAGTGGCCCAGATCATCTGCGGCATATTGGTCCAGTGTCGCGCCACCCAAGCGAATCTCACCCGCTGCGGGGGTCAGCAGACCCAAAAGCGCCTTGGCCAGAGTTGTCTTGCCCGAGCCACTTTTGCCGATCACACCCAGCGCCTTGCCG
Organism: Ruegeria sp. BG9; assembly: GCF_056538305.1. Lineage (NCBI taxonomy): Bacteria > Pseudomonadati > Pseudomonadota > Alphaproteobacteria > Rhodobacterales > Roseobacteraceae > Ruegeria > Ruegeria sp. BG9. The sequence goes on from NZ_JBQFSY010000004.1 coordinate 223,570, forward strand.
GGTTCCAATAGCAGCGAGGCATTGCGCAGGGTCGGCTTTTGAACGCCGGGCGGAATGACCGTCAGACCTTTTGCGACGAGACGCGCCTCGGGCACGGGCAGCTTGGTCTTGGTCTGCTCAGGCGGGGTTTCATCGAGGAAGGTGCCAAGACGGGACCATGCGGTTCGCGCATTTTCGATCAGCCCCCATTGGCCCACCGCCATTTCCACAGGTGCCAAAGCGCGGCCCAGCAATATCGAACCGGCGATCATGGCCCCGGCGGTCATCTCGTTGCGCAACACCAGCCAAGCGCCAAGCGCCAACATCGCGGATTGCAGGAACAGGCGCAGCGATTTCGTCAAAGACGTGAAACTACCGGTCCAGTCACTGGCCGAGATGCTCTGTGACAAGGCGTTGCTGCGCTGTGACAACCAGCGCTGCGCAACGTCGCCCTGCATGCCTTGCGACCGTACAACTTCGGCGGCTTGCCGCGCTTGTTCCGCAAAGGCATTGGCCCGGCCTGAGGCAACCTGCGCCTCGGCCACTTTCTGTTTGGTCAGGATCTGGTTGAGCAAGGCGATGACGATCAGCAAGCTACCACCAGCAACCGCCAGCCAGCCGAGCAACGGGTGAAACAGGAAGATCGCGGCCAGAAAAACGGGCGTCCACGGGATATCCATAACGGCGAGGAAAACGGGCGACGCGCAAAGCGACCGAACGGCCTCCAGATCGCGCAAGGCCGTTGCTGGGGCCGAGCGGATCTGCGGATACAGTGCCCGCCGAATGGTTCCGTCAAAAACCCTCTCGTCCAGTGAGGATTGGAATTTGGCCCCGAACCGCGCCACGATCCTGCCGCGCGCGTAGTCCAGCATGGCCATCAGGCCGTATAGTAGCCCCACCAGCAGAAACAGCGCCGTAAGCGTCTCGACCGAGCGCGAACTGAGAACCCGGTCATAGACCTGCAGCATAAACAGCGGCCCGGTCAGCATCAGCAGGTTGACGAAGATGCTGAATAGAAACGCGACACCCAGAAACGATACGCTCTGGTTGCGCACGCTCTGAAGCTCTCGCCTCGGGTTGGGCGGTTTGCGGTTTGTCTGTTTCAAATCAATGTCCCCGACACGATGTCCAGCCTGATGCGGCTACGTTTTTTTACCGCGAACCGAGTCTCGAAGAAAGAGTTAGGGTATGCAACTCGATCGTCAAAGGACCAGCGAAATCCGGCCAAACGGCCAAAATCTGGCCGGTTCCCGTCGGGTCCAGCAATCCAATTAGGCATTGCAAGTTTCAGAATGATTTGGATTATCAAGGGTACGTTGATCGCGCTTCGTCGATCACCCGCCATCCGTGCGGGTTAAAAAAAGAATTGGGGAGACTACAATGAAAGTGAAACACTTGCTGGTCGCAGCCAGTGCCATGGCCCTATTGGCTGGCACTGCCTCTGCGGAAACGCTGCGCTGGGCACGCGCAGGCGACTCGCTGACGATGGACCCGCATGCGCAAAACGAGGGTCCGACCTCAGCCATGGCGCATCAGATCATGGAAACGCTGGTGATGCGCGACCATTCCGGGGCGCTTGTGCCGTCGCTGGCGACCGAGTGGGCCCCGTCTGAGGAAAACCCGAACGTCTGGGTGTTCAAACTGCGTGAAGGCGTGACCTTCCATGACGGCGCCGAGTTCGACAGCGAAGACGTTGTCTTCTCGCTCAACCGCGCGATGACGCCGGATTCGGACTACAAAGAGCTGCTGGCCTCGGTCAAAGAAGTGCGCGCGCCGGACAAATACACGGTTGAGATCGAAACCGACGGTCCGAACCCGATCATGCCCAACAACCTGACCAACATGTTCATGATGGACAAGGCCTGGGCCGAGGCGAATAACGCCGTGAAGGTGCAGGACTATGAAGGGGGCGAGGATACATTCGCCGCCAAGAACGCAAACGGTACCGGCCCGTACAAGCTGGTCAGCCGTGAACCCGACGTGAAAACCGTTCTGACCGCGAACGAGAACTACTGGGGCAAGGATGAGTTCCCCCTGGAAGTGACCGAGATCATCTATACCCCGATCCAGAACGCCGCGACCCGGGTTGCTGCTTTGCTATCGGGTGAGGTCGATTTCATTCAGGACGTTCCGGTACAGGATCTGGCCCGCGTTGCGGATACCGATGGTCTGGACGTGCGGACCGCGCCTCAGAACCGGGTGATCTTCTTCGGCATGAACATGGGTGATGCTGATCTGGGCTCGGATAATGTGGACGGGAAGAACCCGCTGGCCGACGTACGCGTGCGTCAGGCGATGTCCAAGGCCATCAACCGGGATGCTATCAAACAGGTCGTTATGCGTGGCCAGTCGGCCCCTGCTGGAATGATCGCACCGCCTTTCGTGAACGGTTGGGATGAGGGCATGGACAGCTCCTCCACGACCGATATCGAAGGGGCTAAGGCCCTGATGGCCGAGGCTGGATATCCGGATGGGTTCTCGATCACGCTGAACTGCCCGAACGACCGCTATGTCAACGACGAAGCGATCTGTCAGGCTGCCGTTGGCATGCTGGCGCAGATTGGTGTTACGGTGAATCTGGATGCCAAACCCAAAGCGCAGCATTTCCCGCTGCTCTCGAACCTCGAGACCGACTTCTACATGCTGGGCTGGGGCGTTCCGACTTACGATTCGGAGTATATTTTCAACTTCCTGGTTCACACCAAGGGTGAGAAATACGGCTCGTGGAATGCGACCCGCTACAACAACCCGGAACTGGATGCCAAGATCCAGGGGCTGGCCTCTGAAACGGACCTTCCGAAGCGCGACGCGCAGATCGCCGAGATCTGGCAAGTGGTGCAGGACGATCAGCTGTATATCCCGATTCACCATCAGGTGCTGAACTGGGGTATGAAGTCGAATGTCGGCACAATCGTTGAGCCGGAAGATTCTCCGAAGATCAAATACTTCACCATGAACTAAGGTTCAGGATCCAAAAACAGGGCAGGGCGCGGACTAGCGCCCTGTCATTTGGTGTTTCACGACTGTTCACCCATAACAGAGAGGTATCGCCATGACCTTCAAGGCAACGGCCATCGGTTTGGCCTTTTTGGCCGCAAGCGCCGCTCAGGCCGCCGAATTCAAATGGGCCTCGACCACCGATCCGCAGACCATGGACCCGCACGCCGTCAACTCGGCCGCTGTTCTGGGCTTCCTCAACAATGTCTACGAAGGGCTGGTCCGCCGCGGCAAGGACATGAGCGTTGAACCTGCTTTGGCCACCAGTTGGGAACCGATCGGAGACGGCGAAGGCTGGCGGTTCAAGCTGCGCGAGGGCGTGACGTTCCACGATGGCAGCACATTCGACGCGCAGGACGTTTTGTTCAGCTATCAACGCGCCTCGGATGAGGTTTCGGATACCCGCAGTTGGTTCGCACCGATCAGCGAGGTCAGGGTGGTCGATGACTACACCGTCGATTTCATGACCACCGCGCCCAACCCGCTTTTTCCGTCCTCCATTGCCAATTGGATGATCATGGATCAGGGCTGGGCTGAGGCCAATGAGGCCGCTCTGCCCGACAAGGAAACCGGGAACTACGCGACGCTGAATGCCAACGGCACCGGCGCCTTTCAGATCACCGCACGCGAGCCCGGTCTGCGCACCGTTCTGGAACCTTTTGAAGATTGGTGGGGTGAGGCAGAGCACAACATTACCCGCGCCGAATTCAGCCCGATCCAGAACTCTGCCACCGCCGTCGCGGCCTTGCTGTCCGGTGATGTTGATATGATTGAGCCCGTTCCGATTCAGGACGTGGCGCGCCTTCAGGGCAATGATGAGGTCGAGGTCATTCAGGGGATTGAGGCTCGTGTGATCATGCTGGGCTTTGATCATCAGGCTGAGGCTCTGAAATACACCGACGATGCTGGCGAACCGAATCCGTTCAGAGATGCGCGCGTGCGTCAGGCTGTGGCGCATGCGGTGAATGTCGATGCCATCCTCGCCACGATCATGCGTGGCAATGCCGAGGCGGCCTCGCAACTCGTCAGCCCTGCGATGAGCGGTTACTCGGCAGCCAATGCAGAACGCCCCGCCTACGATGTCGAGGCCGCAAAGGCCTTGCTGGCCGAGGCTGGGTACGCGGACGGGTTTTCGTTCGGCCTTAAATGCCCCAATGATCGCTATCTGAATGACGAGGCCGTCTGTCAGGCGATTGTCGGCATGCTCGCGCAGATCGGATTAACTGCCGAACTGGACGCGATGCCGGTGCGCAACTACTGGCCCGAGCTGCGCGAAGACAATTACGACATGTACCTGCTGGGCTGGAGCCCGGGCACGTTCGACGCCGAACACCCCGTGCGCTTTCTGGTCGCGACACCCAACGAAGAGAAAAAGCTGGGCAGCTGGAATTTCGGAGGCTTCTCGAACGCGCGTGTCGATGAACTGCTGCCGCAGATTCAATCCGAACTGGATGAAGGCACGCGTCAGGCCATGTTGGACGAGGTCACCAGCATCATTCAGGATGAGCAGGTCTATGTTCCGATGTATGTGCAACCTCTGGTCTGGGGAACGCGCAGCAATATCGAGCTGACGCAACGGCCGGATAACTTCTTCATCCTGCGGTGGGTTACCGTAGACTGAAAACGCTGTTCAAGGGGCCGGATCGTTCTGGCCCCTGTTTCGTTAGCGGTATCTTGACCATTTGGTCAGACGCGGCTTAGACAGGCCGATCAACCGGGGATTCTGAATGTTCGCATATATTGTTCGAAGGATGTTCCAATCCGTGATCGTCTTGCTGGTCGTGGGTCTGGTCGCGTTCTCGATGTTTCGTTTTGTCGGCGATCCGATCGACAACATGCTGGGTCAGGAACGCACACAGGCCGATATCGACCGGCTGAGGACGGAACTGGGCCTCGATCAGCCGTTTGTCGTGCAATACGCCAAGTTCCTGCAGGGTGCGGTTCAGGGCAATTTTGGAGTGTCCTACCGTCAGGGCCGCCCGGTCTCGACCATCATCGCTGAACGTGCGCCCGCGACGCTTGAGCTGGCCTTCGTGTCAGGCTTCCTCGCCATCACCATGGGCATCGCGTTGGGCGTATTCACCGCGATCCGACGACAAGGGGTGGCGGCGAATATCATCATGACGGTCAGTCTGATTGGGGTCTCTCTGCCCACCTTCCTGATCGGGATATTGCTGATCTACATCTTCTCGGTCGAACTTGACCTCTTACCCAGTTTCGGCAGGGGTGAGACAGTCATGATCGGAGGCTGGTCAACTGGGTTTCTGACCACCTCGGGCCTGAAGGCACTGATCCTGCCCGCGATTACGCTGGGCCTGTATCAGATGACCTTGATCATGCGTCTTGTGCGGTCCGAGATGCTTGAGGTCCTGCGCGCCGACTACGTCCGTTTCGCCCGTGCCCGAGGGCTGTCGGACAGGGTGATCAACTTCCGCCACGCGTTGAAGAACACGCTGGTGCCAGTGATTACGATCACGGGTCTGCAACTGGGCTCGATCATCGCTTTTGCCATCATCACCGAGACGGTGTTTCAATGGCCCGGTGTCGGACTGCTGTTCATCAACGCGATCCAGTTCGTCGATATTCCCGTCATGGCCGCCTATCTGATGCTGATCTCGGTCATGTTCGTGACGATCAACCTGATCGTCGATCTTCTTTACTATGCCATTGACCCGCGCCTGCGTGTCGACGCGAGGGCCACATGACCGATACGATCGAAACCCCGCAACCCGTCTCCAAGTCGCGCTTTGCCAAAGCGTGGGACAGCGATTTCGCATGGTCCTTCCGGCATTCGCCCGTGGCTGTCATCGCCTCGGCCGTCGTGCTGATCCTTGTGTTTTGTGCCATTTTCGCGCCCTTGATCGCGCCTTACAATCCGTTTGATCCGGCGACTTTGAACCTGATGAACGGCTTCACACCGCCGGGCACACCGAATGCGTTTACGCAGGAAACCTTCCTGCTGGGCACGGATGACCAGGGTCGGGACGTATTCTCGACCATCCTCTACGGGCTGCGCATTTCCTTGTTCGTCGGGGCTGCCGCCGTATTGCTGGCTCTGATCATCGGAGTCGTTCTGGGTTTGGTCGCGGCCTATTTTGGTGGCTGGGTCGAAACGCTGATCATGCGGATCGCCGACGTTCAGCTGACCTTTCCGGCCATTCTGGTCGCTATGCTGATCTTTGGCATCGCCAAAGGCGTGACCCCGCCGGAATATCGCGATGAAATGGCGATCTATGTGCTGATCATCGCCATCGCTTTGTCCGACTGGGTACAGTTTGCTCGGGTCGTCCGCGGGGCAGCGCTGGTCGAAAAGAACAAGGAATATGTGCAGGCTGCGCGACTGATCGGTCGCGGCTCGATCCCGATCATGTTCCGTCATATCCTGCCCAATGTCCTCAGCCCGGTTCTGGTGATCGCCACCATCTCGCTGGCGCTGGCCATCATCGCCGAGGCGACGCTGAGCTTCCTTGGCGTCGGCGCGCCTCCGACCCAACCTTCGCTGGGAACGCTGATCCGCATTGGACAGGGGTTCCTGTTCTCGGGAGAGTGGTGGATTCTGTTCTTCCCCGCCTGCACCCTTCTGGCCCTCGCCCTGTCCGTGAACCTGCTGGGCGACTGGCTGCGCGATGCGCTGAACCCAAAACTGCGGTGACCTAATGAGCCTTCTGACCATCCAAGACCTCACCGTCGAATTCCCGACCCGCCGCAGGCTGTTCACTGCGGTGGATCGCGCAGACCTGTCCGTCGAGCCGGGTGAAATCCACGGTTTGGTGGGCGAATCCGGTGCAGGCAAATCCACCATCGGTGCGGCTGTCATGGGGCTGCTGGAACGTCCCGGGCGGATCGCCAGCGGCCAGATCAAGCTGGGCGGAGAACAGATCAGTGGCCTCGATGCCGAAGCGATGCGCGGTCTGCGCGGCAAGAAGATCTCGATGATCTTTCAGGACCCGCTGACCTCGCTGAACCCTTTGTTCACGGTGCGAGAGCAGCTGACCGAAACCATCCTGGCCCATCTGGGTTGCACCGACGCCGAGGCCAATCAACGCGCCCGAGATCTGATTGACCGGGTGGGTATCCCGGACCCCGATACACGCTTGGATCAGTACCCGCACCAATTCTCGGGCGGGATGCGCCAACGGGTGGTGATCGCCTTGGCGTTGTGTACCGAACCAGATGTGATCATCGCTGATGAACCGACCACAGCGCTGGATGTTTCGGTTCAGGCGCAGATTTTGGACCTGATCAAGGAATTGGCGCGGGAACGGCAGGTCGGCGTCATTCTGATCACCCATGACATGGGCGTCATCGCCGATACGACCGACCGCGTGACCGTTATGTATGCTGGCAAGGTTGTCGAAACCGGAACAACCGCGCAGGTGATGGGGCAGCCCCAACACGAATACACGCGGTCGCTGATCGCGGCGGTGCCACGGCCGACGCTCAAGCTGCACCGTTTCCCTCAGATCAGCTATGGCGGTCGTGAGACGCGCTTTGCGATCGAGGATATGGCGCGCCATTGGCCGAAAGTGGACAATGACACATCCAAGCCCGTGTTCGAAATTCGCAACCTGACCAAACGCTTCCTGCAACGGCGCGGTCTTTTGCCTTGGGATCGGACCTATTTCACCGCCGTCGATGATGTGAGCTTTGATATCCGCGCGGGCGAGGTTTTCGGCGTGGTGGGTGAATCCGGCTCGGGCAAGTCCACCGTGGCGCGGATGATTGCTGGCTTGTACCCGGTCGATGGCGGCTCGATCACGTTTGACGGGCAGTTGGTCAGCGATCTGGGCGACAAAGCTGTGCAGGACGCGTACCGCAAGAACATCCAGATGATCTTTCAGGATCCCTATTCCTCGCTGAACCCCAGAATGCGCGTGGACGAGATCGTGGCAGAACCGATCCGTCATCACCGCCTCATGAGCGGTTCAGACGTCAAACGTCGGGTGGATGAGCTGTTGGATCAGGTGGGTCTGGGTTCGGAAGCGGGCCTGAAATACCCGCATGAGTTCTCGGGCGGGCAGCGTCAGCGTATCTCCATCGCGCGCGCCTTGGCGACGCAGCCTCGGTTCCTGATCTGCGATGAGCCGACCAGTGCGCTAGACGTCTCGATCCAGGCGCAGATCCTGAACATCCTGAAGGACCTGCAAGAGCATCTGGGCCTGACGATGCTGTTCATCAGCCACGATCTGCCGGTCGTGCGGCAGATGTGCGACCGCGTTGCCGTGATGAAGGCAGGGCAGATGGTCGAGATCCAAGAAACCGATGCCCTGTTTGCCAATCCGCAGACGGACTACGCTAAGGAACTATTGCACCTGATGCCACGACTTGATGATCTGTCGACCGAAGGACTGGACGTTTAGGTCTTGGTTCTGGGGTCCACATAAGTCCAGCGATAGGCGGGCGGGGTCGGTCCCTTATTGCGGCCACCTTGCTCCATCTGCTCCCATGCATGAGTCAGGATGCCGACCGAACGGGAAAGACAGAACAACCCGCGCGCCAAGGGTGGGGCAAAGCCCAACTCGGCATAGATCACTGCCGTCGCGCCATCGATATTCATGGGGACGGGCTTGCCTTTGCGATGGGCCAGCTCGGCCTCAATCGCCTGCCCGATCCGCATGAAATCACCGCTGCATGCCCCTTGATCGACGGCTTCCGTGACCAGCGCCATCAGGCGCGGCGCGCGCGGATCAGTCGGGGTGTGAAAGCGATGGCCAAAGCCCGGCAGGATCTTTCCGTGAGTGGTGATCCAATCATCCAACGCTTGCCCCAAATCGCCCGAATGTCCTGCAACAAAATGATAGAGCTGCACGGCCTGCTCTCCGGCCCCGCCATGCACATCGCCCAGCATGTTGACCGCGCTGGCCATCGCGTTGTTCAGGGGCAGACCGCAGGTCACGGCCATTCTGGCGGCAGCAATTGAGGGCGCTTGCGGACCGTGATCGACCGCCGCAACCAAAGCTGCTTCGAACAAACGGGCTTGGGCGTCGGTCGGTTTCTCGCCGCGCAGCATGAACCAGATCATTTCGGCGAAACCCAGATTGCCGATCAAATCCTGGATTGGCTCTCCGCGCAGGTGTATCCGGCCAGGCTCCATGTCGATGATCGAGGTTTGCCACCAATCGGATACATCGCTCATATGATGCCCTCCTTTTTCAAGGCGTCGATCTCATCCTGCGACAGCCCGAGTTCAGACCAGATTGCGGAATTGTCTGCGCCCAATTCCGGCGGTGCAGTCCCAGGATGTTTGCGCGACCCGTCCATGACAATAGGGCTGCCAGCGAGCTGTAGGTCTTCACCGTGAATGTCCAGCGTACCGATCAAACCCCGCCCAGATAATTGCGGGTCGTCGAGTGCATCGGCGACGGTCAGTACCTGCCCGGTGGGCACTCCAATATCATTCAACTCTCGCACCCATTCCTTTGCCGGTCGCGTGGTCAGCGTGAGCTCCAATTCCGCGCGCAAGGCGTGACGATTGGCCTTGCGATCCTCTCGTGTTGTGTAGGCTGGATCGTCCAGCAGGTCGTTCCGACCCAGTTGCCGAGCCAGTGCTTGCCATTGTTCATCCCGATTTGCAGCGATGTTGATCGGACTGTCTGCAGTGGCAAAGGTGCCCGAGGGGGCCGAGGTTGTGTTTTCGTTCCCATGCGCGGCAGGCGTGACGCCCCCGATCAGGTGGTTTGACACCACCCAACCCATTGTGGAAATCACCGCCTCGGTCATCGCAACATCGAGAAACGCGCCACGCGGGGTCGCGTTCAGGGCGGATGAGATGGCGAATGCTGCGGTCAGCCCGCCGACCGTATCCGCTAACGGAAACCCGACGCGATAGGGGGCGGTTTCGGGCGCGCCGGTGATGGACATGACACCGCTGATGCCTTGTACGATCTGGTCATAGGCGGGATCATTCCGGCGTGGCCCGTCCTGCCCAAAGCCACTGATTGCGCAGTAGATCAGTCGCGGGTTTTCAGCTTTCAGGATTTCATAGCCCAGACCTAGTCGATCCATAACGCCGGGCCTGAAATTCTCGACCAGAACATCGGCGTTGCGAACAAGCTTTTTCAGCAGCGCTTTTCCGTGCTCATGTTTCATATCCAGCGTCACGGATTTCTTCGCGGCATTTTGCGCAAGAAAGCTGATCCCCATGCCAGCTTTGTTGCGATCAGGATCAGCGCCCAACACCCGGGCAAGATCGCCCGAGCCGGGGCGTTCGACCTTGATCACCTCGGCGCCCATCAGCGCCAGCTGATAGCAGCAATAGGGGCCAGCAAGCACGTTCGTCAGATCCAGAACGCGGATGCCGGCCAGAGGGTCAGTCCCCATCCGCAATCCCCGCAGCCCGTGCCCGCGCACGGCGCGCGCGGTAGCTTGGCAGCAGCACCAGAAGGACGGCGATCACCAGCAGGCCTAGGGTCATCGGGCGCTCCCATATGAAGGCGATACCGTCATAGAGCTGCATCGAGCGGGCAAAGTTGTCCTCCATCATCCCACCAAGGATGAACCCGATCAGAAGTGGGGCGAGGGGGTAGTCCGCGAATTTCAACGCGGTGGCGCAGATGCCGAAGCCGACGAGGAGCAGTAGCTCGGTCGCGTTGTTCTGGCCGATATAGGCACCCATCAGGGTGAAGAACAGGATGAACGGGATCAGGAAATTGCGCGGTACGGCCAGCACTTTGGCGATGTAGGGGATCAGCGGCAGGTTCAGGATCAGCAGCACCAGGTTGCCGATGAACATCGACATGATGACGGCCCAGAAGATCTGAGGCTCATCCACCATCAGGCGCGGGCCGGGTGTCACGTTCAGCGCGATCAGAGCGCCCAGCAGGATGGCCGTCGTGCCCGACCCCGGGATGCCCAGCGTTAGCAGTGGTACGAATGACCCGGTACAGGCCGCGTTGTTGGCAGATTCCGGTGCGGCCAGACCTTTGATCGAGCCTTTGCCAAACTCTTCCTGTTCCTGCTTCGGTGCAATATTGCGTTCGACCGCGTAGCCAAGGAAGCTGGCAATTGTCGCCCCAGCCCCAGGCAAGACGCCGATGAAAAAGCCCTGAACTGACTGACGGCCAATGACGGGTGCAATTGCTTTCGCTTCGTCCTTGGTGATGCGGAGGTCCTTGATTTCTCCGTCGTCGCCTTTCAGGTCTTTGGGTTTCAAGACGAGAAACAGCGCCTCGGGCAGGGCGAACATCGCCATAGCCAGCGTAATGAAGCCAAAGCCGGACTGAAGGTCCATGATCCCCATGGTGAAGCGGGGCAGGTTGAACAAAGCGCCTTCGCCCACGGTTGCCATAATCAGGCCAAGGATCGTCATGATCATGGCTTTGGCGACCTGACCCGACCCCGCAAAGGCCGCGATAGCGGACAGGCCCACGACCATAAGGGCGAAGTACTCGGCCGAGTGGAACAGCAGCGCGACCGAGGACAGTGCTGGCGCAAAGACCATCAACAGAATAGCGCCGAGCGTACCCCCGGCGAAACTGGCGATGGCCGCGATAGTCAGAGCCTTACCGGCCTTGCCTTGCCGCGCCATTGGGTAGCCATCGAAACTTGAGGCCACTGTGCCCGCTACCCCCGGTGCGTTCAGCAGAATGGAAGAGGTCGATCCGCCGAAAATCGCGCCATAGTAGACGCCTGCCAGCAGGATCAGGGCCGCGGACGGATCGCCCATTGAAATTGCGACCGGGATCATGATGGCGATGATCGACATCGGGCCAAGGCCTGGAAGCATGCCGATGAAGGTGCCGATCAGACAGCCCGCGATGACCATCAGCAGGTTTTGGATTGAGAATGCCGTTTGCAGGCCGATCAGAAGTCCTTCAAGCATGTCATCCTCCGAAAATGCCTGGCAGGGGGCGCATGTAGATGCCCAGGACTTCCTGAACCAGATACCAGACCGCGCCTGTGGCGATGAAGGCGACCGGCAGCATGAGGTGCCACTTGCGCTCGCCCAGAATGAAAGAGCCGAGGATTAGGAAAGCAGAAGTTGAGATCAGAAAGCCGACGGGACGAAGGCACAGGGCGTAGATCACCATAAGGGCCAGCAGCATCAAAGCTTGATCAAGGTGGTAGTCACCTAGTCTGCGATAGTCGATATCGGCCGCTTTGGGCTCGGATTTCTCAAACCCCAGCAGGATGATCGTGCAGGCGATGATGCCCAGAACAGACAGCACTTTGGGGAAGGTGCTTGGCCAAATAGGGTTGCGCTGCATGAAAGGGGGCAGGCTGCCATCCATCGTAAACCAGGCGGCGTAGCCATAGGCCAGACAGACCCCAAGCAAAACAAGCGCGATCCAGCGATCCAGCGCCATGACATCCCCTCCCTCGTGTTTTTGTTGATTGTGGCAGAGCGGGCGGGCCGCTCTGCCGTGAGTGGTGCCTAGAGGAAGCCCAGTTTTTTCATCAGATCGCTGATCTGCTGTTCTTGCTGCTCGAGGAAGGTCGAGAAATCATCGCCTGAGTTGTGGATGTTCACCCAACCATTGCGCGCGCGCACTTCTTCCCACTCGGGGGTGTCATACATCTTGGCGATGGCGTCTTGGTAGGCGGCCAGCTTGTCTTCGGGCAGGCCGGGCGCTGCGAAGAAACCGCGCCAGTTGACGAAGGTGGTGTCGATGCCCTGTTCCTTCATGGTCTGTGCGTCGGGCGCTGCGTCCACACGCTCATCCGCAGTCACACCGATGATTTTCACCTCGCCTGCATTGGCCAGATCAACCGCTTCCGAGAAGCCAGTGGAAAGCGCTGCGATCTCACCCGACAGCAAGGCTGCCATGGCTTTGCCGCCTGCATCATAAGGAATGTACTTCACGCCAAGCGCGTCCTTACCCGCTGCTTCCATCACCATGGCCGCAACCAGATGGTCCATTCCGCCCGGAACCGAGCCACCGCCGATAGCTGTTGCACCTGGGTCCGCGTCATAGGCGGCCAGCAGGTCCGCCATCGAATTGATCGGGCTGTCCTTACCGACAACAATGGCCGCGTAATCGCCGATTGTGCCCGAGACCAGCGTCAGGTCGCGGAAGTTGTGCGGAAACACACCCGTCAGTGAGCGGATCACGATGGGCGTCGAGTTCACCATCAGCGTGCCATGGTTGCTGTCGGCGTTTTCGATCAGATAGCCGATGGCTTTACCGCCGCCGCCGCCCGACATGTTCTCGTAGGACGCGGTGCCGACAAGCCCCGCTTTGGTCAGCGCCTCGCCGGTGCCGCGGGCGGTACCGTCCCAGCCGCCGCCTGCGCCGCCGGGGATCAGGAAGTGGATGCTGTCCACGACCTCGTGGCCGTCAGCCAAAACAGGTCCCGCAAGACCAACAGCGGCCACAGCCGCGATCAGGGCGCGACGGCCCAGTTTGAAAGTTGTCATGATGTCCTCCCATTTGACAACTGGCCGCTTGACGGCACAGATTGTGATCAAGAAAACACATCAACCTGACATCAACCTGTCATGCGCGAAAATACTGCGAACGCCTCATGAAATTCCTGCTGGTCGAAGACAATATGGACCTCGCGAACGCTATCGGTTCGCGGATGCGACTGGACGGCCATGTCGTTGATCATGCTGCAACTTTGGACGATGCGACCGCGTTTGTCGAGGCTGAGGAATATGACCTGATCCTGTTGGACATCATGCTGCCCGATGGGGATGGGCGCGATTTCCTCAAACGCCACCGTGCAAGTCATCTGGACACACCTGTCATCGTTTTGACCGCGCGCAGCCAAGTCTCGGATCGAATCGGGTCGCTGGATCTGGGGGCCGACGACTACGTCACCAAACCCTTCGATCACGCAGAGCTCGAGGCCCGCTGCCGCGCCGTTTTGCGCCGCAAATCCGGGATCGCCAAAACGACGATCGAGATCGGCGGTATCGTTTTCGACCCGGTTGCCGGTCACCTGATTGTCGGCGGTGAGACGCTGTCGCTGCGCAACCGGGAACTGCGCCTGTTGGAGTTCTTCATCAATGCGCCCGGTCAGGTGTTCTCGAAACAAAAACTGGCGGACAGGCTGTTTTCCTACGATGACGATGTCTCGGACAATGCTATCGAGGTGTATGTCGCCCGCCTGCGCAAACATCTCGAGCGTTCGGAGTTGAAAATTACCACGTTGCGTGGCCTGGGCTACAGGTTGGATCATGTCAGCTAGCCCCGCGGTTTCAGGATCTCTTCGTAATCGTCTGGTGCTGACCCTGATTGGCGGCGCGGCCATTCTGGCGTTGCTTTTGTTCTTTACAGTGCGCAGTTATGCCGCTCGCGTCGCGCAGCAAGGGCAGGACAATATCCTTGGTGCCTCCGTCACCTCGATCCTCGATGCCGTCGCTCTGCGGGACGGAGAGCTTGAGGTCGACATCCCCTACGCCGCCTTCTCGATGCTAAGTACGCCGTCGGATGATCGGGTGTTTTACGCCATCTTTCAGGACGGAGAACTGTTGTCCGGCTACGACGATCTTTCAGCCACGAATGGAACGCCCAATGGCGAATGGGTTTTTCAATCGGGCGAGGTGCGCGGAGAGAGCATTCGCCAGGTCAGCGCCAGCCGCACTCTCGTGGGTTTGGGAACCCGGACCGAAGTCGAAGTGGCCCTTGGTCAAACGCAAGACGCATTAGCCGAAACCCTCAGGCAGATTTCACGAAACGCGGCGTATTTGGGGATAGGTTTCTTCACGCTGGTCGCCGGGTTATCGTTCTGGGCAACGTCTGCCACCATCGGGCAGTTGAACAAGCTGACGACGTCGGTGACACGTCGGGGCCCACAAGATCTCAGCCCATTCAGAAAACCGGTGCCGCGGGAAATGGCCCCGCTTGTGTCGTCGCTGAACTCTTTGATGGGGCGTTTGGATCAGTCGCTCAGCCAGTCCGAGGATTTCATAGCCGAGGCGGCACACCGGGTTCGGACGCCATTGGCAACGGTTCGGTCTTATGCGGACGCGACGTTGCAACGCGTTGAAAAGGAAGAGAATCGAGAGGCTTTGCGCTCGATGGTGCGAGCAATTGACGAAAGCTCTCGGGCGGCGGGGCAATTGCTGGATCATGCGATGATCACCTTTCGCGCCGATCATCTGGAGCGGGAAGAGATTGATCTAGTCGCTCTCGTCCGCGATCTGGTTCAACGCCTCACGCCCATTGCCGAGATGAAGGACCTTTCCCTGACCTTGGTCGGAGACCCCGTTGTGACCTATTCCGGCGATCCGATCCTGATCCAGAATGCCGTGCGCAACATGGTCGACAACGCGCTGAAATATGCCCCCGCCGAAAGCGTGGTCGAGATCGAGGTCTCGCAAGGGGCGCAAGCGCAGATCAGCGTGAGCGATCAGGGGCCGGGCTTTCCGCCAAGTGAAATCGACACACTCACCCGGCGGTTCGAGCGTGGGAAGAATGCGGCCGGGACCATTGGCTCGGGGCTTGGCCTGACCATCGTTCAGGATGTCGCAAAGGCCCATGGCGGCGATCTGATCCTGACCAACCGGAAAGGTACAGGCGCATGCGTTACCTTATTGCTTTGATCGTCACACTTTTGGCCTCAGCCTGCGTGGCCGAGGAGTGGGAGGACCAGCGGGTGTTCAACGCCGCCGCTGAAGGCCCGCATTTGCGTATCATCTCCAGCACCGACACCGCGCTTTTCGCGCCGTTGATCGAGGGGTTCCTGACGCAAAATCCAGATGTCTCCGTCGAGTATCTGGTGACGGGAACCGCCGATCTGAATGCGCGTGTGCGGGCTGCGCCTGAGGCGTTTGATGTTGTCATTTCCAGCGCGATGGATCTGCAGCTGAAGCTTGCGAATGATGGGTTTGCAATGCCTTTGAAGGATATGCCGGGCGCGGAATGGGCCCAGTGGCATGACAGCCTGTTTGCCTTTACCCAGGAGCCGGCGGCCATCGTTATCAACCGTGCGGCCTTCGCAGGGTATCCCGTTCCGCAAACCCGGCAGGAACTGATCGAGGCCCTGCGCGCGCGCCCCGAAGCCTTCCGTGGGAAAGTCGGTACCTATGATGTCCGCCAATCTGGCTTGGGCTATTTGTTCGCCACGCAAGATGCTCGCGCCTCCGAGACCTTTTGGCGTCTGATGGAAGTCATGGGCGGGCTGGACCTGCGTCTGTATTGCTGCTCGGGCGACATGATTGACGATCTGACAAGTGGCTCGATCGCGGTGGCCTACAACGTGCTTGGTAGCTACGCAACGGCACGGGTTGAAGGCAAAGAGGCGCTCGAAGTCATTCTGCCCAGCGATTTTCAGACAACCATGATGCGAACGGCAATGGTGGTTAAAAACACGCGATATCCTGCTGTCGCCAAGGCGTTTGTCCGCAACCTGATCGTTGCAGTGCCTGAGCTGGCACCTTTGCCCTTGCTCACCTCACAGCAGGCGCAGGAGGCCGCAGTTATCACGCTGGAGCCCGCTTTGTTGACCTATCTCGACACGCTCAAACGCAGGAAATTCCTGACGGCCTGGGAAGACGCCGTCATTCAGAAATAGCGCGATCCTCAAGGGCCTTTAGCTCAAGCTGCAGGCCTTTTTCATAGTCTGTTGATCCGTTCTCAAATCGCCACAGGCAATAGGCTGCCATTCGCCACGCATACCACGGACGTAGTGCTTCGTAGCGGGCAACTGTTTTGGGGCAGTTATACTTGGCCAGGAACTGCGCGTGTTCATCTGGGTTAAGCGGAGCGCCGCGATACAGATGCTGCATGGCAGACGATAGGAACAGGGCCAGATCCTCGCAGGGATCGCCAATTGCCGGGCATTGCCAGTCGATCAGGGTCAGGTTGGAGCCGTCCACCAGAATGTTCCCGGCCACAGGGTCGCCGTGGATCATACACGTTCTTTTTGTTGGAGGCACAGGTTCCTCGGGCCGCATCGCGGTGACGCGATCTTTAAAGCCAGAGGAACACAACGCCAAGAGCTCAGCCCCGTGGCGAGCCAGATCAGCGCTGCCGTTCCGTCCTGTAGGCAGCGGCAAATCGACCGTCGCACCATGCAATCTGCGCAGCAAAGAGGCGACCTGAGCCGTTCCACTTTCCCACGGGCGACCCGGTGCGTGATCGTACAGAACCCAGGCGTCGCCCTGATGTTGCCCAGTTGCCCGCAACCGGGGTACGAACCCGTCCTGCTCAAACGCGCGCAGACACAGCGCTTCGAGTTGGGCGTCATTGCTGAACATGGGGTTGCGCAGTTTGGTTCTGTAAAGCTTCAATACCGTGTCGCCACTCTCGCCCAGAACTTTCCACACCATATTGGTCCGACCCCCAAACAAAGGTTCGAACCGCACGGATCCCGTGATCAGCCCGCGCGTGCGCAGCTGGTCAATCAGGTCTGGTAGAGGCGCGTTGACATGGGGCAGGGGATGTACCGCTCAGCAAGGGAATCGTGATTTGCCAAGGTTTGGACTGCCAGCCCGATCAGATCAAGCGCCTGTTCGGATCGCCGTCACCTCGTCCGAGCGGACAGTGGCCCCACTTTGCAGGGACAGATGCACCGTGCCATCCGCGATTTGCGCCTCAACCACGCGGTTGTAGCTAGCGGCCAATCGCTGCGATAACAGTTCGTCATTCTTGTAACTCTCCAACGTGGCGGAATACATGCCCTGTCCCAGCGGATCGCCAGAAGCATCGGTGCCGGCCCAGAGGAGTTCGGTGTCTGTGTGATTGACTGGAATGCGGTCGATTACGGTGCCGGTTGAATTGCGGATCACCATGATGGCTTCATCACTTGTTGCATCGGCCTGAGCAAACAGAGTGACCGGCTGGCCTTCGAATCGAAAGGCTGAAGCGGATCGAACATCAACGCCCACCCAATTGGAAAGCTCACTCAGCTTTTGCCCACCCAAGGCCGTGCTCAGGGAAGACAACAGGTCATTGGTCTGAACCTGCTGTTCGACCATCGAGAACTGGGCCAGCTGAGATGCGTATTCCGAGGAATCCATAGGCTCCAACGGGTCCTGGTTTCGCGCTTGTGCGGTGAGCATCAGCAGAAAGGTCTCAAAATCCGAGGTCAGCTTGGATGCCTGCGAGGCAGCCGAGGTCGGGGTCAGTATCGGGGTCTGAGCGGAACTTGTAGGAGTGATCATCTGTCAAAGCCTCATATCAATGCCACGACCCGAGAGATTTCGGGGAATGATCGGAGTGTTTGGCGCGTCCGGTTCATTCGAATAGGAAGGTCCATAGTCGCTTGCCTTCGGGTTTGCAGTATCATCCTGCGCATCGTCCGATGTGCTTAGGTCAAACGAGATGTCGCCATATCCAAGGTTTTGGAATTCAGCCTCCAAGACGGCGAGATGTCGGCGTATCAGGTCCAGTGTTTCGGGGCGCTCGGCGGCTATGGTCAGAACCATCCCATCCTCGCGACCGTTGAGCGTGATGGAGACCCGCCCCAGTTCCTCGGGGCTGAGCGCGATCTCGATCGTACCGGAACCCGCCCGAACCTGAATCGCCGCCGCCATCTGCCCGGCGATGGCTCGGGTGATCTCAGCCTTGGCAGCCTGTGAGGCTGGCTGCGCAACCGAAGCCGTGTCGCGGACGTTTTGAAACAGCGGTTCTTCGCGCGTGGCAATCACACCATCCGTTTCAGGAATCACTGCGGCGGTTTCGGCATCTGCGTTCCGAACTGACGCCATCACCTGCATCTGCGCGAGAGTCGGTGTGGGTCTGGGAGATTGAGGCGCAGTTGGAGCCGCATTTATCTGGGGCGCAACCGTTGTATCAGCGGGTAGCGCCGAAGCGGAAGGTTGCGCACGCTCAGCTATAACAGGCTGCCCAGCAATCGGCTTTGCAGGCAAGACCTGACCGTCCGAGGCCTTGGCCGAATCCTGTTGGACCGTGTTGGGTTGTGGCTGAACAGGTGAACTGCGCGTGTTTTCGACTTCGGGCCTTTGCGGTGCGGCATTCGAAACCTGTTGCATTGCGCACGGGTCGGTTTTCGGCGCCTCTGTACGCTCGAGATTCGATGGAATAGGCGCAGTTTCAGACCCTTGCGTTACCTGCGTCGCGCTCTGCACGGGCAGTACGACCAAGTCCCCAAACACGTGTTCCTCAGGAGCGTCAGGCTGGGTTGACAGAGGGTCAGCAAGAACCTTTTCTAGGGCAGGATCCTCCGGCACGACGTCCTGCTCAACGGCGGTTTCATCCTCGGCTACAACCTCAGATTCAGGCTTCGGCGTCTCTTCCTTCAGAACATCCTGAAAGCGCGTAGACGTCTCCGATGTGGTTTCGCGTGTCCCCGGTTTCGTGGCCGCAGTTTGCGTTGGTGTCATCAGCGTAAGAGGGTTGGGCATTTTGCTCCGGCTCCGTAGTGGTTGACCGTCAAACTGCCCAAAGGAGGTTACGTTTATTTTAACCGCTTTCGTCTTTGATCAAGAAAGTTCGATGCAATTTTCGGAGAAGCCGATGAATATCCCTCCCCTCCAGTCGATGCCGCCGCCCTCAACCCAAGACCGCCTGCAAGCCGCTGCAGTCGAGCTCGAGGCGGCGTTTCTGGCCGAAATGCTGAAATCCGCAGGCTTGGGAAAAGCACGCGATTCGTTCGGTGGCGGTGCAGGTGAGGACCAGTTCTCGTCCTTTCTTTTGCAGCATCAGGCCCGGCAAATGGCGCAATCCGGCGGAGTTGGCCTGTCTGAACTTCTGTTTCAATCCTTGATGGAGAATTCCGATGACACATGAATCTAACCTTCTGATCAAATCACTGGAGGAGGTCCTTGATCTTGAGCGCTCCGCGCTTGTGGACGGTGATCTTGAGCGACTCAATCATATGGTCCCTGAAAAAGAGAAACTGATTGGTGCGATCAACGATCTTCAGGTGCTGAGCAGCGATGATCTACTTCGCGTCCATAAAAAAGTGGAACGCAATCAAGCGCTTCTGGACAGCGCGGCCGAAGGGATTCGCGCGGTTGCAAGCCGCATGGCAGAGCTGAACCGCGTGCGGCAGGAATTCAGCACTTATGGGGCCGACGGGCAACGCAACGGCTTTGCCGTGCGGAGTCAGGTAAAGCTTGAAAAACGCGCATAGGGCCGGAGTTGATTCAAATCCAAAATTATGAGTCGGGCCGCTTTAGCACTCCGTTAGGGGATCGAGGTCAAAGGTGGTGCTGCACCTGAAACATCGGGTGGCGCGACGGGCCGGACGGCGCGTCGCACAGGTCAGAAAGACACCAAAGCCCGCTTGTCTAGCGGGGTGATCTTGGGCGCTGAAGCCCTAACGCAAAAGGATGGAATTATGTCCAGTATTCTGACAAACAACGGCGCGATGGTTGCGCTGCAGACCCTGAAATCGGTCAACAAAAACCTCGAGATGACCCAGAACGCTATCTCGACCGGCAAGGATGTCGCAACAGCAAAAGACAACTCGGCCGTCTGGGCGATTTCCAAAGTGATGGAATCGGACGTCAAAGGCTTCAACGCGATCAAAGACAGCCTTTCGCTGGGTGAATCGACGGTTGCCGTCGCACGGAACGCGTCAGAAACTGTCACCGACCTTCTGACCCAGATGAAGGAAAAGATCGTCGCGGCGCAGGAAGACAACGTGGATCGTGGCAAGATCAACGATGATGTAACTGCGCTGAAGAACCAGATCACTTCGGTCGTGGGGGCTGCCCAATTCAATGGGTTGAACCTTGTTGATGGTTCGGCTGGCTCGGCGTCTATTTTGGCCTCTTTGGATCGGGACAACACTGGTGCTGTGACGGCTTCTTCCATAACGGTAGCGGGTCAGAACCTGTCGACTGGTGGCTACACCTCAGCGGCGGTATTCGACGGCTCGACCGGCTCGTCGACAGCCAATGACCGCGTCGGTGCCACCATTGCCGCTGGTGCTACATCGGCAACCGCACTGGTGACCGATGAGTCCAGTGGTGCCTTCGCGGCGGGCGATAAGGTGGTTGTCGCTATTGATGATCAGGTTGTGTCCTACACCGTGTCTGCGGCAGATGCGGCAGCCACCACAACCGGTGACCTTGTTGCCGTTGGTTTGAAAGCCAAGATCGAAGAATTAGGCATAACTGGTCTGACCGTTGACTACGACTCGGGCACGGCAGGCACTCTGTCCGTTACGAATGGCACGGGTTCAGACGTTTCGTTCTCTGCTCAGTACGTGAACGCAGGCTCGGGTGGTCTGGGAGCGCTGACTGGCATTGACGTGTCGACCGGTCCGGGGGCAACCGCCGCGCTGGCGGCCGTTGAATCGCTGATCGACACCTCGATCGACGCTTCGGCCGCCTTCGGTTCGGCCCAGGGTCGGATCGAGACCCAGAAAGAGTTTATTTCGAACCTGACTGACTCGTTCAAATCGGGCATCGGCTCTCTGGTGGACGCCAATATGGAAGAAACCTCGGCCCGGTTGCAGGCGCTGCAGGTGCAACAGCAGCTGGCCACCCAGTCGCTGTCGATTGCCAACCAGGCGCCGCAGTCGATCCTGTCTCTGTTCCGCTAAATCCGGAACCTGGCCGGGGCGTAAACACCGCGCCCCGGTCCTGACTGCCTGAAGACGGCCTATTGGAAGGATTTCAAGTGACACCGCAAAGCTACGCTCAACGCGCCTATGCGCAATCTGCAGCTCCGACCCGCACGCCGCGGGACACGGAGTATGAGGCGATCTCGAAGATCACGCATCGGCTCAAGGCAGCGGCAGCCCGGAAGGCAACGGATTTTTCCGAATTTGTGCAGGCATTGCATGAAAATCGGCGGTTGTGGACCGTGCTGGCGACCGGCGTGGCGGACTCGGATAACTCGCTTCCGAAGGACCTGCGCGCGCGGATTTTCTACCTGGCCGAGTTTACGGAGCAGCACAGCGCACAGGTTTTGGGGAACACTGCGACGGTAGAACCTTTGCTGGAGATCAACATGGCCGTTCTGCGCGGTCTGCGACACATGAGGGCCGCCGGATGAGTGGCCTGGTCCTGAAACTTGCCCCGAAAGAGCGGGTGTTGATCAATGGTGTAGTGATCGAAAATGGAGACCGCCGCAGCCGGTTTTCGATCATGACACCGCAAGCCAACGTTTTGCGACTGCGCGATGCGATCCACCCGGACGAAGTCACAACACCTGTGCGCCGCGTTTGCTACGCTGCTCAATTGGTATTGTCTGGTGATATGGAGCCTGATCAGGCGCGCCAGCAATTGCTGCGCCGGGTTGAGGAACTAAGCCAGGTGTTCACGGATTCAGACAGTCGTCGTGTTCTGAGCGAGGCGACCGAAGCACTGGTGGCCGAGCAATACTATAAATGCCTCAAGTCCCTCCGCTCTTTGTTGCCACGGGAAGAGCGGCTGATGGCGTACCAGCAATGACGTTCCAGCCTGTCATACCCTCTGGCGGTATTGTCGGCTGGCGTTTTTTGCAGCGGACCTATGAGGCGCAGCTGGAGAGCTTTACGAACTCCAGCGTCAACCAGAGGGACAGGCAGTATTTTCTGGAAAACATAAGCAAGGTTCAATCCGCCGAAGACCTTGTGTCGGATCGTCGGTTGCTACAGGTTGCTTTGGGCGCTTTCGGGTTGGAAGAGGACATCAACAATCGGTTCTTCATCCAAAAGATATTGGAGGATGGAACCAAAGCCTTTGATGCCCTGTCCAACCGATTGTCCGACAAACGGTATCGCGAGTTTTCTCAAGCGTTCGGTTTTGGCCCCGGAGAGGTGCGCAAGACCGGTCTGATCACGAATATGGAGCAGATCGCCGAAGACAATCTGGTGTCCCGTTTCGAAGTTTCCGTGGGTGAGACGAATGAGACAATGCGGATTTCCCTCTACGCGCAACATGCGCTTGGTGAACTGGCTGCCGGTGACAGCAGCGCGGACACAAAATGGTTCGACTTGATGGGCTTGCCACCCTTGCGTAGCATGATGGAGACTGCGCTTGGCCTGCCATCCTCGTTTTCGCAGCTCGATCTGGACAGGCAGCTTGAGGTGTTCAAGGACCGTTTGTCAGGCTTGACCGGATCGGATGATCTGGCCCAATTCACTGAGCCTGAAACCATTCAGAAACTGACGGATACGTATCTGGCCCGCAGTCAGATCGCGCAACTGCAAAGCACAATATCACCGGCCCAGACCGCTTTGATCTTGTTGGGTGCGGGCTAAAGCTGGTGCATCTTGCACCAATCGTCAGGGTGGCGGGACGGGACCCAATCCATTCTGCGCATCATATGGTCGAACTAAATCAAACGCAGCGAGCTTGATATTTCGCCGAGCTTAAGCTGGGTCCCCGACTTCAACATCAGCCGCTGTACGCAGGGCAAAACATGTGACCGGCTGCGACACGTTGCGCAGTTTGATGTCGCCGAGCGGGATTGCATTGCAGCAGGCAGGCTCAATGTCTTGCGAGACGACAATGCGGTAACCGGTCGATTTACTATGCTCACCCAAACGCGCGGCGACGTTGGCGGCTTGTCCGATAACGGTGAAATCCAGCCGTTCGCGCGAGCCGACATTGCCATAGGTCACCCGGCCATAGGACACGCCGATCGAGCAGTCGCAGTGGATATCAGGATCTTCCGAACGCAGTTCCGCGAGTTTTTCGACGATTTCTGTTGCCGCCTGTTGGGCATTCGCGCGGGCTTGCGCGGGTTCCTCACCCGCTGGGAAAACGGCCAAAACGGCGTCGCCGATGAATTTCAGAACTTCGCCCCCGTTTTCATCCACGATACCCGAGACCGTCTCAAAGAACTCGTTCAGCAGATTGATATAGGCATCCCGGCTAAGGCTTTCTTCCAGGCTGGTCGAGTTTCGCAGATCGCAGAACATGATGGCCGCATCAATCTCATCCCCGTCGCCGCGTCGGATCTCTCCGCCCAGCACGCGCGCGCCTGAGCGCTTGCCGACATAGGTTTCCAGTAGAACCTGTGCGTTTTCGCGCTGCATGAACACCTCATAAAAGCGGGCGATCACGGCCGAGCATTCGAACACCAGACCAAGATTCTCCGTCGTGAACCCATCGGGATGATCGCAGCTGAGCGTCAGCACGTTTGTTCGACCGTCCGAGAAGGGCAGCGGCATGGCGACATAGTCCGTGGCCCCTTTGGCGCGCAGATCTTCAATGATGGGAAAGCTGTTATGCGGGTTCTCGTCGTTCACCCTTTGGCGCACGCCGCCCAACCCGTTCGAGACATGGCGCAATGGGCTGTTGATGAACGCAGGGTGGTCGTAGATTTCATAGGTGGGCGCGCGGGTCAGAATCTCATCCTCGCCCTTTTCCCAGATGAAGTGTTTCCCCGCGATCAGAGGATGCAGGGACCATGCAAGAATGCTGAGGCGCTGGATCGCGATACCGTGTTCCAGCATCTTTTCGGCCAGCGCCTTGGTGAATGCTTCGGGCGTATCCGACAGCGACGCCCCACGCATCAGCCAGTCGATCAGCGGACCGCTGATATTGGTGTCTTCGATGTCGCGCAGTTGGTTATTGCCCAGGTCGATATCCGTATAGGCACTGGGCATGAACCCAATATGCCCCCGAATTGCAGCGCTCTCTGGCAGGGCGTCGTCATAGGCCCATACCGAATTGGCCAGGCGATCTCCGGGCAGGTTGATATCGTGATAGGTCGCGGTTCCCTTGAAGGGGCAAAAGGTTTGCAGGCCGGTTTCACCGCTCAGGTCGACGCACACATCCGCGCGTGGGACGTAGATCGTCGGCGGCAGCCGGGTTTCATACATCACCTTGGCGTTCTGGCTTTCGGCCAACAGGAGGCCATCGCGAAAAATCGCGATCCTGTCGGACAGATGTTCGACCGAGATGTCATAACCGTTGGATTTTGGTGTGGTGTGGACGTTCATCGCCATCCCTCCCTTGCCCGGGGTCCCTATAGAATGGGCGTTTTGGTCGGGCATTCCAAGAGGGGCGCGGATTCTAAACCATCTGAATGACGTCTTTTTCGATCGACAGCATATAGCCCTTTTTTGCGATGTTCTTGACCAGCAACTCACTGACCATCTGATTGCCCAAGGCGTCGCGCAGCCGTTTGATGCGGGTGGCGCCTGCTGCCTCGTCACAATCGGCTGCATCGCGCCCCGATATCGTCGCCTCGATCTGAGCGCCTGACAGGACCTCATCATCCAAACGGGATTCCGCCAGCACCGAGAGGGTCTCCATGGCCGCTGGGGTCAATTTGAAGTCCATGTTGTTCAGGTAGACGGTGTTTTCCTCGCGGCTGATCAGCAGCGATGTCACCTGGATGCCGGTGCGTTCGATCTGTGCCATGCGCCGGTTCAGCAGCGCAAGCATCACCAGAAACACAAGGGCTGAGATCATCATCGCGCAGGCAAAGACCAGCAGTACATAGATCACCATGCGGTAGCTGGACAGCGTATCGGCAAAGGCCGTTCCCGATTGGGCCAGAATCTCAAGCAACCGGATTTCGGTTTGTGAGGTCAGATCCGCCTCAACAAATAACCGTTCGACGCGAGCGTTGAAGGCATTGGCATCGGGCAGTGTCCAGAACAGGAACAGCGCGGCGGTGATTAGGATCACGACAATGGCGGCAATGCCCAGACCGACAAGGCGCACGCCCGAGCGTCGCGCCTCAGAAACGGAGATAGAATTTTCCGGCATTGGCCTTCCTTTGATCTAACCCTTCCGGCCCAAAAACGGACTGGACATTCAGCAGGGTCCACCCTGAACCGCTGAGGCGCTGGGCGACTTCACTCGTTGCCTGTCCCTTGTCGCAGGACGAAACCTGCATCACGCCATAGTGCAGGCGCAGCGGGTTGTCCTGTTTGGCCTTGTAATCGGCATAACATTCCGCAGCCAACGCCACCGGGGCCACCGATATCAGCGCAGCTGCGACCAGAGAAGAGAAGATCTGTTTCATAAGCTGCATCCTGCGCATGGCTTGGGCTGATATTCAATGACCAAAGGGGTTTGCGGCGCCTGATATCCAATAACACGGGGCCGATATTGCTTGTCTGAGGGGGGTGGACCCAGTGTTGAGGCATCAAAGACGCGGTCCATCACGGGGTCGCCAAAAATCTCGGAAAGGACAGGCATCATGCACAAGAAATTCATCGCTCTGATCATCGCGACGGCTATGGCGATTACCGGCGTGTCGGCCTCAAAGGCGCGTGCTGCGGACACTGGGGATATCCTCGGGGGGTTGGCCGCGATCGCGATCATTGGCGCAGGTGTGCACTACTATAACAAGGAAAAGCGCAAGGATCGTGAGAAAGCCGCGCGGCAATACAACCATGTGCAAACTGCGCCTCAGGTCAAGTATCCCAAGGTGAAGCCTTTGCCCAGACACGTGGCACGCTATGACCTTCCACAACGCTGCCTGCGCCAGCATGACAATTACGGGCCGCGTCCGCTGCTGGGAACAAAGTGCCTCAACAAGCACTACAAACATTCCAAAAGCCTGCCGCAAGAGTGCAAGGTCGGTTTCTGGAATGGCAACAAGGTTAAGCGGGCGTATGAACCTGCATGCCTGCGTCATCACGGATACCGCGTCGTTTACAAGTAACACGGTCGAGCAGGAGCGGTGCGAAACAGCACCGCGCTGAGAGAGGGTGGCGCAAGCTGCCCTCTCTTTTTTTGTTGCGGCGGCTGTGAAAACGCGGTTTTCCGAAGGGATGATAAAACCGACTTTTGAACTTGAACAGGGGCTGCACGCGCGGGGCTATGTCCGGGTTGCAGGCGTGGATGAGGTCGGGCGCGGCCCGTTGGCCGGACCTGTGGTTGCCGCCGCCGTGATCCTGAATCCAGACGATATTCCCGAGGGGCTGAACGATTCCAAGAAGCTCTCGCTCAAGCGACGCACAGCGTTGGAGGCAGAGTTGCGGGACCGGGCCGAGATCGCCGTGGCCGAGGCCTCGGTCGCCGAGATTGATGAGCTCAATATCCTGCGCGCTTCGCATCTGGCCATGGTGCGCGCGGTGCAGGCACTGGATCCGGCACCCGATTACCTTCTAATCGACGGGAACATGATTCCAAACGGGCTGCAGATCCCGTCCGAGGCTGTGATCAAGGGGGATGGCAAATCCGTGTCGATTGCGGCGGCTTCGATCATCGCGAAAAACTGGCGCGATCAGCTGATGGTGGATTTAGCGCAACAGCATCCCGGCTACGGCTGGGAGGCAAACGCCGGATATCCGACAAAACAGCACCGCGAGGCGCTGCAAAATCTTGGCTTGACCCCACATCATAGGCGTTCGTTCAAGACGGTACACAATATCTTGTATCAAGAGTAAATCGTAAGTCTCTGATTCAAAAAAAGAAATTGACGGCGAATCGTCTTTGACTCATCCTTGTCTCAACCAAATGAGCGCAAAAGCGCCGTGGATACTTGAGGCAGTGATATGACAACGACCACCAAAAAGGGCGCAAAAGCGCTCCCTTTAAACACGATTCTATCTGGCGACTGCATCGATGTGATGAACAGTCTGCCCGAGGCGTCGGTTGATCTGATCTTTGCGGATCCGCCCTATAATTTGCAGCTGAAAGGCCAGTTGCATCGCCCCGACAACAGCCAGGTGGATGCGGTTGACGATCACTGGGATCAATTCTCAAGCTTTGGGGCCTATGACCAATTCACCCGCGATTGGCTCAAAGCGGCGCACCGGTTGCTCAAGCCGAACGGCGCGATCTGGGTGATCGGCTCGTACCACAACATCTTCCGCGTAGGCTCAGCCCTGCAGGACGCGGGATACTGGATTTTGAACGACGTCGTATGGCGCAAGTCGAACCCGATGCCGAATTTCCGCGGCAAGCGTTTCACCAACGCGCATGAGACGATGATCTGGGCCTCGAAGCGCGAAGGCGCGAAATACACGTTCAACTATGAAGCTCTGAAAGCGCTGAACGAAGGGGTGCAGATGCGCAGTGACTGGGTTCTGCCGATCTGCACAGGGCACGAGCGCCTCAAGGACGAAAACGGCGACAAGGCGCATCCGACACAGAAGCCCGAGTCTCTGCTGCACCGCGTTTTGATTGGCTCGACCAATCCGGGTGATGTGATCCTCGATCCGTTCTTTGGCACAGGCACAACAGGGGCCGTCGCCAAGATGCTGGGGCGTGAGTTCATCGGCATCGAGCGCGAGGAAAGCTATCGCAAAGTGGCCGAGAAGCGGATCTCGAAGGTGCGAAAGTTCGACCGCGAGGCGCTGGAGGTCAGCGCCAGCAAACGCGCCGAACCGCGTGTTCCTTTCGGCCAGTTGGTCGAACGCGGGATGCTGCGCCCGGGCGAAGAGCTTTACTCGATGAACCAGCGCCACAAAGCCAAAGTTCGCGCCGATGGAACGTTGGTTGGCGACAACGTCAAAGGCTCGATCCATCAGGTTGGCGCACATCTTGAGAACGCCCCCTCCTGCAACGGTTGGACCTATTGGTGCTTCAAGCGCGATGGCAAAACGGTGCCGATCGACGTTCTGCGCCAGCAGATCCGGGCCGAGATGCACAACTGATATCACGAAAACCGCCGGTGCCTGTGGCCTGACACAAGGCACTACGCCTTGCCCCGCCGTTCTCGGCGGGGTCTTTTGTTTTCCAGTCAGAGGTGATTGCATGGGCGCGTCGCCAGCACTGCCTCAGAGGTTCCTGTCATGAGCGAGACAACTGCCAGCCCATCCAGACTGGAACGGTTCGCCGTTACCCAGCCGGATGTTGTGGATCTGGACAACAAATACACCGAAGCCGCGATGCAACGGCACAAGCAGGAGGGTCTGGAACTGGCCGTCCGCGCGCGCTGGATCGCGATGGCTTTGACCGGGGTTTTGTTGATCTTTCTGAACCCGCAATGGGAGGTGCTGTGGTATCATTTCATCCTGCTTCTCATCTGCGCAAATGGCTGGTTGATCCGGCGCGCAGGGCGGGTTGGACAATCGCGGACCGAGCTGTTGCTGATCTTTGTCGATCTTCTGATCATGACGCTTGGGATGATTGTGCCAAACCCGTTCAGCGATGATGTGCGGCCGCTGGCCATGCAGTACCGGTTCGACAATTTTCAGTATTTCTTCATTATTCTGGCTGCTGGGACGCTGGCCTATTCGTGGCGCACGGTTGTCGCGATTGGCTCCTGGACAGCACTAATTTGGACGGCGGGTTGGATCATCGCCTGGTGGGTAGCCACGCCGATTCCGGGGATCAGCCAGAAGGTGGCCGCGGCTCTGCAGGGCTATCCGGACGTCGCAGAACTGTTGGATCCCAACAGTTTCGATATCCCGCAGCGCATTCAGCAGGTGATCGTGTTCGTCATGGTCGCGGTGACGCTTGGCGTGTCGATGCGACGGCTAAATCGCTTGTTGATGAGCAATGCAGGGCTGGAGCGGGAGCGGGCGAATCTGTCGCGTTACTTCTCGCCCAATGTGGTCGATGAACTCAGCCAGAACGACGAGCCGCTGAAACAGGTGCGCAAGGCGGATATCGCGGTGCTGTTTATCGACATTGTGGGCTTTACGAAATTTGCAGCCGGACGGGACCCCTATGAGGTGATTGAGGTGTTGCGCGGGTTTCATGCGCGGATGGAGGCTGAGGTGTTCCGTCACCATGGCACGTTGGACAAATATCTGGGTGACGGGCTTATGGCGACTTTTGGCACGCCGGTCGCAACGCCTTTGGACGCCAGCAATGCGCTGGGCTGCGCGCGCGCGATGGTTGGCGTCATCGACGATTGGAACCAGGAACGGCTTCGTGCGGGAGAGCATGATATCCATGTCGGGATCGGTGTGCATTTTGGTTCGGTCGTTCTGGGGGATATCGGGGCCAACCGGTTGGAGTTCGCAGTCATTGGAGATGCGGTGAATGTCTCGGCCAAGTTGGAGGCGATGACCCGTGATTTTAACGCCCGGATCGTGGTCAGTGATGCGTTGCAAGAGCAGGCATTGCGCGAGAATCCGAATAGTGGATCGCTGATGGATGGGTTCCAGAAACGCACGGGTCAGACCGTTCGCGGAGTTGAAACCCCTATGGATATCTGGGTTTTGTGAACAGCTCCCGCCTGTTTGGGCAGCATCAAAGATGCAGCCCCTCCAGTTGGGCCGGGCAGCGCGCGCTGCGCGCTGCGGTCACGCCCTTGGGCCGGGGTTCAGTGCTTTGTTATAGGGGTGCCAGTCGGTGATCTCGGGGTAGTAGTGCCGCCGCCATGCACGGACGCGCGGGTTCATGACGCGGCGCCACAGCGGCGGGATCATCGCGGCGACGGTCATGACCGGATAGCCGTAGGGCAGTTGCGGCGCGTCCTCTTCCGCGTGGTTTTGCAGCAGCGGGAAGCGACGGTTGGGTTTGTAGTGGTGGTCCGAGTGGCGCTGCAGGTTGATCAGCAACCAGTTCGACGCTTTTTGTGAGGCATTCCATGAATGCCGGGGCAGAACATGTTCGTATTTGCCCTCGCCCAAATGTTTTCGGGTCAGGCCGTAGTGTTCCACGTAGTTGACCAGCTCTAACTGCCAGATCGCGACGCCCGCTTGCAGCAGGAAAAGTGCGAGGCCGGGCCAACCTCCGATCAGGGCGGCGAGGATCAGCATGCCGCCTTGCAGCGCCCAGTAGCGCCAAAACGGGTTCGAGCTGTCAGTCCACGGTCGGTCCTTGCGGGTCAGCCTGTCCCGCTCGGCCCGAAAAGCTGAGATCAGGCATTGCAGCAGGACGCGGGGGTAAAAGCGGTGGAAGCCTTCGTTGTAGCGCGCCGTCACTGGGTCGCGTGGGGTGCCGACGTGGCGGTGATGGACCAGCAGATGCTCGGACCGGAAATGAGAATAGAGGACCATCGCGAGAAGAAGATCGCCCATCCAACGCTCAGAGCGGGATTTCTGGTGCATCAGCTCGTGGCTGTAGTTGATCCCGATCGTGCCTGAAATGACCCCCATACCGAAGAACAGCCCGATCTTCGACCAGTTCGACAAGTGTTCGCTATCGGTTGCGTACCAGATCAGGCCAAACAGCGTGAGGAATTGGACAGGCGCCCAGAGCTTGGTCAGCAGGATATACCAATGCAGCGCATCATCAGGGGTTTCAGGGTCGGCGTTTTGCAGGTTGAGGCCGGTCAGGCGGTCCAGAACCGCAAAGGCCCACCATGTGGAGAGGGGGATCAGCAAAACCCACCACCCCCCTGCAAAGGCCGTTGCCCAGATCAGCGGGATCAGCAAGAAGGACACCCAATAGGGCAGGGCAGCTTGCCAGCGCGAGAGGGTTTGAGTCGCGATCATCCATGATGCTCCGAATAGGCAGGTGAACCCTAGCCGGACAGACCGGGCTTGCCCAGCGGGCTTATTGATCCTGCCACAGGTCGTAGGCTTTGCGCATCACTGTCGGCAGGTCGCTGGGTTTGAAGTCATGCTTGGGCAATAGGGTCAGCCCGTCGGGTTCGGTGCCCTCGGGCAGCGGTGCGGTCCAGATCCGCAACACCAGATGGAAATGCGTGAATGTATGGCGCACCTCGCCGTTCAGCGCGCGCCACTCTGCCGAAAACGGCGGGGCCTCGGGCGGGGTCTCGGACCAGTCCGAGCCGGGCCAGCCCAACATACCACCCAGCAGACCCTTGTCGGGGCGGCGTTCCAGCAGGAACGCTCCGTTTGGGTGTTGCGCGATGTAGACATGGCCGAATCGCGTGGGTTTGGGCTTTTTGGGCGACTTCTTCGGCAGCTCAGGTTGCGTGCCTGCAGCGCGGGCAAGGCAGGGGGTCTGCACGGGGCAGATTCCACAGGCCGGGGATTTGGGTGTGCAGATTGTGGCTCCCAGATCCATTACGGCCTGCGCGTAGTCTCCGGGGCGCCGCTCGGGTGTCAGAGCGGCCGCTTTCTCTTTCAGAACAGGTTTTGATCCGGGCAACGGGTCGTGAATATCGTAGAGCCGGGCCATCACCCTCTCGACATTGCCATCTAGCACGGTTTCGGGCTGGTCAAACGCAATGGCCGAGATCGCGGCGGCGGTGTAGGGGCCGATCCCCGGCAGCTCCAACAACGCGCAATAGGTGTCGGGGAACTGTCCGTCGTGCTTCTCCGCTACAACACGGGCGCACTTTAGCAGGTTGCGGGCGCGGGCATAGTACCCGAGGCCCGCCCATTCCCCCATGACCTGATCATCGGGGGCGGCAGCCAGCGCCTGCACGGTCGGCCAGCGCGTGGTGAAGCGGGTGAAATAGTCCCGCACAGCGGCGACGGTTGTCTGTTGCAGCATGACCTCGGACAGCCAGACCCGGTAAGGGTCCGGCACCACGCCTGCGGCGCGATCGGCAGGGCCGACACGCCATGGCATCTCGCGCGCGTGGCGGTCATACCAGTCGAGCAATTCAGCGCTCAGGTTAAATTCGGGGCTGTCACGCAAGTTTTATCTATCTCACTGTCGGGTTTCGCTGGCGCCTGCTGGCCTGCCTACTACAATAGCGGTGCAGGAGTTGGAAACCAGATGCAGCGCAGACGTTCTTCGACCCGCGGGTTCAAACGCACCGCGACATTGCTGAACGATCAGATCAGGCGCGCCGGCGAAAGCCGGGGCTTTGCCGTTTCGCGCCTTCTGACCCACTGGGCCGAGATCGTGGGCCAGGACACTGCCGCCATCGCAAGACCCGTGAATGTGGGCTATGGCAGGAACGGGATGGGGGCGATCCTGACCGTGCTGACAACAGGGCCGCAGGCCCCCATGCTGGAAATGCAGAAAGAACAACTGCGCGGCAAGGTGAACGCCGTCTACGGCTACAATGCGATCAGCCGAGTGCGCATCACCCAGACCGCTCCGACCGGATTTGCCGAGGGGCAGGCCAGTTTCGACCACAAGCCGAAACAAGCGAAACCAGAGATCAAACCTGAAATCATGGCCGAAGCGGGCAGGGTCTCGCAGGATGTCCATGATGAAGATTTACGTGCGGCCCTTGAACGTTTGGGCCGCAACGTTTTATCCAAGCAGAAACGCTGAGAAAGGGCTGAGAATGAGCCGTATTGCAACCGTAATCTGTGCGGCTGTCGCCGTAGCCGCTGGTGGCTATTGGATGACAGCTTCGAACACGTCTTCCGTCAATCCTTTGGTTGGCAGCGCCATCGCGCAAGAGGCCAATCTCGACACCTCTACGATCATCGAGATGGTGCAAGGGGCCGAGGATGCGCCGGTCGAGATCATCGAATATGCCTCCTACACTTGTCCGCATTGCGCCACCTTCCATCAGGGTGCCTATAAGCAGCTGAAGAAGGACTTCATCGACACCGGCAAGGTCAAGTTCATCTATCGTGAGGTCTACTTTGACCGCTATGGCCTGTGGGCGTCGATGGTTGCGCGCTGCGCAGGGCCTGAGAAGTTTTTTGGCATTACCGATCTGATCTATCAGGGCCAGTCCGAATGGACCCAAGCAGGTGGTCCAACCGAGATCGTGGACGAGCTGCGCAAGATCGGCCGTCTGGCGGGTATCGACAATGACCAACTCGAGGCCTGCCTGCAGGACGGCACGCGCGCCCAGACTCTGGTGGCGTGGTATCAGGAAAACGCTGAGCGCGATGATGTGACGGGCACTCCGTCCTTTGTTGTGAACGGCAAGAAGGTTTCGAACCAGTCCTATGAGGATTTCAAGAAGCTGATCGAAGACGAATTGGGCAGCTAATTGCTCTTTGGTCGGCCTGTTCTCGGGCCGACCATTTCCGTCACTTAGGAGATGGGGCCGCTTTCAGGATCATCTCTTTGACCTGCTCGGGGTCGTTCACTTGCAGCCGGACGGGCAGGGTGACGACCTTGTTGCGGAAAGCTTGCGGCAGGCGCACTGCGTCTTTTTCCGTTGTAACCATCTGAGCGCCAAGCAGGCGCGCCTCGTTTTCAAGCCGGGTCATCAGCGCCGAGGTCAGTGGTTGATGATCGTCGAGCGCCTCGGCACGCAAGAGCTCGGCCCCTTGCTGGCGCAGGGTCTGAAAGAATTTCTCAGGGTGGCCGATCCCGGCAAAAGCCAGAACCCGCGATCCAGCCCAGTCCATGCCGGTTTGCAACGGCGCGACAACGCCCGTTGCATGGGGCACCGTTAGCTTGTGACCCCATTGTGCCGCGAAGTGCTCTTGCGCTTGCGTATCGCCCAATGACAGAACCAGATCGGCGCGTTTCAGGCCGACCTCTACGGGTTCGCGCAGAGGACCGGCGGGCAGGCACAGGCCGTTGCCGAATCCACGCTGGGCATCCACCACAATGATCGAGAAATCCTTAGCGACCGCGGGATTTTGAAAGCCATCATCCAGAACAATCACGCTTGCGCCCGCCTCGGCCGCGGCGCGCGCACCCGCGGCACGGTCCTTGGAGACCCAAACCTCGGCGAACATGGCCAGCAGAAGCGGCTCATCCCCGACCTGCGCGGCGCTGTGTTTGGTGGGGTCAACCCGAACAGGGCCTTCCAGCGACCCGCCATGGCCGCGCGTGACGACATGCGGCTCGTGCCAGGCATTGCGCAGCTGTTCCAGCACCCAGATCACCGTAGGGGTCTTGCCGGTTCCGCCAGCATTCAGGTTGCCGATGCAAATCACTGGCACACCCGGCTGCAGTCCAGAATTAGAGCCGACCCGTCGCGCAGTGGCCGCCGCATAAAGCCGCCCCAATGGGCTGAGCAGTCGGGCACGCAGCGCCGGGCGCGCGGGGTCCGAGTTCCAAAAGTCAGGGGCGCGCATTGTGGTTACTCCGCTGGTCCAGAAGGTCCTGCAGCAAGTCGACTAACAGCTCGGCCTGAGGTGCCCCTTCGGTGATCGCCTGCCATCCCGCCAGCGCCATCCCCGCCGCGCGATCCGGGGCCAGAAGGGCGACGACCGCATCTCCAAGCTCGGTCGCGGTTTTGACCGGATGGGCGGCACCGGCCTCGGCAAGGCGAGCATAAACCGACTGATAGATATCGATATGAGGGCCATAGATAACCGCCGATCCCAGTGCGACAGCATCCAGCGGGTCCTGCCCGCCCGCGCCGCGTTCCAGCGAGCTAGCCATGAAGGACACCGGTGAAACGCGTTGCCAAAGGCCAAGATCTTCGGGCTCAGAGCTGACAATCACCTGCGTCGTGTCCTCGATAGGGCCGCCGTCATCCCAACTGGAACAGCGCAGATCCATGGTTTCAAGCCGCCGCTGCAGCGGCGCGGCCTCGGCCCGATCCGCCACGTGCAAGATCAGCGCCAATCGCGGCAGAATGCGCAGCGCTTGCCGATGGGCACTGAGGACCGAGATGAACTCTTTCGCCTGAACCCGCGCGGCCAGCCAGACCGGACGTCCGGCGAGGGCGTGGTTGGTCTCGATCAATTCGTCCTCGGGCCAGGGGTGCGGGTTCGGACTGAACTGCAGTGGGGGCGCCTTGCGCACTTTGGAGGAAGCAACCCCCATCCGCCGGATCTGGCGGGCCGTTTCGTCGGTGGTGGTGAGGATATGCTCGAAGCAATCGAACGTATATCTGCTGATATCCGGCAGCCACCGCGCATTGCGGGACAAGACGACGTCCAACTGCGCCTCGATCAGAAGCATCGGGATTTTGCGCTCTTCCGCGCGGGTAATGATGCTGGGCATCAATCCCCCTCCGACCCAAAGACCCAGTTCGGGGTGCCAATGGTCCAGAAAGGCCCGCGCCGCCCCGGTTTGTTCGGCGGGTAGGTTGACCATGGGAAAGGGGCTTCCGGTCCAGCGGCTCAGGTCGATCTCTGGCGGGGTGCTCAGCAGAATCGACAGGCCGGGTCGGGCCTGTTGCAGTCTGAGGCAAAAGTCACTGATCGCACGCAAGCGGTCGCGTGTTGCGATGTGAACCCAGACAAGCTCTCCGTCCGGGCGGGGCTGATCTGGTCGGATGTTTTGCTGTGCACCCCCCCACGACAGGACCCGGTAGGCCGCAAGACTCAGAGATCGCGGTTTGCTCATGGGGCGATGCCAGGGCCGTTCGGATCAAGCCGGGACGAAAGCTGGTTGTGGATGTCCTGCGCCGCGGCCAGAACGCCGTTTAGCCGAGGCTGCGCGTTGTTGAACCGAAGGGGCTGGCCTGCGCGGTCGGTACAGATCCCTCCGGCCTCGCGAATGATCAGGTCGCCCGCCGCGATATCCCATTCCCAACTGGGTCGTAGGGTCAACATGCCGTCAAAACGCCCCTCAC
The DNA here is from genome assembly GCF_056538305.1 of Ruegeria sp. BG9. Classification (NCBI taxonomy): domain Bacteria; kingdom Pseudomonadati; phylum Pseudomonadota; class Alphaproteobacteria; order Rhodobacterales; family Roseobacteraceae; genus Ruegeria; species Ruegeria sp. BG9. Next base: position 259,512 of record NZ_JBQFSY010000004.1, read on the forward strand.
CGACCAGGGCCATGCGATAGGCCAGCGACGGGCGATAGGCACGGTCAAACTCCGGCACCTCGCCATCGCGCCAGTGTTGGCTGTTCATGTTGGGTTTGGCGGCAAGAATTGTGGCAGCCCCAAGCGCCGAAGCCTCCGAGGCGCGGATTGGCGCACCATTCAGGGTGGCGCCCTGACCTTTCGCCGCCGCATAGAACAGGTCGCGAAGGGGCAGATAGATCACGGCTGCGGTGACTTCTCCGTGCTCCGTAACGGCCAGCGAATGCGCCCAGGTGCGCGAGCCTTCGGCAAAACTGCGGGTGCCGTCAATCGGGTCGATAATGAAGGCGCGGTCCCGCGACAGGCGGTCCGGACTATCCTCGGTCTCTTCGCTGAGCCAGCCATAGTCGGGCCGCGCTGTGGGCAGCATATGTTCCAGCATTTCGTTGACGGCCAGATCGGCCTCGGTCACTGGTCCGGCACCGTCGGGCTTGTCCCAACGCTGGGCCTGCGCGCCCGAGAAACGGGTTGCGATCTCTCCAGCCTTGCGTGCGGCGTCAATCAGCAGTGGCAGGTCAGTTGCCGGCAAGGGTCATCCCTTCGATCAGCACCGAGGGCACAACGCGCGACAGATAATTGCGCGCGTCATTGGCCGGGATGATCCGTTTCAGCATGTCGCGCAGGTTGCCCGCGATGGTGCATTCATTGACTGGATGCGTAATTTCACCATTCTCGACCCAAAACCCGGAGGCCCCGCGCGAGTAATCCCCCGTATTGGGGTTGATCGTCGATCCGATCATCGAGGTGACCAGCAACCCGGTACCCATATCGCGCATCAGATCCGCGCGGCTTTGGGTGCCTTGGGTCAGGCTGAGGTTCCAGTTGCTGGGCGAGGGCGGCCCAGAGACACCGCGCGCTGCATTGCCGGTTGAGGTCATGCCAAGCTTACGTGCGCTGGCCAGATCCAGCGTCCAGCCGGTCAGCACTCCGTTCTCGACAATCGCCCGGCGGCGCGTTGCCAGCCCTTCGGCGTCAAATGGGCGCGAGCCTGAGATACGTGGGCGGTGCGGGTCTTCGACCAGCGACAGATGTTCCGGCAATACCTGTTCGCCCAAACAATCCTGCAGCCACGACGCCCCACGCGCGATCGCTGCGCCGTTGCTGGCGGCGAGTAAGTGCCCGATCAACGATGATGAAATCCGCTCGTCAAACAGTACCGGAAAACTGCCCGTTGCGGGCTGGCGCGCGCCAACCTGTTCGACCGCGCGTTCCCCGGCCTTGCGTCCGATCTCCTCGGCGTCCCGCAGGTCGGCTTGGAAGGTGCGGCTGTCGCCGTCATAGTCCCGCTCCATTCCGGTGCCTTCGCCCGAAATCGCAACGCAGGATGTTGATCGGCTACTGCGCGCATACCCGCCCGAGAAGCCGTTGGTGGCAGCCAGATGCACCCGATGTGTGCCATAGCCCGCCGCCGCATCCGAGACTTGCGATACGCCGGAAACAGCCAGAGCTGCGGCCTCAGCCGACAGCGCATCTTGCATCAGCGCTTCGGCAGAGGGTTCGGGGGAGGGATCAAAGAGCTCAAGCGCGTCGAGATCCCAGCTGTTGGTCAATTCCTCGCTGGCCGCCAGACCGGTAAAAGGATCTTCGGGCGCTTCGCGCGCCATGGCGACGGCCCGTTCGGCCATGGCCGTCAGCGTTTCGGGACGGCTGTCAGAGCTTGAAACAATGGCCTGTTGCTTTCCCAGAAACACCCGAAGCCCCAGATCGGTGCCTTCTGAGCGTTCCGCATGTTCCAGCGCGCCGCCACGTACCTCGACCGATACGGAAGATCCGTCGATCACGATGGCATCTGCCGCCTCTGCCCCGGCGAGGCGTGCGGCGTCAAGCAATAGCTGGCTGATTTCTTCTGGTGTGCGGGTCATGCGGCCTCCGGATGTGTTGCCAAGGACCTAGCCTTGCACCGCGCCTCTCGCAAGACCCTGACGGTATTGTGTGGGAGGGCCGATCACTAGCGGCCCTCTCTAATATCATTACTTAATGCGCTGACCATTGGCCTTAATCTGACCGTCTTCAGTGAATTCGATTGTCGAATTCAGCGTGTCGGGTTCATCACCCGGAACAGCCATCATGCCCATCATCATACGCGCACCCAAGGCGTCGTTGTCGGACATCAGGCCCATGCCGATCAGTTTGTCGATCAGTGCGTTGGCCCCAACCAATTGCAGGTTCGCAACGCCAGTCGGAATGGGCATGCCGAATTCGTCGAGATTCTCGTTGTCCAACGTAAAATCACCGTCCCCGGTCAAGCGCGCGCCAACCATCGAGACCAGCAATTCGTTGATTTTCAGCGAATGCAGCTCGGCTGGGACTTCTGCTTCTTCTTCAAGGGCTGCAGCCTGCTCAGGATCGAAGATGTTCAACAGAACTTTCGCCGTGCCGGTCGTGTCCAGCGCAATGGTGGCCGGATCGCGCGGCAGGTTGCCTGCCGGGTCGAAAATGCTCCAGAGGACATCTGACATGGTGAAATCGGTCAGGTTCAGGCCGAAGGCGAAGGGCGCGGCTTCCTCCGATTCTTGCACTGGGATGTCCAGGTTCAGACCCGCCTTAGCCATCGCGATCTCGATGGGAAAGGGCAGGTCACCGGTCGTCACTGCCAGTTTCGCGTCATTCTGTTCAAGGTCATAGGCCACACGCTCGCCATCTACGCTGGCCTCAAGTCGGCCACCTTGGGACGAGCTTGCCATGGTGAATTGCTCACCTTCGCTGACGCCGCTGATGTCTGTCTTGCCCGAGCCATAGGCGACCATGCCGGAAAAGGCGAAGCCTGCGTCATACAATGCCTGCGGATCAGCCAGATCGAACCCAGAGGGCAGGACACTGTCGCCGCTGGATGTCAGGCCGTTCAGTACCCCGTCAATCAACCCCGATTCCCCGGTTTCAGGGTCTTTGAAGCTAAACTTATAGGCCATTTGGTCGGCGTCGAGTGTCTGCGTGATCTCGCGATTTTCGCCGATCAGCATGCGCGATGTGCCTTCCATACCCGTAAACTCGATACCACCTTCCAGCGCATCTTCGGGAATTGGCTCGTCGCCGCCTTCGATCGAATCCAACACAATCCCGAGGGCTGCCGCCGAGTAGTCATAGGTCATGTCGGACGGATCACCTGACACAACCATTTCCAAATCTGTCTGGCTGTAGGTCAGGTTTGCTGTGAACTGTTCATCTTCGACGCCGCCCGAAATGACCATCGGAAAGCTACCGGGGAAGCCGACGTTGACGGTGCCATCGCCGTTTTCGGTCAACGTGACCTCGGGCATGGTCATTTGGAACTGTCCGTCCTCTTCGGGGAAGTCCATGGACAGGGTCATATCGTTGATGGTCATGACATCGCCAGCGCTGCTGGGTTCACCCTCGACCGTGTAACCTACGGACCGGAAATACTCTTGCCAGTCGTTCCAGACGTCATTTGCGGTAAGGTCGGCGTATGCACCTTGAGTTGCGACGGCATAGGCCAAAACGGCGCCACAGCTGCGGCGGATGAAAACAGACATAAGGTAACCCTTCTTGATCAATTTGCGCGCATGGTCGGGGTTGTGGCAGGCATCGTCAAGGGGGCAAGGGCTGGACCCTTTCCCCGTTTCCGCGTTACGCCTGTAGCCAAAGGTCAGCCCAAGACGTGAGGAGCGTTAAATGCAGGGAAAAACAGTACTCATAACAGGGGCCAGCCGCGGAATCGGTGCCGAGGCCGCGCGCGTGTTTGCCGCAGCAGGGGCGAATGTCGCGCTGGTGGCCCGTAGTCATGATCAGATTGACGCGCTTGCGGCCGCTTTGGGCGACAATGCGATGGCACTGGCCTGCGACGTCAGCGATTTCGCGCAGGTCGAACAAGCGGTGGCCGATTGCGTCGCGCGTTTCGGCGGTTTGGACGTTCTGATCGGCAATGCCGGTGTAATCGAGCCGATCTTTCACCTGTCGAACGCCGATGTCAGCGCCTGGAGCCAGGCCATTGATATCAACCTCAAAGGTGTTTTCTACGGAATGCGGGCCGCTCTGCCGGTGATGCGGGCGGCGGGCGGAGGGACGGTTCTGACCGTTTCCTCCGGCGCTGCCTCGAACCCGGTTGAAGCATGGAGCCATTATTGCAGTTCCAAAGCAGGTGCGAAAATGCTGACGGAATGCCTGCATCTGGAAGAGGGCCATAACGGCATCCGCGCCATGGGCCTGTCACCGGGCACAGTGGCAACTGACATGCAGCGTGTCATCAAGGCCAGCGGCATCAACCCTGTCAGCCAGCTGGACTGGGATGTTCACATCCCGGCGGATTGGCCCGCACGGGCATTGCTGTGGATGTGTTCTTCGGACGCCGACGAATACCTGGGGGCTGAGATTTCGCTGCGCCAGGACGACATTCGCCAAAGGATCGGCCTGACGTGATTGAACTGACCAAGGAAGACGGGTTATGGACCGTCACGATCAACAATCCGGGCAAGGCCAATGCACTGACAGGCGCGATGCTGACCGAACTGGCCGAAATCGCCGAGGCCGCAACCGAGGCGCGCGCCCTGATCCTGACCGGCGCGGGCAAGGTCTTCAGCGCCGGTGCTGATCTGGACGAAGCCCGCGCGGGTCTTGCCACCTCGGTCGTCTGGGAGCGGTTGTCGGGTGCAATCGCGGCACTGCCATGCCTGACCGTTGCGGCCCTGAACGGAACGCTTGCGGGTGGCGCGAACGGCATGGCCTTGGCCTGCGACCTTCGAATCGCGGTGCCTTCGGCCAAGTTCTTCTATCCGGTGATGAAGCTTGGTTTTCTACCGCAACCTTCCGATCCCAAGCGCATGGCCGCATTGATTGGTCCGGCGCGTACCAAACTGATTCTGATGTCGGGCCAGAAGATCTCGGCTGACGAGGCGTATGTGTTCGGTCTGGTGGATCGCATCGTCTCGTCGGACGATCTTTTGTCGACGGCGCGCGAGATGGTGGCCGACAGTCTGGCTGCCAAACCAGAGATCGCAGCAGGGATTGCAGAGCTGTGTCGCTGAGATTGTCCGCAGTCAGGCTGCGCGTCGCTGATCCGGCTCGTCTGGCCGGGTTCTATCGAGATGCTTTGGGTATGTCGGTGCAGGAAATCGGCGAATCCTGGCGTGTGGGATACGCCGGCGAAGATGCTGATCTGCTGCTGCTACCGGGGGGTACGGGGTATTCCCACGATCAGGGGCATCGCTATTGGAAGATCGGGATCACTCTGCCCGATGTCGATCTGGCCGCCGAGGCGCTGCGGGCCAAAGGTTATACAGTCAGCGAGCCGCGTCAGTTCCTCGATATCGGGTATATGGCGCATCTCAGCGACCCCGAAGGCTTTGTGATCGAGCTTTTGCAACATGATTTTGAAGGCAACCGGCTGGAAAATGCTGCCGACCCTGCGGCCCCGTTCGCCGGGGCGCGAGTGGGTCAGATCACCTTGCGCACAGGGGATATCGCCGCCGAGGATGCGTTTTGTCGTGCTCAGGGTATGAAACTGCTGTCGATGCAGGATGTGGCGGCCCATGGGTTTGACCTGCATTTCTATGCCTTCACGCATGAGTCTCCGCCCGATCCTGACCTTTGGGCGGTCGAGAATCGCGAGTGGCTCTGGAAACGCCCTTACACAACTCTTGAGTTCCAGCATGCGCAAGGAGCCCAATTTGCGCCTGTTCCCGACTATCAGGGGATCGAGGTCGAGGGTCTGCCCGCCCCACTTTCGGATACCTTTGGTGATCCGTTTCTGCCCGGCTAAAGCGTTTTTGCGTTTTACTTGAGGTGAGATCATCGAAATGCGCGTTCGACCGCAGGGAGAGGCAGCGTATTTCGATTCAAATCGAACGCAAAGCGATCTGATCAGCGCCCGCGCCGTTTACCCGGAACTTTTGAACGGAAACCGGGCGGGCGTTTGCGCACCCAACTCAGAAATTTCTCAAGCCTTGGATGGGCGCGCAGGGCCTCAATCGTGTTGAAGCTGCGCGCCAGCTCTGCCTCGGACAGGGTGGCGTGGACCTCTTTGTGGCAGATTTGGTGCAGCAGAACGGTCGGTCCGCCCTTGCCTCCTTTGAGTTTTGGGATCAGATGATGCAGGCTGCCGCCGCCATCGGGAATGGGGCGGTCGCAAAGCGGGCAGATCGGATCGCTGTTCGTCATGGTTGGGAATGATGCGCCTGCGGGCGGCGAAGGCAAGAGGGCGAGGATGGCGCAGGCAGTTGTGATCGGGGCGGGACCGGCCGGGTTGATGGCGGCTGAGCAGCTTGCCCTTGCAGGTCACTCGGTTCTGATGGCCGAGGCCAAGCCCTCGGTCGCGCGCAAGTTCCTCATGGCGGGCAAGTCGGGTTTGAACCTGACCAAGGATGAACCCCTTGAGACCCTGATCCAATCCTATGATGAAGCCGCAGACTGGCTGCGCCCGATGCTGGCCGAGTTTGATGCGCAGGCCGTGCAGAACTGGGCGCGCAAATTGGGGCAAGAGCTTTTCACTGGCTCCACAGGCCGTGTTTTTCCGACCGTTATGAAGGCCTCACCCTTGCTGCGTGCATGGCTCGCGCGTCTGGCTGATCGCGGTGTCGAGATCCGAACCCGCTGGCGATGGACCGGGTGGGAGGGGGAAGCGCTGGTTTTTGATACCCCGGATGGTCCGCAACGGCTGCAGCCCGACGCAACCGTGCTTGCCATGGGCGGGGCCAGCTGGGCGCGGTTGGGCTCGGATGGAGTCTGGGTGCCATGGCTGGCAGATAAAGGTGTGCAGCTTGCGTCATTTGCACCCGCAAATGCTGGGCTTTTAGTCGACTGGTCGGATCACATTACCGCGCATTTCGGCGCGCCGATCAAAGGGGTCGCGCTGCAAGCCGGAACCCAGCGCACACGGGGCGAGGCGGTGATTTCGACCCGCGGGTTGGAAGGCGGGGGTATCTACTCTATCTGCAAGCCCGTGCGAGAGGGCGCGCCCCTGACGATCGACCTGATGCCTGACCTGCCTGTCTCAGAAGTGGCCGCACGCCTGGCAAAACCGCGCGGCAAGATGAGCCTGTCCAATCACCTGCGCAAAGCTCTGAAACTCGGGCCGGTGCGAACCGCGTTGTTGATGGAATTTGCCCGGCCCCTTCCAGACGCACCCGACGATGTGGCCGCATTGATCAAAGGCCTGCCGGTACGCCACGCAGGATTGCGCCCGATGGATGAGGCGATCTCAACCGCCGGAGGCCTCACGCGCGCTTCTGTGACCGACGAATTGATGCTAACCGCGATGCCCGGAGTGTTCTGTGCCGGTGAGATGTTGGATTGGGAGGCGCCTACTGGCGGCTACCTTCTCACGGCCTGCCTGGCGACGGGGCGATGGGCAGGAAGGTCGGCGGGCGACTGGCTGAGTCGCTAACGCGACCGGGCCAGCATCGCCAGCCGGATCATCGCGCGTTCGACCAAGGCCATCGCAGGGGCCGTTTGTCCGGCCGAGCGCAGCGACAGGTCGGTATCTGTCAGTACTGTCAGCGCCGTCTGTAGCTTTGGCGCACCCCATCCTTGAGCCTGCCGCAAAATACGGTCGCGTCGTTTGCCATAGACGGGCGGGCGCAGTTTGCCGATGCCTTGTGCCGCCCCACCGGGGTCTGAGGCACAGGCGTAAAGCGTGCGGAAATGCCGGGTCGCGCCGATGCACAGCGTCACCCCATTGGTGCCCTGCGCCTGCAGACGACGGATCAGCGGCCCGATCTCTCCGGCGCGGCCTTCGGCGACCACGTTCAATACATCATCCAGCGCCGCCTCGGTCGAGCGGGGCGCGCAGGCTTCGATATCTTCCAGGCTGAGTTCGCTCTCGTCGCCACGTTTATAAAGCGACAGCTTCTCAACCGCTTGGGTGAAATCACCGGGGCTGAGGCTAACCGCCAACTCTCCCAGCGCTGACATCGCGTCGCGCGGGATGTTCTGCAAGCCGGCTTGAGTCAGGATCCGTTCAACCTCGGCCCGAGAGGGCGGATCGTCGTAAATGCCCACCGCATAGGCTGCCGGATGCGATTCGAAGGCCTTGCGGATTTTCGAGCTGGCTTTCAGCTGGCCCGCCGTCACAATGATCTGAGCATCTCCGGGGGCCCAATCCTCAAGCGCGGCAAGGATCGACGGGGCGGCAGTATCTGTAGACTCTTCCACGAACACCGCGCGGGGGCCGGGGAAAAACCCAACCGCTTTGACCGCATCCAGCAGCAATGCCGGGTCGCCGCGCAGATCGCTGCCGGGTATCCGGGTCAGGCGCATTTCTTCTTCGGCGTTCGCCCCAAGCAAGGCGGTCAGTACCTGCTGTCGTTTCAAAGCCACGCGCATGGTATCGGCGCCGTAGATCAACAACCCGGTTTTGTCCGCGTCCGGTCTGGCAAAATACCCGTCAGCCTCGCGCGGGCTCAACTTCATGAGGTCAGGCCCGGCGTCGCATAGAGGCGATTGACGATCTGGTCGGACAGAATCACCATCAAGCGCTCTCGGGCGTCGCGCTCATCCGCCAGGGTCGAAACGCTGGAACCTGCCGCCGAGTAACCTACGAAATCCGTGACGGCTCCCGAGGCCAGAATCTGCCCGGTTTCATTCGATTTCAGCGTGTATTCGGCGCGCCCGTCTACAGATAAGCGGTTGATTTCATTGGTGGACGTGATTGCAGCAGCCTGGACGGCGGTCTCAACACGGACATCCAGACGGTAGGCATTGCCTGAGGTCGCGCTGCGCCCCAGCTTTTGTTCGAGGTTCTGAACCAGCAGGTAACTCTCGACCGTGTTCGGGGCCGATACCTCAACCTTGCCAAACAGTTCCGACCCCGCCCCACCGGGCGCATAGATCGGTTCAAACCCGCAGGCGGCCCCAAGAAAACAGGCAGCCAGCGGGGCAAACAAAAAACTTCTGCGGTTAAACGACGACATTCACGATCCGGCCCGGGACAACAATCACCTTCTTCGGCGCGGCTCCCTCCAACGCCTTTTGCACAGCTTCGGTGCTGAGCGCGATTTTTTCAACCTCATCCTTGGGCATATCCTTGGGCACGCTGATTTCCGCGCGGCGTTTGCCGTTGATCTGGATCGGCAAGGTGATGGTGTCATCGACCAGCATCGCCTCATCCGCGACCGGCCAAGCAGCTGTTGCCACAAGACCCTCACCACCCAGCAGCTGCCAGAGCTCCTCGGACAGGTGCGGCGTCATTGGCGACATCAACTGTGCCAAAGTCTTAGCGGCTTCACGCTTGGCCTCGGTCCCTGCTTTCGACTTCGCCAGAGTGTTGGTGAAGGCATAAAGCTTGGCAATCGAGGCGTTGAAGCCAAAGGATTCGACTCCCCCTGAAACATCATGGATCGCTTTGTGCATCTCGCGCAGCAGGGTTTCGTCTTCTCCATTGCCCGGAACGTCCGACTCGGCGATCTCGGACGCGATGCGATGCACACGGCTAAGGTGCTTGAACGCGGCCTCGGCGCCGGAAGCTGTCCATTCCACGTCCCGCTCGGGCGGCGAATCGGACAGGACGAACCAACGGGCAGTATCTGCGCCGAACGCCGAGATGATGCTGACTGGGTCCACGACGTTTTTCTTGGATTTCGACATTTTGGCCGACGGGATGATTTCGACCTCGGTGCCATCGGCCAATTTGCCGTCGGTCACGTCCTCGGGCAGGTGATAGACCGGGCGGCCATTCGCGTCGCGCGTCTGGTAGATCTCATGCGTTACCATGCCCTGAGTGAACAGTGCATTGAACGGCTCGATGGCCTTTTTCGGTAGGTGGCCGGTGATCTGCATCGCCCGTGCGAAGAAGCGCGAATAGAGCAGGTGCAGAATGGCATGCTCAATGCCGCCAATATACTGGTCGACATTCATCCAGTACTCGGCTTCTGCCAGATCGGTCGGGGTTTCCGCGCGTGGGGCGGTGAAGCGCGCGTAGTACCAAGACGAATCGACGAACGTGTCCATCGTATCGGTTTCACGCTTGGCCGGAGCGCCACAGGACGGGCAGGGCGTATCCCGCCAGCTGGGGTGGCGGTCCAGCGGATTGCCGGGGATTGAGAAGTCGATGGGTTTGCCGTTGCCGTCATCATAGGGCAGCTCGATCGGCAGATTCTCTTTCTTCTCGGGCACCGTGCCGCATTTTTCGCAGTGGACCACGGGAATCGGGCAGCCCCAGTAGCGCTGGCGGCTCAGACCCCAGTCGCGCAGACGGAATTTGGTGACACCTTCGCCCCAACCCGCCTTTTCGGCAAAATCGACAGTGGCGTTGATGGCCTCTTCGCCGGTTGCCTCGGTCAGACCCGCGAAATGGTTCACCCAGCGGACTTTCTCGGTTTTTGGCGGAACGAATGCGAGCTTGTCGACCGGAGACTCATCGTCCAGCGCAAAGAACGTATCGACCACGGGCAGGCCGTATTTGCGGCAGAAATCCAGATCGCGCTGGTCATGGGCCGGGCAGGCGAAGATCGCGCCGGTGCCGTAATCCATCAGGATGAAATTCGCGATCCAGACCGGTAGTTCCCAATTCGGATCCAGCGGGTGCTTCACCTTGATGCCAGTGTCATAGCCCAGCTTCTCGGCGGTCTCGATCGCTTCTTCGGTGGTGCCACCCTTGCGGCATTCAGAAACGAATTCAGCGACTTCCGGGTTTTCGGCCTCAAGCTTTTTGGCAATCGGGTGATCTGGTGAGATACCGACAAAAGACGCGCCCAGCAGGGTGTCGGGGCGAGTCGTATAGACGGTGATCGGCTCACCTCCGTCGGTGCGTTCAAAGCCAAATTGCAGGCCACGCGACTTGCCGATCCAGTTCTCTTGCATCAGGCGGACTTTGGCGGGCCAGTTTTCAAGCGCGTCTAGCGCATCCAGCAATTCCTCGGAATAGTCCGAGATCTTGAAGAACCATTGCGTCAGCTCGCGCCGTTCCACCAGCGCGCCCGAACGCCAGCCGCGCCCGTTTTCAACCTGCTCATTGGCCAGAACGGTCATATCGACCGGGTCCCAGTTCACGACGGCGTTCTTGCGATAAACCAGACCGGCTTCGAGCATATCGAGGAACAGCGCTTGCTGCTGGCCATAATATTCCGGGTCACAGGTGGCGAATTCGCGCGACCAGTCGATCGACAGGCCCAGAGGTTTCATCTGCCCGCGCATGTCGGCGATATTGCCATAGGTCCAGTCTTTGGGGTGGCCGCCAATCGCCATCGCGGCGTTTTCGGCCGGCATACCGAACGCGTCCCACCCCATCGGGTGCAGGACGTTATGGCCGGTCGCCAGCTTGTGCCGCGCGATCACGTCGCCCATCGTATAGTTGCGCACATGCCCCATATGGATTCGGCCAGATGGGTAGGGAAACATCTCAAGCACGTAGTATTTCGGCTTGTCCGCCGTGTGGTCGGCGGTGAAGATTCCGGCCTTGTCCCAGGCCTCTTGCCATTTTGTTTCGATTTCACTGGCCGAGTAGCGCGACATCATGCGGTCCTTCGTAACTGAAAACGCCGGGTAGGAACCCGGCGTGGTCTTTAGAGCGATTTTGATCGGGTTGCTAGAACTTGTTGTCTGCAATCCGTAGCTGTCTTGCGCGCGAGAGGATCGCATCCTCAACCGCGCGGGTCGTTGCGGCGCTGACCGGAGAGCCCCCGCTGGACTGCAGCGCAACCGAAAGGGAGCGCGCCGCAAGCGCCGGGTCACTTATATGCACGGTGGCGCGATACTGCCGCCCACCGCCCGGAGGGGTGCCGTAACCCGTTACGATTACACCGGTAAAGGGATCAACCTCTTGCACGGGCAGGAAATTCAGAACATCCAATGACGCCGCCCATAGGTAACGGTTCACGTTGGTGGTCTGCTCGGCATTGTTGGGGCCGAAGATATCCCAGATCGACGTACGTTCGGGATCATCCAGCTCGCGCTCATCGGTGCGGGTGCTGTTGGAAGTAAGTAGGTCCGGGTTCGTAACGGCGCTGCGATTCTGTCCGCATGCTGCAAGAGTGGCAGTCAGAAAGATCAAACCCAAAGTCGTCGGCAAGCGCATCGTTGGTCGGTCCTGTTTCGCTATAATTGCGGTCATTGGAAGCTACTCCTAGCCAAGGACCCTTTGCGCAACAAGCCTATTCTTATCAAATCCCACTATATCCGCGTGACAGGGCGGTGATCAGGACTGTGGCATCCTTGCACCAATCCAACTTCAATGCGGTCCCGGTATTTAGGCCAACCTTGCACAAAGGGGGGGAAAAGAGCGAAACGATGTCCGTGCTGAGACATATGCTTTGCATGTGTCGAGTAGATAAAACTTTTTGAAACCGAGGGAAACAAGATGAAAAAAGTTCTCTTCGCAACGACGGCGCTGGTAGCGACCGCAGGCGTTGCAGCAGCTGAAGTTAACTTCAGCGGTTACGGCCGTTTTGGTCTGGGTTACGTTGAAGATCGTAGCCGCACCGTAACTGCTACCGGTCCTGGCGCCGATGGCCTGAACGGAACCGCCGACGACGTAAGCGCGTCCGGTTCGATCGAATCCGATGACGTTATCCTGGTCTCGCGCTTCCGTCTGAACATTGACGGCATCGCAGAAACCGATGGCGGCGTTCGCTTCGAAGGTCGTATCCGTGTACAGGCTGACGACGATGGCCAAGGTGAAGCTGGTACAGCTCAGCTGAACGGCGCACGTTACTCGGTTATCTTCGGTGGTCTGCGTGTTGACGCTGGCAACATCGCCGGTTCGTTTGACAACCTTGCAAACTACTACGGCTACGAAGTTGGTCTGGAAACATTCCTGGGTCAGTACTCGGGTGTTGACTATAGCTTTGCGACCTACAGCTCGTCGGGCGCAGGCGTAAACGGCGTCTTCTTCCAGTACGCTGTTGGTGACTTCGCATTCGGCGCGTCGTACGACCAAGCCGCATCGATCACTTCGACTGGTACAGCGGGTAGCCCCGACCTCGTTCTGACCGAAGAAGATGCAGACCGTTGGGACATCAGCGCGACCTACACCTTCGACAACATCACTGCCGCTCTGGCCTACGGTCAGACCGACGGTGGTTCGGGTGACGACCCAAGCCTGCTCGTTTTCACCTTGGGTGCTGAGTTTGGTGACTTCGCAGGTACTCTGTTTGTTGCAGACGATAACACCGAAGTAGATGCCACCGACGGCACTGCATACGGTTTGTCGGTTGCCTACAACGTTGGCGCTGCGACCACCATCCAGTTCGTCTACGGTGACGGTTCGGCTGATGGCGATACCCGCAACGTTGGTATCGGCGCTCACTACGACCTGGGTGGCGGTGTATCGCTGCGCGGTGGTATCGGCCAGATCAAAAACGGTGAAGACGACAGCTTTGTCCGCGCCGACTTTGGTGCCCAGTTCAACTTCTAAGTTGATCTGAACCACACGGTTCTAGGGCGGGTCTTCGGACCCGCCCTTTTCTTTTGCGCCGACTTGGTGTTTGTCTCGCTGCAAACCAGATTTAAGGATCGCTATGTCGCTGTCAGAGATTTCCGCCCGTATCGCAAAAGCCGAAGCCAAAGCCGGGCGGGCTGCGGGGTTGGTGAAGCTGATCGCCGTATCCAAAGTGCAACCAAACGAGCGTGTGCAGGATGTGCTGGAACAGGGCCACCGGTGCTTTGGCGAGAACCGCGTGCAGGAAGCGGCCGGTAAATGGCCCGCGTTCAAGGAACAATTCGAAGGAATTGATCTTCACCTAATCGGCCCTTTGCAAACCAACAAAGCCCGGCAGGCGATGGAGCTTTGCGATGCCATCCACTCGGTCGATCGCCCGAAATTGGCAAAAACTCTGGCGCGGTTGGCGCAGGAGCTGGGGTCCTGTCCGGACCTGTTCATCCAGGTCAATACGGGCGAAGAGGAACAGAAGGCCGGTATCCTTCCTGCAGATGCGGATGGGCTCATTGCAGAATGCCGGACGCTGGAACTGCCAGTTCGCGGTCTGATGTGCATCCCGCCGGTCGAGGAAGAACCCACGCTGCATTTTGCCTTGCTGGCCAAGATTGCCGCCCGCAACGGCCTCGAGGGTCTTTCGATGGGCATGAGCGGTGATTTCGAACAGGCGATAGCGCTGGGGGCTACCCACGTGCGCGTTGGCTCGGCGATCTTTGGCGAACGGGTCAGACCTCAGGAATGATCAGGCGGGTGCCGGGCGTGATCCGCTCGGCTATCCAGCGCAGGTGGTCGCGACGGAAGGCGACACAGCCCTCGGTCGGATAACCCAACCTCCGCCATTGGTGCAGGAAGATGGCAGAGCCTTTGTCCGGCACCGCATTCGGCCAGTTCCAATCGGTCAGCAGCACCAGATCATAGAGAGGGTCCGCGCGGCGTAGCCGTTCATGGCTGAACGGATAGGGGGCGGTGACCAGTTGGTTATAACGACTGTCCTTCGAATCGTCCGACCACAGGTCTTGCGGGCCGATCGGAATGGCCCATGACGTGGGGGCCGAGATCCGATCCGCGCGGTAGAGCATGCCGACAATGCGATGAACACCGACTGGCGTGGCGCCATCGCCTTCGCGTTTAGTGGTACTTCGCCCGCCTTTCCCGATCGAGCAAGGAAAGGACCGCCCCCGGAACCGAATGCCCCGTGGGGTCAGCACCAAGTCTTCGGGCGTCACAGCAAATGCCCGGATTTCGAGGCCTTGGTCTCAAGATATCCGCGGTTATGGGCGGTTTCCCCGACCTTCAGCGGAACCCGCTCTGCGACGGCGATTCCAGTGCGCTCCATCATGGCGATCTTCGCGGGATTGTTGGTCAGCAACCGGACCGAGCTGAAGCCCAGCGATTTCAGAATATCCGACCCGAGGCGGAAATCGCGCTCATCATCTTCAAATCCAAGGCGATGGTTGGCTTCGACCGTGTCAAAGCCCTGATCCTGCAGGAAATAAGCGCGCATCTTGTTGGCCAGTCCGATTCCGCGCCCTTCCTGGTTCAGATAGAGCAACACGCCTGCACCCTCGGTACCCATCTGAGCCAGTGCGCCGCGCAGCTGAGGGCCGCAGTCGCATTTTAGGCTGCCCATGATGTCGCCGGTAAAACACGCAGAATGAAGCCGCGCCAAGACGGGCTTGCTGCGATCCGGTCGCCCGACCTCGACCGCGTAATGCTCTTCCCCGCCGTCTTCAGGGCGGAAAACGTGCAACCGACCGGCCTCGGACACTTCCATCGGCAAGCGCGCGGCGACAACCGGGTGCAACGCGCTGCGATCTGCCAGATGCGGCGCGGCGCGTGTGTGATCTATGCAAGTCAACCCGTGGGTCGCCACAAAACTGCGGCCATCTTCGACCGGCAGCACCACGGCAGCAGGCAGCAATCGGGCGGATTTGGCCAGAGCGATGGCAATGCGGTGCAGATTGGCATTGCCCTGCCTTTCGGTCATCAGAGGGCCCTTCATCGGCGCATTCAGATCGTCTGATGGGTCCGCCACGGCTTGTACCCATGCCATGTCAGCATCTGCCGGGATCAACACCCGCGCCAGATCGCCATCGTAAGCGCGTGCTTTCAACGTTTCCGCCCGTCGCCCGGTGATCGCAACCACAGGTGCCCCACCCAAGCTGCGCAGATCGGCCAGTCGCTGGGGCGTGATCGTCTCGGCCGAGATGGCCAGAACGCTGCCGCCATTGTCATCCACCAGCACGATTGGCACGCCCATCCGCAGGTCAGCCCGCGCGCGCGCCAGCAATTCGGTGATATCGGGGATGAGACTCATCTATGTTACCCTATAACGTTCGACCCTTTTCCTAGCGCTTTCGGCTGGAATTGTGAAACATTTCCGCTGCGTCTGACACGAAGGCGTGAGACGGTTGCAGTAAATCTTGTTGATTGCATATTCCACACGCAAGTGATGGGAAAGGCTTTGGAGGACCCAAGAATGGCTCAGCTCAAGAAAATCCTGTTGGTGGATGATGACGAGGACCTGCGCGAGGCGCTCAGCGAGCAACTTGTGATGACCGAGGATTTCGACGTGTTCGAAGCCTCTGACGGAGCGTCCGCGATGGAGCGTGCGCGCGAAGCGATCTATGACCTCGTGATTCTGGATGTGGGTCTTCCCGACACGGACGGTCGAGAGCTGTGCCGCCTGATGCGTAAGCAGGGCGTCAAAAGCCCGATCCTGATGCTGACCGGCCATGATAGCGATGCTGACACGATCCTGGGTCTGGATGCCGGTGCGAATGACTATGTCCCCAAGCCGTTCAAATTCCCGGTTTTGCTGGCCCGTATCCGCGCCCAGTTGCGTCAGCATGAACAGTCCGAAGACGCGGTATTCGTACTTGGCCCCTACACGTTCAAGCCTGCCATGAAGATGTTGATCACCGAGGAAGACCGGAAAATCCGTCTGACCGAGAAGGAAACCAACATCCTCAAGTTCCTCTACCGCTCGACCGATGGCGTGGTGGCGCGCGATGTGCTGCTGCATGAGGTCTGGGGCTACAACGCGGGTGTTACGACCCACACGCTTGAGACGCACATCTACCGCCTGCGTCAGAAGATCGAGCCTGATCCGTCAAATGCGCGCCTTTTGGTCACAGAGTCAGGTGGATATCGACTGGTATCTTGATCTGAGGTGGATTGATTTGGATCAAAGTGATACCCTGAAGTCATAATTAGGTTACTCCCAACCCGTGCATGTCCGGGTAATGACATGTACCTCCCTGTTGGACTGCCGGGCCAGATGGCCCGGCTTTTTTTGTTGAGCGCGTTCGCGATCACTCTTTCTTGGGTTGTGAGCCGGTTATCACTACACGCTCAGAAAAAGCTTGGTTCACCGGGCTAGATGCGTCATTTGAACCAGTGTCTGAGTCATCGGCCCTTCCACGACCTACGCAATTCAGGGGTTGCACTACGGTCGACGGACTGTCATTTGTTCCTGATATGTTCTATCTATTTCGCGAGGTATACTATGTCCCTAAATTACGTGATGATCGGTTCAAACGATGTAGCAAAGGCGAGGGATTACTTCGATGCCGTCCTGCCTTTGATTGGTGGAACGGTGGTCATGGAATTCATGCCCCATGGGTTTTGTTATGGTCTGCGCGGTGGTGGGCGGATTTGGGTCGCTCCGCCGTATAACAAGGAAGCAGCAACGCCAGGCAATGGGAATATGGTCGGTTTGCTGTGCGAAAGTGAAGAAGAAGTGCAAGCAGCCCATGCGGCGGCTCTCTCTGCTGGTGGAACCAACGAAGGGGAGCCGGGTCCACGCCCGCAATATGGCCCTGACTTCTATGGAGCTTACGTGCGGGATCTTGATGGCAACAAAATGAGTTTCGTCTATTTCGGCGATGCGGGCTGATCGTAGCAAAAGCTCGTATCGCCCGCATAGCAGTCATTGA
This sequence comes from Ruegeria sp. BG9, assembly GCF_056538305.1. Taxonomy (NCBI): domain Bacteria; kingdom Pseudomonadati; phylum Pseudomonadota; class Alphaproteobacteria; order Rhodobacterales; family Roseobacteraceae; genus Ruegeria; species Ruegeria sp. BG9. Next base: position 276,810 of record NZ_JBQFSY010000004.1, read on the forward strand.
CGAACCCTAGCCGTTTGTGGCCTGTTCTCGTGGCGCCCAACGCCGTGCCACGCCAAGCCCGACTTCGACAGAGGATTCCCCTATCATGCCCTTCACCCTTGCCACCTGGAACATCAACTCGGTCCGCCTGCGCGAGCCTATCGTGCTGAAATTGCTGCAGGAAGAGGCTCCGGATGTGCTGTGTTTGCAGGAATGCAAATCTCCGGTTGAAAAGATCCCGACCGAAGGCTTCGCGGAGCTGGGGTACACCCACATGGTGGCCCGAGGGCAGAAGGGCTACAATGGTGTCGCCATTCTATCGCGCATCCCGATGGAGGAAATCGGCGACAAGGATTTTGCCGATCTCGGCCATGCCCGTCATATCGCGGCGCGGTTGGAAAATGGCGTCACCATCCAGAACTTCTACGTCCCCGCGGGAGGGGATGTGCCGGATCGTGAGGTGAACGAGAAGTTCGGGCAAAAGCTAGACTACCTCGCCGATATGCGCGACTGGTTCCATTCGGAAAAGCCCGCGAAATCCATTCTGGTCGGCGATCTTAACATCGCCCCACGCGAGGATGATGTCTGGTCGCACAAACAACTTCTCAAGGTCGTCTCGCACACGCCGATCGAGGTTGAGGCGCTGGCCGAAACACAAGATGCGGGCGGTTGGGTCGATATCACCCGGCAGGATATCCCCGAAGGGCAGCTTTATAGCTGGTGGTCCTACCGGGCGCGCGATTGGGACGCTGCTGACAAGGGCCGGCGCCTGGATCACGTTTGGGCCACCCCGGATATCTCGAACGCGGGGCATTCCAGCCGTGTCCTGCGCGATGCGCGCGGATGGGAAAAACCAAGCGACCATGCCCCCGTTTTCGCCAGTTTCGACCTTTAGACCTGCAACTCGGCTCTTGGTTTCTGCAGCAAGGGACTGCATATAGGGCGCACGTTTGAACCGGAGAGTGAATGCCATGGACCTTCTGAGCGGCGCAGAAAGCACCTCAGCCACCGATCTGATCAAGGACAGCAGCGAAGCCACCTTTATGGAAGATGTGGTTGAGGCGTCTCAGGATCTTCCGGTGATCGTGGATTTCTGGGCACCTTGGTGCGGCCCGTGCAAGACACTTGGACCCGCGCTGGAAGAGGCGGTGACCGCTGCCAAGGGTGCGGTCAAGATGGTTAAGATCAACGTAGACGAGGCGCAGATGATCGCGTCTCAGATGCGCATTCAGTCGATCCCAACAGTCTATGCGTTCTTCAAGGGTCAGCCAGTGGACGGCTTTCAAGGCGCTTTGCCGGGTTCCGAGATCAAGGCCTTTATCGACCGCGTGATCGAGGCGGCCGGTGGCGAAAGCCCCGGTGGTCAACTGGAGGATGCCGTACAGGCAGCCGAGGAAATGCTGGCAGAAGGCGCGGCCGTAGATGCAGCGCAAACCTTTGCCGCAATTCTGGGCGAGGACCCCAACCATGCCGCTGCCTATGGTGGTCTGGTGCGTGCGCATATTGCCTCGGGCGATCTGGAGCAGGCCGAGGCGATCCTGAACGGTGCGCCTGCCGAGATATCCAACGCTCCGGAACTCGAAGCCGCTCATGCCCAGTTGGAGCTGGCCAGGCAGGCGGCGGATGCGGGCCCGGTGGCCGAGTTGACCGCGGCCGTTGAGGCCGATCCCGACAATCATCAGGCCCGGTTCGATCTGGCGCAGGCCTTGCACGCCAATGGCGATGTAGAAGATGCTGTGACACAGCTGTTGGAGCTGTTCCGCCGCGATCGTGAGTGGAACGAGGGCGCTGCCAAAACGCAGTTGTTTACGATCTTCGACGCGCTCAAGCCCAACGATCCGATTGTTCTGAACGGGCGGCGCAAACTCAGCTCGATGATATTTGCCTAATTTCGGATCAGAGCTAGACTCGGGACTATGATTCATCCCGCCGACTTGCCGGATACGATATCCGTGTTTCCACTGCCCGGGGCGCTGTTGCTGCCCCGGTCGCGACTTCCGTTGCACATCTTCGAGCCACGCTACCTGCAGATGCTTGACGATGCCCTGAAAACGAAGGAGCGGCTGATCGGAATGGTTCAGCCGAACCCCTCGCTGAGCGATGAAACAAAGCTACATCGTATCGGTTGTGCTGGTCGCGTAACGCAATTCTCCGAGACTGAGGATGGCCGCTATTTGATCACCCTGACCGGTGTGTCCCGGTTCCGTATCAAATCCGAACTGGACGCTTTTACGCCGTATCGCAGGTGCGAAGTGTCCTGGGAAGGGTTTGACCGCGATCTGGGCAAGGCCGAGAAGGACGACGTGTTCGACCGCAGCCGCTTTCTGAACCTGCTGGAACGCTTCTTCGACTCGCGTGATCTGTCGACCGATTGGGATTCGCTGAAAGAAGCTGATGATGAGCTCTTGGTGAATTCGCTGTCGATGCTGATGGATTTCGATCCCGAAGACAAACAGGCCTTACTAGAAGCCCCCTGTCTGCGCACAAGGCGTGAGACACTGGTGACATTGATCGAATTCGCGCTGCGGGGCGGATCAAACGAGGAAAAATTGCAATGAGCGAGCCTGAACACGCTTTTGACCGCCACATGCTTGAGGCGCTGATTTGCCCTCAGACGCATACGACGCTGCACTATGATGCGGACAAGCAGGAGTTGGTGTCGAAGGCTGCCGGTCTGGCCTTTCCGATCCGCAACGGCATCCCGGTGATGCTGGTCGATGAAGCCCGCGCGTTGGACTGAGCGTTTTTGAACGCTAAAGAACGCTCTAGATCGGCCGTCCTTGCAACAGCTTCGGCAGGTCGCCGGTCAACCCGGCGGCTTCGCGAACAAAGCCCCGGCGCAGGCCGGGCAGGGATCCGACAATGCCCATCCCGATGTCCCGCCCAAGGCGCAGCAGCGGGTTGTCGTTCGAAAACAGCTTGTTGAACATATCGGTCGCCATCGCCAGCGAGGCCGTGTCGAACCGCCGCCATTCCTGATAGCGCTCCAGCACCAGAACCGAGCCGATATCCTCGCCGCGCCGTCCGGCCAAGGTCAGCACTTCGGCCAACGCACCCACGTCCCGCAGCCCGGCGTTCAGGCCCTGGCCTGCAATGGGGTGCATCCCGTGTGCGGCGTCGCCAACAAGGGCCAGTCGATCCGAGATGAAGGAATTGGCGATGGTCAGGTTCAACGGATAGGTGAAGCGGTCGCCCTGCAGACGAATGTCGCCCAGAAAATCTCCAAACCGGGGGCGCAAGACCTGCAGATACTCGGCCTCGGGCAGGGTGTTGATACGCTGTGCGACTTCGGTGCGTTCGCTCCAGACGATCGAGCTGCGATTGCCGGTCAGTGGCAGGATCGCAAGTGGGCCGGGAGGCATGAAGAACTGATGGGCAATGCCGTGATGCGGCAGTTCGTGTTCAATCGCGCAGACAAGGGCAGTCTGGCCGTAATCCCAACCGGTACGCTTGATCCCGGCGCGGGACGCGGTTCCGCTGCTGCGCCCGTCGCAGCCTACGATCAGATGGCCGTCAACACTCGCACCATCATCCAGCTTCAACGTCACGCCGGTTGCATCGACCTGTTGCGAAACGACCGTTCTGCCGTTGATCTGGGTGATCGCTTTGTCTTGCGCCATCGCCTCAAGAAACGCGCGGCGCAGGTGGCGATCTTCGACCATGTAGCCCATCGGGCCTTCCTCGATCTCGGTATGGTCGAAATGCATGAAAAAGGGTGATGGCCCGATACCCGCATGGCCGTCGGTGACCTTGATCTCAAGCATGGGCTGGGCATGTTCCTCGACCCGCTCCCACACGCCGATTGCATCGAGCAACCGCTTTGACGCCAGCGCCAGCGCATAAGACCGCCCGTCGAATGCCGCGTTTTTGCGGACCTTTTCGCCCAACGTGTCTATCACGCAAACAGAATGCCCGGTTTGCGCCAGTGCCAATGCCAGGGCCGCGCCGTTCAGGCCTCCGCCCACGATCAGGATTTTCGATGCCTGTGTCATGCCCTGCAATATGCGCGCCCTTTCGGGATTGTCCATGTGCGGTCCTGTCGCTACCGTCCCAGAAAGTCAGACGCAAGGAGGGGTGTGATGCAGGAATGGCTAACCATGACGGCCTGTGATTTGGGCCGTGGTATCGGTATGGGGCAAATCGACCCCGTTGAATTGACCGAGACCTATCTGGCCGCCATTGACGCCCATCCCCATCGCGACCGTATCTATGCGCGCGTCACCCATGACCGCGCCCGGTCTGATGCGAAAGCCGCGAAAGAGCGCGCCGCCTTAGGCTTGCGTCGATCCTTGCTGGATGGCGTGCCGATCAGCTGGAAGGATCTGTTCGACACGGCTGGTATTGGAACCGAGGCGGGCTCGGCCCTGTTGAAAGGGCGCGTGCCGGACGCGGATGCGGTGGTTTTGCGCAACGCAACGGCCATGGGCACCGTTTGCCTTGGTAAAACCCATATGAGCGAGCTGGCGTTTTCAGGGCTTGGCCTGAACCCGATCACGGACACCCCGCCTTGTGTGGATGATGAGGACGCCGTGCCGGGCGGCTCATCCTCGGGGGCCGGGGCCTCGGTGGCTTGGGGGCTGGCGGCCTGCGGGATTGGCTCGGACACGGGCGGGTCGGTGCGAATCCCGGCAGCCTGGAACAATCTGGTGGGGCTGAAAACCACGGCCGGTCGGCTCAGCCTCGAAGGGGTCGTGCCGCTCTGTCTGAGGTTCGACACGGTTGGCCCTCTGGCGCGTTCCGTCGAAGACGCCGCGCATATGCTGGCCTTGCTGGAAGGCGGTACACCTGCGGATCTGCGTGGTGCAAGCCTGAAAGGCCGCCGCTTTGCCGATTTGCAGAACGTCGCCAAGGACGACCTGCGAGATGCGCCGCGAAAGGCGTTCGACAATGCGCTGGATCGCCTGCGCGATGCCGGGGCAGATATCGTGCCGCTGGAGGTGCCTGAACTGCACGATGCTATGGCGCTTTCGGGTGTTCTCTATACGACCGAGGCCTACGGGCTGTGGAAAGACGTCATCGAAGCCAAACCCGAGGCGATGTATCCCGAAATTCTTGAACGGTTCCGCACTGGCAAGGACGTGTCAGGCCCCGACTATGTGGCCGCGTGGTCCAAGCTCAAGGCCTGTCGCGCAGCGTGGGACGTGGCGACCGCCGGGTTTGATGCGGTTTTGGCCCCAACCGCACCCATCCTGCCGCCCAATCTGGAGAGGCTCCTCAGCGATCACGACTATTACGTGACCGAGAATCTGCTGGCCCTGCGCAACACGCGTATCGGCAATCTGATGGGGCTTGCGGCGCTGACTCTGCCGACGGGAACTGCGGGTTGTGGCTTGATGATGCTGGGTTACCCCGGCTCGGAAGAAGCACTGCTGCGGTTGGGTTCGGCGGCGGAAACCGCATTGGCGTGAATGCCACAATCCCCTGATTCGGAACCTCTTTGTCTGGACGGGGCGGGGTCTGATCTGTAATCTGCCAATCAAACGGGGCGAAAACGATCCCGATATTGAGGCAGTAGATATGAATTTCCCCGAGCGGTTTTCGAACCTACCGGAATACGCATTCCCGCGTCTGCGCACCCTGTTGGACCAGCATCAACCGGGCGGAGACGTGATTCACATGACCATCGGCGCGCCGATGCATGATTTCCCCGCTTGGGTCACAGACGTCATCACAGAAAACGCGGCCGGGTTTCAGGGCTATCCCCCGAATGAAGGCTCGCCCGAGCTGCGAGGGTCGATCACCGACTGGATCAAGCGCCGCTACGGCGTGACGATGGACCCCGATACCAATGTGATGGCCCTGAACGGCACTCGTGAGGGGCTGTACAATGCGGCGATGGCGCTGTGCCCTGAACAGAAGAACGGGCGAGATCCCATCATTCTGTGTCCGAACCCCTTTTATCAGGTCTATATGGTCGCCTCCATCTCGGTCCGGGCGCAGCCCTATTTCGTATCCGCCACCGCGGCGACCGGCCATTTGCCGGACTATACCAGCCTGTCTGAGGATGTGCTGAACCGGACGGTTGCCGCCTATATCTGCTCGCCTGCGAACCCGCAGGGGGCTGTCGCCTCGCGCGACTATTGGGCCGAGTTGATCGGGTTGGCCGAGAAATACGATTTCCGCATTTTCGCCGATGAGTGCTATTCCGAGATTTACCGTGATGAGGCCCCAACTGGTGCCCTGACCGTCGCGCAAGAGCTGGGCGCGGATCCTGAGCGGGTCTTGCTGTTCAACTCTCTTTCGAAACGGTCGAATTTGGCCGGGCTGCGCTCGGGCCTGATTGCTGGCGGGCCGGACAGTATCAAACGGGTCAAACAGCTGCGCAACTATGCGGGTGCGCCATTGCCGCTGCCGCTACAGGCTGCTGCCGCGCGCGTCTGGGCCGACGAGACGCATGTGGTCGAGAACCGCGCGCTCTATCAGGAAAAATACGCCATCGCGGATGAGGTCTTCTCGGGCCTGCAGGGCTACATGCCGCCCGAGGCCGGGTTTTTCCTGTGGCTGCCCGTTGAGAACGGCGAGGAAACCGCATTGAAGCTGTGGCAGGAGACCGGCGTTCGGGTCCTGCCGGGTGCATATCTTTCTCAAGGTGACCCGGGGCAAAACCCGGGCGAGCAATTTATCCGGGCCGCCTTGGTGGCTCCAAAAAAAGAGTTGCAGCAGGGGCTGATCAAGCTTCGTGACTGCATCTATTCGTGAGGTACGAGGGCAAAATGGCATCATTGAACGCGCGCAACCGCGATCCATTACTGGACAGCACGACTCAAGCCGCGATTGAGCGGCGCACGAAGGAATTGATCGGGATCGCTCTGATCCTGTTGGGGCTGGCCGCTGCGGCAATGATATGGTCCTACACGCCGGAAGATCCGAACTGGATGGTCTCGACCGATGCGCCGGTGCAGAACTGGATGGGTCGGATCGGTGCCTCGATCGCTGCGCCGTTGTTCATGATCGTTGGCTGGGGCAGCTGGGGGATCGCGCTGGTTCTGATTGGTTGGGGTGTGCGTTTTGCCGGTCATTTCGGCGAAGACCGCGCCGTGGCGCGGCTGATCTTTGCGCCGATCTGGATCGCCATCGTCTCGGTTTACGCCGCCACTCTGGTTCCGGGCGAGGTCTGGCGCGCGACACATAGCTATGGGTTGGGCGGACTGTTTGGCGACACCGTCATAGGGGCTTTGCTGACGCTTCTGCCGATCTCCTCCCATTTCCTGGTCAAGCTGATGTCGCTGGCCATGGCCGTCGGAATGCTGTCGTTGGGTATTTTTGTTCTGGGCTTCACCAAAGCTGATGTCGCGCGTGGAACGCGTGCTTTCCTACTGGGGCTGGTGATGTCCTACGACATGCTGATGAACCTGCTGGGTCGGGGTGCCTCGGCCACGGTACAGTCAGCGCGAGAGCGTCGTGAACAATGGAAAGAGCACCGCGCCGCGCGGATCGAACCCGTTTTCGACGATGAGATCGCGTTTGAAGACCCAATCTTCGAAGACGCCGAGGAAGAACCCGAACCTGCCCCCAAAACCGGCCTGCTGGCCCGGATGCCGGCCCTGATCCGTCGTCCTGAGCCGCTGCCAGAGCCTGAATTGGTCGAAGCCATGCCTGTGCAGGGTTTTGATGAAATGCCGGGTGAAGATCGTATCCGCTCGAAGATTTCGGCCGCTGTGCGCAATCGCAAGGTGGCGACCGGTGAGATGGCCCCGGAACATGACCCCAATCTGCCTCTGACCAAGGGCCGCGGTCGTGGACCGGACCCGCTGATCTTCAATCCCAGAGGGGCGGGTGAATTGCCACCCGAGCCGCCCATGACCGCTGCTGGCCTGCCGCCCGAGCCTGTTTTGTCGGCTGAGCCGACGTGGCAAGACACGGCGCATGACTATCAGCCCGAACCCGACTATGTGCCCGAGGCGAACTACATGCCCGAGGATGACTACGCCGCCCATGCCTACGACGATGACGCGGTGTTCGAAGATACGGCGACACCTGAGCCGGTTGTGCCACAGCGCCCAGCCGTGAAGATCCCAGTGGCCGAGCCGCGCAAGCCTGTTGTTGCCCAACCCGTCCGACGCACTCCGCCGCCATCCCGTCGGGCGCAGGCCGAGGCGCAGCCGACCCTGTCCTTCGAAGAACGGCATTCCGATTTCGAACTGCCCCCTTTGGGCCTGTTGTCCAACCCGGCCAGCATTCAGCGTCATCACCTGAGTGACGAGGCGCTGGAAGAAAACGCGCGGATGCTGGAGAACGTGCTAGACGACTACGGCGTGAAGGGTGAGATCGTCAGCGTCCGCCCCGGTCCGGTGGTCACCATGTACGAATTGGAACCTGCTCCGGGCCTCAAAGCCAGCCGTGTGATCGGTCTGGCCGACGACATCGCGCGCTCGATGTCAGCGCTGTCGGCACGTGTTTCAACCCTGCCGGGCCGCTCGGTCATCGGGATCGAACTGCCCAATGAAAACCGCGAGATGGTGGTGCTGCGTGAAATCCTCGCCAGCCGTGATTTCGGCGATGGCAACCATGCGCTGCCCTTGGCGTTGGGCAAGGATATCGGAGGCGAGTCCGTTGTCGCGAACCTCGCAAAGATGCCTCACCTGCTGATCGCGGGGACGACCGGCTCGGGTAAGTCGGTGGCGATCAACACCATGATCTTGTCGCTGCTCTATAAGCTGTCGCCGGACGAATGCCGCCTGATCATGATCGACCCCAAGATGCTGGAACTGTCGGTTTATGACGGCATTCCGCATCTGCTGTCGCCCGTTGTGACCGACCCGAAAAAGGCGGTTGTCGCTCTGAAATGGGTCGTGGGCGAGATGGAGGATCGCTATCGCAAGATGTCCAAAATGGGGGTCCGCAACATCGCAGGTTATAATGGCCGGGTGAAGGACGCGCTTGCCAAAGGCGAGATGTTCAGCCGCACGGTCCAGACGGGCTTTGACGATGAAACGGGTGAACCCACCTTCGAGACGGAAGAGTTCGCGCCCGAGGCGATGCCCTATATCGTCGTCATCGTCGACGAGATGGCCGACCTGATGATGGTCGCAGGCAAGGAAATCGAAGCCTGCATTCAGCGTCTGGCGCAGATGGCGCGGGCATCGGGTATCCACCTGATCATGGCCACGCAGCGTCCCTCGGTCGATGTGATCACAGGTACGATCAAGGCGAACTTCCCGACACGGATTTCGTTCCAGGTTACCTCGAAGGTCGATAGCCGCACCATCTTGGGTGAGATGGGCGCTGAGCAACTGCTGGGGCAGGGTGACATGCTCTATATGGCGGGTGGCGCCAAGATCACCCGCTGCCACGGCCCGTTCGTCTCGGACGAAGAGGTCGAGGAAATCGTCAACCACCTGAAGCAATTCGGTCCGCCCGATTACATGAGCGGTGTGGTCGATGGCCCTGCTGAGGAAAAGGCAGACAACATCGACGCCGTATTGGGCCTGAGCACCGGTGGCAACACCAACGGCGAGGATGCCCTGTACGACCAAGCGGTGGCGATTGTAATCAAGGATCGCAAATGCTCGACCTCTTACATCCAGCGGAAACTTGCCATCGGCTACAACAAGGCCGCCCGGCTGGTTGAGCAGATGGAGGACGAAGGCGTTGTTTCGGCAGCAAATCATGTTGGTAAGCGGGAAATCCTCGTCCCCGAGCAGTAGGATATTTAATAACAAGGGCAGAAGCCTTATCTGAGTCGTATGAAACAGATTGCTTTTGCCCTTGCTTTGACACTGGCCGCGCCTGCCGCATGGGCGGCGGACAAGCTGCCGCTGTCGGAGATCTCCAATTATCTGAACAAGATGAAAACGGTTCAGACCAGCTTTACCCAAGTGAATGATGATGGCTCGCTCAGTACCGGCAAGCTATGGATCCAACGACCCGGTAAGATGCGGTTCGAATATGATCCGCCCGACAGTGCTGTTGTTCTTGCGCGTTCGGGGAGTGTTCAGATCTTTGATCCGAAATCCAACCAGCCACCTGAACAATACCCGCTGAAACGGACGCCTCTGTCACTTGTGCTGGCTCGGAACGTAAATCTGGGGCAGGCCAATATGGTCGTTGGTCACGACTTTGACGGGACCGCGACCGTGGTGACGGCACAGGACCCAAAAAACCCTGAATCGGGCCGGATTGAGCTTATGTTCACGGACAACCCCGTCGAGCTGCGGAAATGGGTCATCCATGACAACGCAGGCACCCAAACCACGGTTCTTCTGGGGGAACTGACCGAGGGCGGACGCCTCGATCAGAGCTTGTTCTCGAACGGAAAGCGGGTCGGGTCCAGCGATCGCTGACCCGCCCAATTCAGTAGCGGCAGCTGGCTAGCTGAGCCTGATACAGGTTGGCCCGTGCATCGACATCGCTAGCCACATTCAACAGCCAGGATTTCTGGTTGTAGCTGCCGCGCGCATAGCCTGTGTGGCCTTCGTGATAAGCCAGATACTGGTTGCGAGTGTCACCCAGGTTGATGCCGTTCCGCTCGTAGGTTTTGTTCATGTACCAGCCGATGAAATCGGACGCGTCGCGAATACGGTCCCGCTTGGCGCGGCGTTTGCCGGTTTCACGCTGGTATTCTTCCCACGTACCGTCCAGGGCTTGGCTGTAGCCAAAGGCGCTGCTCTGCCGCCCCATCGGGATCACGCCCAGCACATAGCGGTGCGGGGTGCGCGCATCGTGGCGGTAACGGCTTTCCTGATAGATCGTCGCCATCTGAACGTGAACGGGGACACCCCATTTCCGCTCGGTTTTTTTGAAGGCTTTGATGTAGTCAGGTTTCTCGCGCGCAATGCTGCACGCGTCATTTAGTCTGCTGGGTGGCTGTTTAGACCCGCCACCACAGGATGCCAAAAGCAGCACCCCTAGGAGTACGAATAGAATTCTGCTCATGTGCCTCGTGCCTTTTTTCTGGCATTCTAGCGCAGATTGAGCGCTGAGGAAATCACAATCGTTACAGAACGATAGCCAAAACACCCGGTAACGCGGCGACAGACAGCACCGTTGAGACCATAACCATGCCTGCTACGGCGTCTGCGTCGGCCTCAAACCGCTCGGCCAGCAGGTATGAAGTGACAGCGACTGGGGTACACATTTGCAAGACCAGAACACCGAATGCGATGGTTTCAAGCCCGAAGAGGATGGCAACGCCCCATCCAAGGGCGAAGCAGACCACCAGCTTGAGAAGCGACAGCCAAATGGCCTGGTGAAGACTGCGAGAGGTTAGTCGCGCGATTGCCACACCAACGGTTACAAGCATCATCGGAACAGCCATTTGCCCCAGCAAATCCAAGGTGTTGGTTAGGAACAGAGGTGTTTCCCAGTCTTGCCACAAGAACAGCGCCCCCAGCAGCGTGGCCCAGACCATGGGCTGACGGATGACCTGTCCAAAAGCGCCTTTGCCCGCGACCAGATAGATCCCGTAGGTAAAGGAAAACAGCGCGGTCACGGCCAGAAAGATCACGGCATATCCCAAACCGGCCTGACCAAATGCAAAGATGCATAGGGGAAGGCCCAAATTGCCGGTGTTTCCGAAGATCAGCGGCGAAAGGTAGGTGCGTTGCTCAAGCTTTAGCACCTTTACAATGAACCAGAACACGACCGCGAGAACCAGATTGGCCGCAATGGTGGCCAGAGTGAACCTTGACAGGTCACCACCCGGAATTTCGGTCTGCATCAAGGCCACGAAAATCAGGCTGGGGACTGCCAGCGTCATTGCAAAACGCGTCACAAACTGTAGGCGGTATTCAAAGCCAAGCTTGACCCAGACAAAGCCGATTGCTGACAAAAGGAACACGGGTGCCGCAATTTCGAACACTGTCAGTAAGAGGTTCACAGACTGTTTCCCTTAATTTCACATCAATGATTGGCTTTTCTGCCCGGAAAGAGGTAGTAACTGCTTTGGGGGCTGAAACAATGCTAAAGACACATGCCAAGTACGGCCTGGGACAAATTGTGCGACATAAGAAACATCCCTTCCGAGGGGTGATTTTTGACGTGGATCCAGAGTTTTCGAATACCGAGGAATGGTACGAAGCCATCCCCGAAGACAGTCGGCCGATCAAAGATCAGCCGTTCTATCACCTGTTGGCTGAGAACGACCAATCCTTCTATGTGGCTTATGTTTCAGAACAAAATCTGATTGAGGACCGATCGGGTGAGCCGGTTGAGCATCCTGACATCCCCAACATGTTCGGCCCTTTCGAGGATGGGTCATACCCGCTGCACTTCCATCTGAACTGAGCGGGGCGACGCGTCGGCGCGTTTATCAATATCCCAACGCGCAACCGTCCTTTCTGGGGTCACTGGCCCCCTCCAAAACACCGTCTTCACGGATTCGTATGGCCTGTGCGCCACCCAGTGGAGTTTCTGGTGTTTCCACAGTGTGACCCAATTCGCTTAATTGTTGAGCTTCCGCTTCGGGGAACCCGCGCTCGAGCTTCAGGATGCCTCCGTCGGCGAAGGCGCGGGGGGCGTTGATGGCCTCTTGTAGGTCAAAGCCGAAATCCATCAGGTTTGACACGAACCGCGCATGTCCTGTGGGTTGATACGCCCCGCCCATAACACCGAAGGGCATCATCACGCGGTTGTTCTCGGCCAGCATGCCGGGAATGATCGTGTGCATCGGGCGTTTGCCGCCACCCAGCTCATTTGGGTGCCCGGCTTGCAGGGTGAAGCCTGCGCCGCGGTTTTGCAGCAAGATGCCGTATTTCTCGGATGCGATACCCGAGCCGAAACTGTGGAAGATCGAATAGATCAACGACACGGCCATCTGATCGCGGTCGACGACTGTAATGTAGACGGTGTCCTTGTGGATCGCTTCGGTCAGCGGGGCGGCAGCGGGCATGGCCTGTTTCGGATCAATCAAAGCCGCGAGGGATGTGGCGATGTCTTTGTCCAAAAACTGCTCGGCCCGCGCCATATGATCGGGATCTGCGATGAAGCGGTTGCGTGCGTCATAGGCCAGTTTCGTAGCTTCGGCCTCGATGTGGACCCGTTCCGCGCCCAATGGGTTCATGCTGGCAAGTTCAAAATGCTTGAGGATATTCAGTAGCAAAATCGCCGTTGCGCCTTGGCCGTTGGGGGGATGCTCGACCAGATCAACGCCCTGATAGGTGCCGCGCATCGGATCGGAGGGGGTGCATTGGGTCGATTGGAAATCCTCGGTGGTGTGGAGGCCCCCCAAGGCGGAAAGGGCGGCGATCATATCCTCCGCGATTTCACCAGAATAGAAGGCATCCCGGCCATCCTTTGCCACCCGTCGTAGAACCTCGGCCTGTTTTGGCGCTCGAAAGACCTGACCTGTCTTGGGTACTTGCCCCTGTATCAAATAGTGATCCCGCGCGGCCCCTTGGAGGGTCGGCTCGCCGTTCTGCCAGTCGAAGGAAACGCGTGGAGCAACCGGCACACCCTGTTCCGCATAGTGAATGGCCGGTTGCAGTATTGCATCCAGCCCCAGTCGGCCTTCGGTTTGACTGAGATGGCAGAACGCATCGACCGCGCCCGGAATTGTAACCGCGTCTGGTCTGGTCAGAGGCACCGAAGTCAAGCCCCGATCCCGTAGTGCGCTGGCTTGCGCAGCAGCAGGAGCCCGGCCCGAGCCATTCAAAGCGCGAATCTGCTGTTCCCCCGCACGGTTGTAGAGGACAAAGCAATCGCCGCCCAAACCGGTCATCTGCGGCTCGCAAATTCCCAGCAAGACCGCCCCGGCAATGGCTGCATCCATGGCATTGCCGCCGCGTTCCAGAATGTCGACGGCGGTTTTCGCTGCAAGAGGGTGCGAAGTCGCACACATCCCGTTTGTGGCCAGAACTTCGGACCGGCCCGGCTTGTGTAAATCCCGCATCATCATCCCCTTACTTTGAACACCAGGAAACTATCGCGCTGGGAATGATTGTCCAGTTCTTCAATGAGGGGAGGGAGGTTCCTCGGCGCCGTTCACTGGGTGGGGGCTGTGACACTTGGCGCCGAGGGAAGCTATCTGAGCTACGGTGATAGGTTTGGCAGTCGTTTGGGGCGGCGTAATGGTTCGAAAAAGGCCTTATTGTGGCCATTTCGCGTCAAATACTCTGGTTCATTCGGGTATTGGGACGTCAAACCGTAGCGACAACAGATTGCAACCATCACGACGCTCATACCGAATCTCGCTTGTCAGTTCGTGAATCAGATACCAACCAAAACCCCCTTCTGGCAGGTTCTGCAGGCTGGTCTCAACCGAGGCCGGGGTCCCATCCGGAGGTTTGCAGCCGGGCAGCGGACGCCCCGTATCCGATATCAGAATGTCCAGTTGGTTGTGCTCCAACCGGCAACAGACCTGCACTTTGGCGGGTTCGATGCCAGAATAGGCATGCTCGACGACGTTGTTGATCGCTTCCGCCAAGGCAATCTTCACGTCATCCGCTTTTTCGACAGGCAAGCCGTGTCGGGCCAGGTCTGCGCTCAATTCCGCAATGCCAGTGCTGGCTTCCGCTTCAATCGCCGGAAAGCTCAACTGCAGGCAGGTTTGATCACTGGACAGCGGTACACACATCTACGTTGGCCGCATTACTCTGCTTGCGCCGACAGCGCGTCGTCGAGGGAATCGAACAACCTGAAAACGGTTTCCATTCGCGTCAGGCGAAACACTTTTTCGACCACGGGTTGCAACCCGGCCAGATCCAGGCGGCGTTCGCTTCCGATTTGTTTCATCGAGGCGACAATGGCCCCCAATCCGCTTGAATCAATGAATTCCACGCCTGCCAGATCCAGAACGAAGCGCGTTGCGTCGGTTTCTGTTTCGCGGCGCATGTCTTCCTTGAACTGGATCGCGATGGCCGCATCTATCCGTTCCGAATGAACGGTGATGATCTGTGCCCCTTCGTTAGTTGTGCTGGTCAGCCCCATGATTGACCGCCCTTTTCAGCTGAAATTGCGTCGTAGAAATACGCTAGACGGCAAATCTTACCATTCGGTATTCAAGTCCCGGCAAGAGGAGGGATTTCCGATGAAAGACGTTGTGATCGCAGGCGCGGCCCGTACACCTATGGGAGGGTTCCAGGGCATGTTCGAGGGTGTTCCCGCTGCCGAACTTGGCGGAACCGCGATTCGCGCCGCCTTGCAGCAGGCGGGCGCGGAAACTGTCGACGAAGTCCTGATGGGCTGTGTGCTTCCGGCGGGGCAAGGGCAGGCTCCGGCGCGTCAAGCGGGGTTTGCCGCCGGGTTGGGCGAAGAGGTGCCCGCCACGACCCTCAACAAGATGTGCGGTTCGGGTATGAAGGCCGCCATGATCGCGTTTGATCAGATCGCATTGGGCCACACGGATACCATGATCGCGGGCGGGATGGAGAGTATGACGAACGCGCCCTACATGCTGCCCAAGATGCGCGGTGGTGCGCGGATTGGGCACGGGCAGGTTGTGGACCACATGTTTCTGGACGGGCTTGAAGATGCCTATGACAAAGGCCGTCTGATGGGAACTTTCGCAGAAGACTGCGCCGATACCTATCAGTTCACCCGTGAGGCGCAGGATGACTACGCGCTGCGATCCCTCTCGAACGCGCTGGCCGCGCAGGACAGTGGCGCATTTGATGGGGAAATCGCAGCGGTTACGGTGCAAACCCGCAAGGGGGCGTTGGTGCTCGAGGCGGATGAGCAACCCAAATCCGCCCGACCCGAGAAAATCCCGACACTGAAACCAGCCTTCCGTCAGGATGGCACGGTGACGGCGGCAAACTCCTCTTCCATTTCCGACGGAGCGGCGGCTCTCGTTCTGGCCTCGGCAGACGCTGCCAAAGCACAAGGACTGACCGTCCGTGCACGCGTTTTGGGCCACGCCAGCTATGCGCAGGCCCCGAGCCTGTTCACAACCGCTCCGGTTCCTGCAGCGCAAAAGCTGTTGGAGCGTCTGGGCTGGACCAAAGAGGATGTGGACCTGTGGGAGGTGAACGAGGCCTTCGCCGTGGTCCCGATGGCTTTCATGCACGAAATGGGCTTGCCGCGCGATAAGGTCAACGTCAATGGCGGAGCCTGCGCACTGGGCCACCCAATCGGCGCATCGGGTGCCCGGATCATGGTCACCCTTCTGAACGCTCTGGAAAAACGCGACCTGAAACGCGGGATCGCTGCGATTTGTATCGGTGGCGGAGAGGGCACGGCGATCGCCATCGAACGCGTTTGACCCTCTGCGCTTTTGCAAATACTCCGGGGATGGGGGGCGGAGCCCCCAAGATCCGGATCGGAGCAGTGCTAACATGACCGTCGACTATGACACCCTCACCAAAACCATCGCCTCGTTGACCGAAGGTGAAACCGATCAGGTCTCCCTGATGGCGACCATCGCGTGTGAGGTGCATCATGCCGATGATCGCTTTGACTGGACAGGGTTCTATCGCGTCACCGAACCGGGCCTGCTGAAGATCGGCCCGTATCAAGGCGGTCACGGCTGTCTGGTCATCCCGTTCGATCGCGGCGTGTGCGGTGCAGCCGCGCGCACGGGTGAGGTGCAGCTGGTTCCGGATGTGGATGCCTTTCCGGGTCACATCGCATGCGCGTCTTCCACAAGGTCAGAGCTTGTTTTGCCGGTGCACGATGCCTCGGGCGCCGTTATCGCTGTGTTTGACATCGACAGCGACCAGCCGGATGCTTTCACGGATGTGGACGCGTCCGAACTGACCAAAATTCTCCAAAACGTGTTCTCTGCCTAAACCTCTGTTATGTTTGGGTTTGGTCGCTGACTTGCGACCTGCCGTGAAAAAATACTTTGAAATTTCACGGAACTGAGGCATCGTGAAAAACGTAAACGGAATTTCACGAGAATCGGAGTCTGGCTTTGAACACGCAAACCCCTCAGCGCGCGACGCTCGGAGCGGACTTGCGGGCCTTACGCAAGGCAAGGGGCTTGACGTTGACTGAAATTGCCGACCGCCTGAACCGCTCGGTCGGGTGGCTAAGTCAGGTGGAAAGGGACATGTCCGACCCTTCAATCTCGGACCTGCGTCAGATCGCGGAATGCCTGGGCGTTCCCATGTCGATGCTGTTTTCACATTCCGCCGCCCCGGTCGAGGAGCAAGGCTATGTGGTTCGCGCCGTGTCACGACGCCCGATGGGTTCAGGCGAGGAAGGCTTGATCGAGGAACTTCTGTCGCCAGACCTGACCGATGATTTCGAGATGGTGCATTCCACCTTTGAGCCCCGATCCAAAATGCAAAAACCCGCGGACCGACCAACGCAGGAGGTCGGCTATATCATCTCGGGTCAACTGGACCTGACGATCGGCGTGCGGCACTTCACGGTCGGGCCGGGCGACAGTTTCCGCATCAAGCACGAACCCTATCAATGGGCAAACCCCTATGATGAGCCCGCCGTGGCCATCTGGGTCATTGCACCACCGGTATACTGATGAGCTTTGAGGCCTGGACCGTATTCGCGCTGTTCTGGGTGGTGTTCGTCACCACTCCGGGCCCGAATGCGGTCAATTGTATCTCAAACGGTATGAGCTTACCCTTCCCGAAGGCGATGCTTGGGGTGCTTGCGATCCTGACACAGGCGAGCGCGTTTTTGATCTTGTCGGCATTGGGTATAACGGCCCTGATCGCAGCCTCACCTACCGCCTTCTTCATCGCTAAACTGGTCGGGGCTGGGTTTCTGATCTGGGTTGGTATTCGCGGATGGATCAACGCGAAACGACCGGCGCCTGCCACGGAACGCCCCGCGCGGCATGTCTATCTGCATGCGCTGGCGGTGGCAACGATCAACCCGAAAAGCGTTGCTGGTTATCTGGCGGCCTTTTCGCAATTCGTGCAGCCCGACGTGCCGATCTGGCAGCAGATGGGGGTGATCATGCCAACCGCTCTGATCATCACGACGCTCAGCTATACCGGCTTTACCCTGCTGGGCGCGCTGATGGGCAAGGCGGCATTGGGGGCTGTGTTCAATATCTGGGTCCGCCGGATCATGGCGACCTGTTTCATCATCTATGGCGTGTTGCTGGGTGCCAGCTCTGCGCCCGCAGCAAGGGGGTAGCTATATGCAGACGGGATCCTGCCTT
The DNA here is from genome assembly GCF_056538305.1 of Ruegeria sp. BG9. Lineage (NCBI taxonomy): Bacteria > Pseudomonadati > Pseudomonadota > Alphaproteobacteria > Rhodobacterales > Roseobacteraceae > Ruegeria > Ruegeria sp. BG9. The sequence goes on from NZ_JBQFSY010000004.1 coordinate 294,796, forward strand.
TGCGGCAAAGTTGCGTTTACGATTGACGGAGACCTCTCGCCGCCCTCTGCCTGCCATTGCGGTCAGTGCCGCAAACAATCGGGTCATGTCTGGTCATCGACATGGACGCATCAGGACAACCTGAGCTTCACCGCCAGTGACACGCTGCGTTGGTTCCGAGCCTCAGAGACCGCTCGGCGTGGGTTCTGCAGCGAGTGCGGCTCATTCCTGTTCTGGCAGCACAATGAAGAAGACACGATTTCGATCTCGATGGGGGCGCTCAGCGAACCAACGGGACTGAAACTCTCAAAGCACATCTTTGTCGCGGACAAGGGTGACTACTACGACATCTCAGACGATCTGCCCCAGCGGGCACAGTAACAGAGGATCAAAACACATGAGTGATTTTCCAACCAAGGCCCGTGTGGTCATCATCGGTGGCGGCGTTGTCGGCTGCTCGTCCCTGTATCATCTGGCGAAAAAGGGCTGGACGGACTGCGTTCTGCTGGAAAAGAACGAACTGACTGCGGGGTCTACATGGCACGCGGCGGGTAACGTGCCGACCTTCTCGACTTCGTGGGCGATCATGAACATGCAGCGCTATTCGACCGAGCTGTATTCGCGTCTGGCCGAAGAAGTCGACTATCCGATGAACTACCACGTTTCGGGGTCTATCCGTTTGGCGCACAGTAAAGAGCGCATGCAGGAATTCGAACGCGCGATGTCGATGGGTCTGTACCAGGGCATCCCGATGGAGATGTGGACCCCAGAGCAGGCGAAAGAGCGCTACCCGTTCCTGGAAACCCACGACCTTGAAGGCGTGCTGTACGACCCGACCGATGGCGACATCGATCCGGCGCAGCTGACACAAGCCTTCGCCAAAGGCGCGCGTGATCTGGGCCAAAAAATCATCCGCTTCTGCCCGGCCACCGATGTAACGCAACACGATGACGGCACTTGGACCGTTCACACCGAAAAGGGCGACATTGCCTGTGACTATGTCGTCAACGCAGCCGGATATTACGCGCAGCGTGTGGGTAAGATGTTCAAACCCTATGGCGGCCGCATGGTGCCCGCGATGGTCATGAGCCACCAGTACCTGCTGACCGATGAAGTCCCCGAGGTTGAGGCATGGTCGAAGGAGAACGGTGGCAAACTGCCTCTGCTGCGCGACGTGGATATCTCATACTACCTGCGTCAGGAAAAGAACGGCTTCAACCTTGGCCCCTATGAGCCCAACTGCAAGGGCGAGTGGATGACCGAAGACGATCCGATGCCCGAGGATTTCAGCTTCCAGCTTTGGAACGACGATCTGGACCGGATTGAGGACATCATCACCGACGCGATGGAACGGGTTCCGCTGATGGCAACCTCGGGGGTTGGTCGCGTGATCAACGGCCCGATCCCTTACGCGCCGGACGGTCTGCCGATGATCGGCCCGATGCCCGGTGTGAAGAACGCGTTTGAAGCGCACAGCTTTACCTTCGGCATCGCGCAAGGCGGTGGTGCAGGCAAAGTGCTGGCCGAATGGATCGTTGATGGCCACACCGAGTGGGATATGTGGGCCGTCGATCCGCGACGCTACACCGACTACACCGATCAGGACTACTGCAACCAGAAGGGCATGGAGGTCTACGGCAACGAATACGCCATGCACTTCCCGCACCATGAATGGCCTGCTGCGCGCGACAAGAAACTGTCGCCAGTCCATGCCAAGGTCAAGGAACTGGGCGGCGTCATGGGCGCTTATAACGGCTGGGAACGCGCAAACTGGTTTGCCAAGCCGGGCGACGACACCTCGCTTGAGGCCACGCATACATGGGGTCGCTCGGGCCCATGGGAGCAGCGCATCAAGGAAGAGTGCGAAGCTGTCCGCGACAATTGCGGCGTGCTGGACCTGCCGGGCTTCTCGCGTTTCATGGTCAAAGGTGAAGGTGCTGCCGAAACTCTGCGCGGCCTGATCACCGGTGGTCTGCCCAAGATTGGCCGCATCAACCTCGTCTACATTTCGGACGACCGTGGCCGTATCCTGACCGAGATGTCCTGTATCCGACTAGGCGAGGATGAGTTCGTGATGATCACGGCCGCTACCGCGCAGTGGCACGACCGCGACATCCTGATGTCAGCAATGCCAGAAAGTGTTTCGGTCGAGGACGTCACTACCACTCGTGACACGCTGATAGTGACCGGCCCGAAATCGCGCGAGATTCTCTCGGGCCTCAGCAATGCGGATCTGTCCACCGGCTGGCTGACGCATCAATCCGCGACCGTGGCGGGCAAACCGGCCTTCCTGATCCGCGTCTCCTTCGCCGGAGAGCTGGGGTGGGAGGTTCACGCCCTCAACGAAGACATGCCGGCGATCTACGAAGCGATCCTCGACGCGGGTGCGACCCCGTTCGGCATGTACGCCCTGAACTCGCTGCGTATCGAGAAAGGCTACCGTGCGTGGAAGGGCGATCTGTCGACCGACTACTCGCTGCTGGAAGGCGGGCTGGAGCGGTTCGTCAAACTGGATAAACCGCAGAACTTCCCCGGCAAGTCCGCAATCCTGAACGAAAAGCAACAGGGTGTGAAGAAATCCTTTGTCACGCTGACAGTGGACGCAGGCGATTGCGACGCGCCTTACATGTCTTGCATCTGGCAGGGCGATCAGATCGTGGGCGAGACGACCTCGGGCGCATGGGGCTATCGTGTTGGCAAGTCTATCGCGCTGGGCATGGTCAAGACCGAGGTCGCAAACCCGGGCACAGAGCTTGAGGTTGAGATCTACGGCCAGAAGTACCGCGCCGTGGTGCAGGAAGACCAGCCGCTCTGGGATCCCGCAAACGAGCGTCTGCGTGCCTGATCCCTTTGGGGATTGCCAAATTGGCACAAAACTCCAAGCTGGGGTCCATGGCGGGCCCCAGTCTGCCTTTCACCAAAGTCCAAATCGGAAGGCTGAAATGACGATCCCTGCACATATGTCCGGCGTTTACCTCACTCATCACGGCGGGCCGGAGGCTTTGCAGTGGCGCGAGGATATTCCCGTTCCAACGCCCGGTCCCGGGCAGGTTCTGGTCCGCGTCGCAGCTGCCGGGGTCAACAACACCGATATCAATACGCGGGTCGGGTGGTACTCTTCGGACGTGACCGGGGCCACCGATGACGTCGATCAGGATATCGATGCCGGAGGGTGGGGCGGCGCGCTTCAATTCCCTCGAATTCAAGGCGGCGACCTGTGCGGCATTGTCGAAGCAGCCGGTCCGGGTTCAGGGTTTCAACCCGGTCAGCGCGTGACCTGCCCGATCAATCTGCCGCGCCCGCGACCTGGCCATCCACAGGGGTTTATTGCCTTAGGCTCTGAGATTGATGGCGCCTTTGCCCAATACTGTCTGGTCGAAGCGAATGATCTCTACGATGTCTCTGCCTCGCCATTGTCAGATACCGAGATCGCGGCCATTCCCTGCGCCTTTGGCACGGCCGAGAACCTTTTGACCCGCGCCGGGGTCACCGCTGGCCACAAGGTGCTGATCACGGGCGCTTCGGGCGGTGTCGGTCTGGCGGCGGTGCAACTGGCCCGCCTGCGCGGCGCGTCCGTCTGGGGCATAACCGGTGCCGCCAAGGCCGAGGTTGTGAAATCCCAAGGCGCGGTTGAGACCTTTGATCGCGATGCTGCGTTACCTGCAGACATGTTCGACGTCGCGATTGACGTGGTTGGAGGCCCTAAATGGGCGCGCCTCGTGCTGGCCCTGAAACCCGGCGGGCACTACGCTGTATCAGGTGCGATTGCAGGCCCGATGGTGCAGGCCGATCTGCGCGACATCTACCTGCGCGATATTACCATTCACGGCTGCACTCACCAATCGCCTGAGGTGTTTGGCCGTCTGGCTGAGCTGATGAATGCCGGTCGGATCAAGCCTTTGATTTCCCGCACCTATCCCCTAAGGGATATTGCTAAGGCACAAGAGGATTTCCAATCCAAAGCGTTGCCGGGGAAATTGGTGCTGATCCCGTAAGGAGTTTATGACATGGCCGAAATTACTCTGTTAGATGGCTCGATCGGGCAGGAGCTGGTCAATCGCAGCGGTAATCAACCGACGCCGCTCTGGTCGACGCGGGTGATGATGGATCAACCGGAATTGGTGCGCGAGGTTCATGCCGAATACTTCCGGCGCGGGGCCACAGTTGCGACAACCAACACCTATGCCGTCCACCGCTCGCGCCTTGTGCGCGAAGGGATCGAGGACCAGTTGGCGCAATTGATCCACACCGCCGTGTCTCAGGCCGATCTGGCGCGCGCAGGGAATGGCGGGCGCATTGCCGGAGCGCTCGGGCCGCTATTGGCCTCCTACAGACCCGATCTCGAGCCTGATCCGGAGGAGGCCGGACGCAAATTCGCTGAACTGGTCGCGCTTATGGGGGATGGTGTGGACCTGATCCTGATCGAAACCGTCTCGTCGGTGATGGAGGCCGAAGGCGCCCTGAGGGGCACTGCTGGCTGCGGGAAACCTGTGTGGCTGGCCCTGTCTCCGATGGATGAGGACGGAACGCGTCTGCGATCCGGTGAGCCGTTGGATCAGATTGCTCCCTTGGTCGAGCGCTACAAACCGCAAGCCGTGCTGATCAACTGCACCCGTCCTGAAGCGGTTCCAGCCGGGCTTGAGATATTGTCAGGGATGGGGCTGCCCTACGGCGCCTATGCCAACGGCTTCACCCATATCGCCGAGGGGTTTTTGCAAGACGCCCCCACGGTTGATAGTCTCGCACAGCGCCACGATCTCAGCCCCGAGGCCTATGCCGACCACGCGATGGCCTGGGTCGAGCAAGGCGCAACAATCGTTGGCGGATGCTGCGAGATCGGCCCGGATCATATCGAGGCCCTCGCGCGTCGCCTGGAATCAGCCGGTCATCGGATCGTCTGAACCGACAAGGGAACGGTATGTCCGAGACACCATCGCCAGCCTCCGACACGCGTCAGACCAGTCCCGTGCATTTCGACATTCTGGTCGCGCCGGGCTTTGTGCTGCTGGAACTCGCGTCGCTGGTGGATGTTCTGCGGATTTCCAATCGGGTGTCTGCAACACCGCCGTTCACCTATACCTACCGATCCCTGCGTGGCGGTCCGGTGGCAAGCAGCAGCGACGCAACGGTCCAGACCGAAACCATCCCGAACCAACCCGATGCCACCTATCTGTTTGTGATCGGCAATTCGGACCCGGATCACCCCGACCTATCTTTGGGTCGGGTGGTGTCGAACTATACCTATCGCGGCGCGCAGGTGTTTTTGTTGGCCGAGGCGGCAAGCCGGTATATCGACGAGCAAGGTACAGCCGATCTGGCAACTCATTGGGAAAACGCCTCATTCCTGCGTGAGCGCGGTGCACGGTTCGAAGCGAAACTGTCCATCGCAACCGAGCGCGGCGCAGTCGTCACTTGTGCAGGTATGGGGGCCACCACCGATATCGCACTGGTCGTGATCGGGCGGCATATCTCGGGGCCCACGCAATTGACCGTGGCGGACGTCATGCTGCATGAAAATATCCGCGATTTTTCGTCGATGCAGCCGTTCTCGGGCGCGAAAAACACCGCGACTGGGGACAAGAAACTGGATCAGTGCATCAAGCTGATGCAGGCCAACATCGAAGACCCTTTGCCGATCCAGGACCTTGTGGACAGTCTGAATATCTCGAATCGATCGCTTGAGCGGAAGTTCAAAGCGTTCTTCGGCACCACACCCAACGGGTTCTATCGTGAAATGCGGCTGGCCAAAGCGAACAACCTTTTACTGAATACCACCATGAGCGTGCGCGAAATAGGTTTGGCCTGCGGTTTCCCGAACGGGTTCTCATCAGTTTACCGGAGTTTTTTCGGCGTGACGCCCTTTGTGATGCGCCAACAAAAGAGACAAGCCGCGCAGAGATGATTTTTGCGGATACGATGACGTTTTTGATAGATTCCGCGCCGATTTTTCATGCCATTCAGGGACAAACCTGAACGAACGGAGTCTGCATTATGGTTGATCTTCCCAGCAAGGCCCGCGTGGTCATCATCGGCGGCGGCGTGATCGGATGCTCGGTTGCCTATCACCTGACCAAGAAGGGCTGGAAAGATGTTGTGCTGCTTGAGCGTAAGCAACTGACCAGCGGCACGACCTGGCATGCGGCTGGTCTGATCGCCCAGCTGCGCGCGACGGCGAACATGACCAAGCTGGCGAAGTACAGTCAGGAACTCTATGGCTCGCTTGAGGAAGAAACCGGTGTTGCGACAGGTTTCAAACGCTGTGGTTCGATCACCGTTGCGCTGACTGAAGAGCGCAAGGAAGAGATTTACCGCCAGGCCGCCATGGCCCGCGCCTTTGGCGTTGAGGTCGAAGAGATCTCGAACGAGCGCGTGGCCGAGCTGTATCCACATCTAAATATCGAAGACGTCAAAGGGGCTGTGTATCTGCCGCTGGACGGGCAGGGTGACCCGGCGAATATCGCGCTTGCTCTGGCCAAAGGTGCGCGCCAGCGCGGTGGCATTGTGAAAGAGCGTGTGAAGGTCACCGATGTCGTCAAACAAGGACGCAAGGTCACCGGCGTCGACTGGGTGGCCGACGACGGCAGCGCCTCGGGCCATATCGAATGCGATATGGTGGTGAACTGCGCCGGGATGTGGGGCCACGAAGTGGGTCGCATGGCGGGCGTGAACGTTCCGCTGCATGCCTGTGAGCATTTCTACATCGTGACCGAGGGCATCGATGGCCTGACTCAGCTGCCGGTTCTGCGCGTCCCTGATGAATGCGCCTATTACAAGGAAGACGCGGGCAAAATCCTGTTGGGTGCTTTTGAACCGAACGCCAAGCCTTGGGGCATGAATGGTATCCCCGACAGCTTTGAGTTCGATCAACTGCCCGAGGATTTCGACCATTTTGAACCAATCCTCGAAGCGGCGGTGAATCGTATGCCGATGCTGGCCGAAGCCGGGATTCATACCTTCTTTAACGGACCGGAATCTTTCACTCCCGATGATGCTTATCACTTGGGTCTTGCGCCCGAGATGGACAATGTCTGGGTTGCGGCAGGCTTCAACTCGATCGGTATCCAGTCGGCCGGTGGCGCGGGCATGGCGTTGGCCGAATGGATGGACAGCGGTAAGAAGCCGTTTGATCTGGGCGATGTCGACATCAGCCGGATGCAGCCCTTCCAAGGCAACAAGCAGTACCTGTTCGAGCGCTCGAAAGAGACTCTGGGCCTGCTATATGCCGATCACTTCCCGTACCGTCAGAAAGCCACCGCGCGCGGAGTGCGACGAACTCCGTTCCACCACCACCTGCTGGAGCAAGGCGCGGTCATGGGGGAATTGGCCGGTTGGGAACGCGCCAACTGGTTCGCCAATGACGGGCAGGAACGCGAATATCAATATAGCTGGAAGCGTCAAAACTGGTTCGAAAACTCTGCCGCAGAACACCGCGCTGTGCGCGAGAATGTCGGCATGTATGACATGTCCTCCTTCGGGAAAATCCGTGTTGAAGGTCCGGATGCCGAGGCATTCATGAACTACATCGGCGGTGGTGACTACTCAGTGCCGAATGGCAAGATTGTCTACACTCAGTTCCTGAACCGCACTGGCGGGATCGAGGCCGACGTAACCGTGACCCGCCTGACCGAGACCGCCTATCTGGTCGTCACGCCAGCCGCGACCCGTCTGTCGGATCAAACATGGATGCAGCGCAATGCGAGCAACTTCAACGTCGTCATCACAGATGTGACCGCCGGCGAAGGCGTTCTGGCCATCATGGGACCGAACGCACGCGCTTTGCTCGAAAAGGTCTCGCCCAACGATTTCTCGAACGCGGCCAACCCATTTGGTACCGCGCAAGAGATCGAGCTTGGCATGGGCCTCGCCCGCGCGCACCGCGTCACCTATGTGGGAGAGCTGGGTTGGGAGATCTATGTCTCTTCTGACATGGCAGGACATGCGTTTGAGACGCTGCACGCAGCCGGGCAGGATATGGGGCTTAAGCTGTGTGGAATGCACATGATGGACAGCTGCCGCATCGAAAAGGGCTTCCGCCATTTTGGGCATGACATCACCTGTGAAGACCACGTGGTTGATGCCGGGCTTGGTTTTGCCGTGAAGGTCGACAAGGGCTGTGACTTCATCGGCCGCGAAGCCGTGATTGCGCGCAAAGAGACTGGTCCCAAAAACCGTCTCGTGCAGTTCAAACTGACCGAGGCCGAGCCGCTGTTGTTCCACAACGAACCAATTGTGCGCGATGGAGAGTATGTCGGCTACCTGAGTTCCGGCAACTACGGACACACTCTGGGTGGTGCTATCGGTCTGGGCTATGTGCCGTGCGAAGGCGAAAAAGCTGCGGGTGTTCTGGCATCGAGCTACGAGATCGACGTTTGTGGTGTCAAAGTGAAGGCCGAGGCGTCTTTGAAGCCGATGTATGATCCCAAGTCCGAGCGCGTGAAAGTTTAACTCGCAGAGCAGGGGGCTCTGCCCCCGCCGCGGCAAGCCGCGACTCCCCCGGGATATTTAGGGCCAGATGAAGCAGGGGATCCAGTCTTCATCTGGCTAAAAATATCCCGGAGCGCGAGGCAGAGCCTCGCTCAAAAGCGCGGTTTCGAAGTCGACCCATCACAATTCGTTATGTGCGACTTCACTGTTTTCAGAGTTTTCAACCCTTCCGGAACTGCCGTAAATGGGTCCGATACTTATCGGAGATTTCTCGTGGCGACTGCCTCCTCACCTTCACAGAATGCGGACACTCCAAAAGGGTTTGTGCTGGCGGTTTCTGCCTATGTCATGTGGGGTTTCCTGCCACTTTATATGAAAGCGCTTAGCCATATTGGCCCGGTCGAGGTTGTGGCGCATCGGGTAATCTGGTCGGTGCCGGTGGCAGGGCTTCTTCTGGTCATTCTGGGGCGGACCCGAGACCTTAGGGCGGCGTTGGGCAATCCCAAGATGTTGGGAATGGCGGCTTTGACGGCGGCGCTGATCTCGGTGAACTGGGCGATCTACGTCTGGGCGATCTCAACCGGCCATGCGTTGGATGCGGCGCTCGGGTATTATATCAACCCTTTGTTCAGCATCGCCTTGGGCGCTGTGTTATTACGAGAACCGCTTACGCGCATGCAACTGGTGGCCGTCGGTCTGGCAGCTTTGGGCGTTTTGGTTCTGGTGGTCGAGGCTGGGCGTCTTCCCTGGGCAGCGCTGGGTTTGATGGTGAGTTGGGGGTTTTATGCCTTTTTCAAAAGGTCTCTGCCGATTGGCCCCAATCAGGGGTTTCTGCTTGAGGTTCTGATCCTTTTGATCCCGGCGATCGCCTATGTGACCTGGCTGGCGTTTCAAGGGACTGGGCATTTCGGGGTGTTGGCATCGGATACGTTCCTATTGTCCTGCGCTGGTGTCGTGACGGCGGTGCCTTTGCTGGTCTATGCCAACGGGGCCAAACTCGTCAGGCTGTCGACGATGGGCATCCTGCAATACATCGCGCCCACCATGATCTTCATCACCGCAGTCGCCGTGTTCGGAGAACAGATTGACCGGGGCCGTATGATTGCCTTTCCTCTGATCTGGGCGGCGCTTGTGGTGTACTCGATCCCGATGATCCGACAGGCGCGGGCTCAGGCCTGAAGCAGAAGACGCGCGGCGCTTTCAGCCCAAATCGCGTAGGTTTTGGGGCTGGGGTGGTATCCATCCGGTGCAGCCAGTGCCGGATCATCCGGTAAATCCAGCGACAAGTGTCGGAGTTGCGGATGGGCGGCAACGACCTGTTGCAGACCACGATCCAGGCGCTCGGATTGTCGACCCAATACCCATGCCAAAGGATGGGGCAGGGACGGAAACCGATTCATTTGTGGCACTGCTGTCACCACAACGCGTCGCGCACCGAAGCGTTGGGTCAATATCCTGGCCAACTGGTTTTGCCGTTCGACGAAGCGGGCGTAGGTCACGCCTCGGGTCACGTCGTTTACGCCGAGCGCTGTCACAACCGCATCGAATGTGCCATCAATCGCTTGCAACCTCTCAAGCGTGTCTCGTGTCGTGTGTCCGGTTGTCGCCTCGAGCCGCCATTCGACCGAGTGATGCCGCGCCAAGTGTTTGACCAAACGGCCTGAAAGCGCCTGATCCTGTGTGCCCGCGCCTACGCCGGCGGCAGAACTGTCGCCCGCGATCAATAGGCGCAAGCGTGGCCCTCGGCCGGTTCGCCCTTCGCGCGGACCGATTGGTTCCGGCAGCAGCTGGGCCTTGCGGCGCACAGCCAAGCCCTGAGCTGCCAGAACCGGCAGCAGGGGCACACGCAGAATCTGATCGGCGGCAAGCGGATTTGACATGATCAGCTTAGGGCGGATTTGAATTCCAGAAACCGGGGGTCGGTCATCACACGGGCCATCATCGCTTCACGCAGGGCACCAATGGTCTTGTGAGGGCGCATCACAACCTCGAACTGCTGGATCAATCCGTCGTCGTTCAGCGTGATGAGGTCCACGCCGACCGCGTCCAGATCTCCGACCTTGCATTGAAACTCCAGCGCCCAGTCATTGCCGCTTCCCATGATCCGCCGGTAGCGGAAGTCGGAAAATACCTTGCCCACATGGCCCAACACCGCGGCAACCGGCGCGCGGCCGGTCCATGTGCTGTAGTATGTGGGCGGCATGAAGCTTACGTCCTCGGCCAAAAGCGCGTGAATGAGGGCTTCATCCCCTTTGGCGACAACCTCTTGCATACGTTCGATTGTTGGATGCATGACCTCTCCCCCTCTTTACCTCAACGGTTCACGATACGCGCGCCGCACGCAAGGACGACGTTGCGGGAAGTGGCGCTGTGGGATAGGCACGCGGGCATGAGCGAGACCTACGATCCCCCCCAGACACCGCTGGATGTGCTGCATGAAGATGCGCAACTGATTGTGGTGAACAAGCCCTCGGGCTTGTTGTCGGTGCCGGGGCGTGGTGCGCATTTGGCGGATTGCCTAATGACCCGCGTGCAGGCGGTGTTTCCGCAGGCCCTGTTGGTGCATCGGTTGGACCGGGATACCTCGGGCGTGATGGTCTTTGCGCAGACGCCCCACGCGCAACGCAATCTGAGCATGCAGTTCGAGCAGCGCCAAACCCGTAAAATCTACATAGCCCGCGTTTGGGGGCGGCTGGAGGCCAAGACGGGCACGGTTGATCTGCCGCTCATCGTCGACTGGCCGAACCGACCGCGCCAGATGGTGTGCCATAACACGGGCAAACAGGCCGTCACCGATTGGCGTGTTGTCAGATACGAAGGTGATACGACGCGCGTACGTCTGTTTCCGAAAACCGGCCGCTCGCATCAGTTGCGTGTTCACATGCTGGCCTTGGGCCACCCGATTCTGGGTGACCCGTTTTACGCCGAAGGCGCAGCGCGCGATTTCCCACGCCTCATGTTGCATTCCGAGGAATTGCGCCTGAAAAGCCCCGAAGGGGGCGTTGCGATGAAGTTTCGTGCCAAGGCGGATTTCTAGGTTCAGGCCACGTTGGTCCACAACAGTTTCAGGTTCCCGAGAGAAAACCTACGCGATCTTTTGCGGCGCGCGGGTTGTGCGCGGTGTCGATCTGCGGCTAGTTCACGCTCGATCTCATAGGCGCGAAGGGTGTGATCCTGCGACCAGCGTTCAAGTTTCAGATGCATCAGAACATGGTTGTCCAGATTGGGCATATCGGGCCTCCGATTTTTTGAAATCTGACCCAATCTCGCGCACCACTCCTGACACCCCCTTGTCAGGGGGATGTGCTAGGCTGTCAGCAGTTTGACAGGAGACCCCGACATGAGCCGCTCGACCCGGTTGTTCGAAATCATCCAGATGCTCAGGGCCGCAGATGCGCCCGTGACGGCCGATCAACTGGCCGAAAAGCTCGAGGTGTCCACGCGCACGGTCTACCGCGATATTGCCGAGCTACAGGCGCAGCGCACACCGATCGAGGGCGAGGCAGGCGTGGGCTATCTGATGCGGCGCGGCTATGATCTGCCGCCACTGAATTTCGACGCCGAAGAGGTTGAGGCGCTGTGGGTCGGGCTGTCGATGCTGGCGCGCACCGGGGACAGTCATCTGCAACGGGCAGCGCGGCGCATCTGTGACAAGATCGACGCGCTCCATTGTCCTGCCGATTGGCTGCAGGTCTCGACCTGGGGTGCGCCGGTTGATGATCCCGCGAAAGGATGCATCCCTGTGGCCAGTTACCGCGAAGCGATACGGGCCGAGCAGAAACTGCGCATCACCTATGTCAACGGTGCGGGCGAACGCTCGGAACGGGTCATTCGGCCTGTGGCTCTGATCTACCACATCGAATGCACGATGCTGGCCGGGTGGTGCGAGCTGCGGGGCGGGTTCCGGCATTTCCGGACGGACCGTATCTGGGCCTGTGAAGACACGGGCCAGAGTTTCCGTGGCCAAGGCAGTTCGCTCCGGGATTTGTGGAACGAGCAGGAGGGCAAAGATCCGGCCGCGCAGACCGTCTGAACAAGTATGGGCGGGGATTCGCCGACTTCACCGCTTTGTTGCTTGAGCCCGCGCAACGCTGCCGTGATATACTGATCTGCAACAAGGCAAACCCGATCAACGGGTGCCCGAGCAGAAGGTGATACTATGACGATTTCCAAGTTTTTTCTGGCAACCGGGCTATGCTCGGCCATGACTCTGGCGGCCTGTACCGATCCGGGCACGTTGAACCTGCCCTCCGATCCGAATCAGAATGCCAAGCAGGGCGCGGTTTTGGGTGGTTTGGTTGGTGCTGGTGTCGGCGCAATCGCGAATAATTCGAACCCTCTTTTGGGCGCGGTGGCAGGCGGTGCGATCGGCGCGGCTGGCGGAGGCCTGATCGGCAACCAACTTGATAAACAGGCCGCAGAATTGCGTCAGCAGCTGGCCAATGATGGGATCACCATTGTCAACGCGGGCGACCGGTTGATTGTGACCGTTCCCAATGACATCACCTTCGACACTGACAGTGCGACGGTCCGCCCGGCATTGCGCGCCGATCTGGTGCGAGTTGGTCAGAACCTCGTGAACTATCCGAACTCGAACGTGCAGATCATCGGTCACACCGACAGTGATGGCGAGGCCTCCTACAACCAAGGCCTGTCCGAGCGTCGCGCCAATGCGGTTGCTGACGTCCTTCAGGCGAACGGTGTGAACTACAGCCGGATCGTCACCATCGGACGTGGTGAAAACAACCCGGTTGCCTCGAACCTGACGCCGGAAGGCAAATCGCAGAACCGGCGGGTCGAGATCGTCATCGTACCCAGCGCAAACTCGTAATTCTATGTGCATTGCGGGCGGTCTTAGGGCTGCCCTTTTGCGCGCACGATCTGTGCAAGAAATGGGGTTTGGATCGGGCGCGTCTCGGTCTACCTATTGGGAAACACTGAAACGGAGTTTCCCGCAATGTCCCAACCGACCCTTCTTGGCCTGTCCGGTTCCCTGCGTCAGTCAGCAACAAACCGTAAACTACTGCGAGAGGCGGCACGCCTTTTTGATCCTGCCAGCTTTGTCGAAGCGGATTTGAACCTGCCCCTCTATGATGGGGATCTGGAAGAGGGTGAGGGCATCCCAGCCGCCGTGCAAACGCTGGCTGACCAGATCGCGCAAGCGGATGCGGTGATTATATCCACACCGGAATACAACAAGGGGCCGTCGGGCGTGCTGAAGAATGCTCTGGACTGGGTCAGCCGCACGTCGGGCAAACCTTGGGCCGACAAGCCGGTTGCGGTGATGTCCGCCGCGGCGGGTCGGGCCGGAGGGGAGCGCGCCCAGATGGTCCTTCGCGCCTATTTGGTGCCGTTCCAACCGCGCATTCTGCAAGGCCCCGAGGTCCATCTGGCCGACAGCTCCAACGCGTTTGACGACGGGGGACGGCTGACAAGTGAGCGCTACGAAAAGACCATACATGCGTTGATGCAAAAACTGCGGGCTGAGGTCGGGCGTCTTTAGGCGGATACGGTATGCATGAGGATCGGCAAAGCGATGTGATGGACCCGGCCCGGGCAGCGGCCTTGCAGGTTGCGCTGGGGGTGGAGCCTACGATCTCTGACGGTTCTGCGTTGCCGCCGTTCTTTCATCAGCTTTATTTCTGGTCTCCGCGCACGCCGTCTGATCTGGGGCGCGATGGGCACCCTCGGGTCGGGATTGATCTGATCCCGGACATGGGCCTGCCGCGCCGGATGTGGGCCGGGGGGCGGTTGCACTTCCATACCCCCTTGCGGGCAGGCGCAGAGGCACAGCGGCATTCCGTTCTCGAGAAGCAGAGCCGAAAAACCGGGCGCACTGGGCCGTTGGGGTTTGTCACGCTCAAGCATGAGATCTGGCAGCATGATGCGCTCCGCGTCACCGAATGGCAGGATCTGGTCTATCGCGAAGATCCCGCTCTGGACGAGGTGAAGCCAACGCCGCCCGTGGCGCGTCGTGACGAAACAGACCGACGTGAGGTGAGCTTCGACAGCACCCTGTTGTTCCGGTACTCCGCGCTTACCTTCAACGGCCACCGGATCCACTACGATCTGGACTATGCGCGCGATGTCGAAGGGTATGGCGGGCTGGTTGTCCACGGGCCGCTATTGGCGCAACTGCTGATGCTGTTTGCTGAGGAGGTGATCGGCCCGCTGACCCGTTTCTCTTTCCGGGCAACCGCGCCGCTTTTACACTTCGAGACGGCCACACTCTGCCGCAACGGGACGGACCTGTGGGTTAGAGGCCCCGACGGGCGACAGTGCATGCAAGCAGAAGCGCGGTCAGAGTGATGCTTCTGGCCGGAAGTCCGCAGGGATTTCAGCTCGACCGTCCAGCATCAGGTCCGCCATTACTTCGGCCACTTTCGGGGCCATGCCAAAGCCGATCTTAAAGCCGCCATTGGCGATGAACTGACCGTCGTGCAGCGGGTGCGCGCCCAGCATCGGAGCGCGGCTTTTGCTGCGGGGGCGAACGCCTGCCCACCGCTCGATCACCTCTGCTCCGTGCAGCACGGGAACCGCGCGAGTGGCGCGGTCGATCACATCTTCAAGCGCGTCGTCGGTGCTGGTTGGATCATCATAGTCCCTCTCCGAGGTCGAGCCGATGGCAAGCGTGCCGTCTGCATGCGGCACGATATGGATCGCATCTGCAAAAAGCTGCGGCACCGCGCCCGCATCAAAGCGAAGCAATGCCGCTTGGCCCTTGACGCCATTGCCAACAGTTTTCCCGAAGCTTTGGCTGAGCTCCTGCAACCCGGCGACACCTGTTGCATGCAGCACATGGCCCTTGTCCGGGGCCTCAGCGACCACCTCAACCCCCATGACCGAGAGCGCCGCAACCAGCGCGGCACAGGCTCGGCGTGGATGCATCCGCGCGGTCAGGGTGTCGTGGATGACATAGCCGGTCGGGCTGGGCGGGCACCATTGGCCTGCCTCCGACGTGGGCAGCACCTGCCATTCGGCCATACCTTGCCACAGCTCTTGCGCGGTGGCGTGCCGTTGGTGCGCCAGTTGCAGGCTGCGCTCATCCATGATGGGTTGAAGACGCCCCAGACGCCCATAGCCGGCTGAGACCCCTCCGGTTGCTTCGACTTGCGCCCAAAAGGGTTCGGCCATGATCAGGCTGTCGAACTGAAAGGCCTTCTTGGCATTCCAATTCTCGGGCACATGCGGGGCCAGGGCGCCGACCAACCCTCCGCTGGAGCCCGCGCCGGGGCCAAAGGGATCGACAACCTGCACCTTCGCGCCGCGTCGGGCGCAGGTCCAGGCGATGGACAGGCCAAAAATGCCAGCGCCGTGTACCGTCACATCGACCATTGCCAAACCCCTCTTCCTTGTTCAGTGTCGCGCCGCTTAGCTACAGGATTCCCCGATGGCAGACCAGCACGCCGAATTGACATGGAGAGAGGACCGGATTCCGGTTTCGGACCAGTTCGATGACCCATATTTCTCGTTGCAAAACGGGTTAGAAGAGACGCAGCATGTCTTTCTGTCGGGCAACGATCTGCCTGCGCGCTTTGCGCCAGGGTTTCATATTGCCGAACTGGGCTTTGGCACCGGCCTGAATCTGCTGACCGCCTGGTCCGCGTGGGAGGCCGCAGGCCAGACAACTCCGCTGCGATTCACCAGTTTTGAGGCCTTCCCCATGGCCCCCGAGGATATGGCGCGCGCCTTGGCCGCTTTCCCCGAGGTGCAACCCTGGGCCGACCGCTTCCTGTCGCGATGGCGCGGTGGGTCCTGTCAGTTCGACACGCTGCACCTTGAGGTGATCGAGGGCGACGCGCGTCAGACGTTGCCCGGTTGGACCGGCAAGGCCGATGCGTGGTTTCTGGACGGCTTCTCACCCGCCAAAAACCCCGAACTCTGGGGCGCGGATTTGATGCAGCAGGTATCCGATCACACGGCACCGGGTGGCACCGCGGCCACCTACACCGCGGCAGGCTTTGTCCGCCGCGGGTTGGAGGAGGCCGGTTTCTCGGTCACTCGCGCACCCGGCTACGGTCGCAAACGGCATATGACACGGGCGGTGAAAGCGTGACGCAGCAGAACAATATCTCGGCCGGGATCGCGCTGATGGTCGCCTCGACGGTGGTTTTCGCCCTACAAGACGGGATCTCGCGCCATCTGGCCGGGACGTATAACACCTATATGGTGGTAATGGTCCGCTACTGGTTCTTCGCCGCTTTTGTGATCGCATTGGCGGCGCGCGCTCCGGGTGGCTTGAAGGCTGCGGCGCGCACCGATCAGCCGAAACTCCAGATCTTTCGTGGTGTTCTGCTGGTGACTGAGATCTGTGTCGCCGTTTTCGGCTTCACCAAGCTGGGTCTGATAAACAGTATGGCGGTCTTTATCTGCTACCCCCTTTTGGTCGCGGCCCTCAGCGGCCCGGTTCTGGGTGAAAGCGTGGGTTGGCGACGCTGGACGGCGATCGGGGTCGGCTGCGTCGGCGTGCTAATCATCCTGCAACCGGGGGTCGGCGTGTTTAACCCGTGGGCGATCATTCCGCTGATCTCGGCCTTTCTGTTTGCGGTCTATTCACTGCTCACCCGCTATGCCGCGCGTCAGGACAGCGCCGCCACCAGTTTTTTCTGGACCGGCGTCAGCGGTGCCGTTGCCATGACGCTAGTCGGCATGTGGTTCTGGGAGCCGATGGCAAAGGCGGACTGGGCCTGGATGGCAACGCTCTGTGTCAGCGGGGCCTTTGGCCATTGGTTGCTGATCAAATGCTATGAGGCGGCCGAGGCCAGTGCGGTGCAGCCCTTTGCCTACCTCCATCTAGTATGGGTCGCGATCCTTGGTATCGCAATCTTCAACGAGGTCCTCCGCCCCGAGGTCGTCATCGGCGCAGGGCTGGTTGTTGCTGCGGGGCTGTTCACCCTATGGCGCGAACGCCGCAAGGGTTGATCCGGTCAGTTCCTGCGAGAAGGGCACGGGCAGGGCTGGTTTCCCAAGACGCGCGCGGTAGACCGGAAGGCTTTCGGTCACGCGCATCACATAGTTGCGCGTTTCGCTGAAAGGGATGGTCTCGATCCAGTCGACCACATCCACCTCACCGGCGCGAGGGTCGCCATAGCGCTCCATCCATGAGATCGGCCGCCGCGGTCCGGCGTTATACCCGGCAGCCATCATGACCACATTGCCGTTGAAATCCGCCGCAAGGCTGGACAGGTAGTTGGCCCCCAGCTTGGCATTGTATTCCCAGTCCGTAGTCAGCCGTCCGGTCTGATGTCCGCTAAGGATGCCCAGCTCCTGCGCGACCAATTTCGCGGTCGCTGGCATCACCTGCATCAAGCCTCGCGCGCCTGCGCCACTGATCACCACCGGATCAAATTCGCTTTCACGCCGGGCGATGGCCAATGTCATCTCTTTGGCCATAGGCAGGCCGATATCTGCGACCGGATGCACGGGGTAATAGGCTGCGGGCAGAACTGTTCCCGTGGTCGCGGCGCGTTTGGCGATCATCACGGCCAGATGCGGCTCTTTCAACTCGATGACCAGATCGCCCAGCTGATTGGCTTGCGCTGTATCAAGGCTTTCGACCAGGTGGGTCAGAAACCGTTCTGAGAGATTGTCCTCCCCTGCCTTTAGCAGCAGCAGACCGGCCTCCAAAACGCTGGAGTTCGCAAATTCAGCTTGCCGCCAATGCGCGGCGCGGGGCGGGTTGGCGAGGGTGCTGTCGAACGGTCGCCCGATCTGCTCGGCTGCCAGAATGCCGTAGAATGACGTTTGATAGTCTGCGCCCATGGCATAAGCGTCATAGGCTTTCTCGGCATCCCCTTGTGCCGCGTAGGCGCGACCCAGCCAATAACCAGCACGACCTCGTGAGATCGGAGACTTCACCGCGCCTTCGAAGTTCTGGAAATGCCGAACCGCCGTTGCCGGGTCGTTCAACTTGCGCAAAGCCAGGAACCCGGCCAACCATTCCAGATCGGCATAGCCATAGCCCATCTCGGGCGTCATGTGGTGATTGGCAGCAACCTCATAGGCGCGGGCCGCACTGCCCTGTCGCATCTCAAGCCGGGCCAGTCGGCGTCGCCCCTCAGCCCATTTGTCGGGCTCACCTAGGGCGTCCGGGCCAGTTGAGCGTGCCAGCATCAAATCAATGGCGCTGTCGTCCAGCTCTTTCTTGTCGCGCCAGACAAAGCGATCAAAAGCCAGTCCCGGAGACCCTGCCAGAGCCTTGGGTACGGCAGAAATCTTACCGTCCACGCCCGGTTCGCGTTTTTGAAGGGCAATGCGGGCTTCCGCCAACTTGCGTTGATCCGCGCTGACCAGAGGCAGCATACGCCCGGCGCTGACCAAGTGATTGTCCCACAGCATCCGATCCAGTCGCGCTGTGTGGTGCGGTTTCAGCAATTTGCCGAAATTCTCAAGATAGTCCTTCTGCAACCCTGACCCCATGGGCATGGTGCGCCAGGCTGTGACGATATCTGCCTCGGCGTCCCCAATCCGACCCTTGGCTTTCAGAGCGACCGCATAGTTGAGCGCGCCTTCGGCCGTTTGCGGTGGCTGATCGGCATAGAAGTTCACCACTCGATCCGGATCAGCCCCGGTAAAGGACGGCTCGCTCTTGCGGCGCAACCAGGCCAGTCCGGGCCAGTCGGGGCGACGCTCAAGAAACACCAGCACATCGCCTGAGCTGCCAAAGCCCTCTCGCAGCCAGTGCCACACGATGATGTCACGCGTAACCGAGCCGCGTGCGCCAGAAACCGCTAGCGCTTCGTTCCAGTCACCTTTGCGCATTTCGGCTAGCCCGGCGCGCAGATCACCGGCCGCATCGGCCCGCGCGGCGCTTGCCTGCATCCCAATACACAGAATCACTGTTGCCAAAAAGGCCAGAACGCGTGTCATCCCTTGCATTTCCCAACCAACCGAGGATAGAGCCATTCAGGATAAACCTTGCGCCGCCAGTATCAACTCACAAAGCCAAAAACGTGAGCGAGGATGGCGCAAATACTGCAACCGCACTTCAAGGAGCGCGACCCATGTTCAAAGGCTCAATGCCAGCCCTCGTCACCCCGTTCAGCAACGGCGAGTTGGACCTGGATACGCTCAAACACTTGGTAGAGTGGCAGATAAAGGAAGGTTCGACCGGTCTGGTTCCCGTGGGCACCACCGGCGAAAGCCCGACGCTGAGCCATGAAGAGCACGAAACCGTCGTGGCCGAAGTGGTCAAAGCTGCAGCAGGCCGGGTCCCGGTGATTGCGGGCGCAGGTTCGAACAACACGGTCGAGGCAGTTCGATTCGTCCAGTTTGCCAAGAATGTCGGGGCCGATGCGGCGCTGGTGGTCACGCCCTATTACAACAAGCCGACCCAAACAGGCCTGCTGGCCCATTTCCGTACCCTGCACGATTGCGCCGAGATTCCGATCATCATTTACAACATCCCAGGCCGTTCGGTCATCGACATGACCCCCACGACCATGGGTGAATTGGCAAAGCTGCCACGGATTGTCGGTGTCAAAGACGCGACGGGCGATCTGGCGCGCGTCAGCCAGCAGCGCGCAAGCTGTGGCGCCGACTTCTGTCAGCTGTCGGGCGAAGACGCCACCGCTCTGGGCTTCAACGCGCATGGCGGTGTGGGCTGCATCTCCGTTACGGCCAACGTTGCTCCGAAACTCTGCGCCGAGTTCCAACAGGCCACGCTGGCGGGCGACTATGCCAAGGCATTGGACTATCAGGACCGCCTGATGCCTCTGCACGAAGCGATCTTCATCGAGCCCGGCCTAGTCGGCGCCAAATACGCGCTGAGTAAACTGGGCCTGTGCAGCACCGAAGTTCGCTCACCTCTGACTGAACTGGAAGACAGCACCAAGACTGCGATCGAAGCCGCGATGGCGCATGCAGGACTGATCTAAACTAGACGTTCTAATGAAAAGGGCGGCCTCGAATATCGAGCGCCGCCCTTTTTCGTTTGCTGCAAAGGTGCTCAACGTTTGCCGTAGTAGAGCCCAACCACATGCTCCGCCTGCGCGAAGAACAGCCAGCGTGACGCGGCAACCCCTGCCAGGTGAGAAACCACTGCCAGCAGCGCAAGCAGGTGTTTTAGCGCGAGCCCTTCCAACGGAATCGCGATGAACACGACAGGCAGCGCAAAGGCCAACAGGAACGAGATGATCCGCAGCTTCTCGGCATGTTTGCGGCCAACCACGTGGACGAACTCTCGTAGCAAGTAGTTGGTTCCGGTATGCGGAGGCTCAAACGCACGCACCGACCCGCGCTGACCCAATCCTGTCGCTGTCCCAAGGTCAGTCCCCGAGCTGGCAAGCGCCTTGTCCCCCTGACGCCAATACAGAATCTGCACCAGAGCGGCGATCAACAGCAAAGGCAGCGCGACCGAGGTTTGACCGGCCATCAACGCCCCTCCGGCCAGGCTGAAGCTGAGGAACATGGCCGGTGTCAGTTTCATGTTCCAACGGGGGATCGTCTTGAGCTGGGTGTAGATCATCGACGTGGTGAACACCGTGGCGAGCGAGAACAACGCGCCGAGCCAACCCAAAAGACTCCAGCGTTCGCCCATGAAAACTGAACCGATTGCGAACAAGCCCATCAGGACTAGTGCGATCACCGCGCACCAGCCCTCGCGGCTGAGCCAGCTAGAGCGCCATTGCGTTAACGCCTTCCAAGCACGCTCTGGGTGACCGAGGTGAAAGGTTGACGCCAGCAATCCGCCGACGGCCAACCCATAGGCAATCAGGAAAAAGACAAAGGCGACCCAGCCCGTAACGTCTGGCATTCCGAGGCCTAGAAAGAACAGCAGTCCAAAGCCGAGGCCGGACAGTGTGGTGAAGATGATAACGGAAGGGGCCGGATGCATCAGAGCTTCTCCAGAGTTTTGTCAAGCCAGCCGAGGAACCCTTTGGGCTCTTCCGCGACGGGGACCAGAAGTGGGGCCAGAATGTCAATCTGGTCCTCGATCTGATCTTTGGGTCTGGGCGGCAGGTATTTGTTGACGGGTTTGGTGCCCATTTCGGGCATCAGGTCCATGCCGTCCCGTTCAGCGACCAGCTTGCTGACGTCGCTGTTAGGATCGCCGAGGTCCCCGAAATGACGCGCTCCGGCTGGGCAGGTGCGGACGCAGGACGGCACCCGATCCACTTCGGGCAGGTTTTCGTTGTAGATGCGATCGACGCAGAGGGTGCATTTCTTCATCACGCCCTCGGCCACATCCATTTCCCGCGCGCCATAGGGGCAGGACCAGGCGCAGAGGCCGCAGCCGATGCAGTCGCTTTCGTTGACCAGCACGATCCCATCCTCGACGCGTTTGTAGCTGGCCCCGGTTGGGCAGACCGTGACGCAGGGTGCGTCTTCGCAATGCAGGCAGGATTTGGGGAAGTGGACCAGTTGGGCGGGGCCCTCGGCCGGAGTGACCTCGTAGGAGTGGACACGGTTCAGGAATGTGCCCGAGGGGTTGCCGCCATAGGCATCCTGATCAGACAAGGGTGCGCCGTAGTTTTCAGTGTTCCAGCCTTTGCAGGAAATCACGCAGGCGTGGCAGCCGACGCAGGTATCCAAGTCGATGACGAGGCCCATTTTGCGATCAGTGGATTGGGGGAGTTGCGTCATATCCGGGAACCTCGGCTTTGGTGGGCGGGGCAGGGGGCCAGCCCCCTCTTGAGCCGTTGGCTCAATTCACCCCCGGGATACTTTTGGCCAGATGAAGATTGGATCATATGCCGACCTTCCACGCGATATCCTTCGGGCCGGTGCCGACTGGGGAATTGATCGGGGCAAATTCGGGTTGGCTTTCGGTATCCGCCGGAGGGGCGGCCTTTTCGATCCTGACTTTCAGGTCGAACCATGCGGCCTGACCGGTGATCGGGTCCGAGTTGGCCCATCGCATACCGTCCCCCTTGGGCGGTAGCAATTCGTGGATCAGGTGGTTGAGCAGGAAACCCTTGGTGGCCTCGGGCGCGTCCTCTTGCAGCGCCCATGCGCCTTTGCGCTTGCCGATGGCGTTCCATGTCCAGACGGTGTTTTCATTCAGTGCGGCCATTTCCATCACAGGGACGGTGATCTCGCCATGAGGAGAGGTGACCTTGGCCCAGTCGCCGTCTTGCAGCCCGTGTTCGCGCATCAGCTTCGTGGGGACGTAGAGCGGGTTGCGTCCGTGCAGTTGCCTCAGCCACGCGTTTTGGGTGCCCCAACTGTGATACATCGCCATGGGGCGCTGAGTCAGGGCGTTGACGGTGAAGCCCTCGTTGCCTTGTTGGTCGGTCTCGTACCAGATGGGCAGGGGGTCCATCGTGTGTTTCAGGCGGTCGCGCAGGTGTTCGGGCGGCTGGCGATCGCCATGCCCCTCGGCGGCCAGTTGGAACTTGCGCATCGGCTCAGAGTACAGCTGGAACAGGTAGGGCTGCGGGCTGTCATAGAGGCCCATTCCGACGGCCCAATCCTGATACGCGGCGTTCCACGGTTTATAGTAGTCCGCGCCTTCGGGGATGTGGGCGACGTAGAAGCCTCCGTTTTCAATATAGCGGTTCAACTGGTCCGGGTTGACCTCTCCGCGCCCTTCCTTGGTGCCATCTTCGCCCCGGAACCCGGCCAGAGGGCCGATACCCGGCTTGCGCTGGTGATTGACGATATAGTCGGCATAGTCCTTCCACTTGGGCGTGCCGTCTTCGTTGGTGAAGCCCGGCAGGCTCATGCGGTTGGCGAGTTGGATCAGCACAGACTGGAACCCGCGCACGTCACGGTCGGGTTCGACCACCGGCCAGCGGATGGCATCGGCGGCGGCGTCGGCCTCGCAGATCGGGCGATCCAGCAGCGAGATACAGTCGTGCCGCTCAAGATAGGTGGTATCTGGAAGGATCAGGTCGGCATAGGCAACCATTTCTGAGGAATAGGCATCCGAGTAGATGATATGCGGAATGACGTATTTGCCGTCTTCGGTCTTGGCCGACAGCATCTCCATCACACCTTTGGTGTTCATGGAGGAGTTCCACGACATATTCGCCATATACATGAACAACGTGTCGATCTTGTAGGGATCACCCGCGGCGGCGTTCGAGATCACCATGTGCATCAGCCCGTGGGCCGACATCGGGTTTTCCCACGTAAAGGCCTTGTCAATGCGCTGAGCGGTGCCGTCTTCATCTAGTAGCAGGTCTTCGGGGCCGCGCGGGAAACCAAGGTGAGGGCCTTCCAGCGGGCGGCCTGGGCGGCGGTCTCCGTGCGGTGTCGGGTGCGCCTCGACGGGTTTTGGGTAGGGCG
The DNA here is from genome assembly GCF_056538305.1 of Ruegeria sp. BG9. Lineage (NCBI taxonomy): Bacteria > Pseudomonadati > Pseudomonadota > Alphaproteobacteria > Rhodobacterales > Roseobacteraceae > Ruegeria > Ruegeria sp. BG9. The sequence continues at coordinate 318,430 of NZ_JBQFSY010000004.1, forward strand.
GTTTGAAGCGAAAGCCGCCGGGAACCTCGACCGTACCCAGCAGGATCTGCAGCACATGCAGCGCGCGACAGGTCTGGAAGCCGTTGGCATGGGCCGAGATTCCGCGCATGGCGTGGAAGCTGACCGGGCGGCCTGTCATTTTGGAGTGCTTTTCGCCGCGGAAATCGGTCCATTCCTGGTCAAGCTCGATGGCCTCATCAAAGGCGACGCGGGCGATTTCGGCGGCGATGGCGCGGATTTTCTGGGCCGGAATACCACAGCGCTCGGCCACCTGTTCGGGGGCGCGATCGTCCGAGAGGTATTTCTCGGCCATCTGATGGAAGACCGGTCGGTGAGTTACGCCATCTTTGTCGTAGGTGGCGGACAGATCCGGGCGCACGCCGGGTTTGTCAAAGGCGGTCGGCTCACCGGTCACACGGTCGATCACCAAAGGCTTTCCGTCTGCATCGCGCAGGAAAAGGCCCTTCTCGGGGCCGTCAGAAGCATTCACCAGAACCGGCGCGTTGGTGTAGCGGGCAAGGTAGTCGAGGTCGATCTTGCCAGCCTTCATCAGCACATGGATCAGCGACAGGATGAAAAGCCCATCGGTGCCCGGCGTGATCCCGACCCAATCGTCAGCCACCGCGTTGTAGCCCGAGCGGATCGGGTTCACCCCGATCACCCGCGCGCCACGCGCCTTGATCTTGCCGATGCCCATCTTGATCGGGTTACTGTCGTGGTCTTCCGCCACGCCGAACAGCATGAACAGCTTGGTGTGGTCCCAATCGGGCTGGCCGAACTCCCAAAACGCGCCGCCCATTGTGTAGATGCCGCCCGCTGCCATGTTGACCGAGCAGAACCCGCCATGGGCTGCATAATTGGGCGTACCGAAATTCTGTGCCCAGAAGCTTGTGAAGCTCTGACTCTGGTCGCGGCCGGTGAAGAAGGCCAGCTTGTGCGGGGCAGTCTCGTGCAGCTCGTTCAGCCAACCGACGGCGGTGCTGATCGCCTCGGCCCACTCGATCTCGCGAAACTCACCCGAGCCGCGTGGACCGACCCGGCGCAGCGGTTTGCGCAGGCGTGAGGGCGCGTTGACCTGCATGATCCCGGCGCTGCCCTTGGCGCAAAGCACGCCTTTGTTGACCGGGTGGTCACGGTTGCCCTCGATATAGGCAACCTTTCCGTCCTTCATGTGAACATTGATGCCGCAGCGACAGGCGCACATATAACAGGTGGTGCGCCGGATCTCGTCCGAGACTTTCGGGCTGGTGTCGATCTTCGGTTGCTGGATTGTCATCTGGCGTCCTTATGTCGGGGCGGCGGGTCAGGTTAGGAATGTTAGTCCGGCGAGGATAATTCCTGCAATAAAAAGAGTTTCCACGACGATCAGGGCGATGGCTGCGCCTCCGACCGAGAGGATTTGTTTCAGGTTCGTCTTCATTCCAACCGCAGCGATCGCGATCAGAAGCAACCAGCGGGATGTCTGGCTGAGTAACTCGGACAGGAAGGGCGGGATCAGGCCGAACGAGCTGGCCGCAGCCAGCATCAGAAACCCGATCACAAAGCCGGGCAGGATGGGAGGGCGCTTGCCCGCTTCGTCCATGTCGGTGACGCTGCGGATGATCAGCGAGGCGACCAGGACCACCGGGGCCAGCATCGCCACACGGAACAGTTTGACCAGCGTGGCGGTGTCGCCGGTTTGTTCAGAGATTGAGAAGCCTGCGCCGACGACCTGGGCGACATCGTGGATCGTGCCACCCAGAAACACACCGCCCGCTACGTCATCCATGCCCAGTGTGCGCACCAGAATCGGATAGGCGATCATGGCGATGGTCGACAGGACGGTGACGCCCAGAACGGTGAAGATCAGGCGTTCCTCGGATCGTTCATCCTTGGGTAGGATGGCGCTGATCGCCATTGCCGCAGACGCGCCGCAGATGGCGACAGAGCCGGCGGTTAGGAATGCAAAGCGCCATTTGTGACCAAAGAACCGTGCGATTAACAAACCGAACGCGATAGTGGCCAATACGCCGCCAACCACAAGGGCGATCAGGTCCCAACCCAATCCCATCATCAGCGTCATGGAAATCCGCACACCCAAAAGCGCCACGCCAAGCCGCAGCAGGGATCGGGCTGCAAAACCGATACCGGGGACGGTTTTGCCCTCTTCGCCCAGAAAGCTGAGCGCGATGCCAAGCAGCAAGGCCATCAGCATGGCTGGGGTCGCGTAATGCTCCGACAGGAATTTCGCCGTCACGGCAACAGTGATGGCCACCATAACCCCGGGGAACAATGTTCGAGCCGTCTGGGCGACATCCGCGCCGAAGGAGCTTTTGAGTTCAGTCTTACCCAGCATCGGTTCGTTGATCTTTCTTGAACACGTTTACAGTTAAGCGGCAAAGCCGCAGAGGTTATGCAGTAGCTGGATGAACTGGCTCTTGCGATGAACCCACTTGTTGTGCCTGCACGGCGGTCACGGCGATCATGTGCAACACATCGTCTGAAGAACAGCCGCGCGACAGGTCGTTTGCGGGTTTCGCCAAGCCTTGGAGAACGGGCCCAATGGCCTCGGCCCCGCCAATGCGCTGGGCGATCTTGTACCCCAGGTTGCCCGCATCGAGGTTGGGAAAGACAAACACGTTTGCTTTCCCTTCCAGAGGTGAGTTCTTGGCCTTTTTACTGGCGACCTCTGGCACATAGGCAGCGTCGAACTGCAACTCTCCGTCGATGATCAGGTCCGGATTGGCGGTTTTGGCGATTTGTGTGGCCTCAACCACCTTTGACACTTTCGGATGGCTGGCGCTGCCGCTCGTCGAGAAAGATAGCATCGCAACACGAGGTTCTTTTCCTGTGAGTGTGCGATAGGACGCGGCCGACGCCTGAGCGATCTCAGCCAACTCGCGTTCGTTCGGATCAACGACCAACCCGCAGTCGGCGAAAATATGGGCGCCCTGAACCGTGTGGTGGTCGCGGTCATAGATCATCAGAAAGAAACTGGACACCATATGGGCGTCAGGTGCTTTGCCGATGATCTGCAAAGCGGCACGAACAGTGTCCGAAGTGGTTTCCACAGCACCGCCGACCGTGCCGTCAGCCAGCCCGATATGGACCAACATAGCGGCGTAGTTCAGACGATTTTGCACCAGAGACTTCGCAGTCTCAGCCGTTACGCCTTTGTGTTTGCGCAGTTCGAAATAGGCATTGGCAAAGCGATCCAAGTGGGGCGAAGTAGCCGGATCGTGGATGTCTATCCCGGCTACATCACTTCCGCCTTTTTCAGCCAATAACGAGGCAACTTTGGTCTGATCGCCGACAAGGATAATATCGGCTGCATCTTCGGCACGTGCTTTCAGCGCACCTTCTACAACACGTGGATCATCGCCCTCAGCAAGGGCGATGATCTTTTTGGAACTGGTCGCAGCCCCGAGAATTTGATGTAGGGGCTTCACCGCGATCAGGCCTCGACTTGCGGCTTCATGTCTGCTGCTTCGATACCCGCAACCGCAACCGGCTTCTTCATCGCGTCGCGGCGGAACGGCTCACCCAGTTCCTGGTTGATCATGGCTTCGATCAACGTGGTGATGCCGTTCTTCTGATCTTCGATCGCCTGGTTCAGCGCAGCTGTCAGTTCGTCCTGCGTACGTGCGACGACGCCTTTCAGACCGCAGGCCTCCGCGATACCGGCGTAAGAGACCTTCGTGTCCAACTCAGTGCCGACGAAGTTGTCGTCGAACCACAGGGTCGAGTTCCGCTTTTCCGCTCCCCACTGGTAGTTGCGGAAGACGATCTGGGTCACGGCGGGCCATTCTTCACGGCCGATTGCCGTCAGCTCGGTTACGGCGATGCCAAAGGCACCGTCGCCCGAGAAACCAACAACGGGCACATCCGGGCAGCCGATCTTGGCGCCGATCACCGACGGCAAACCATAGCCACAGGGGCCGAACAGGCCGGGGGCCAGATATTTGCGGCCTTCCTCAAACGAGGGGTAAGCGTTGCCGATGGCGCAGTTGTTGCCGATGTCGGACGAGATGATCGCCTCTTTCGGCAGTGCTGATTGAATCGCACGCCAAGCCATACGCGGGCTCATCCAGTCCGGCTTGGCCGCACGAGCGCGTTCGTTCCAGGTCGTGCCCGGGTCGTCCTGCTCGTGGTCCATTGAGGTCAGTTCCTGCGCCCAACGCGACTTGGTTTCAGCGATTTTCGCCTTACGCGCATCGCGGCCTTCATCGCCCGCAGTGCCTGAAAGCTGTGCCAGGATGCTTGTTGCAACGGTGGCTGCGTCGCCAACGATACCAACGGAGACCTTCTTGGTCAGGCCGATGCGGTCCGGGTTGATGTCGACCTGAATGATTTTCGCTTCAGTCGGCCAGTACTCCATACCGTATCCGGGCAGGGTCGAGAACGGGTTCAGACGTGTACCAAGGCACAGAACAACGTCTGCTTCCTTGATCAGCTCCATCGCAGCTTTCGAGCCGTTGTAACCCAGAGGGCCGGCAAACAGCGGGTGCGAGCCGGGGAAAGCGTCGTTGTGCTGGTAGCCAACGCACACGGGGGCGTCCAGACGCTCGGCCAGCGCTTTCGAAGCTTCGATGCCTCCTGCGGACAGCACCGTGCCAGCACCGTTCAGAATGACTGGGTTCTTGGCTTCCGACAGCAGCGCGGCAGCTTCGGTCACGGCAGAGGCGCCGCCCGAAGGCAGTTCGAATTCGACCACGGCAGGCAGCTCGATATCGACAACCTGAGTGAAGAAGTCACGGGGCACGTTGATCTGTGCCGGGGCGGAGGCGCGCTTGGCTTTGGTGATCACGCGGCTGAGGACTTCGGCCATGCGCGACGGGTCGCGCACTTCTTCCTGATAGCAGACGCAGTCTGCGAACATCCGCATCTGTTCCATTTCCTGGAAACCGCCCTGACCCATGGTCTTGTTCGCGGCCTGAGGAGTAACCAGCAGCAGCGGGGTGTGGTTCCAGTAGGCGGTTTTGACGGCGGTGACAAAGTTGGTGATGCCAGGGCCGTTCTGCGCAATCATCATCGACATTTTGCCGGTGGCGCGGGTGTAGCCGTCGGCCATCATCCCGCCCGAGCCTTCATGCGCGCAATCCCAGAAGGTGATGCCAGCTTTCCCGAAAATATCCGAGATCGGCATCATGGCAGAACCGATGATGCCAAAGGCATGCTCGATCCCGTGCATCTGCAGAACCTTAACAAAGGCTTCTTCCGTGGTCATTTTCATCGGTGGCTCTCCAAAACTGAATGCGTGAATTGGCCGGGGGGTTCAGCCCGGCCTTTGATACGGTTTTGGCGTATGGGTGCGGATGGCGTTAGGGCCAGATGAGGCGGCGGAATACGTCCAGCCGTCGGTCAACTGTCCCGGATCGCATCCGCGATCAGCTTCACCCCGGCCTCGATGCGGTCCGGCGCAATCGAGGAATACCCTAGACGGTAGAAATTCCGAGGCGGCTTCGGCCCCGAAAAGAACGGCGCACCGGGCTCGATATGCACCCCTTGCGCCTGCAATGTGGCGGCCAGTTGCGCGGTGTCTACATGCGAGGGGGCCTCCATCCAAATAGACGAACCGCCAAGCACGCCGCGCCCTGCGACCTGCAGCGCATGGGTTTGAACGGCTTTGTCCAACGCCTCTCGCCGTTGGGCCAAGGCGTTCGACATGCGCCGGATCTGTGCGTCGTAGTGCCCGAGGGACAGGAAATAGGCTGCCGTGCGCTGAACATGCCCCGGAGGATGCCGCAATACGAGCGATCGAAGCGCGCGGGCTTCGCGGATGAAGGTTTCAGACCCGACCATGTAGCCCAGGCGCAACCCCGGAAACAGCGATTTCGAGAAGCTGCCCACATAGATTACCCGCCCGTCGCGATCCATGGATTTGAGCGCGGGTGAGGGCGCGCCCAGATAAGCCATCTCGAACTCGTAGTCGTCCTCGACGATCATGGCGTTCAGCGCGGACGCGCGTTCCAAAAGGGCGGTCCTGCGGCTGACGGGCATGGTGGCCGTTGTCGGGCTTTGGTGGCTGGGGGTAGTAAAGATTACATCGGTGTCGTCTGGCAGGGCCTCGGGCGGCAGACCGTCACCATCCACGCGGATCGGGGCCATGGTGCAATCCGAATGGCTCAGCAGCTCACGCAACGCGTAGTAGCAGGGGTCTTCGATTGCCGCTGTGCGCCCTTTTTTCAGAAGAATGCGCGAGGCCAGCCACAACGCGTTCTGCGCGCCAAGCGTGATCAGGATCTCTTCGGGACGAGCGGTGATGCCTCGGCGTGGCAGGGTGTGGCGGGCAATAAACTCGACCAGCAGAGGATCGTCCTGATCAGCGTAGTCAGTCGTAAGGGACTCGAAATCCTTGTGTCCCAGCGCCCGAACCGCGCAAAGTCGCCAGTTCGCGTGGTCAAACAGAGTCCGGTCAGCCTGCCCGTAGATGAATGGGTATTTGTAGTTGCGCCAGTCCTGAGGTTTGGTCAGCACATTACCGCCCGAAAACCGCCGGGCCAGCGCATTGTCCCAGTCGACCGTCTCTTCGCTGCGCGGGACGGGCGTGTATTTCGGCGGGACCGGCGCGTTTTCGGATACATAGTAGCCCGAACGCCCTTTGGCGGTCAGATAGTCATTGGCCAGAAGCTCGGTATAGGCCAGCGTCACAGTAATCCGACTGACGCCCAGGTGGGTCGCCAGTTTGCGCGACGAGGGCAGCTTTTCCCCGATGTGGAACCGGCCCGACAGGATGCCTTCGGCGATCATCTGCTGGATTTGCGCCTGCAGCGTCCCCTGTCCGTTCAGCTCAAGAAAGAAAGTGTCAACCGAAATAGCCATGAGCGCTTATAGGTTGGACTTAAGGCGGTGGCAATCTGGACTTACATGCCTCGGAGTGAATTTGTGATGTGGCTTGACGAGGAAATTCGAATCACCTAAATAACTAGAAATCTAGTTTAATGGAGAATTCAGATGTGGGAAACCGCTGCAGCAGGATTTTCGGCCATGGGGTCCGAAGCCCGGTTGAAGGTTCTGAAAACACTTGTGAGGGCCGGGCAGGCCGGTCTGACCGTGGGTGAGATCCAGACACGTACCGGCATCGCCCCCTCCACGCTTGCGCATCACCTTCGGTTTCTGGCCGCAGGTGGTGTGGTTGAACAGGAAAAGATCGGGCGCACGACGATCAATCGCGCCTGTTTCAACGAGTTGCGAAACCTGGCGCAGTTTATTCTAAGCGAATGCTGCGCAGACGAAGTAGGAAAGGCCGCAAACGATGGCTGAACTATCACAAAACCCAAAAGCCTCGGCCAAACTCGCGCTGGATGTGATCAAAACGCCTTGGGCTTTGATCGTCGCGATACTGGCGTTGGTCGCAGTTTTCGATCCGGGCAACTGGGCTGAGGTCGTAAGTTTCGCCGCCAAAGCACTGGCGCATACGGGCCAGTATATCCTGTTCGCCGTCCTTCTGCTGTCCTATCTCAAGGCCACCGGCGCCGAAGTCATGGTAGCACGCGCGTTTGAAGGGCGAGAAACCCGGATGATCTTTCTGGCCGCCCTGTTCGGAGGGCTTGCGCCGTTTTGTTCCTGTGAGGTGATCCCATTCATCGCCGGGCTTCTGGCACTGGGCGCGCCGCTCTCTGCGGTGATGGCCTTCTGGCTTAGCTCTCCACTCATCGACCCGCCGACATTGCTGATCACCGCAGGCGCATTGGGGTGGCCTTTTGCCATCGGCAAGGCCGTTGCAGCGGTTGCCTTGGGCCTATTCGGCGGGTTCGCCGTGCGTCTTCTGATGCGCAACGGGGCCTTCGCTCAGCCCCTGCGGGAATACAAACCCGCCGGATGCTGTGGGTGCGGCCCCAAGCTGGATGACAAACCCGTCTGGACGTTCTGGCAGGAACCCGAACGCTGTCAGCGTTTCCGTTCTGAGTTCGTGCATAACGGTCTCTTCCTGCTGAAATGGCTGGCTCTGGCCTATGTGCTTGAGGCGCTTCTGGTCAGCTATGTGCCTGCCGACCTGATCGCAAGCGTTGTCGGCGGAGAAGGCGTGCTGCCCATCGTCGTGGCCGCGCTGGTCGGAATGCCCGCCTACCTGAACTCCTATGTCGCGCCGCCGCTTCTGGCGGGACTGATGGAGCAAGGCATGACGGCAGGCGCGGCCATGTCCTTCATGGTGGCAGGGGCGGTCAGCTCGATCCCGGCCATGGCTGCGGTCTGGTCATTGGTGAAACCGCGCGTCTTCGCTACCTATCTGACCCTCGGGGTTGGGGGCGCGATTGTCGCCGGGATCTTGTTCCAGATGCTCTGAAAAAGAAAACGCCCGGCGCAGTGCCCGGGCGTTTTCCTCTGGTTCGCTAGGGATCAACCAGCCTCGCAGAACCGAGGCAGTTTGAACCTGTATCGTGCTTCTCCGCTTTCCACGTAGACGCGTTTTTCCACACAAGCGCTGGTGCCGACCGATTGGGATACTGGAGCCTCGGTTGAGGTGATCGACGTGGCCGTCCCATCCGGCAGACGAACTGAGGCGATGACCCCGTTCTTGAGATCCCCGTTGATCGCTGTGGCTGACAAAACCGGGACGGTCATGAAGGAATGATGCTCATGCTCGCCGTCGTCCCCCAGTAGGAAAAGGCCGCCGACGATGAAAGCCATGACCACAGCAGCCGCCAGACCTAAACCCCAGGTTTTCAGAAAGGCGTAGATCGTAACGGCGCGGTGTGGGCCAAAGATGGCAGATAGAATGCTGAGCATGAGAGGTCCCGAGAAAACGCCCCAGCCAGTTTAGACCGGGGCGGGCCAGAAATCAGGGGCGCAGATCGTCTTCTTCTTCGTCGTCCCCGCCACCTTTGGGCAGGTTGAAGAAGCTGTCGGCGTCCACGATCGGATCACTGTCTTCCTTGTCGGATTCCGGCTCGTCCGACAGCGAGAAGGTTTCCAGACCTTCAATCGCGGTCGGGATCTTCGGTGCTGCGTCCATTTCCAGCGACTGCTCGGTCGAGACCAGCTTGCGGCGCTCGTCATCGCTCATCACGCCGCCTTCGGCGGCTTTCTTCGCAGCGGCCTTCTGCACCACGGCGTCCAGTTCGGACTGTTTGCACAGGCCCAAGGCAACCGGGTCGATGGGCTGCATGTTGGCGATGTTCCAGTGCGTGCGTTCGCGGATCGACTGGATGGTCGGCTTGGTGGTGCCAACCAGCTTGGCGATCTGACCGTCGCTAAGCTCGGGGTGGAACTTGACCAGCCACAGGATCGAGTTCGGACGGTCCTGACGCTTGGACAGCGGGGTGTAACGCGGGCCACGGCGCTTTTCCTCGCCCGTTGCCGACGGGTTGAACTTGAGCTTCAGCTTGTGCAGCGGGTTGTTCTGCGCTGCATCGATCTCTTCCTGCGTCAACTGGTTGTTGGCAAGCGGGTCGAACCCTTTAACACCAGCGGCCACATCGCCATCGGCAATGCCCTGCACTTCAAGCTCGTGCATTCCTACGAAATCCGCGATCTGCTTAAAGCTGATCGTGGTGTTGTCCACCAGCCATACGGCTGTTGCCTTGGCCATAAGCGGTTTTGCCATCAGCCCGTCTCCTATACATACATCTGTCCCGTCGCCGGAATTCGGCGGCCCCGGGGTTTTGGGGCAGGTTTCCGTTGTCGGGGAACTTGGGGTGTATATAGTCGCCGCGACGCAAGAAGGGAAGAGGCGAATGCGCCATGGGTTTTTAACGCTGGTTTTGTGGGTCACAAGCGCAGTTGCCGGGCTGGCCGAGGGCGAAAAGGCCGGTGAGTTCGACTATTACGTTCTGGCGCTCAGCTGGTCTCCGAACTGGTGCGCGCGCGAAGGGGATGCCCGCGGGTCGGACCAATGCGACGCCCGGCATGACCACGGTTGGATATTGCACGGGCTCTGGCCGCAGTTCCATCAGGGCTGGCCCTCCTATTGCCGCACGCCCGAGGCCCCGCCGTCGCGCGCGATGACCCGCGCGATGGAGGATATTCAGGGCAGTGCGGGACTTGCATGGCATCAGTGGAAGAAACACGGCACCTGTTCGGGCCTGTCGGCGCGGGGCTATATGGATTTGTCGCGCGAAGCGTATAGTCGCGTGACCCGGCCCGAGGTGTTCCGCCAGCTTGATACCTCGGTCAAACTGCCCGCGTCGATCGTGGAAGAGGCCTTTCTAAAGGCCAACCCTAAGCTCGAGCGCGACATGATCACGATCACCTGCAAACAGGGTTACATCGAAGAGGTTCGCCTGTGCCTGTCCCGCGACCTTGATCTCGTGCCCTGCGGCCGCGATGTCATCCGGGACTGCACGGCTCAGGACGCCCTGTTCGACCCGATTCGTTAAAGCTTTCTGTTCTGACAGTCTCGTGCGTATTCCAGCGCCTTTGCAGTGCCTTTGAGGTCGATGGCCATCACTACTTCGCCCGCCGGGTTGTAAACCGTCATCGTCTTGTTCTGAGCAATCGCAGTGACGAAATTCCGGTCAGTGAAAAAGACGGTCGCGCCGGGGACGTCACGCTCGTTGAAGCCAATGGCGGTAGCGTCATAGCTTTTGCCGTCCAGAGCAAACCGGATCGGGTAAGTTTTGCCTTGTTCGATATCGCCCCAGGCCTTGTTGTAGACGGCGAAATACCCGCGATTGCCTAGCGCGTCATAGCCGATCCGAACGACCGAGAGGTCCTGATACACCGTCTGGATCAGGCACCCATTGCCCAACGCGGGGTCCATCATGATATTCCAGCCGTCGACAAAGCCTTTGTCGATCAGTTGCTGAGAAAACGCTGCAGTGGCTGTAAAGGCGGCAAGTGTGAGGGCAAAAAGGCGTTTCATAACAGTTCCCAAAATCAAACGGATAAGGTCATAGCCATAGTACACGCCGCGTGCGGCAGGCAAAGGCCATTCTTGACTGATATCATCGCGAAAGAAGACCTATGTGCATGGCTGAACCCGGCTATGTCTCGCCGGGGAGGCGCTTGAAACTCGGCTGTGGCACAATAGTTTTGCCCCATAAAACAAGGAACGAGCCATGCCGCAACATCCAAGAACGTTCTCTCACATCGGATTGTCCGTCCCAAACGTTGACGAGGCTGTAAAGTTCTACTCCGAAGTCCTTGGTTTCTACGTGATCATGCCACCGACTGATGTGGTAGAGGATGACACGGATATTGGTGTCATGTGCACTGATGTGTTTGGTCCTGAGTGGAAAAAACTACGTATTGCGCATCTCGCGACTGCTGATCGCATCGGGTTCGAGCTTTTCGAGTTTGACGGGAATTATGTACCGGAAAACAATATCGATTTTCGCCAGAATGGTACGTTCCATTTTTGCGTCCAAGACCCGGATGTCGAAGGCCTGGTAGAAAAAATCGTTGCAGCGGGTGGCAAACAACGTATGCCGATTCGATACTATTATCCCGGAGAGAAACCCTACCGAATGGTCTACGTCGAAGACCCCTTTGGTATTGTCTTCGAGATCTACAGCCATTCTTACGAATTGACGTACTCTTCGGGCGCCTACACCTGAAATACGAGGCGGTGTCTCGTGTGCAACCGGAGGGGGTGAAAGCGTTCCGGTTGCTGTCATATTGCAATGCTCAGAGCTCTTTTCGTGCCCTCAGTGCTGCGGTAATCGTCCCGTCATCCAGATAGTCGAGCTCGCCTCCAATCGGCACGCCTTGCGCCAGTGAGGTCAGGCGGACCTGCCCCTCCAACTGATCGGCGATGTAGTGCGCTGTGGTCTGGCCGTCGACGGTGGCGTTCAGGGCCAGAATGATCTCGGTGACGCCTTCGGCCACAACCCGGTCCTTGAGGCGAGGAATGCGCAACTCATCCGGGCCAACGCCATCCAGCGCCGAAAGCGTGCCGCCCAACACGTGATAGCGCCCTTTGAACACGCCGGCACGCTCCATCGCCCAGAGGTCGGCGACGTCTTCGACCACGCAAAGCTCTCCGGTCGCGCGGGCCTCATCGTTGCAGATGTCACAGATGTCGGTGGTGCCCACATTGCCGCAATTCAGGCACTCGCGGGCTGTGATGGCGACTTGCTGCATCACGTCGGACAGGGGTGTCAGTAGCAGCGCACGTTTGCGGATCAGGTGCAGCACCGCGCGGCGGGCCGAGCGAGGGCCGAGGCCAGGGAGTTTGGCCATCAGGTCGATCAGATTGTCGATGTCGCTGTTGGAACTCACGGCCTGTCCTGTCTGGCGCCGGAGGGAGCCTCCGGCGGGAGAATTATTGAAAAGATGGAGATCAGAACGGCAGCTTGATGTCTGCGGGCAGGCCCATGCTTTCGGTCAGTTTGGCCATCTCGGCCTGGGAGCGCTCGGCGGCTTTGGTCTGAGCGTCCTTGATGGCCGCAAGGATCAGATCCTCGACCACTTCCTTGTCGTCGCCATTGAAGATCGACGGATCGATATCCAAGCCCTTCAGCTCTCCCTTGGCGGTTGCGGTTGCCTTGACCAACCCTGCGCCGGACTCGCCTACAACCATAAGGTTGTTCAGCTCTTCCTGCATCTCGGTCATCTTGGTCTGAAGATCCTGCGCGGATTTCATCATCTTGGCCATATCGCCCAGGCCGCCTAGTCCTTTGAGCATGTTGCTTCTCCTGTAGGTCCGGTTTTTGACTAGATACGGGGGTCACCGTGGTGACACAAGAGCAGAGCACACTCCCGCCCGTCGTCAAGGTCTTTGGCAAGACCTTTCCTCCCGTTGGGCCCGGCAGCGCTCGGGCAAAGCCCGAGCGCTGCCGGGCCCAAGGCCGCTCAGGGTGATCGGCGTCAGCCGATTGCCCGTGGCGGGCGCGGGAGGGTTTGGTTTTGTATAGAGGTCAGTCTTCTTCGAAAGGATCCCATTCATCTTCGACCTCGGGCAGGGCTTCGGTCTCGACTTGGGCGGCGCGTTGTTCCGGTGTTTCGATCCGGGTGATTTTGGCCTTGGGAAAACTTGCCAGAACGGCCTGAACCAGCGGATGCGCCGAGGCCTCTTCTTTCAGATCCAGTTCCGCTTTATCGCGGATTTCGGCGATCGTCGGAGCGTCGCCATCCGATACAATGGACACCGCCCATCTGTTGCCAGTCCAACGTTGCAGGGCCGATCCCAGCCGTGGTGCAAGATCGGTCGGAGCTTGCGACGATGGGGTGAATTCGATCCGTCCTGGCTGGTAAGAGACCAGCCGCACGCCGTTTTCGACCTCGACCAGAAGCTTGACGTCTCGGTTGTTCCGGATCAGCTCGACCACATGTTCGAAACTTGGGTATCGCGCCAGTGCCGTCTGGGTATCTTGCGCCAAGGCGGCGACTGGTGCGCCGCCGGACCCGCGTGGCGCAGGGGCGTAGCTTGTAGTGGCGCGGGCTTCGACCGGGGCCGCGCCGTTGCTTTGAATGGGCATCCCACCGCCAGGCCCGCCACCGGGGGGAGGAGGCGTATCCTGCAGCCGTTTGATCAGTTCTTCCGGGCTAGGCAGGTCGGCCACATGAGTCAGTCGGATCACAGCCATTTCGGCAGCCATCATGGCGTTGGGGGCGGCTGAAACTTCCTCAAGCGCTTTCAACAGCATCTGCCACATCCGAGTCAGTACCCGCATGGGGAGGGCCTCAGCCATCTGCTGGCCACGGGCGCGTTCATCCGGGGAAACAGTGGGGTCTTCGGCTGCGTCCGGGGTGATCTTCACGACCGAGACCCAATGCGTGATCTCAGCCAGATCACGCAGCACGGCCAATGGATCAGCCCCTTCGGCATATTGGCCACCAAGCTCGGTCAGTGCCCCTGCCGCATCGCCACTTAGGATCATGTCCATGAGGTCCAGAACCCGGCCACGATCCGCCAGGCCCAGCATCGCGCGCACTTGATCTGCCGTCGTCTCTCCGGCCCCGTGCGAGATCGCCTGATCCAGCAATGAAGTCGCGTCGCGGGCAGATCCCTCGGCGGCACGGGTGATCAGAGCCAACGCATCCTCGGCAATCTCGGCGCTCTCAGCCGAGGCGATCTTGCGCAGCAGGCCGATCATATCCTCGGGTTCGATCCGGCGCAGGTCGAAGCGTTGGCAGCGCGACAGAACCGTGACGGGAACCTTGCGGATCTCGGTTGTGGCGAAGATGAACTTCACATGCGCCGGCGGCTCCTCGAGCGTCTTGAGCAGCGCGTTGAAGGCGCTGGTCGACAGCATGTGGACCTCATCGATGATGTAGATCTTGTAGCGGGCCGAGGCTGCGCGGTAGCGAACACTGTCGATAATCTCGCGAATATCATTCACGCCGGTGCGGCTGGCGGCGTCCATCTCCATTACGTCGACATGACGGCCCTCCATGATGGCGACGCAGTGCTCACATTGGCCGCAAGGCTCGGTCGTGGGTCCGCCAGTTCCGTCCGGTCCGATGCAGTTCATGCCTTTCGCAATGATCCGTGCGGTCGTGGTTTTACCGGTTCCGCGAATGCCTGTCATGACAAAGGCTTGCGCGATGCGATCCGCCTCGAACGCGTTTTTGAGCGTGCGGACCATCGCATCCTGACCCACCAGATCGGCAAAGGTTTCCGGGCGGTATTTTCGGGCGAGAACCTGATAGGCGGGGCTGTCTGAGTCGGTCATGTCTGCTCTGGCGGATTCGGAACGTCACCGCAGCGTAGAGGCCCGCGCCGCCCGCGTCCACATGAGTTGAAGAACGATTTTGTTTTGGAAACTGGCACGTCAGGGGTACACTCTTCAGATAGTGAATCAAGCCTAGAGTCAGGATCAACGCTTCCGGGGGGATGCTGTCATGACGAATTTGGTCATTCATGCTTTGCAAGTGGGCGGGGGCACACTTGCCCTAACGTCGATGCCGGGAAAGGGCGGCGACTATGCAGGCGACCTTGAAACGATTGGAGATTGGAGGCCGGGGCTCGTGCTTTCGATGACAACCGACGCCGAGCTGGTCCAGTTTGGAGCCCGCGATTTTGGCCGCGACGTTCAGGGGCGCGCCAGCCGCTGGGTGCATCTGCCGATTCAGGATTTCGGCGTGCCACCGTCAGAGGTTGATGCGCAATGGCCCGATGTTAGTGCCGCGGCGCGGCAGGCTTTGTCTGGCGGAGGGCGCGTGCTTGTCCATTGTCAGGGCGGATGTGGTCGCTCTGGCATGGTGGTGCTGAGGTTGATGATCGAATGCGGCGAGGCTCCAACCCAAGCGCTGGATCGGTTGCGCAAGCTACGCCCCTGCGCGGTCGAAACCGATGCACAGAAGCACTGGGCCACCTTGCCCGCCCGAGCTTTGGCAGACTCCTAAGCCGACAGTTGCAGTTCCGCCGGGGTCGTTTTGCGCGGCGAAATCACTGATGCCTCGAGCATGGCGCAGGGCAGGGATGTCATCGCTGCGCTAGGCAGGCTGCTCGTTTCGGTACCGAACATAAGGTCGGCGTAGCGATCGAGGGTCTCGCTGTCGGCATTAGGATCCGCTCCGCAATAAACCCGCACCCGAGACTGGCTGGCCTGAAACCGGGCGTGGCAGCCGTCCGTGCAATGGGTCAGGTCGCTGCTGCCTTCGATTTCGAAATCCGATGTGGTCGCCGGACCGGCTTGGTCCAGCGCGTCGACCATTGAACGCGCCAGCCGCGCCAGTGCCGGGCAAGTTTTGCCCGTATGTTGGCAGATGGTTGCGGAGAACCTATGTGTCTTCGTCTTCCAGATCATCCTGCGCCCTCCGCGCGGTGGACAGGGGCTGGGATCAGGTGGGGCAGATAGGGTCTGCCACGGCCTGCCCGGACACCCCGCCCGAGTTTGGGTTATGTTGACGATGGCAGGTCTCCTGACTTGCGGGTCATCGCTTTGCCGACCTTCCCGGCCTTTCGGCCAGTGGCTCTTCGACATCGCTCGCCGCTTACAGTTGCGGGGGCAGTCGCGGATTTGGTTCGTCCCGAGCAAGCCGGGGAAAACCGCACCGTGTTCCCTTTTCATCCCGACCTCTTGTGAAAGCCGGGAACCATCGCATCATCGCTAGCGTTCATAACCATCCTGAGTCAAGTTGAACTTTCTGCGCTGCGGAAAGCCGATCCGCAAAGTGGACGCGTGGTCAAGCTGGATCGCAGTTGACTTGCATGGGCTGTCTGGGGTCAAGTTGCAATGTGAACTCATCAGTTCAGTTTCCCGCCGAGGATGCCCATGTTGGATTCAAACCAAACAGTGCTGATCGAAAATGTTCAGATCCCGGTGGGGGATGGCGCCCTGTCCGGGCGGATCTACCGACCCGTGGAGCAGCCCGAGACAGTGGTGGTGGTCAACAGCGCGACGGGTGTTCCGCGTGACTACTACAAGCATTTCGCACAGTGGTTGGCGTCGGATCAGGATATCGCCTGTCTGATCTATGACTACCGGGAATTCGGTCATTCGAAATCGGGGCCACAGCGTCGGTCGAAGATCTCGATGGCGGATTGGGCGTTGCAGGACATGCCCGCCGCGCGGGCCGAGATGCGCCGACGGTTCCCGCTGTCGCAGCAATGGTCAGTTGGTCATTCGCTTGGAGGGATGCTGGGGCCAGTGCAGCCGGATATCGACAAGATTGATCGCATGATCTGCGTCTGTTCCGGCCTTGTGACACTGCGCGATCATCCTTGGCCGTACCGCGCTTTGGCAGGGTTGTTCTGGTACGGGCACGTGCCTCTGGTCGTGCGCAGTTTGGGGTATTTGCCCGGCAAGGCTCTGGGGTTCGGGTCGGACCTGCCGCCTGCGGTCTATTGGCAGTGGCGTAAATGGTGCACCGCGCCGCACAGCTACCTGCCCGAGATCGGAGACACCCTGCCGCATGCCACATGGCAAGATGCTGACACTCCCGTCGACCTGTTTGCATTCACAGATGATGAGATGGTCCCCGAAGCCGCCGTTTGGCGGTTGGCCGAGCTTTATGGGCCGAAAGCACTTTGTCACCTGTTGTCGCCAGGAGAATTCGGCGTTCCGGAAATCGGCCATATTGGTGTGTTTGCCCGCCGCAATGCTGCGCTCTGGCACCGATTGATCGCTTGATGGGGGGCGCCGGCGGACCGGCGCCCTTTTTTTTAATCTCCGCGTCGCGCGGATTTTCCGTGCATCGCGGATCGGACCATTTTGCCGAAAGCCTTGTCGCGGGCCCGCGCCTCGGCCACGGTCTCAGAGTTGCGCTGATCCTCGCGCCTTAGCTTGCGCCAGCGTTCCAACCGATCTGCATCCAGTGTGCCTGCTTCAATCGCCGCCTGCACAGCGCAACCGGGCTCGGCCTCATGCTGGCAATCCGAGAACCGGCAGGTTTGGGCCAGCTCCAGAATGTCCGAGAACACTTCGTCCACCCCGTCGTGCGCGTCGAGCAGGCGCAGGGCGCGCATGCCGGGGGTGTCGACCAGCCAACCGCCATTTTGCATCGGATGTAAGGCGCGAGACGTCGTGGTGTGGCGGCCTCGGGCATCATCCTCGCGGATTGCCGCAGTTGCCTGATCCTGACCGGTCATTCCGTTGGCGAGCGTTGTTTTGCCAACCCCGGATGACCCGACCAAAGCCGCTGTCTGACTCGCCGGACACCATGCCAGAACCTGCTGCAGGTCTAACGCGTCATGCGCGTTGACCGTCAGGACTGTCAAAAACGGTGCCAGCGCTTCGGCCTGCTTGGCGTAGGCTGCGGGGTCCGAGCAGCTATCTGCTTTGGTCAGGACCACGACAGGATAGCAGCCCGCCTGATGCGCCAGTGCCAGATACCGTTCGAGCCGGGGCACATTAAAATCCGCATTGCACGAGCTGACGATGAACAGCACGTCAACATTGGCAGCAATCAACTGCGCCTCGGCCCCAGTTCCGGCAGCACGGCGTTTCAATAGGCTGCGCCGGTCAAGCGGATGCTGAACGCGATTCTTGTCATCGGCCAGCACCCAATCTCCGACAGCAAAGTCGCCGGTAGAGTGACCAGGGGCAAATAGAGATGTTTCACCGGTCTCGTTCATCCCGACCAGACGGTCCCGGTGAACAGCGGTGAGACGAAAAGGCGTAAGCTGCGCGTGCGCCGCGTGTTGCGCAGCAAAGTGAGAGGACCATCCCAGGTCCGAAAGAGTAAAAGACATTGGTTTGCCTGTGTTCAGATATAGCAATCCCATCGGATGGCAGACGCGCATCCGTTGGTGATGTGTTCAGGCAATCGGAGAGTTGGGTTTAGAACCGATCTGCCCGAAGGGAGTTTGCTACAATCATAAAGCCCTCCTGCGGCTGATGGTTTATATAAAGTGAGAGGTTGGACATCGACCCAAGCGGGGCTCGTTGTGGCTGCTTCCTTCCGGACCTGACCAGGTTGGCGAGGCGCTCGCCCGCGCCAACCTCTCAGGGCCTGATATAGGGAAGGGATGTGAAAATGACAACCCGTCACAAGGTTAGTCGTATCCTTTCAAAGCCCTCGGTATCAGGCCCCAGCAATTCCGGGGAGTACGCGCAGAGCTCAGGCAAATACTTCAACGCTCCGCTGCCGGTTCTGAGGATCGTTTTGGCACCATTCAATGGAGTTAAGGAGAACGGGTAAGGAGCCTGATCCAGTGGGTCCGCGGGCAGGCGATCTGACAGGTAGTCGCGTAATATCCCTTTGATATCTCTGGACGGCAGAGGAATGGCCCGGGCTTTTGTGACGAAAGGGAAACGCCCACCACCGCTGGCGCGATAGTTGTTGAGGGCGACGACAAAGTTCTGATCGTCGCGGACTGTTTGCCCGTCAAAGCTCAGGTTGCGAATGCGCTGGGCGGTTGGATCGGTCAAGGCGCCGTTGCTGTCGAACCGCGCCGGGCTGGACAGGTCGATCTGATAGGTCACGCCAAACAGGACGTCAAAATTATACCCTGCCCGGCGGGAATCGGTCAGCTCGGCCTGGGTGTCTGGGTGGATCTGGTTGAAAACACTTGCCGACATCTCAAGCCAATCCCGCAGTTGCGCGCCGGTGATTTCGACGGCCCGCAATTCGTTGGGAAAGACATGCAGGTCAGCGACGTGACGCAGGCAAATCTTACCTACAGACACGTCCGTATAGTTCCTCGGTCCGGCACGTCCGCCGAATTTGTAAGGAGATACCGCAGACAGAAGCGGCAGTTCGGCGAACGCGGTGCCGTTTAGAAACGGGCGCAAACCCGCCGCTTGTGCCGCCGCGACCAGGGCTAGCCCCCGATCCGGCGCGCAGAAGCTGAAATAGCTGTGCAGGCTCTGCGCGGTATGACTGACAGGTTCGGCCATCCTTACGCGCGTGGCCAGATGCGCGGGCTTGAGCATCTCGCACAGGTCCTTGTCTTCGACCTCATCGGCTGTGGCGACCAAGCTGCAGTGGCGATCCGTGATCTGCCAGCGCCCCTCGGGTACCTTGGTCAGGTGCAGGTCTATGACCCCCAGATAAGACCCAGCGGACCCGGCCATGACCACAGGTGTGCCGTGGACCAGACCATTTTCGGCATCAACGCCGTCAAGCCCGAGATGCCCCGCGCCCGGCATTGTCAGGTGCGTGTGACCGGCAACAATCGCGTCAATGCCCTCAATCTCGGCGAGGGGAATCACCGCATTCTCAAGCCCCGGCTGAGTCGTCGATTGCTCCAACCCCGAATGGGCCAGCGCGATGACCAGATCACAGCCTTGCGCGCGCAACGCCTCAGCCGTTCGTCGGGCGGCGGTCAGGATATCCTCGGCAATGAACGTGTCTTTTAGGTGATGCGCCTCCCACATCGTGGTTTGAGGCGGAAGCACTGAAAATACGCCGATTCGGATCGTTTCTTCCTGCGTAATGGACCGGGTCAGAACGACACTGCGCAGCCAAGGCTGCCGGTCGTTCACATGGTTCAGATTGCTGCAAATCACCGGGCAAGGGGCTTGGGTTATTACGCGCTCAAGTACATCCAGCCCGAACCCGAAATCATGATTGCCCAAGCCGATCGCGTCATATTCCAGCGCCTTGAAGGCCTGCATCATCGGGTGCGGGCCATCGTTTTCCACCGCCCAGTCCCCAATCGGCGTTCCTTGCAGCGCGTCGCCATTGTCCAACAAAAGGGTCAAGGCGCCTTCGGCCTGTTGACGGGCGTCTCGGATCGCCGACGCCGTACGCGTCAGCCCGATGATCGGGTCCGTTTTGTCCGCATAATAGTCGAACCCGGTCAGGGTCATGTGCAGATCGGTGGTTGCCAGAATGCGGATATGCACACCGGCGTCCTGCGCGTCTTTCATGCGCGGGGAGATTGCGGTCACGTTCGGTTGTCTACTTTTGCGCTATGAGAGTTAAGAAAATTTACCAAGAGGACAAATAAGTGAAAAATCCGAGGCGGTCATGCGGTGTTTCGGTGGCAACTGTCGATATGCCGCAGTAGTGAATTGACATTGCAACACCTGCGCGGACATGGCAGCCCTAGGCGCAAAAGGCCGAGGGGACCCCAATGAAAAACGCAGAAAACGTGACATTCGGAAGCTCAGGCCTTGAGCGTGCGGCCCATTTGCGGGGAGACGCGGACAAGCTGACCGAAGCGGCCCAAGATCCAAACGCTCGCTGCCTGTTGCTGTGGCGTGGAAAAGTGCTGGTGCAGGGCGAGGCTCTGGATCGGTTGGGTCTGGTCACAATGGCGCATCCTTTGGTAGCCGATGGTCCTGGTGGCGTGGTTGAGGCTCCGATCCTGCTGGGCTGTTCCGATGATGGGGCGGCGGTGTTTGCTGCCGATATCTCTGAATGGCAGGCCGAGGGGCTGGATCTGTCGAGCTTGGGCAATTTCATCGACCCGTCCGAGCAACAGCATCCCGATCTGCCCGAGGGCCATGTGTTTGCCGAACTGCGCCGGATCATGACGCGCCTTTCTGCCCGCGATGCCGAGCTTGCGGCGACAGCCAAGGCGGTGATCGGCTGGCACGAGACGCATCGCTTCTGTGCTCGCTGCGGTGCGCCAAGCGACGTATCGCAAGCAGGATGGCAGCGCAGTTGCCCGGCTTGCGGCGGCCAACACTTCCCGCGTACCGATCCGGTTGTGATCATGTTGATCACCCATGGCGACAGCGTGCTTATGGGTCGCTCACCGGGGTGGCCCGAGGGCATGTTCTCGTTGCTGGCAGGCTTCGTTGAGCCGGGCGAGACACTCGAATCCGCCGTCCGGCGCGAGGTGATGGAGGAGGCGGGCGTTCCCGTGGGCGCAGTGTCTTATCTGTCCAGCCAGCCCTGGCCGTTTCCGGCGTCGTTGATGTTCGGCTGCGCCGGTGAGGCTCTGTCTCGGGACCTCCAGATCGATCCGGTCGAGATCGAAGAGGCAATGTGGGTCAGCAAATCCGAGATGATGCAGGCTTTCGCGGGGGAGCATCCGCGTCTGCTGCCCGCTCGCAAGGGGGCGATTGCGCATTTCCTGCTGCAGAACTGGCTTGCAGATACGCTGGACTAAAGAAACACTAAACGGAAAGAACGAGCAGCAAAGGCCCACATGCAGTTTTCAGCGCGCGAAGATATCGAGGCTCCCATCCACTCGGTTTTTGACATGGTTGCCGATTTCGATCGGTTCGAACGTATGGCGATGCGCCGTGGCGTTGACGTGCGCCGTACCACCGGCGGGGTCGAACCTGCTGCAGGCATGGCGTGGGAGACCGAGTTCAAGCTGCGCGGTAAACCGCGCCAGATGTCCGTGCTGCTGACCGATTGCGACCACCCCTCGCAAATGCGATTCGAGGCGACTGGTAAGGGCATGACTGGGGTTACGGTGGTTGACTTCATGGCCCTGTCTCAGCGCCGAACCCGCTTGAGTGTGGACCTGTCACTCAGCGCCAAGTCCCTGCCGGCGCGGTTGCTGCTGCAGTCGATGAAGCTGGGCCAAGCGCGGTTTCGCAAACGCTTTCAAATGCGCCTTGCGGAATTCGCCCGAGAACTGGAGCAGCGCCACCGGCATGGCGCTTAGACTCTCCTTGATCTGGTGGGCAGCCCTAGCCGCGCGGCTGGGCTGCCGGGTAGACGCCAAGTATTTCTACATTGGTGGTGAAATGCTCAAGTTCGTCCATGGCCAGTTGCACGTTCCTGTCTTCCGGATGCCCGACGATATCGGCATAGAACTGGGTCGCAGTGAACGAGCCATCGACCATATAGCTTTCCAGCTTGGTCATGTTGATCCCGTTGGTCGCAAACCCACCCATCGCCTTATAGAGCGCCGCTGGAATGTTGCGGACCTGAAAGACAAAGCTGGTGATCATGCCGTGCTCGCCCCGACGCGACAGGTCGGCCTCGGGTGACATAACCAGAAAACGCGTGGTGTTGTCGCCATGATCCTCGATATGGCGGGCCAAGACGTTCAGGCCGTAGATCTCTCCGGCCAGTTCACTAGCCAGAGCGGCGGAATGGATTTCACCCGCCTCGGACACCTCACGCGCGGCGCGGGCGTTGTCGGGGCTGACGCGCCCATGAATACCGTGCTGGCGCAGGAAGCCCGCGCATTGGGGCAGCAGCACCAAATGGGAATGCGCCTCGGTGATGTCGTCCAGCGTCGCACCGGGCACGGCCAGCAGGTTGATGTGGACACGCACGAAGGCCTCATCAATGATTTGCAGACCACTATGCGGCAACAGCCGGTGGATATCGGCCACCCGCCCATAGGTCGTGTTTTCGACCGGCAGCATCGCCAGATCAGCCGCACCGGAACGAACTGATTCGATCACATCCTCGAAAGTACGGCAGGGCAGCGCCTCCATATCGGCGCGCGCGTTGCGGCAGGCCTCGTGGCTATAGGCGCCGGGTTCGCCTTGAAAGGCAATGCGTTTAGTCATTTGGTCGGTCCCGTGCAACAAGTTACAAAATTGGGCGTTTCGTCGCGGTGTCTATACCTTGCCTCTCGCAAGGGGAAGCCTTAGACACCTTTTCAGACAGCTGAAATGGACTAGCGATCAATGTTCGACACGATGACAGTTACCAAGGCCGCTGCGGGCCTGTTCGGCACGTTCCTTGTGCTGCTTCTTGCCAAATGGGGTGGTGACATCCTGTACCATTCGCATGGGGGCCATGGGGATGCACAGGCTGCCTACATCATCGAGACCGAAAGCTCGGGTGAAAGCGCCGATGGCGAAGAGGTGGTCTTTGAAGACCTGCTGGCCGCCGCAGACCCTGAAAAGGGCGCCAGAGTATTCCGCAAATGTACTGCTTGCCACAAGTTGGAAGACGGTGCGAACGGCACCGGACCCTACCTGTACGGCATTGTAGACCGGCCTGTTGCGTCGGCCAAAGGCTTCACCGGCTATTCGGCGGCGATGCAGGCGCATGGTGGCAACTGGACCCCCGAAGCGCTTGATGCCTTCGTTGAAAGACCCAACGCATATATCTCGGGTACATCCATGAGCTTTGCTGGCCTGAAAAAGCCTCAAGAACGCGCTGACCTGATTGCCTATCTGCAAACCATTGGCAACTGATTGCCATCACGTTTGCGAAAAAACCCAAAGCCGCTGCCTTGTGCAGCGGCTTTTTTTATGTCGAAAATCTTCACAAAGCGTTCACGCATTCTAAACTTGAATCAGCCAGGACTGGCGATTTAGCTGGCGGAACAAACATAGATGACGACAACAATCCAGAGGATGAGCCATATGAAACCCCTCCTGCCTGCTGCGCGCGACATGAGTATTCGGCATTGGGGGGTGGTCTTAGGGTTGGTCGCCGTGACGCTCGGATCAGCCGAGGTCGCCCAAGCAAATGATGAAAACGTTACAACCAGTCACGGGTACTCCTATTTTGGAAATCTGGACTACCCGGCGGACTATCCGCATCTGAATTACGTCAATCCCGACGCTCCCAAGGGCGGTGAGATGTCACTGGCAGCGTCTGGAACCTTTGACTCGCTGAACCCGTACTCACGAAAGGGTCGAAGCGGAGCGTTAACCACAATCCAATATGACCGCCTGTTTGAAAGCGCGGATGACAGCGTCGGTCAGTACTACGGTGTTCTGGCGGAAAGCCTCGAGTACGACGAAGGGCGTAACTACGTCATTTTCAACTTGCGCCCTGAGGCCATGTTCTGGGATGGAACACCGGTCACGGCTGAAGACGTTGTTTACAGCCACCGTTTGTTTATCGAGCAGGGCCTGCCGTCTTACGCGCAGGCTGTCGGGCGTATGGTCACCGGGGCTGAGGCGCTGGATGATCACACCGTGAGGTTCACTTTCAACCCAGAAGTCACACGCCGTAGCTTGATCGAAACCGTAGGATCGACGCCCGTTTTCTCGAAAGCGTGGTTTGAAGCTGACGAGTCGCGTCGCCTGGATGAACCTCGGCTGGAAGTGGCGGTCGGTTCGGGTCCATACAAGCTGGACAGTTATGACATCAATCGTCGTATCGTCTACAAACGCCGCGACGACTATTGGGGCAAAGACCTGCCATTCAACGTAGGCCGCAACAACTATGACACTATTCGCGTCGAGTATTTCGCTGACCAGACTGCCGCGTTCGAAGGTTTCAAGGCGGGCGAATATACGATGCGGATCGAGAGCGATCCCAAGCTCTGGGCGACAAGCTATGACTTCCCCAAGCTGACAGAGGGTTCGGTTGTGCGCGACGAAATCATGGATGGCAGCCCGCCGACGCCGTCTGGTTTTGTGTTCAATCTCGGCAAGCCCCAGTTCGCAGACAAGAATGTCCGCAAAGCGTTGGCTCTGGCGTTCAACTTCGAATGGGCAAACGAATCCCTGTTGTTTGGCTTGAATTCACCGCGCAACTCTTTTGTGCAAGGCACACCGCTTGAAGCGCAGGGCACCCCATCGGGCCCAGAGCTGGCCTTCTTGGAAACGCTTGGCGATGCCGTCCCAGCCGATTTTCTATCCGAGGATGTCGTCGTTGCTCATGAATCCAACCCAGCACGCCTGAACGACCGGCGCAACCTGCGCAAAGCGTCGAAGATGCTGGACGAGGCGGGCTGGCCCGTGGGCGAAGGCAACGTGCGTCGCAATACCGAAGGGCAAACACTGAAGGTGAATATCCCATACCCTTCGAACTTGCCGACATCGACGGCGACGATGATCGAAACCTATGTTCAGAATCTTCAGGCACTGGGTGTAGATGCATCTGCTGAAAAGGTTGATCCGGCACAATATACATTGCGTAGCCGAGAGCGCGACTACGACATGGTCTATTCCACGCGGTATGGTTCGTTCCTGTCGACCGGCGGCGGATTGAGCCAGATGTATGGGTCCGAAGAGGCAGCCTTTAGCCTGTTCAATCCCGCTGGCCTGGCAAGCCCGTTGGTCGACGCGATTATTGAAGCGTCTTTTGAAACCGACAATCAGGCTGATCAGGACGCAGCACTTATGGCTTTGGATCGTGCCCTGAGGTATGAGTTTTTCGTGATCCCCGTGGGATACATCGCGGACTACTGGACAGCCTATTACGACATGTACGAATACCCTGAGAACCTGCCGCCCTATTCGTTAGGTCATTTGGACCTTTGGTGGATCAACCCCGAGAAAGAAGCCGATTTGAAGGCAAAAGGCGCGCTGCGATAAAATGGGCGCCTATATTCTAAGACGCCTGCTTTTGGTCATTCCGACCTTGCTGGGCATAATGGTCGTCAACTTCACGCTGGTGCAGTTTGTTCCGGGTGGACCCGTTGAACAAATCATCGCTCAGATCGAAGGACAGGGCGATGTCTTTGCGGGCTTCGCCGGGGGTGGAGACGCCGGTGCCGGGTCCGAGCCTGCAGGCGGTGTCTTCGACGACAAATATGTGGGCGCGCGCGGCCTGCCTCCGGAGTTCATTGCCGAATTGGAAAAGGAATTCGGTTTCGACAAGCCGCCGCTTGAGCGTTTTCTTGGAATGATGGGCAACTATCTGACGCTCGATTTTGGCGAGAGCTATTTCCGGTCGATCAGCGTGATTGATTTGGTGCTGGAAAAGATGCCCGTGTCGATCTCGCTGGGTCTATGGTCGACGCTGATTGCCTATCTGGTTTCGATTCCGCTAGGCATCCGCAAAGCAGTCAAGGACGGGTCGCGGTTCGATACCGTGACGAGCGGCGCTATTATCGTGGCCTACGCGATCCCCGGTTTCCTATTTGCCATCCTGCTGCTGGTGCTGTTTGCGGGTGGATCCTACTGGCAGATCTTCCCGCTGCGAGGGCTGACCTCGGACAATTGGGACAGCCTGAGCCTTTTGGGCAAGATTGCCGACTATTTCTGGCATATCGCGCTGCCGATCATTGCCTTGACCATTTCGGCCTTTGCGACGCTGACGCTGCTGACCAAGAACTCGTTTCTGGATGAGATCAAGAAGCAATACGTCATGACTGCGCGCGCCAAGGGATTGGGGGAACGCAAGGTCCTCTATGGTCATGTCTTCCGCAACGCGATGCTGATCGTGATTGCGGGTTTCCCGGCGGTGTTCATTGGTGTCTTCTTCGGCGGCTCGATCATTATTGAAACGATCTTCTCGCTGGATGGTCTGGGTCGCCTCGGGTTCGAGGCCGCGGTGGCGCGGGACTATCCGGTGATCTTCGGCACTCTGTTCATCTTTGGTCTGATGGGGCTCGTTGTGGGTATCATCAGTGATCTGATGTATGTGCTGGTCGATCCGCGTATCGATTTCGAAAAGCGGGAGGGGTAAATGGCGCTGTCCCCTCTCAACCAGCGACGTTGGCGCAATTTCCGACGCAATGGCCGTGCCTTTTGGTCTCTGATCATCTTTTCGGTGCTGTTCGGTCTGTCCCTATTCGCCGAGTTCATTGCAAATGATAAACCGATCCTCGTGCAATATCGTGGTCAATTCTACACGCCGATTTTTAACTTCTATCCCGAAACTGAATTTGGCGGCGATTTCCAGACCGAGGCGATCTATCGCGACCCCGAGGTCCGCTGCTTGATCGACAGTGGCGGGATCGAGGACTGTTTCGACGACCCCGAAGGTATCATCGAGCAGATCGAGGCAGGGACTTATCAGGCCGAAGGGTTCGAGCGCGGCTGGGCGATCTGGCCGCTAATCCCTTATTCCTACAACACCAGTGTCGATCGCCCTGGTGCGGCCCCCTTGCCGCCGAATGGTCAGAACCTACTGGGGACGGATGATACCAAACGGGACGTGCTGGCGCGGGTGATTTATGGTTTCCGCCTGTCGATCCTGTTCACGCTGATGGTGACTGGTGTGGCCAGCCTGATCGGTATTTTCGCCGGGGCCATTCAGGGCTTCTTCGGTGGCTGGCTCGACCTGATTTTTCAACGGGTCATCGAGATATGGTCCGCGACCCCGTCGCTCTATGTCATCATCATTATGTTCGCCATTCTGGGCCGAAGTTTCTGGCTTCTGGTGGCTCTGATGATCCTGTTCAGTTGGACCGGACTTGTGGGCGTTGTGAGGGCCGAGTTTTTGCGGGCGCGAAATCTGGAATATGTGCGCGCCGCGCGGGCGCTGGGCGTGGGTAACATGACGATCATGTTCCGCCACATGCTGCCCAATGCGATGGTTGCGACGCTGACCTTCATGCCCTTCATCGTGACTGGCACGATTGGCGGGCTAGCCTCTTTAGATTTCCTTGGCTTTGGCTTGCCATCCTCAGCCCCGTCGCTGGGCGAACTTACTTTGCAGGCCAAACAGAACCTGCAAGCCCCGTGGCTGGCCTTCACCGCCTTTTTCACCTTCGCCATCATGCTGTCGCTGCTGGTCTTCATTTTCGAAGGCGTCCGCGATGCATTTGATCCCAGAAAGACCTTCTCATGAGCCTTTTGGATGTAAACAACCTCAAGGTCTCATTCCGCCAGGACGGCGAGGTATCAGCTGCGGTCAAAGGCGTCTCCTTCACCGTGGATCGGGGGGAAACGGTTGCTCTGGTGGGTGAGTCTGGTTCGGGAAAATCGGTGACGGCTTTGTCGACCGTGTCGCTGCTGGGCGACAGCGCCATGGTCGAAGGTTCGGTCAAATACGACGGGGCCGAGATGATCGGGGCGTCGGAGGACAAGCTGATGGAGGTGCGCGGCAACGATATCAGCTTCATTTTTCAGGAACCGATGACCTCGCTCAATCCCCTTCACACGATCCAGAAGCAGATGGCGGAATCGCTGGCTCTGCATCAGGGCTTGGCTGGGGATGCCGCGCGCGACAGAATTGTGGAGTTGCTGAACAAGGTTGGCATTCGCGACCCTGAGGATCGTCTGGATAGCTATCCGCACCAGCTTTCGGGCGGGCAGCGGCAGCGTGTGATGATCGCAATGGCGCTGGCCAACAAACCGGATGTTCTGATCGCGGATGAACCAACGACCGCCTTGGATGTGACCATTCAGGCGCAGATCCTCGAACTATTGGCCGAGCTGCAGAAATCTGAGAACATGGGGATGCTGTTCATCACCCATGATCTTGGCATTGTACGTCGGATCGCCGACCGGGTCTGTGTGATGAAAGACGGTGAGATTGTCGAAACCGGGATCACGGCTGAGATTTTTAACAACCCACAGCACCCTTACACGCGTAAATTGCTGGAGGCCGAGCCTTCGGGGCACCCCGACCCCGTAGACGCAGGTGCGGAAGAGGTCGCCCGAACCGACCACCTCAAGGTCTGGTTCCCGATTCAGCGCGGCTTTCTGAAACGCACGGTCGGCTATGTGAAGGCCGTCAACGATGCGACGTTCAGCGTGCGGGCCGGGGAAACCCTTGGGATTGTCGGCGAAAGTGGCTCGGGCAAGACGACGATGGCGCTGGCCATCATGCGGTTGATCGCGTCCGAGGGTGGGATCACCTTCCGCGATCAGGATGTTCGCCGCTGGTCCACGCGAGAGTTGCGGCGCCTGCGCAAGGACATGCAGATCGTGTTTCAGGACCCGTTCGGCAGCCTGAGCCCACGTATGACATGCCAGCAGATCATCTCCGAGGGACTCTCTATTCACAACGTCGACCCGCATCGCGCCCCGCGCGAGCTGGTTGCCGAGGTGATGACAGAGGTGGGCTTGGACCCGGCCTCAATGGACCGCTACCCGCATGAGTTTTCGGGCGGGCAGCGTCAGCGGATTGCGATTGCACGGGCAATGGTTTTGCGCCCGAAACTACTGGTTCTGGATGAGCCGACAAGCGCGCTGGACATGACGGTACAGGTTCAGATCGTTGATCTCCTGCGCGATCTGCAGCGGAAATACGGGCTGGCGTATCTGTTCATCAGCCACGACCTGAAAGTTGTGCGAGCGATGTCCCACAACGTCATCGTCATGCGTAACGGCGACGTGGTTGAGATGGGCGCATCCGAGGATTTGTTTGAAAATGCGCAAACAGATTACACCCGTGAACTTATTGCGGCGGCGGGCTAAGGCCCGCCTCGCGTTTCCCTCAAGCGCTGGCTTTCTCGCGATCGGCGGATTTGGGGACCGGTCCGCGCAACTCTTCATAGTGATCGAAGCTCAGATTGACCCACCCCGTTCCCCGCGTGGCACTGGCGAGAGTTCGGTGCAACTCATCTTGCGCCACGGCCGGAAGTTGGGCGTTGAAGATTTCCCAACCTGAGGCATTCGGATTGCCCTCGAACCCCAATACCTGCCCTTGCAGCGAACTGATCGTGGGAACCAGATCTCCGACGAAATCTGACGGCAGATGAATCTCGGCCGTGAGAATCGGCTGCAGTACCACGGGCTTGGCCTGCGGTAGTGCCTCACGCACTGCGTTCTTGCCCGCCGTCCGGAACGCGTAGTCCGAACTATCGACATTGTGGTGTTTGCCGTCGCTGAGGGTGATTTTGACATCCACAACCGGGAAGCCTTCGGGGCCTTGTACCAAAGCGTCTTTGGCCCCGTGCTCCACGGATGGGATGTAGTTCTTCGGTACCGCACCGCCCTTCACAACCTCTTCGAATTGAAAGCCCGAGCCACGGGGTAGAGGTGCCACCGAGATCACCACATCTGCAAACTGACCCGCCCCGCCTGATTGCTTGCGATGACGGTGGCGATGTTCGATGGGCGTGCGGATGGTTTCGCGATAGGCGGTCTCGACCGGGTCGGTTTCGATCTCGATCCCGAAATCCTCTAGCAGCTTTGCCGTCACGCGACGCATGTGTTGCGGACCCTGCGAACCCAGTACGGAATGACCGCTCAGCTCGTCTTGTTCCATATGCAACCCCGGGTCTATCTCGACCAAACGGCTCAGAGCGTTTGACAGGCGCACGTCGTCGCGCTCATGCGCGGGTGAGACGACCTGCCGGTGCGCAACTGGATGCGAAGACGCCCAGTCCGGAAGCGGTGTGGCCGACCGGCTGTCATAGATGTATCCGGGGTTCAGGTGATCAGACTTGACCGCAAGCCCGATCTGTCCGGCCTCCAACGCACCGATCTGTGTTTTGGCGTCCAGGCTCGTCAAATTGCCGACCGTTTCGCCTCCCAAAGCCTCGTGCGCTTTGACACCATCGCCCAGCCCACGCAGCACGGTGATCTTGCCGATATGTTTCTTCACGTCGGCAAAGCCAGCAATCGCGCGTGCATTGTCCGCAGCCTCATCTCGCCCGGCGGCGATATCGAACTCGGGCGCTTCGTGCCGCAGGGCTTTCATCAAGCGTGTGAGCCCATTGCCATGTTGCGCGGCCCCCAGGCAGGCCGGAATCAACTGGTGATTTTGCAGGACCTGAGCGGCCAGATCGTAAATTTCGGCGCTGGGGGGCTGCTTGTCTTCGATCAGTTGCTCCAGAAGATGGTCATCGAAATCCGAAAGCGTTTCCAGCAATTCAGTGCGGGCTTCCTGTTCGCGGTCCTCGACGGATTGAGGCAGTTCGATCAAGGCCGAGGGCTGGCCCTCTTGATATTTCCACGCACGTTCCGAGATCAGATCGACCGCGCCTATGATTGTATCGCCGTCACGGATCGGGACCTGCCGCAAGGCGATGTGATGGGTGCAATAGGTCTGCAAGGCCGCGATGATGTCGCGGATACGGCCGTTGGGGTTGTCCATTCTGTTGATGAACAGAAAGCAAGGAATGCCTGCCTCTTCCACGAGCCGCAGGTACGGCGCGCATAGTACGGCCGCATCGGGGTCTGGCGGGACGACGACCACGGCGGCGTCCGAGATCGCCATGGCTGGTCCCACATAGGCCAGCGCATCGCCGCCGCCATCAACGTCAACCGCGCACCACGGTTCGTCCAAATAAGAAAAACCGTGCAAATGCACGGTTCCGGAGATGTCGAATGTTGTCGGGCGCCCGTCGAGGCGGCTGATGGCCTCGACCAGAGTGGATTTGCCCGATTGACTGGGGCCTAGGACGGTGAAAACGCGCATATGTGCTGTCCCTCTTTCAGGTTGCAGAGTGGCTGCACGAAAGGGGCTGCCTTGCGCAAATGCGTTGGCATGGTTTGTCTGCGGAATTGCCTGCCTCGGGCCGTGGACTTGGTCGAAGACCCACGCCCCAAGTGTGGAGAAAACACCAGCCTTGCGTCAACCCCCCGTTCGGGATCGGCTTAGGCCCGCCGAAAACCGGGCCGCTTGCTCAAGGTCAGATCGCAGAGCTATGTCCGGCTTTGCTCAGGTCATAGGCATCGAAACTGCGCGCGATCATTCGGGTCAGAGCACGCGCCTCGGACGGGATGAACAGCCCGTCATTGGTGATGCGCAGCAGGCCGTCAAATCTTGCGTTCACCTCACCATACATCTTGTTCAGCTCTGCGCTGGATACATCATGGCTGCGCAGAATCTCGGCCGAGTCGACCCGGAAATCGCACATCAACGCTTCGATCAAGCGGGCGCGCAACACGTCCTGTCCCTTGAACGAATGCCCACGCGAGGTCGAGAACTGACCTTCACAAATTGCCTTGGTATGGGCCGAGGTCGCGGGGTTGTTCTGTGCGTAGCCCTGAGGAAAGCGCGAGATCGAGCTTGCTCCGACGCCGATCAGAACCTCGGCCTGATCGTCCGTATAGCCCTGGAAGTTGCGTTTCAGTTGGCCCGCTTTCAATGCTTTGGTCAGCCCGTCTTGTTGCGTCGCAAAGTGGTCGATTCCGATTTCGGCGTAATTGTCCCACATGAACAGGCGGCGGGCGGTGTCGAAAAGATCCAGACGCTGCTCGGGTGTTGGCAAAGCCTCGGACGGGATCAGTTGCTGCCGTTTCGCCATCCACGGCACATGGGCATAGCCATAAAGCGCGACGCGATCCGGGCTGAGCGACAGAAGCTTCTGCACGCTTTCAGTCATCCGCGCCTTGGTCTGATGCGGCAGGCCAAACAGGATATCGGCATTCAGGCTGGTGATCCCGCGCGCGCGGATCATATCCACCGCATCCCGCGTGGTATCGTAGCTTTGGATGCGCCCGATGGTTTTCTGGATCTCATCATCGAAATCCTGCACCCCGATCGAGGCGCGGTTCATGCCCGCGTCTGCGAGGACATCCAGACGCGCTTCGTCAATCTCATTCGGGTCGATCTCGACCGAGAACTCGGCATCCGGTCCCAGCGGCACGATATCCAGAATGTAGCGCGCCAGATCGCGCATCAGGTCGGCATTCAGCAGGGTTGGGGTGCCGCCGCCCCAATGCAGGCGGGATAGAACCACCCCCTCGGGCAGGCGCGCAGCCAATAGGTCCAGCTCGGCCTTCAGCACGTCGACATAGGCGACCACGGGGCTGTCGGTTTGCGTGCCTTGCGTGCGGCAGGCGCAGAACCAGCATAGACGCCGACAGAAGGGGACATGGACATAAAGCGAAATGGCGCTGCCGGGTTTAATCCGGGCGATCCAGTCACCAAAAAGATCAGCCCCCACGTCATTGCTGAAATGGGGGGCGGTCGGGTAGCTGGTGTAGCGAGGCACCTTCGCGTCAAAAAGTCCAAGCCTTGCCAATTGTGATTTAT
This sequence comes from Ruegeria sp. BG9, assembly GCF_056538305.1. Lineage (NCBI taxonomy): Bacteria > Pseudomonadati > Pseudomonadota > Alphaproteobacteria > Rhodobacterales > Roseobacteraceae > Ruegeria > Ruegeria sp. BG9. The sequence goes on from NZ_JBQFSY010000004.1 coordinate 351,112, forward strand.
CTATCATGGAGATACCTTTAAGGGACCCAAGTCTTGGTTGCTTTGATAGAGATCAAGTAGGAAAGCGAATGTCAGTAGAGATAAAGTTTGATCATTCCAACTGTGACGAATGCCCGATTCGTCATCGGGCCGTCTGCGCCCGGTGTGATGCGGATGAGCTGCAGTCCCTTGAAGAGATTAAATATTATCGCAGTTTCGAAGCGGGTCAGACGATCATCTGGTCCGGCGATCAGATGAACTTTGTCGGCTCGGTCGTCTCGGGTATCGCGTCTCTGACCCAGACGATGGAGGACGGGCGGACCCAGATGGTGGGTCTGCTGCTGCCCAGTGATTTTGTCGGGCGACCGGGGCGTGATTCTGCGCCTTATGACGTTCAGGCCACCACAGATGTGGTGATGTGCTGCTTTCGCAAGAAGCCGTTCGAAGGGTTGTTGAGTGAGACCCCTCATATCGCGCATCGTCTTTTGCAGATGACATTGGATGAGCTGGACGCCGCGCGGGAATGGATGCTTGTTCTGGGCCGCAAGACGGCGCGGGAGAAGATCGCCAGCCTGCTTTCGATCATCGCGCGCAGGGATGCGTCGATTACGCAGAAAGGGCTGTCAGGCCCGCTCGTGTTTGACCTGCCGCTGACGCGTGAGGCGATGGCGGACTATTTGGGTCTAACGCTGGAAACGGTGAGCCGGCAGATATCGGCCCTGAAAAAGGACGGGGTTATCGTGCTGGAAGGCAAGCGCCACGTGACCATCCCTGATCTTGGTCGCCTTATGGAAGAGGCCGGAGACGACTCGGACGGAGGTTTCCTCGTTTAGACGCCACCCGCCAGTCACATACCAAAGCGATCGAGCCGCCCCGCAGGGCGGCTTTTTTTGGTTCAGGACGCGATCAGTGTGCCATGAAGACCGGTACAGCGGATTGTTCCAGCATGTTGCGCGTTGCACCGCCAAGGATCGCTTCGCGAAAGCGGGAATGGCCGTAGGCGCCCATGACAATCATATCTGATTCCGTATCCGTAGCGTGGCGGTTCAGAATGTCAGACACCCGTGTCATGGTTTTGCTGAGGACTTCGATATCGCACCTGACACCGTGCCGCGCGAGCATCTGGGACAGCATGCCACCTGGGTCAGAGCGGTCGGGCCCATGCCGTGGCGGGTCGATCACCACGATACGTGCCAGATCGGCATCTTTCAGAAATGGCAGGGCGCAGCGCACCGCACGCATAGCCTCGACGCTTTCGTTCCACGCGATCATGATGTTTTTAGGCTTCGAAACAGGTTGCCCCGCGTTCGGGACGACCATGACCGGAGCGTGACCTTCGAACATGGCGGCTTCGACAATCGGTTCCGCTTCGGCACCGCGCCCTTCGCCATAGGGGTGCGGTAGGACAACCAAATCCGAGAACCGTGCCCGATGGGCAACGTGGCGTCCAATGTCCGCGATCTGGGCGACTCCGTTTTCGGCCGACCACCGCACACCGGTTTTTCCCAGAAAATCCTCGGCATAGCTTAGCAGTTCATCGGCCTCGGCATTGGCCCGGCTGAGGGTTTCCTGAAGGATAAGTGCGTTCGCCCCGGCGTAGTAATACCCTGTCTGACTGCGATCGACGCCCAGGCACAGGGCCTCGGCATGACCATCCTGCGCTTCGGCCAATGCCGCTGCCTGAGACAACGCTGCCTGCGCATTCGTAGTTTCCGTCATGATGGTGAGAATTGATTTGTAAGCCATATCGACCTCGTCTTTCGAGCAGCCGATCCAATGCGACCAGCGCCCCTCCACTTGACAATGGGTGTCACAGAAAACAACGGATTGTCTTGACTCAGATCAAAGCGGCAGAGGGTGTTCTTCTACATTACGGTGGACAGTCAAAAAGGTTCTGTGCGGCACGTAAATCGCGCAGGGCAGGGTAAAGGGACGCAATATGTCGAATTACATCAAGCTGATCGTGCTTGGTCTGGTCGTGCTGTTTGCCGCGATCGGGTCCAATTATGCACGCGATTTGGCGTATCAGGTGCATGCGATACTGGTGATGATCATCGCCGGTGGTCTGTTCATCTGGACGCTTCGAAACACGGATGAGCCAGATATTCTTGTCGATCGCTCCGGCGAGTACATGGACGGCGTGATCCGCTACGGCGTGATCGCAACTGCCTTCTGGGGCGTGGTCGGGTTCCTGGCGGGAACTTTTATTGCGTTCCAGCTGGCATTTCCAACGCTCAACTTCGAATGGGCGCAAGGCTATCTGAACTTTGGGCGGTTGCGTCCGCTGCACACCTCAGCGGTGATTTTTGCCTTTGGGGGCAACGCTCTGATTGCGACCTCGTTCTACGTGGTGCAGCGCACCAGCGCGGCGCGTCTGTGGGGCGGAAACCTGGCATGGTTCGTGTTCTGGGGTTATCAGCTGTTCATCGTTCTGGCAGCAACCGGATATGTTCTGGGTGGCACGCAGTCCAAGGAATATGCCGAGCCTGAGTGGTATGTGGACCTGTGGCTGACCGTCGTCTGGGTCGCCTATCTGGCTGTCTATCTGGGCACGATCATCAAACGGAAAGAGCCGCATATCTATGTGGCCAACTGGTTCTACCTTGCCTTTATCGTGACCGTTGCGATGCTGCACCTGGTCAACAACATGACCATCCCGGTCAGTATCTGGGGTTCGAAATCGGTTATCGTCTGGTCGGGCGTACAGGATGCTATGATCCAGTGGTGGTATGGCCACAACGCTGTGGGCTTCTTCCTGACTGCGGGCTTCCTGGGCATGATGTACTACTTCATCCCGAAACAGGCCGAACGTCCAGTATTCTCGTACAAGCTGTCGATCATCCACTTCTGGGCGCTGATCTTCCTGTATATCTGGGCCGGTCCGCACCACCTGCACTATACCGCGCTTCCCGACTGGGCCTCGACGCTGGGCATGGTGTTCTCGATCGTGCTGTGGATGCCGTCTTGGGGTGGTATGATCAACGGTCTGATGACGCTCTCGGGCGCATGGGACAAGCTGCGCACCGACCCGATCATCCGTATGATGGTCATCTCGGTCGGCTTCTACGGTATGTCCACCTTTGAGGGTCCGATGATGTCGATCCGTGCGGTGAACTCGCTCAGCCACTACACCGACTGGACCATTGGTCACGTACATTCGGGCGCGCTGGGCTGGAACGGCATGATCACCTTTGGTGCGCTGTACTATCTGGTGCCTGTCCTGTGGAAGCGTGAGCGTCTGTACTCCTTGCAGATGGTCAGCTGGCACTTCTGGCTCGCGACGATCGGCATCGTTCTCTATGCCGCGTCGATGTGGGTCACCGGTATCATGGAAGGCCTGATGTGGCGCGAAGTGGATGCCAACGGCTTCTTGGTGAACTCGTTCGCTGACACCGTTGCCGCCAAGTTCCCGATGTATGTGGTTCGCGGTCTGGGTGGGGTTCTGTTCCTCGCTGGCTCGGTGATCATGTGCTACAACCTGTGGATGACTGTGCGCAAGGCGCCGGCTAAAGAGGCCAGCCTGACCGTCGCAGTCCCGGCTGAATAAAGGAGGCCGGAGCAATGGCAATTCTTGACAAACACAAAGTGCTTGAGACCAACGCGACCCTTCTGCTGATCTTCAGCTTTCTGGTCGTGACCATCGGTGGCATCGTTCAGATCACCCCGCTGTTCTATCTTGAGAACACTATCGAGAAGGTGGAGGGTATGCGCCCTTACACCCCTCTCGAGATGGCGGGCCGTGAGATTTACATCCGCGAAGGCTGCTATGTCTGCCACAGCCAGATGATCCGTCCCATGCGGGACGAGGTCGAACGCTATGGCCATTACTCGCTGGCGGCTGAGTCGATGTATGACCACCCGTTCCAGTGGGGATCCAAGCGGACCGGACCTGATCTGGCACGTGTCGGCGGCCGTTACTCGGACGATTGGCATGTTCGCCACCTGCGCGATGCGCAATCAGTGGTGCCGGAATCGGTGATGCCGAAATATGGCTTCCTCGAAAACCGCAAGATCGATGGCAAGTATATCGGCGACATCATGGCGGCAAATGCGGTGGTCGGTACACCTTACACCGACGAGATGCTGGAGAACGCGCAAGCTGACTTCCGCGCTCAGGCCGATCCCGACAGTGACTATGACGGGCTGCTGGAGCGTTACGGTGACAAGGTCAACGTCCGCAACTTCGATGGTCAATCCGACCTGACCGAAGCTGACGCGCTGATCGCCTATCTGCAAATGCTGGGCACGCTGGTCGACTTCTCGACCTTCACGCCTGACGCAAACCGCTGAGGGAGGGTGCAATGGAAGAATATACTCTCCTGAGGCAGTTCGCAGATAGCTGGATGTTGCTTCTGTTGTTCGCCTTCTTTGTTGGCATCATTGTCTGGGTGTTCCGCCCAGGCGCCAGCAAGGAATACAGCGACACCGCCAACATCCCTTTCCGGCACGTTGATGCACCCGCACCGCAGCAAGACCAACCCGCCACATCCGAGGAGGCGCGGAAATGACTAAGACACCTGAAAAACAGCCGGGTGACCCCAATACAACCGGTCACAGCTGGGACGGCATCGAAGAATTTGATAATCCGATGCCCCGCTGGTGGCTGTGGACCTTCTACGCCACGATCTTCTGGGGTGTAATTTACACGATCATGTATCCCGCATGGCCACTGGTTCAGTCGGCAACGGCAGGCGTCATGGGTTGGTCATCTCGGGCCGAAGTCCAGCAAGAGCTGGTCTCGTTCGAAGAGGCCAACGCTCCGTGGAATGCCAAGCTGGTGGACACCCCGCTTGAGGAGATTTCGGCTGATCCTGAGTTGCAGCAATATGCCGTCAACGCAGGCAGCGCTGTGTTCCGCACCTGGTGTGCACAGTGTCACGGCTCGGGCGCGCAGGGCGCGGCTGGCTTCCCGAACCTTCTGGATGATGCATGGCTGTGGGGTGGCACGATGGAGGATATCCATTTCACCGTCAGCTATGGGATCCGGAACGAGGAAAGCGACGATGCGCGCTATTCCGAGATGCCGGCCTTTGGTGAGCTCCTCGAAGGCGAAGAGATCACTCAGGTGGTTCAGTACGTGATGTCGCTGACCAATGCGCAGACCGATGATGCGGCCGCGCAGGCAGGCAAGGTTGTCTTCGAAGACAATTGTGCCGCCTGTCACGGCGAGGAAGGCAAAGGCGACGTCTTCCAGGGCGCGCCGAACCTGACGGATGCCATCTGGCTCTATGGCGGCAGCGAAGAGGCCCTGACTGAAACGGTGACCTACAGCCGTTTTGGCGTGATGCCCCCATGGGATACCCGCCTGACCGAGGCGCAGATCCGCGCCGTGACTGCCTATGTCCACCAACTGGGTGGCGGTCAGTAAGGCTATAAGAATACCTCGGGGCGGCTCGCTGCCCCTTGGTCCCGGCACCGGCTGTTCCATCTGTTCGCGCGTTTCCTGAACAGCCGGTGCCTATTTCCAAAACCATCATTTCCAGAACCATCATAGAGCCATTGGCCAATCCAGAACAGGCCGCGTTTCAAAGGTCCTCTAGATCGACCGTGCGCGGGTGTTTCCTCCACCAATGATGCTCGGGCAACCAGCGCGATTTGTTGCGGGTTGGTTTTGGTGCATCCCTGAGATTTGGCTCGTTGATCCGTGTCGCGGTCATGAACGATTTTGCAAAAACACTCAGCATGAGGCTTTCCTTTCGCGTTTTCTGTATGCGCCTAGGATGATGTTTCCCTGTACAGGATGCGAGCCAATTGCTATTTCTATATGTAAGTTGGGATTACATATGAACTGGTTGAAACTGCCTCCTCTCTCGTCCCTTCGCGCTTTTTCGGCTTTTGCTGAGAAGGGTGGTGTGGTGCAGGCCGGAGCGGCGCTGAATGTGAGTCACGCTGCCATAAGCCAGCAGTTGCGTGTGTTGGAGAAGCACATGGGCGTCGCTCTGGTCCGGCGCGATGGGAAGTCGCTCTCCCTGACACCCGAAGGCGCGCATCTGGCGCGTGCGGTGCAGCTTGGGTTCGGTTCAATCGGCGCTGCCGTGGAAGAGGTGATGAGCGCAGGCGGCGCCCGTCCGGTTCATGTGTCGCTGACACCAACCTTCGCCGCCTCGTGGTTGATGCCGCGACTGCCGGAATTTCAGGCCAAATACCCTGAAATCAGCCTGACGATCGATCCTTCTCCGCATTTGGTGGAACTCACGCCAGGCGGCGTCGATGTTGCGATCAGGTACGGGTCTGGTGGGTGGCCTGGTGTGGACTGCGAAATGTTGCTTGAAACCCCTTTTGTTGTCGTCGCGGCCCCCAGCCTGCTGGGCGGTCGATCAGATTGGACGCCGGAGGAGTTGAGCCAGCTGCCTTGGCTGGAAGAGTTCGGCACCACCGAGGCCTCGACCTGGCTGGCCAGACGTGGAGTGGATCATCCGCCTCAGGGGCGTCGCATCTCGCTGCCGGGGACCTTGCTGCTTGAAGGGCTGCGTGCGGGGCAGGGCGTCACAGCCACGGTGCGACATTTCGTCGAGCAGGACATCAAGGCGGGCCGCCTTGTAGAGCTCCATACCGAGCCTGAAAGCAGCGGATACCACGTTTTGACGGCAAAAACGCCTCTTAGACCGGCGGTAAAGACTTTTGTCAGCTGGTTAAGGCGGCAGGCGGGTGACGCACGGTAAAAGGTGTTTGTCCGATGCGCGTTTTGACCCATGTCAATGTTTGCGCGTCCATGATCTGGAAGAACACACTTCCATAAGACCCATCCTTGGAGCCAGCCAGTGAGCGATTCCGATCCCGCCCCCAGCTTGTATGCCGCCCGAGAACCTATCTTTCCTCGGCGTGTCTCAGGTCCGTTCCGGAACCTGAAATGGATTATCCTGATTGTGACCTTGGGGATCTACTACGTCACCCCTTGGATCAGATGGGACCGAGGGCCCAGCCTGCCGGATCAGGCTGTGTTGCTGGACCTGGCCAACCGCCGCTTCTATTTCTTCTGGATCGAGATCTGGCCGCACGAATTCTACTTTGTTGCGGGCCTTCTGATCATGGCCGGTCTTGGGCTTTTCCTGTTCACATCGGCCTTGGGCCGGGTGTGGTGTGGATATGCCTGCCCGCAGACCGTCTGGACCGACCTGTTCATTCTGGTCGAACGCTGGATCGAGGGCGACCGCAATGCCCGCTTACGCCTGCACCGGCAAGAGAAGATGGACCTCCGCAAGGCCCGTTTGCGTCTGACGAAATGGACCGCATGGTTCCTGATCGGCCTCGCAACCGGCGGAGCCTGGGTCTTCTACTTTGCCGACGCGCCAACCCTTCTGCATGATCTGGTGACCGGCGACGCACACCCGGTTGCCTACACGACCATGTTGATCCTGACCGGCACCACTTTCTTATTTGGTGGCTTCGCGCGCGAACAGATCTGCATCTATGCTTGCCCTTGGCCGCGCATTCAGGCCGCGATGATGGACGAGGACACTCTGGTCGTCGGCTACCGCGAATGGCGCGGTGAGCCGCGTGGCAAAGGCAAGCGCACGGCCGATTCCGAGTTGGGCGATTGCATCGACTGCATGGCCTGCGTGAATGTCTGCCCTGTTGGTATCGACATTCGCGATGGTCAGCAGTTGGAGTGCATCACCTGCGCCCTTTGCATCGACGCCTGCGACGACATGATGGCCAAGATCGGTAAACCGCGGGGTTTGATCGACTATATGGCGCTGAGTGATGAGGCGCATGAGCGCGCAGGTCAGCCACCTAAGAATATCTGGAAGCACATTCTGCGTCCGCGCACGATCATGTACACCGCGTTGTGGTCTCTGGTCGGTTTCGCGCTGCTGTTTGCCCTGTTCATCCGGTCCGATATCGACCTGACGGTCGCGCCTGTGCGCAATCCGACCTTTGTGACTATGTCGGACGGCACCATCCGCAACACCTACGACGTGCGCCTGCGCAACAAACATGGCGAAGAACGTCCGTTCAATCTGTCTCTGACCGGCGATCCGGCCATGTTACTGGAAATCGAAGGCGTTGACGGGCAAACTGTTACTGTGGCCCCCGATACCGCGCAACTGGTACGCGTCTACATTACGGCGGCGCCTGACACGGGGCCTGCGCGTGCGGATACTTCCGCCGTCCGGATCTGGGTTGAGGATATCGACAGCGGCGAACGCGCCTATAAAGACACAAGCTTCAACGGACGAGGGAACTGATCATGTCCGAGCGGAAATTCACCGGTAAACACGCCCTTGCGGTGTTCGTATGTGCCTTTGGTGTGATCATCACGGTGAACTTGATCCTGGCCTATAGCGCGGTCAAAACCTTCCCGGGGCTGGAGGTCAAAAACTCCTACGTTGCAAGTCAGGAGTTCAACGACCGTCTGAAGGAGCATCAGGCGTTGGGCTGGGAGGTGCGCGCAGAAAACACGGGCGGTCTGCTGATCCTGCACATCACCGATGCCACCGGCGCGCCGGTTCAGGTGGCTGAGTTGCAGGCCGTTGTGGGCCGTGCAACCCATGTGCGCGATGATTTCTCGCCCGATTTCACCTTTGACGGGCTTGCCTATGCAACGCCTGCGACGCTGGGCAAGGGGAACTGGAACATCCGTCTGGTCGCCCGCGATCATTCAGGGGCCGAGTTCGCTCAGCGGGTACCCCTGTACGTGAAAGGGTAGGGCGGTGACGGTTCAGCTATCCTCAGGTACGTCGGCTTGTCCGGGGTGTATCGCCGCCCCGGCGGAAGCTGCGCGGCCGATCCCTGAGGATGTTCAGATCGCGTTGTCTCTGCCCGGCATCCATTGCTCGGCTTGTATCGCCAATGTCGAGCGGGCTTTGAACGCCCATCCGGGGGTCGGGGACGCGCGCGTCAACCTGACCCTGAAACGTGCGATGATCAAAGCCGCGCCTGAAATGCGCGCTGCTGATCTGATACCGGTGTTGGAGCACGCGGGTTATGAGGCGCATGAGCTGGACGCTGGTGCCCTGTCGGCCACCAGTGCGAACAAGGCGGGGCGTGACCTGCTGATGCGCTTGGCGGTGGCCGGGTTTGCCTCGATGAACGTGATGCTGCTGTCGGTCTCGGTCTGGTCGGGGGCGACGGACGCGACGCGGGATATGTTCCACTGGATCTCTGCCGCAATCGCCCTGCCTGCGATAGCATTCTCGGCCCAGCCCTTCTTTGCCAACGCTTGGTCGGCCCTTCGCGTGCGTCGGCTGAACATGGATGTGCCGATCGTTCTGGCGATTCTGCTGGCGCTGGTGACGTCGCTTTGGGAAACAGCGCTGAGCGGCGAACACGCCTATTTCGACGCCGCGCTGACGCTAACCTTCTTTCTGCTGGCAGGTCGATACTCAGACTACCGCACCCGCGCCGCCGCGCGGTCCGCGGCTGAGGAGCTGACAGCGCTAGAGGTCCCTCGTGCCCTTCGGCTGATCGACGGCTCTGAAGAAGAAGTCGCTGTATCCGCCCTGGCCGTCGGAGACCTGATCCTTGTGCGGCCCGGAGGGCGGATGCCGGTGGATGGCCAGATTGTCTCAGGCCAGTCTGAATTGGACCGCTCCCTGCTGACGGGTGAGACCCTGCCTGTATTTGCTGAGGCAGGCCAGATCGTCAGCGCTGGCGAGGTCAACCTGACCGGCCCTCTGACCATCCGCGCCACGGCGGTTGGCGAAGATACATCCCTCCATCGTATGGCTGATCTCGTGGCCATCGCCGAATCCGGCCGGTCTAGATACACCTCGCTAGCGGACAAAGCGGCCAAGCTTTACGCCCCCGGCGTTCACATCCTGTCGGCGCTCAGCTTTGTGGGCTGGTACATCTATTCCGGCGACCTGCGCACGGCTCTGAACATCGCGGCAGCGGTGCTGATCATCACTTGCCCTTGCGCTCTGGGGCTGGCGGTTCCTGCGGTGACCACGGCGGCCTCGGGTCGGTTGTTCCGCAAGGGGATGCTGATAAAACACGCCACCGCGCTGGAGCGTCTGGCCGAGGTCGACACGGTCGTCTTCGACAAAACCGGCACTCTAACCTCCGGCGCGCCCGAGGTGATCAATCTGGGCTATCACACCACGGCCGATCTTGAGATCGCACTGGCTCTGGCTGAGGCATCGGCGCATCCCTTGTCGGTCGCTCTGGCCAAAGCGGCGCGTGAGGCCGGGATCAAACCCGCTAAGCTGCGCGATATCGCCGAGGTTCCGGGCTTTGGCACCGAAGCCCAGTATCGAAACCAGCGCGTGCGCCTTGGACGTGCGGCTTGGGTCGGTGCGGAACAAGGGGTCGAGACCTCTGCATGGCTGTCAGTTGGATCGAACGCGCCGGTGGCCTTCCGGTTTACCGATGCCTTGCGGCCGGGCGCGGCCGAGGCCGTCTCGGGCTTTGCCAAGGCCGGAAAGCAGGTGGTCCTGATTTCAGGCGATTCGACGGGGGCGGTGAAAGCACTGGCCGTGAAACTGGCGATCGAGAACTGGATTGCCGAAGCGCTGCCTCAGGACAAGGCGCAGCGCATTCAGGACCTCAGCGAGCGGGGCCACAAGGTCCTTATGGTGGGCGATGGCCTGAATGATACGGCAGCCCTCGCGGCAGCGCATGTGTCGATCTCGCCTGCCTCGGCCCTGGACGCGGCGCGCGTTGCGTCTGACATCGTACTTCTGGGAACTGACTTGTCCCCCATCGCGGATGCCTGCGACACAGCCGTCAAAGCCACGAAACGGATTCGCGAGAATTTCCGGATTGCCACGGTCTATAACGTGATTGCGGTGCCGTTGGCGGTGATCGGGCTAGCCACGCCATTAATCGCAGCGTTGGCGATGTCGACCTCGTCGATTACCGTATCTTTGAATGCCCTGCGGCTGAGGTAACTGTCATGGAAGTGCTCGCTTATCTGATCCCGATTTCCCTGTTTCTGGGCGGAATTGGCTTGGTTGCTTTTGTCTACACGGTCCGCTCGAACCAATACGAAGACCCCGAGGGCGATGCGCGCCGTATCCTCAGCGATGAATGGGATGACAAACCCAAGCAGTAGCTGGCTGAGGGTGCAAAATCACAGTTGATCCCAACCGCCCTTGAAATTGCCGCAATGCCCGGCTATGTCCGGCCTATCCGCTAGCAGAGAGAACCCGCCAAATGGCCACCACCAACCCGATCCAGTTCATTCAGCAAGTTCGAGCCGAAGTTTCCAAGGTCATCTGGCCGACCCGGCGCGAGGTGCTGTTGACCACGGTCATGGTGTTCATCATGGCTGCTCTGACCGCTGTTTTCTTTGCTCTGGTCGATCTGGGCATTCGTGGCGGTTTGCAACTGATCCTGGGCGCGTTCAGCTAACGCCCCTCAAGCGCGGAAACACCGCAGCCCCCCTTGCACAGCACGGAATCTCAGAGTACTTCACACGGGACTATTCGGAATGGGCGTGTGGCGATTCGGGCTGCGCGCCGCTTTTTATTCCGGAACACGCGGACAGGCCGCGACAGGATTTCAATACAGGGTGAACCCGCGATGCGGGGCTTGGCCCAAGACAAACAAGGACGACAGGTTCATGGCGAAACGGTGGTACTCGGTCAGCGTTCTTTCGAATTTCGAAAAGAAGATCGCAGAGCAGATCCGCACGTCGGTGGCTGAACAGGGTCTTGAGGACGATATCGACGAAGTACTGGTCCCCACCGAAGAGGTGATCGAAGTCCGTCGCGGCAAGAAAGTCACGACCGAGCGCCGGTTCATGCCCGGCTACGTGCTGGTTCACATGGAAATGTCGGATCAGGGCTATCACCTGATCAACTCGATCAACCGCGTCACCGGTTTCCTTGGTCCCCAAGGCCGCCCGATGCCGATGCGCGACGCCGAAGTGAACCAGATCCTGAACCGCGTTCAGGAAGGTGAAGAAGCGCCTAAGCTGATGATTAGCTTCGAGGTCGGCGAGAAGGTCAAGGTCAACGACGGCCCGTTCGAAGATTTCGACGGCATGGTCGAGGGCGTGGACGACGAGAACCAGAAGCTGAAAGTCTCGGTTTCGATCTTTGGTCGGGAAACGCCGGTCGAGCTGGACTTTACGCAGGTTACCAAGCAGGGCTGATTGCCCGGACCGGGCAACCTGAGTTGGTCCTGATATCAGTTTGCTTCGTCGGGCTTCTCGGCGGGCAGACTTTCGCTCCATTTGCGCAGTTCATCCAGAAAGCCAAGGGCGGTACGTCCGAAATCGGTTATCTCGTAGTCCACGGATAGTGGTCTCGTATCCAGCACGTTGCGGCGAACCAAGCCTTGTTGTTCAAGCTGTCGTAGCCGCTCTGTGATCATCTTTTTGCTGGCGCCACTGATCATCCTCGACAGGTTGTTGAAACGCACCGGGCCATCCTTGAGATGCCAAAGGATTGATCCTGTCCATTTACCCCCGATGATACGCATACCTTGTTCAATCGCGCAGGGTGCTTCGCATGCGTCTTTCACCGTTTTTCGGCCATGTTGATCTTGGTGAATATGCGCTTCCATCGGTGCATCCTTTGCCCTGACTAGGTTACAAAAAGTAAACTAGTTGATTTTTGATATTTAGTGCGCAGCTTTTGAAAGGTCCATTGGATTAACGATCTCTATTGGAGAACTTAAATGTCGCAACCTGCAATTCACCTCTACACCGCAGCAACTATGAACGGATATAAACCAGTCATTTTTCTGGAAGAGGCTGGTATCCCCTACGATCTGACCGCTATCGACTTTTCAAAACAGGAGCAGAAAACGCCTGAATACCTGTCGTTGAGCCCAAACGGGAAAATCCCGACAATTGTTGACCGCGATCAGGACCGCGCAATTTTCGAGAGCGGTGCGATCCTTTGGCACTTGGCCGAGAAATATGGGAAATTTCTTCCTGATGATCCGGAAAAGCGCTTGGACGTGATGCAATGGATGTTTTTCCAGGTTGGTCACGTCGGACCAATGATGGGGCAGGCCATGTACTTTCAACACATCGCAGCGCCGAACGGCCATACAGAGCCATTTTCGATCAAGCGCTATGTTGATGAATCGCGACGGCTGCTTGAAGTTCTCAACACCCGACTGGACGGCCGCCACTGGCTTGCCGCAGATGAGTATACAATCGCGGATATGATGACGTACCCTTGGGCGCGTGCCTATGTTTGGGCACGGGCGAGCGTTGAAGGTCTCCCGCATTTGCAGGCTTGGTTCGATCGCATTGACGCGCGCCCGGCGGTTCAAAGAGCGTTGACCATCCCGAAAAGCAACCCGCAGTTTTGGGACGTTAACGCAGATGCCAGTGCGTTTTCGAAAGAGAACGCCGCCCGATTTGCCAGCGATGTAAAGAAGTAGGGCATCCCCAATGCTGGTTCTGCGCGGCTTTGGGCTGTGCCGGTCTTGCTGCGCCTGGCAAGACTGCATCCAAAGTGGTCGTCGTTGAGAGCGCGTCGACCACTTGCCAACCCCGCCATTCCACTGTAGATGCCGCCTCTATCGTCTTCGGGCGAGATTCTCTCGTGGGAGGTTTCAGGGATCGCGATCCCGGATCGGACCACGCAACATAAACCGGGTGGGACGCGTCCTGCCTACGTTGAAAGGAAAGCCAAATGGCTAAGAAGCTTGCTGGTACAATGAAACTGCAGGTTCCTGCAGGTCAGGCGAACCCGTCGCCTCCAGTTGGTCCAGCGCTGGGTCAGCGCGGCATCAACATCATGGAATTCTGCAAGGCGTTCAACGCCAAGACCGCAGACATGGAGCAAGGTGCTCCTTGCCCGACCGTGATCACCTATTATCAGGACAAGTCCTTCACGATGGACATCAAGACGCCGCCCGCGTCTTATTACCTGAAAAAAGCGGCTGGTCTGAAGCCGGTTGGCAAGCGTAACCGTCCTCGTGGGGCCGAGAACCCAGGTCGTGAGACCGTGGCCACCGTGACCACCAAGCAGGTTCGCGAAATCGCCGAAGCCAAAATGAAAGATCTGAACGCCAACGACGTCGAAGGCGCAATGCAGATCATCCTGGGCTCGGCCCGCTCTATGGGCATCGAGGTGAAGTAAGATGGCAAAACTCGGTAAACGTACCCGCGCTGCGCGCGAAGCTGTCGCCGGCAAAGAAAACCTGTCGGTTGAAGAAGCAGTTGCCCTGGTAAAAGGCAACGCGACCTCGAAATTCGACGAGACCATCGAAATCGCGATGAACCTGGGCGTTGACACCCGTCACGCAGACCAGATGGTTCGTGGCGTCGTTGGCCTGCCGAACGGCACCGGTAAAGCGATGCGCGTTGCTGTTTTCGCTCGTGGCCCCAAGGCAGACGAAGCGAAAGAAGCAGGTGCAGATATCGTTGGCGCAGAAGACCTGATGGAAACCATCCAGGGCGGCACCATCGAGTTCGATCGCTGCATCGCGACCCCTGACATGATGCCGATCGTTGGCCGTCTGGGTAAAGTTCTGGGCCCGCGCAACCTGATGCCGAACCCCAAAGTTGGCACCGTGACCATGGACGTGAAAGCGGCCGTGGAAGCAGCCAAAGGTGGTGAAGTTCAGTTCAAAGCTGAGAAAGGTGGCGTTGTGCACGCCGGTGTTGGCAAAGCGTCCTTCGACGAAGCCAAGCTGGCGGAAAACGTCCGTGCCTTCATCTCGGCTGTTGCGAAAGCCAAGCCGTCGGGCGCCAAAGGCACCTACATGAAGAAGATCGCGCTGAGCTCGACCATGGGCCCGGGTGTGACTCTGGACGTGGCGGCTGCAGCAGGCGAATAAGCCTTAGCGCAGACGTAGCAATCCTTGAAACCCGAGTAGCGCAAGTTGCTCGGGTTTTTTGCTGCCTTAGCGAAAGGCCTGTTGCAGGCGCACTTGTAGCCGCTCTCGTTTGCGCAGTTCGAACTCGCTGCACGTGAAGTTGGGTTGCCAGAGACGCAACCAGTCCTTCAGCAATCGGCCCCGCAGGCAGCAATCGAGGATCTGAGTGTCGATCGGGTGGCGATACTGGCGGAAGAACATCTCCTTGTTGCGGGTCAGAACGCCGCTTCGATCGATGTCCCTATTGGCCCCGTCCCGGAAGATATCCGCCTTCAGAAAGTCGACGATATCATAGACGGCCAGCTTGTCGCGGGCCTCGGTGAAATCCAGCCCGATGGCGGTGCCTTGGCCCATGATCAAGTTCAGGCCGTGAAAATCCCCATGTGAAAACACGCGCAGGTCAGGGCAGTATTTCAAGGATGCGGCTTCGGCTAGAAATTCCTCGACCATGGGTTGGCTGATTTCCAAGATATGCGAGGGAACTTGGGTGGACTGCTCGCATATGCTGTCGATCATCCAACGCGGCCGAAACGCGTAGTCCGTGGCGTTTTGAACCCCGTGCAGGTCATGCAGCCACGACCCCGCACGGCGATAGACTTGTGCCACCTGGGCGTCGTCTTCGCTGTTGTAGATGATGTCTGTCGCGGTCGGACGCGCGACAAACTCGGTCACCATGAATGCGCCGCTTGGTGACATGTAGACGGGGCGAACGACCCGATTGTTTTTGGACCTCTTGAAGTGATCGGTCAGTTGCACCAGCAGATCGAACTCTTTGCGCAAGCGCCCTGTTTCCGGCGACAGTGTATCAAGTTTCAGCGCGTAGGAACGGTTCGAGGTTTCGACCTTCCACACCAGACGGCTATCGGGAAATGCATGGGATCGGCAGTGGAACCGGATCTGCGTGATGGGCGTGCACAGACAGTCCTGCGCCAACTCTTGGGCGCAGGCACTGGCCTTGTCGAATTCTTCCAGAGTAACCGCTGTCATTTTGCCTCAAGCCCGGAGTGTTTTCGGGCATTCATACCGGAGGTGACCGTAGCTGAAACCCACTGTCAATGACATTGCTGGCGTCTATTGACCGCTCTGCGGGTCGCCCCGCATACAAAGGGCGGTTCGGACCTGATGCCGCAAGTGCAAATAGGGGCAATTTACCCCTTGGAAACCCCCTCCATCTGCCCTAAGTAGGGCTGCGAAGTAAAGCGTGCGATTCGTCGTGCGCTTTATTTCGTTTCGTCCAAGACGGTGGGTGGTGCCAGATGGCCCTTAATTCCCTGCCTGAGACGGGTAAGACCAAAGAATTCTGAGGGTCCCACCCTCGGGCGCATTTTGGCCAATCCCGTAACAACGGACCTGAACGCTGGGGTTAACCCCTCGGCAAATATGAGCCGGGGTGAGTGATCGCCCCAAACTTGGAGAGAACTGTGGATAGAGCCCAGAAAGAGAAAGTGGTCGAGGAACTCGGCCAAATCTTCGAAAGCTCTGGCGTCGTAGTGGTTGCTCACTACGCCGGTCTGACAGTTGCCGAGATGCAGGACCTTCGCGCACGTGCTCGTGACGCGGGTGGCTCCGTGCGTGTTGCCAAGAACAGGCTCGCCAAAATCGCCCTTGAGGGTAAGCCGTGTGAAAGCATGGCCGACCTGCTGACAGGGATGACCGTTCTGACCTATTCCGAGGACCCTGTGGCAGCAGCCAAGGTGGCCGAGGACTTCGCCAAAGAGAACCAAAAGTTCGAAATCCTTGGCGGTGCAATGGGCGAGAACGCTCTGGACCGGGCTGGTGTTACAGCCGTGTCGAAAATGCCGTCGCGTGAAGAGCTTATTGCTACGATCGCTGGTATGCTTGGCGCGCCTGCTTCGAACATCGCCGGTGCAATTGGCGCACCTGCAAGCAACATCGCAAGCATCCTTTCCACCATCGAAGATAAGGCGGAAGCTGCGTAAGCGGTTGGCACTGAATGATCTGCGTAGGGGATACCCCCTGACGTTGGAACACACACTGTAAACGGAAA
Source organism: Ruegeria sp. BG9 (assembly GCF_056538305.1). NCBI lineage: Bacteria > Pseudomonadati > Pseudomonadota > Alphaproteobacteria > Rhodobacterales > Roseobacteraceae > Ruegeria > Ruegeria sp. BG9. The sequence goes on from NZ_JBQFSY010000004.1 coordinate 367,826, forward strand.
GAGCTGATAAAATGGCTGATCTGAAAGCACTCGCAGAAAGCATCGTGGGTCTGACCCTGCTGGAAGCACAAGAACTGAAAACCATCCTCAAAGACGAATACGGCATCGAGCCCGCAGCAGGCGGCGCAGTTGTCATGGCTGCTGGTGGCGACGCCGGCGGTGCAGCTGAGGAAGAAAAAACCGAATTCGACGTCGTTCTGAAGAACGCCGGCGCATCGAAAATCAACGTCATCAAAGAAGTTCGCGGCATCACCGGCCTGGGCCTGAAAGAAGCCAAGGAACTGGTCGAAGCCGGCGGCAAGATCAAAGAAGGCGTGGACAAAGCAGAAGCAGAAGACGTCAAAGCCAAGCTGGAAGCAGCTGGCGCCGAAGTCGAACTGGCCTAAGCTTAGTCTCTGGCGCATCGCTGATGTGCCGAAAAATTTGGCTGGGTCCGGAGAAATCCGGGTCCAGCCGAACCTGTCTTAGAAAGGGCCTCAATTCGTGGGGCGTTTTCTAAGACACGGTTTTCGGATCGGGAGGCCGCCTTCGGGACGGTGGCCACGAATTGATCCGGGCGTGTCGTCTCGAATGTGCAAGATGCCGGGGCCCGACGGTGTCTTTGCCCGCTGAGAACATCGAAAGGTGACATCTGACATGGCTCAAACGTTCCTTGGCCAGAAACGTCTTCGTAAATATTACGGCAAAATCCGCGAAGTGCTGGAGATGCCGAACCTCATTGAGGTACAGAAATCTTCTTATGATCTTTTCCTGCGCTCCGGCGATGCAGAACAGCCCACGGACGGCGAAGGCATCAACGGTGTGTTCCAGTCGGTTTTCCCGATCAAGGATTTCAACGAAACCTCCGTTCTGGAGTTCGTGAAATACGATCTGGAAAAACCGAAATACGACGTCGAAGAGTGCATGCAGCGCGACATGACCTACAGCGCACCGCTGAAGGTCACTCTGCGTCTGATCGTGTTTGATGTCGATGAGGACACCGGCGCGAAATCGGTCAAAGACATCAAAGAACAGGACGTATTCATGGGCGACATGCCCCTGATGACACCGAACGGGACGTTCATCGTGAACGGCACCGAGCGTGTGATCGTGTCCCAGATGCACCGCTCGCCCGGTGTGTTCTTTGACCACGACAAGGGCAAGACCCATTCCTCGGGCAAACTGCTGTTTGCCTGCCGCATCATCCCGTATCGCGGCAGCTGGCTGGACTTTGAGTTCGACGCCAAAGACATCGTCTTCGCCCGTATCGACCGTCGCCGCAAACTGCCTGTGACAACCCTGCTATATGCACTGGGTCTGGATCAGGAAGCGATCATGGACGCGTATTACAACACTGTGTCCTACAAGTTGGACAAGAAGAAGGGCTGGGTCACGCCGTTCTTCCCCGAGCGTGTACGCGGCACCCGTCCGACCTATGATCTGGTTGACGCCAAATCTGGTGAAGTGATTGCCGAAGCGGGCAAGAAAGTCACCCCGCGCGCGGTCAAAAAGCTGATCGACGAAGGCACTGTCACCGACCTGTTGGTTCCGTTCGATCACATCGTTGGCAAATACGTCGCCAAGGACATCATCAACGAAGAAACCGGTGCGATCTATGTCGAAGCCGGTGACGAGCTGACGCTGGAATATGACAAGGACGGCGATCTGATCGGCGGCACCGCGAAAGAGCTGATCGACGCGGGTATCACCGACATTCCGGTTCTGGACATCGACAACGTCAATGTTGGTCCGTACATGCGCAACACCATGGCGCAGGACAAGAACATGAACCGCGAAAGCGCGCTCATGGACATCTACCGCGTCATGCGTCCGGGTGAGCCGCCCACCGTCGAAGCCGCGTCGGCTCTGTTTGACACTCTGTTCTTCGATAGCGAGCGTTACGACCTGTCCGCAGTTGGCCGTGTGAAGATGAACATGCGTCTGGCTCTGGACGCGCCGGACACCCTGCGCACCCTGCGCCGCGAAGACATCGTGGCCTGCATCAAGGCACTGGTGGAACTGCGTGACGGCAAAGGCGACATCGACGATATCGACCACCTCGGCAACCGTCGTGTGCGTTCGGTTGGCGAGTTGATGGAAAACCAGTATCGCGTTGGCCTGCTGCGCATGGAACGCGCCATCAAAGAGCGTATGTCGTCGGTCGAGATCGACACTGTCATGCCGCAGGACCTGATCAATGCGAAACCTGCTGCGGCTGCTGTCCGCGAATTCTTCGGCTCGTCGCAGCTGTCGCAGTTCATGGACCAGACCAACCCACTGTCGGAAGTTACTCACAAACGCCGTCTCTCGGCGCTTGGCCCCGGTGGTCTGACGCGTGAGCGTGCAGGCTTTGAGGTGCGCGACGTACACCCGACCCACTATGGCCGGATGTGCCCGATTGAAACGCCGGAAGGTCCGAACATCGGTCTGATCAACTCGCTGGCCACATTCGCCCGCGTGAACAAGTATGGCTTCATCGAAACACCCTACCGCGTCGTCAAAGACGCAGAGGTGACCGATGAGGTTCACTACATGTCCGCGACCGAGGAAATGCGTCACACCGTGGCGCAGGCGAACGCGACGCTGGATGCTGATGGCAAGTTCATCAACGATCTGGTCTCGACCCGTCAGGCTGGTGACTACACCCTCGCCCCGCGCGAGAACGTGGACCTGATCGACGTGTCGCCGAAACAGCTGGTCTCGGTCGCCGCATCGCTGATCCCGTTCCTTGAAAATGACGACGCCAACCGCGCTCTGATGGGCTCGAACATGCAACGTCAGGCGGTTCCGCTGCTGCGCGCCGAAGCGCCGCTGGTCGGTACCGGGATCGAGGAAAAGGTCGCGATCGACTCGGGCGCTGCGATTCAGGCGAAACGCGCTGGTATCATCGACCAGGTCGATGCCCAGCGTATCGTTATCCGCGCGACTGAGGATCTGGAACTGGGCGACGCTGGCGTTGACATCTATCGTCTGCGTAAATTCCAGCGTTCGAACCAGAACACCTGCATCAACCAGCGTCCGCTGATCAAGGTGGGTGACACCGTCCAGAAGGGCGAGGTCATTGCTGATGGTCCGTCGACCGATATGGGTGAACTAGCCCTTGGTAAGAACGTGGTCGTCGCGTTCATGCCGTGGAACGGTTACAACTACGAAGACTCGATCCTGATCTCGGAACGTATCGCGCGTGACGACGTCTTTACCTCAGTCCATATCGAGGAATTCGAAGTCGCTGCCCGTGACACCAAACTGGGTCCGGAAGAGATCACCCGCGACATTCCGAACGTCGGTGAAGAAGCGCTGCGCAACCTCGACGAGGCGGGCATCGTTTACATCGGTGCGGATGTTGAGCCGGGCGATATTCTGGTCGGCAAGATCACTCCGAAGGGCGAAAGCCCGATGACCCCGGAAGAAAAGCTGCTGCGCGCCATCTTTGGTGAGAAAGCATCTGACGTGCGCGACACATCGCTGCGCGTGAAGCCGGGTGATTACGGTACGGTCGTTGAGGTCCGCGTCTTCAACCGTCACGGTGTGGAAAAAGACGAGCGTGCGCTTCAGATCGAGCGTGAGGAAGTCGAACGTCTGGCCCGTGACCGGGACGACGAGCTGGCGATCCTGGACCGCAACATCTATGCGCGTCTGCAGGGCCTGGTCCTGGGTAAAACCGCTGTCAAAGGCCCGAAAGGCGTCAAGCCGGGGTCGGCGATCACCGAGGACCTGCTGGAAACCCTGACCCGTGGTCAGTGGTGGCAGTTGGCGCTGGAAGGTGAACAGGATGCACAGATCGTTGAGGCTCTGAACGAGCAATACGAAGTGCAAAAGCGTGCTCTGGACGCCCGTTTCGAAGACAAGGTCGAGAAAGTCCGCCGTGGTGACGACTTGCCGCCGGGTGTGATGAAGATGGTCAAAGTCTTTATCGCCGTGAAGCGCAAGCTGCAGCCGGGCGATAAGATGGCCGGTCGTCACGGGAACAAAGGTGTGATCTCCAAGGTTGTTCCGATGGAAGACATGCCGTTCCTGGCCGATGGTACGCCGGTAGACTTCTGTCTGAACCCGCTTGGTGTGCCTTCGCGTATGAACGTTGGTCAGATCCTTGAAACCCACATGGGTTGGGCCGCACGCGGTCTGGGTCTGAACATCGACGACGCTCTGGGTGAATACCGCCGCTCTGGCGATCTGACCCCTGTTCGCGAAGCGATGAAGCTGGCCTATGGCGAGAATGTCTACGAAGAAGGCATCACCGGTCTGGACGAGGATGGCCTGATCGAGGCTGCGGGCAATGTGACCCGCGGTGTTCCGATCGCAACCCCTGTCTTCGACGGCGCCAAAGAGGCTGACGTCAACGACGCGCTGGTGCGTGCGGGCTTCTCTGAAAGCGGTCAGTCGGTTCTGTTCGACGGTCGTACCGGTGAGCAATTCGCGCGTCCGGTGACCGTGGGCATCAAGTACCTGCTGAAACTGCACCACCTGGTGGACGACAAGATCCACGCGCGTTCGACCGGTCCGTACAGCCTGGTTACCCAGCAGCCGCTGGGTGGTAAGGCGCAGTTCGGTGGTCAGCGCTTTGGTGAGATGGAGGTCTGGGCTCTGGAAGCTTACGGCGCCGCCTACACCCTGCAGGAGATGCTCACCGTGAAATCGGATGACGTCGCCGGCCGAACCAAGGTCTATGAGTCGATCGTCAAGGGCGAGGATAACTTTGAAGCGGGCGTACCGGAATCGTTCAACGTTCTGGTTAAAGAAGTCCGTGGCCTCGGCCTGAATATGGAACTCCTGGATGCGGAGGTTGAGGAGTAAGGGCGCTGCCCTTTCTCCCGTCCCCCCTTCCGCAAGATTTGAGGTAACAAATGAACCAGGAAATCACCAACAACCCGTTCAACCCGCTGACGCCCCCGAAGGTCTTTGACGAGATCAAGGTCTCGCTGGCGTCGCCCGAGCGGATCCTGTCTTGGTCCTATGGCGAGATCAAGAAACCCGAAACCATCAACTACCGGACGTTCAAGCCCGAACGTGACGGTCTGTTCTGCGCGCGTATCTTTGGCCCGATCAAAGACTACGAATGTCTGTGTGGCAAATATAAGCGGATGAAGTATCGTGGCGTTGTCTGCGAGAAATGCGGTGTGGAAGTCACCCTGCAGAAAGTCCGCCGCGAGCGTATGGGCCACATCGAACTGGCCGCGCCTGTTGCACATATCTGGTTCCTGAAATCGCTGCCGTCCCGCATCGGTCTGATGCTGGACATGACGCTGCGCGATCTGGAACGCGTTCTGTACTTTGAAAACTATGTCGTCATCGAGCCCGGTCTGACTGACCTGACCTATGGCCAGATGCTGACCGAAGAAGAGTACATGGACGCTCAGGATGCCTATGGCATGGACGCGTTCACCGCGAATATCGGTGCTGAAGCTATCCGTGAGATGCTGGCCCAGATCGATCTGGAAGCCGAAGCCGAGCAGCTGCGTGCTGATCTGGCCGAAGCAACCGGCGAGCTGAAGCCCAAGAAGATCATCAAGCGTCTGAAGGTTGTTGAGAGCTTCCTCGAGTCGGGCAACCGGCCCGAGTGGATGGTGATGACTGTGATCCCGGTCATTCCGCCAGAACTGCGTCCGCTGGTTCCGCTGGATGGTGGCCGTTTTGCGACCTCGGATCTGAACGATCTGTATCGCCGCGTCATCAACCGGAACAACCGTCTGAAGCGTCTGATCGAACTGCGCGCACCTGACATCATCGTCCGCAACGAAAAGCGGATGCTGCAGGAATCTGTTGACGCTCTGTTCGACAACGGCCGTCGCGGCCGCGTGATCACCGGCGCCAACAAGCGTCCGCTGAAATCGCTGTCGGACATGCTGAAAGGTAAGCAGGGTCGCTTCCGTCAGAACCTTCTGGGTAAGCGGGTCGACTTCTCGGGCCGCTCGGTCATCGTGACCGGTCCGGAACTCAAGCTGCATCAGTGTGGTCTACCCAAGAAGATGGCGCTGGAGCTGTTCAAGCCGTTCATCTACTCGCGCCTTGAAGCCAAGGGGCTGTCTTCGACCGTGAAGCAGGCGAAGAAACTAGTCGAAAAAGAGCGTCCCGAAGTTTGGGATATCCTCGACGAGGTGATCCGCGAACACCCTGTCATGCTGAACCGTGCGCCGACGCTGCACCGTCTTGGCATTCAGGCGTTCGAGCCGGTCCTGATCGAAGGTAAAGCCATCCAGCTGCACCCGCTGGTCTGTTCGGCCTTTAACGCCGACTTCGACGGTGACCAGATGGCCGTTCACGTCCCGCTGAGCCTTGAGGCCCAGCTGGAAGCCCGTGTTCTGATGATGTCGACGAACAACGTTCTGTCGCCTGCAAACGGCGCACCGATCATCGTTCCGTCGCAGGATATGATCCTGGGTCTCTACTATGTGACCCTGGAACGCGAAGGTATGCCGGGCGAAGGCAAGGTGTTCGGGTCGATCGACGAAGTTCAGCACGCTCTGGATTCCGGCGAAGTGCATCTGCACTCGAAAATCACCGCGCGGATCACGCAGATCGACGACGAAGGCAACGAAGTTCAGAAGCGCTATGAAACCACTCCGGGCCGTCTGCGTCTGGGTGCGTTGCTGCCGATGAACAACAAAGCGCCGTTCGATCTGGTCAACCGTCTACTGCGGAAGAAAGAAGTGCAGCAGGTGATCGACACCGTCTACCGCTATTGCGGTCAGAAAGAGTCGGTCATCTTCTGTGACCAGATCATGTCGATGGGCTTCAAAGAAGCCTTCAAGGCGGGCATCTCGTTCGGTAAGGACGACATGGTCATTCCGGACGACAAGTGGGGCATCGTTGATGACACCCGCGGTCAGGTGAAGGACTTTGAACAGCAGTACATGGACGGCCTGATCACTCAGGGCGAAAAGTACAACAAAGTTGTTGATGCCTGGTCGAAGTGTAACGACCGCGTCACCGAGGCTATGATGAGCACGATCTCGTCGTCGGATCGGGCAGAGGATGGCTCCGAGCAGGAACCGAACTCGGTCTACATGATGGCCCACTCCGGTGCGCGTGGCTCGGTTACTCAGATGAAGCAGCTGGGCGGTATGCGCGGCCTGATGGCCAAGCCGAACGGTGACATCATCGAGACGCCGATCATCTCGAACTTTAAAGAAGGTCTGACCGTTCTCGAGTACTTCAACTCGACCCACGGTGCCCGTAAGGGTCTGTCGGACACCGCTCTGAAGACGGCGAACTCGGGTTACCTGACCCGTCGTCTGGTGGACGTGGCACAAGACTGCATCGTTCGTGAGATCGACTGCGGCACCGAGCGTGCGATTACTGCCGAAGCCGCCGTTAACGACGGTGAGGTTGTTGCCTCGCTGGCCGAACGTGTGCTGGGCCGTGTGGCGGCTGACGATGTTCTGCGCCCGGGCACCGATGAGGTGATCGTGGCCGCAGGCCAGTTGATCGACGAGCGCATGGCAGACACCATCGACGAAGCCGGTGTTGCGTCGATGCGCATCCGCTCGCCTCTGACCTGTGAGTCCGAGGAAGGCGTCTGTGCAACCTGCTACGGTCGTGACCTTGCGCGTGGTACCATGGTGAACACAGGTGAAGCCGTCGGCATCATCGCCGCGCAGTCCATCGGTGAGCCCGGTACACAGCTGACCATGCGGACCTTCCACATCGGCGGTGTTGCGCAAGGTGGTCAGCAGTCGTTCCAGGAAGCCAACCAGGAAGGCGTTGTCGCGTTCGAGAACCCGCAGATCCTGGTCAATGCCGCAGGCGAAAGCCTGGTCATGGGCCGGAACATGAAGCTGGTGATCAACGACGAACACGGCGAAGAGCGTGCCAGCTTCAAGCTGGGCTACGGCTCTAAGCTGTTCGTCAAAGACGGCACCAAAGTGGCCCGTGGCGACAAGCTGTTCGAGTGGGATCCCTACACCCTGCCGATCATCGCCGAGAAAGCCGGTACTGCGAAATATGTTGACCTGGTTTCGGGCCTTGCTGTCCGCGACGAGACCGACGAAGCAACCGGTATGACCCAGAAGATCGTGATCGACTGGCGCGCGGCCCCCAAAGGCAGCGACCTCAAGCCCGAGATCATTCTGGTCGGCGAAGATGGCGAACCGGTCCGCAACGACGCGGGCAACCCGGTTCACTATCCGATGTCGGTGGATGCGATCCTGTCGGTCGAAGACGGTCAGAAGGTCGAAGCCGGTGACGTTGTTGCGCGTATCCCGCGTGAAGGTGCCAAGACCAAGGACATCACCGGTGGTCTGCCGCGTGTGGCCGAACTGTTCGAAGCGCGTCGTCCGAAAGATCACGCGATCATCGCAGAAGCCGATGGTTACGTGCGCTTCGGTCGCGACTACAAGAACAAGCGCCGCATCAGCATCGAACCGGCTGACGAGTCCATGGAGACCATCGAGTACATGGTACCCAAGGGCAAGCACATCCCGGTCGCCGAAGGGGACTTCATCCAGAAGGGTGAGTACCTGATGGACGGTAACCCGGCTCCGCATGACATCCTGTCCATCATGGGTGTCGAAGCGCTGGCGGATTACATGATCGACGAAGTGCAGGACGTGTATCGTCTGCAGGGCGTGAAGATCAACGACAAGCACATCGAGGTCATCGTGCGCCAGATGCTGCAGAAGTGGGAGATCCTGGATTCAGGCGACACCACCCTGCTGAAGGGCGAACATGTCGACAAGCAAGAGTTCGACGCGGCCAACGAGAAGACCATTGCCCGCGGTGGTCGTCCGGCACAGGGCGAGCCGATCCTTCTAGGGATCACCAAAGCCTCGCTGCAAACGCGTTCGTTCATCTCGGCGGCGTCGTTCCAGGAAACCACTCGTGTGCTGACCGAAGCTTCGGTTCAGGGCAAGAAGGACAAGCTGGTTGGCCTGAAAGAGAACGTCATCGTTGGTCGTCTGATCCCCGCCGGTACCGGTGGTGCAACTCAGGCCGTTCGCCATATCGCGCAGTCGCGTGACAACGTGGTCATCGAAGCCCGCCGGGAAGAGGCCGAAGCAGCCGCTGCTCTGGCCGCGCCTAGCTTTGACGACGACATGGTAGGGGATGAGCTGGACGTTCTGGTGGAAACACCGGAAAGCCGCGAGTAACCTTCGGATATGAGAGAAAGAAAAGGCCCTGCGATTTCGCGGGGCCTTTTTGTTTGCGCCCCCCGAAGCGCTCTTTCGCAAAGAAAATTATCAATGTGACCCGGTTTGTGGCATGGTTGCGCAAAGCAGAGGAGGGGGCCGCCATGACAACTCGGCAAACGCAAGGGCGCAAGCGCCTGTATGACAGCATTCTGGACACTGTCGGAGACACGCCCTGCGTGCGGATCAACAGAATCGCGCCCTCAAACGTAACAGTCTATGTGAAGTTCGAAGCGTTTAACCCGGCCAGTTCCGTCAAGGACCGACTGGCGCTGAACATCATCGAAGCGGCCGAGCGAGACGGTCGGCTGAAACCAGGTCAGACGGTGGTTGAGGCGACCTCGGGCAATACCGGGATTGGGCTGGCGATGGTCTGTGCGGCCAAGGGCTATCCTCTGGTTGTGACCATGGCCGACAGTTTTTCGGTCGAGCGGCGCAAGCTGATGCGGTTCCTGGGGGCCAAGGTTGTCCTGACTCCGCGCGCCCAGAAAGGGTTCGGCATGTATACCAAAGCCAAGGAGCTGGCCGAGCAGAATGGCTGGTTCCTCGCCAGTCAGTTTGAAACCGCGGCAAATGCCGACATTCATGAAAACACCACCGCGCGGGAGATTCTGGCGGATTTCGACGGGCAGAAGCTCGACTATTGGGTGACGGGTTATGGCACTGGCGGAACCGTCTCGGGCGTGGCGCGGGTTCTGAGGAAAGAACGCCCGGACACGAAGATTATCCTGACGGAACCTGCGAATGCGGCGATTGTCTCGTCGGGCTATGTGAACACCCGCAACGACACGCACCAGCCGACAGAAAGCCATCCGAACTTCGAGCCGCATCCGATCCAGGGCTGGACGCCTGATTTCATTCCCTGGGTCTTGCAGGAGGCCATAGATAACGGCTTCTATGATGAGTTGATCCCCGTGCCCGGCGTAGACGGTATTGCCTGGTCGCGCCGTCTGGCTGCGGAAGAGGGGATTTTCACCGGCGTATCGGGCGGGTCCACATTTGCGGTGGCGATGAAACTGGCTGAAACCGCGCCGGACGGATCGGTGATGCTAGTGATGCTCCCAGATACCGGCGAACGGTATCTTTCGACCCCGTTGTTTGAAGGGGTGGAAGAAGAGATGACGGATGAGGAGATCGCGATCTCTAAATCGACGCCATCAGCCCAGATGACGGACTGAAGCGACTGGAAAACAACCGGTTACAGTTGCTCTTCGTGAAAAAATTTTAGGATCGAGACGCGCGAATTGACTTTGCGTGAGATTGAAGCGTGAATACCGCCATTGTTTGAAGGCCGAGTATTGTTTGAATGAGTCCAAATGTTAAAGGCGCACTGCTGATGATGGCCAGCATGGCCGCGTTTACAGTGAATGACACGCTGGTCAAAATCGCGCTGCGAGAATTGCCCTTGTTTCAGTTGGTTGCGATCCGGGGGGCTTTGGCGACTCTGCTTGTTTACGGGTTGGCGCGCCATCTTGGGGCGTTGCATCTGAATTTTTCGCGGCATGACAAATGGTTGGTCTCAATTCGCTGTGTTGCCGAACTATCTGCGACGTTTTTCTTTCTGACTGCGCTCAAGAACATGCCGTTGGCGAATGTGACTGCGGTTCTTCAGGTGTTGCCGCTGACCGTGACCTTGGGGGCAGTTCTGTTCTTCTCGGAACATATCGGCTGGCGTCGCATCATGGCGATTGTTGTCGGGTTCATGGGCATGCTGCTGATCGTTCGGCCCGGCCCGGACGGGTTCAGCGTCTACGCGATCTATGCGTTGCTGGCCGTGGTCTCGGTGACGATCCGAGACTTGATCACCCGGCGCATGTCACCGCAGGTTCCATCACTGGTGGTGACCCTTGCCACTTCGCTGTCGATCTCGGTCGCGGCGGGTTTGGTGTCGACGTTTGAGGGCTGGGTCAACCTGTCCGGCGGCAATGCTGTTCTGGTGGCCTCGGCGGCTGTATTTGTCCTTATCGGATATCTATGCAGCGTGATGGTGATGCGAGAAGGCGAGGTCGGTTTTATCGCCCCTTTCCGATACTCCAGCCTGATTTGGGCCTTGGGGCTAGGCTGGGTTGTGTTTGGCGAATGGCCCGATGCGGTGACTTTGCTCGGCGCCGGGCTGGTTGTCGCCGCCGGTTTGTTTACCCTGTTCCGCGAAAGGACAACTCAGGGCGCGCCGTGAACCTGCCGGACGATGGTTTGATCAATGGCAAAACGGGCGATGAACTCTCCCTCAAGCTCGGGGGTGAGGGCCGAGAGTTCGCGGTCATAGTTGCGCGCCCCGCGTGAATCGTTGAACCCGTTGAGTGAACGCACCCACATCGGTGCATCGGTATAGCTGACGACGGGCATGAAGCGGCCCATGCGATGATGGGTAAAGCTGATGATCGTCTGTTTGCAGCCGCCTGCGATATGCATTCCAAGACCCACGCCCAAAAGCGGTTTATGCGTCGGTTTCGCTGTGATCCCATCGGCGTTGAGACGGGCAAAGAAGCCCTGATTGAAATCAATGCCGACAAAGGTGTTGCGCTCCATCAGGCCCTTGCTGTCGCGGGCGGATTCGCGCAGACGTTCAACGAAATCCACGGATACCGCGTCGTCATCGTCGTGGCGGAATTGGATGCAAGGCTGAGCCGGGTCTTTGCGGGCCGCGTTCAGGATATCTTTCATGATATGGCGATGCGATTTGTCGGCCCTAGGCGATTCCTGAACGATCCGGACCTGTTTCACATCTGCTGTCAGGTCGTGCAGCCGGTCATAGGCATCTTTCGGCAGGCAGTCTCCGATCACCACCAGCAGCTCGAAATCCTCGTCGGTGTGTTCGCGAAAACAGGGCAGGGTCGAGGATTCGAATAGCCGGAACCTCTCTTCCAGACGGGTGGGGCTGTAGAGGTGACGACGCCGATCATCCAGGGTTTCATGTTCGGTCTGAAAGCTGCCAAGGGCCGGAAAGGAAAAGCGGCAAAGGCCGATAACCTGCATTTGTCATCCATCGCAAATCTGTTCTGCGCGCACTATGCCGGGCGATGCCTGCACCCGCAACGCCAGAAGAGGCTGGCCCATGCTCGCAATCGTTGATATCACAGCGCAATCCGGCCAGTTTGGCGCACTGGGGTAAGTGCTGTTGACACTTGGGCCGACTCCCCCTATTACGCGCGTCATCTCGGTACCGGGGGCCGCCCCAAAACCGATTTCAGTAATGAACTGGTCAAGACCCGGACAATTTTGCAGTTCGCGTCCTCTGATAACCAACCGCGACGTTCACCTCGGAATGGGAACGCTCGCGGGTTTTGCGCTTGTGGACGCATAAGTGCAGCAAATTTAACCGCACGCAATGCGCGTGCATGTCATGTGTGTTGCAAAACGGGGAAGAAACCGGAATGCCAACTATTCAACAGCTGATCCGCAAGCCGCGGCAGCCCAAAGTAAAACGCTCGAAGTCCATGCACCTGGAGCAGTGCCCGCAGAAACGCGGCGTCTGCACACGTGTATATACCACCACACCGAAGAAGCCGAACTCGGCTATGCGTAAGGTTGCCAAGGTGCGCCTGACCAACGGGTTCGAGGTCATCTCGTACATCCCCGGTGAAAGCCACAACCTGCAGGAACACTCCGTTGTTCTGATCCGTGGCGGCCGTGTAAAAGACCTTCCCGGTGTGCGTTACCACATCCTGCGCGGTGTTCTGGATACTCAGGGCGTCAAAGACCGTAAGCAGCGTCGTTCGAAATACGGCGCGAAGCGTCCCAAGTAAGAAGGAGAGGCTGATATGTCACGTCGTCACGCCGCCGAAAAACGCGAAGTCCTGCCCGACGCCAAATTTGGCGACAAGGTACTGACCAAATTCATGAACAACCTGATGATCGACGGCAAGAAGTCGGTTGCAGAGCGCATCGTTTACAACGCGTTTGACCGCGTTGAGAACAAAATCAAGCGCGCACCTGTCGAAGTATTCCACGAAGCACTCGACAACATCAAACCGTCGGTCGAGGTTCGCTCGCGCCGCGTTGGTGGTGCAACCTATCAGGTTCCGGTCGAAGTGCGCCCCGAGCGCCGCGAAGCACTGGCCATCCGTTGGCTGATCACTGCTGCGCGTGGCCGCAACGAAAACACCATGGAAGAACGCCTCGCCGGCGAACTGCTGGACGCTGTACAGTCCCGCGGTACCGCCGTGAAGAAGCGCGAAGACACCCACAAGATGGCCGAGGCGAACAAAGCCTTCAGCCACTACCGTTGGTAATTCAGAGGCTTATCAAAAATGGCACGCGAATATCCGCTCGAACTATACCGTAACTTCGGTATCATGGCGCACATTGACGCAGGTAAGACCACCTGCTCGGAGCGTATCCTGTATTACACTGGTAAATCCCACAACATCGGTGAGGTGCACGATGGTGCAGCCACCATGGACTGGATGGAGCAGGAGCAGGAACGCGGCATCACCATCACTTCGGCTGCGACCACCACTTTCTGGGAGCGCACCGAGGACGGTCAGACCGCCGATACCCCCAAGCACCGCCTGAACATCATCGACACCCCCGGCCACGTTGACTTCACCATCGAGGTTGAGCGTTCGTTGGCGGTTCTCGACGGTGCCGTCTGCGTTCTGGACGCAAACGCAGGTGTTGAGCCCCAGACCGAAACCGTGTGGCGTCAGGCTGACCGCTACAAAGTTCCGCGTATGGTTTTCGTCAACAAAATGGACAAGATCGGCGCAGACTTCTTCAACTGCGTTCGCATGATCGAAGACCGCACCGGCGCACGCGCTGTTCCGGTTGGTATTCCGATCGGCGCCGAGTCCGAGCTGGAAGGTCTGATCGACCTGGTCACCATGGAAGAGTGGTTGTGGCAGGGTGAAGATCTGGGCGCAAGCTGGATCAAAGCTCCGATCCGCGACAGCCTGAAAGACATGGCTGACGAATGGCGCGGCAAGATGATCGAAGCGGCCGTCGAAATGGACGACGACGCGATGATGGAATACCTGGAAGGCAATGAGCCCGACGTTCCGACCCTGCGCGCCCTGCTGCGCAAAGGTACGCTGGACATCGCGTTCGTTCCGGTTCTGGGTGGTTCGGCGTTCAAGAACAAAGGCGTTCAGCCGCTGCTCAACGCTGTGATCGATTATCTGCCCAGCCCGCTGGACGTTGTCGATTACATGGGCTTCAAACCCGGCGACGAGGAAGAAGTTCGTGACATCGCACGTCGTGCAGACGACGAAATGGCCTTCTCGGGTCTGGCGTTCAAAATCATGAACGACCCCTTTGTTGGCTCGCTGACCTTCACCCGGATCTACTCGGGCACCATGAACAAGGGTGACTCGATCCTGAACTCGACCAAAGGTAAGAAAGAGCGCATCGGTCGTATGATGATGATGCACTCGAACAACCGGGAAGAGATCGAAGAAGCGTTTGCAGGCGACATCATCGCGCTGGCGGGTCTGAAAGACACCACCACCGGTGACACCCTGTGTGACGCGAAGGATCCGGTGGTTCTTGAAACCATGACCTTCCCCGATCCGGTGATCGAGATCGCGGTTGAGCCCAAAACCAAGGGCGACCAAGAGAAGATGTCCCAGGGTCTGGCCCGTCTGGCCGCCGAAGACCCGTCCTTCCGTGTGGAAACCGACCTGGAATCGGGTCAGACCATCATGAAGGGCATGGGTGAACTTCACCTGGACATCCTGGTTGACCGTCTGAAGCGTGAGTTCAAGGTTGAAGCGAACATCGGTGCTCCTCAGGTGGCCTATCGCGAAACCATCTCGATGCCGGTCGAGCACACCTACACCCACAAGAAACAGTCGGGTGGTTCGGGTCAGTTCGGTGAGGTTAAACTCGAGATCACTCCGACCGAGCCGGGCGAAGGTTATTCGTTCGAAAGCCGCATCGTTGGTGGTGCCGTTCCGAAGGAATACATCCCGGGTGTCGAAAAAGGCATCCAGTCGGTTATGGACAGCGGCCCTCTGGCTGGCTTCCCCGTGATCGACTTCAAGGTTGCCCTGCTGGACGGTAAGTTCCACGACGTTGACTCGAGCGTTCTGGCGTTCGAAATCGCGGCCCGTATGTGTATGCGTGAAGGCATGCGCAAAGCTGGCGCGAAACTGCTGGAACCGATCATGAAGGTCGAAGTGATCACCCCGGAAGAATACACCGGCGGTATCATCGGCGACCTGACCTCGCGTCGTGGCCAGGTGTCTGGTCAGGAACCGCGCGGCAACGCGATCGCAATCGACGCGTTCGTTCCGCTGGCGAACATGTTTGGCTACATCAACACTCTGCGTTCGATGTCGTCGGGCCGTGCCCAGTTCACCATGCAGTTCGACCACTACGATCCGGTTCCGCAGAACATCTCGGACGAGATCCAAGCGAAATACGCATAACCAAAGATTTGAGGGAGCGTGGGTATCACGCTCCCTTCATTACCGAAAAAGGAGGCCATCATGGCAAAGGAAAAGTTTGAGCGTACAAAACCGCACGTCAACATCGGCACGATTGGGCACGTTGACCATGGTAAGACGACGCTGACCGCAGCGATCACCAAGTATTTTGGTGACTTCAAAGCGTATGACCAAATTGACGGTGCGCCGGAAGAGAAAGCGCGCGGCATCACCATCTCGACCGCCCACGTGGAATACGAGACCGAGAACCGCCACTACGCGCACGTTGACTGCCCCGGTCACGCCGACTACGTCAAGAACATGATCACCGGTGCTGCTCAGATGGACGGCGCGATCCTGGTTGTGAACGCTGCTGACGGCCCGATGCCCCAGACCCGCGAGCACATCCTGCTGGGCCGCCAGGTTGGCATCCCGAAGATGGTCGTGTTCCTGAACAAAGTTGACCAGGTTGACGACGAAG
>NZ_JBQFSY010000005.1:0-364415 GCF_056538305.1 Ruegeria sp. BG9
CCGTTTGACCCGGAGAAGCCGACCATCACTTCGGGCATCCGTCTGGGCTCGCCCGCCGGAACCACACGCGGCTTTGGCGAGGTCGAGTTCCACCAGATCGCGGATTGGATCATTGAAGTGGTCGACGGTCTCGCCGCCAATGGCGAAGACGGCAATGCCGAGGTCGAGGCCAAGGTCAAAGCAGAAGTCGCCGACCTCTGCGCCCGTTTCCCTATCTATCCGAACCTGTAAAACCAAGGATTCTTAACCATGAGCTTTCACCCAATCGAACAGGCTCCGGCCCGTCTGAACCGCAGCGAACTGGCTGTTCCGGGCAGCCAGCCCGGCATGTTTGAAAAAGCGGCCAAGTCGGATGTGGATGTGATCTTCCTGGATCTGGAAGACGCCGTCGCGCCCGACGAAAAGGAACAGGCCAGAACGAACATCATCGAGGCCCTGAATGACATCGACTGGGGCAACAAGACCATGTCGGTTCGGATCAACGGGCTGGATACTCATTACATGTATCGTGACGTGGTGGATGTGGTCGAACAGGCCGGTCAGCGTCTGGATCTAATCATGATCCCCAAGGTCGGCACTGCCGCCGATGTCTATGCCGTCGACATGCTGGTCACCCAGATTGAGGACGCCAAGGGCTACAAAAAGCGGATCGGGTTCGAGCATATCATCGAAACGGCGCTCGGCATGCAGAATGTCAGCGAGATTGCTGCCGCGTCGAAACGCAACGAAAGTCTGCATTTCGGGGTTGCCGACTATGCGGCCTCGACCCGTGCGCGGACAACCATCATTGGCGGTGTGAACCCGGATTACTCAGTGCTGACCGATGCCGATCCTGAGGGCGGCCGCATGACCCATTGGGGCGATATGTGGCACTACGCGTTGGCGCGTATGGTGGTTGCGGCGCGTGCGAACGGGTTGCGCCCGATCGACGGCCCGTTCGGCGACTTTCAAGATCCCGCTGGCTATCGCGCGGCAGCAAAGCGCGCGGCGGTTCTGGGTTGTGAAGGCAAGTGGGCCATTCACCCCAGCCAGATCGCGCTGGCCAACGAGGTCATGTCGCCTTCGGAGGCCGAGGTGGACAAGGCCAAGCGGATCCTTGTCGCGATGGCCGATGCCGAAGCGGCAGGCAAAGGCGCTGTCTCGCTGGACGGTCGCCTGATCGACTATGCCTCGATCCGGCAGGCGGAGGTGCTGGTTGAAAAGGCAGGTCAGATCGCTGCCGCGTGATCTGCCAAACGTTAGACGGTGCGGGCTGTCCCATCGGACGGCCCGTTTCGGTTTTGCGGGCGAAAGGCGCTGATCGGACGGCCGAATTCACGGTTGAACGACCGCCCCAAGGCCGACGCACAAGAAAACCCGCATCTTAGGGCAATCTGTTCGACACTCAGGCGTGTTTCCTGCGCCAGATAGCGCGCATGTTGCAGACGATAGAGCTTGTAGTATTTGCCAGTCGTCATCCCCAGCTCATCTGCAAATGCGCGGCTGAGGCTGCGCTCGGAGAGCGAGACGCGTTCGGCAAGTTCAAAGGTTGTCAGCGGAGTCTCAACGTTTTCGGCAATGACATTCAGCGCGTCCAGCAGTTTCGGCGACCCACGATCCTGCAATTGTTGAGAACCGCGCTTCAGCTCGGATTGGCGGGCAGGGTCGTAGATGAACATGTTCGATGCATCAAACGCGGCGGCGGGGCCAAACAGGTTCTGGATCAGGTCGAGCGTAAGTTCCAGCGCCGTGCTGGCCCCTCCGCAGGTCAGAAACGGTCCGGAATGGACAAACCGGGCGCTGGACACGTTCACTTTGGGAAAGCTTTCGCGAAAGGCATCAAACTCTTGCCAGTGGATCGTGGCTTGGTGCCCGTCCAGAACTCCGGCTTCGGCTAAAATCCAAGCCGCGGTATCCAGGGCCAGAACGCGCTTGGCAGTCCGAACAGCCTGTCGGATCGCAACTAGAAGCTCTCTATTGATTTGCTGCCGGACGCGGTAACCGGCCACAATGACCAGCGTTCCGGTCGATTTTGCTGGGTCGAAGACCCGATTGGGAGAAACTTGTATTTCGCTCGAGCTTTCCACGGGTTCGCTGTTCAGGCTGGTGATCTCCCAACCCGGACTGTCGTAGAGCGCGCGCATCTTGACGTCCCGCAACGGCTCCAGCGCGCTGGCCAGAACCATGTTGGAAAACCCGTCCAGCAATAGGAACTCGAAATGCTCATGAGGGGATGACGACAAAAGTATTCCTCCTGACGAGAAATGTATCGTTTGTTCCGGAGTTTTGAAAGTAGCGTTGCCGCATTCAGTCGCCTGCCAAGGCGCGATTCCTGCTGATCGAAGGACAAAGATATGCCCCTTGCCATGAACCGCGAAGTTTTCATCACCTGTGCCATCACTGGATCGGGTGGGACGCAGGACAAGTCTCCGCATGTGCCGCGCTCGCCCGAGCAGATTGCCAATTCGGCGATTGATGCAGCCAAGGCGGGGGCAGCCGTTGTGCATTGCCACGTGCGCGACCCGGAAACTGGTGTGCCGTCGCGCGATCTGGGCCTGTACCGCGAGGTGACAGACCGCATTCGCGATGCTGAGGTCGACGTGGTGCTGAACCTGACGGCTGGTATGGGTGGTGATATTGTGTTCGGCCCGACCGAAAGCCCGTTTCCAGTCAATGAAGCGGCCACTGACATGATCGGCGCAACGGAGCGGATGGCGCATATCGCGGAATGCCTGCCCGAGATCTGCACGCTCGACTGCGGCACAATGAATTTTGCCGAGGCAGACTATGTGATGACCAACACGCCGGGCATGCTGCGGGCGATGGGTCAGATGATGACTGATCTTGGCGTGAAACCAGAGATCGAAGCCTTCGACACCGGCCACCTATGGTTCGCCAAGCAATTGGTGAAAGAGGGTATTCTGGAGCCCAACGCTCTGGTCCAACTGTGTATGGGTGTCCCGTGGGGTGCCCCCAACGACATCAACACCTTCATGGCGATGGTCAATGCGGTGCCGTCTGATTGGACATGGTCGGCCTTCTCGCTGGGTCGCGATCAGATGCCCTACGTTGCGCAATCGGTTCTGGCGGGCGGCAATGTTCGCGTCGGGCTTGAGGACAACCTGTTTCTGGAAAAAGGCGTTCTAGCCACCAATGCACAACTGGTCGAACGTGCCGTGACGGTGATCGAGAACATGGGCGCCAAGATCATCGGCCCGGACGCCGTGCGCGAGAAACTGGGCCTGACCAAGCGAGCTCCCGTCGCGAAATGAACAGGCGCGTTCTTGTAACCGCAGGCGCGGCTGGCATCGGCCGCGTCATTGCGGAGCAATTCATTCAAGATGGATCACGGGTCGCGGTCTGCGATTCAGATCCCGTAGCCGTTCGGAGTTTTGCCGACGCGCATCCCGGCAGTATCGCTGTGGTGGCCGATGTCACCTCGGAATCCGCCATGGACGCTTTCCTAAGTTCGGTTGAGGACGAATGGGGCGGCATTGATGTGGTCTGCGCCAATGCCGGTACCGGTGGCCCCGCCGGGCCAATCGAAGATCTGGCCTATGACGCGTGGCAGCAATGCCTCGCCACCAACGTGCACGGTGCATATCTGACCTGCCGCTGGGCGGCGCGGGTCATGAAGGCGCAAAAAAGTGGCCTGATCGTCATGACCTCGTCCACCGCTGGGATCATGGGCTATCCGATGCGGTCCCCATATGCGGCAGCGAAATGGGCCCTGATCGGTCTGACCAAAACCTTGGCGATGGAGCTTGGCCCCTTTGGCATCCGCGTCAACGCGATCTGCCCCGGTGCTGTTGAAGGCGACCGGATGGAGCGTGTGCTGGCCAACGAAGCCGCAGCCCATGGTCAGAGCATTGAGACCATGCGCGCCGCTTATGTGACTGGCGTGTCCATGAAAACATGGGTCACGGCGCAGGACGTGGCGAACAGCATACATTTCCTTGCCTCAGAGGCGGGAACCAAAATTTCGGGGCAGGTTCTGTCCATTGATGGCCATACGGAGACACTCGCGCCATGACACAAAAAGCAACCATCGTCGGCGGTGGCGTGATCGGCGGGGGCTGGGTTGCCCGCTTTCTGCTGAACGGCTGGGACGTATCGGTCTTTGATCCGGATCCGGAAGCCGAGCGCAAAATCGGCGAAGTGCTGGCCAATGCCCGCCGTGCCTTGCCCGCCCTTTATGATAAGGCGCTGCCATCCGAGGGTATTCTGACCTTTCATGATGATATGGGCGAGGCCTTGGCCGGTGCCGTATGGGTTCAGGAAAGCGTGCCCGAGCGTTTGGACCTCAAGCACAAGATCCACGCGCAGATCGACGAACTGTCGCCTGCGGATGCGGTGATCGGGTCTTCGACCTCGGGGTTCAAACCCTCTGAACTGAACGAACACGGCGGTCGCGTCGTCGTCGCGCACCCGTTCAATCCCGTCTACCTGCTGCCGCTGGTCGAGTTGGTGGGGGATGCCGACACATGTGCCAAGGCGTCGGATATCCTGCGGTCCATTGGGATGTATCCGCTGACTGTGCGCAAAGAGATTGATGCGCATATCGCCGACCGTTTCCTCGAGGCCGTCTGGCGCGAGGCGCTCTGGCTGGTCAAGGATGGCGTCGCCACGACTGAAGAAATCGACGAAGCGATCCGTATGGGGTTTGGTATCCGCTGGGCGCAGATGGGTCTGTTCGAAACCTACCGTGTCGCGGGTGGCGAAGCGGGGATGAAACACTTCATGGCGCAATTCGGCCCGGCACTGCAATGGCCTTGGACCAAACTCATGGATGTGCCTGAATTTACCGATGAACTGGTCGACCTGATCGCCGGTCAATCGGATGCGCAATCCGGCCATATGTCGATCCGTGAGCTTGAACGTCTGCGCGATGATAACCTGATCGGGATGATGCGAGCGCTGAAGAAAACCGGCAGCGGGGCGGGCGGCGTTCTGAACGCGCACGAAGCGATGTTGCCTGACCCCGAAGGTGATGATCTGCCGATCACCGTGGATCGTGTCATCCCGCAAAGCTGGACAGACTATAACGGCCACATGAATGAAGCCCACTATATCGAGGTCTCGGCCCAGGCGACGGACAATTTCATGCTGATGATCGACGCGGATGCAGATTATATCGCGGCGGGCAACAGCTATTTCACGGTCGAGAATTTCGTGCAGTACCACGCGGAATTGCATGCGGGGGATCGTCTGACCGTCACAACGCAGGTTCTGCGGGGCGAAGGCAAGAAAATGCACCTGTTCCACCGTCTGCACGGCCCGGATGGAGAGGTCGCGGCCACCGTCGAAACCCTGTTGCTGCATATGGATCTGAACGCGCGCAAAACCTCTCTGCCGACCGAGGGAGTGGCCGCGAAACTGACCGCTTTTGCCGAAGATCACGCCAGGCTGCCGGCCCCTCAAGGGGCGGGCCGCCATGTAGGGCAACGCGGCTGATACCAACGCGTGCTGCCTCTGGTTTAATGAATCCAGAGGCGGCATCTACTGGCGGGTCGATCTGAAAGGATCCTGATCCGCCTTTTTTCCGCAAGCCCGGCGGCGTTGTGTTATAATTTCCTCCAATTGTTGTTGTGTTTTGGAGGTAAATTATGATTTTTCGTTTAGTGGCAGCACTTTGTTTGACCTTCGCTTTGTCTACCGCGAATCCCCAGATTGCCAGGGCAGATGCGGGTGATTTCATTGGCGGCGCTGTTGTCGGAGGCGTGGTTGGCTACGCAATCGGCAAAGATCAGCAAAAGAAGAAAGCGCAGCGCTCGACCACCCGGACATATCGGCCAAGCATTCCATCTACTTCGGAAGGGGCGCAGACGCAAACGGCGCTCAACTATTTCGGCTACAATGCCGGACGGGTAGATGGTCAGGTGGGTGGCGGCACGCGGGCTGCAATCCAACGGTATCAGGCGTCCATGGGATACCCAGTCAACGGGTATGATTTCCAACCGTATCAGCGCGATTTCCTGATGCAGGCCTATTACTGGGGTACGAGTGGTGGTCAGGCCAGCACTCAGCTCTCCGGACAGCCTTTGTTGATGGCCTATCGTCGGCAAGTCCAAACGGGCACAGCTGTGGCCGCCGCTCCGGTGCCCGCACCGCAACCTGTGGCACCTGTGACTGCAACGGCGGCCCCTGCCGAACCGGCGCCTGAGCCTGAAGTGACCGAAACGGCCACTGCAGCCCTGCCGAGCCTGTTTGCAGGTGGCACTGGTGGCCCCTCGCTGGCCAATCGTTGTAGTGCGGTGATGCTGCAAACTTCGACCAATGGCGGCTACACGACGCTGGCGAACATGTCGGACCCCGATTTTGCCCTGAGCGAACAGTTCTGTCTTGCGCGCAGCTACGCAATGGCGCGGGGTGAGGATCTGATGCAGGACATTCAGGGCCTGACACCGGATCAAGTAGCGGCGCAATGCGAGTCCTATGGTGAGATGCTAGCGCCACAGGTCGTCTCGCTGTCGTTGACGTCGAAAGCCGATGCCGAAACGCAGATGCGCAAGCTGGCTCTGGATTCCGGCCTCAGCCCCGAAGACCTTGCCGCGACCAGCAAGGTCTGTCTGGCGATGGGCTACCGTCAGGACAACATGGACAGCGCCGTAGGCTCTGCCTTGATGCTGGTTGCCATGGGTGAACCAGCATATGGAGAACTGATTGGCCACCACCTGCGCGAAGGTTTTGGCGTGCAAGAGCGTCGCGATCTGGCGATGCAATGGTATGACGCAAGCCTGTCCGCGCTGGATGCCGGATCTCAGGCCGTGTTCCTGCCATCACAATCGGATCGCCCGGAATTGCTGCGTGCGGCGATGACAAAGACTCAGTAGGTCTGGATGACCTGTTCCGCGGGCGCAAGGATCGCCCGCGGTTTTTTCCAGCGCTGCGATAGCAGGAACTATGATCGAGTGCCGCACAGTCCGGCGCAATCCAGCGACGTGTGTTTAATTCTCGGCGTCACGCGCTTCTGAATGCGTCAAGATACAATGCCCGTGCTCAAACACCTCAAAGGCGTGCTGTTTGGCATTGGCGACCAGCAACATACCCGCTTGTTCCGCCAACCAACGCTGTGGGCGAGGATACGGCGATCAGCATCGGGCAATTCCCAGCGCCAAGGTTGTTTCAGCGATCCGCAATCGACCCCTTGCCTCGTAATACTGGCTACGGTTGATCCACGTTCAAAATCCGCGGGGCGTGCACATGGGTTCGGACGAGTAAGGCCGCGGCAACGCCTGCGATTGCGCCGAACAGATGCGCCTCCCATGAGATGCCGGGCTGGCCGGGCAGCACGCCCCAAAGGATTGATCCGTAAAGCACCCCAACCACCATGGCCACGGCAAGGGTCACGGGCGACCGATCGACCACGCCGCGCGCGACCAGAAAGCCGAACCACCCAAATACCAGCCCGGATGCGCCGATATGGATGGCTGTGTTTCCGAACAGCCAGACCAACGCTCCGCCCAAAGCGATGATGACGGCGTTCACGACCAACAATGCCCGTGTTGCCGTCGCCGCCAGCAAGGCCCCCATCAGGATCAGCGGAGGCGTGTTAGAAATGAGATGCGGAAAGCTGGCATGCAGAAATGGCATGCCCACGATCCCGTCCAACCCGGCGATCTGCCTTGGGATCAGCCCGAACGCGAGGTTCAGGCGGTACCCTATCGCCCAGTTGAGGACCTGAATCGCCCAAAGCGCCGCAATGAACAGCGCCAATACCTTGAACCGCGAAAAAACAACACGTTTACCGTTTTTATCAATCATCTAAGATAGATAATCGTGGCAGTGAGAACGATCAATACGCCTTGCAGGATGGTCGGATCAGAGTGTGGGCGCTGACGCGCTCAGGTGGTAAAGACCTCGAAATGGATCTGGTTTTCCCCGACCCCTAACGCTTCAAGGCCGGATTTCAGGTTGGTCATGAAATCCAACGGACCGCAGAGCAAATACTGAGCGTTGGGACCGGCGTTCAATGCGATCAACTCCTGTGCCGTGATCCGGCCTTTGATGTCAAAATCCTGCCCCGCCACATCCTGGGCCTCGGACGCGCTGTAGTAGATCCGTTTCCGTGCGATCGGGCTGGTGGCAATCAGGTCGTCAACTTCGCCGCGCAGCGCGTGAAACCGTCCGTTGCGCGCGGCATGTATGAACCAGACCGGACGGTCAGGGTGCTGTGCCACAGTCTGATGCAGCATTGCGATCATCGGGGTCACGCCAACGCCGGCGCTGACGAGGACAAGGGGCGTGTCTACTGACGGGATCAGGAAATCCCCGGCTGGCGGTTTGGCCTCGATCACGTCGCCCAATTGCACCTTGTCGTGCAGAAAGCGGGATGCAGCACCATTCGGTTCGCGTTTCACAGTGATCCTGTAGTGGTCCTCGGACGGGTTGCCGGACAGGGTATATGTCCGCCGCAGCTTGGTGTCATGCGTCGGGACGCTGAGCACAATCGGCAGGTGCTGCCCTGCCTCAAACGCGGCAAGTGGCCCACCATTTGCGGGTCGAAGTTGAAATGAGGTGATCCCCTCGGCCTCGGCAATCTTGTCCGTAACTACCAGCTGTCTCGATGGGGTCGGTTCAGCCGACCATCTCAGCGACAGCGCGTTTGGTCGGTCAATCACGGCGTCGACCTGTACGTCAATCATGCGCAGAATATTGGGGTCACGCGCCTCGGCCGGAGTCCAGTCGATCTCGGCCCGCCCGGACAGATGCAGCAACCCTCCGGTCGCGAAATCGACGAATAGCAGCCCGATGCGGGGGTTCTCCAACAGGTTGCCAATCGTGTTGAAGAAGTTGTTGCCGGAATAGTCGGGAATACGCAGACGGTTTGGGCCGACCACGCGGACAAAGCCGGGTGTCCCTCCGCGATGAGAGGCATCAAACCCGTTCGACGCCGCCTGTTGCGAACCATGTCGACCGGACCCGATGAACAAGGTATCCGAGGCGCTTATACGTGCGATCTGTTCGGGGTCGAGGTGGTCAGATACCACCGCCTCTGCCGGTTTATTGCTGGCCACCCGCCGCCAGTCGCGTTCATTGATATACTGAGGGCAGTTGCCGAAGCTCTGGCGGATGTCGATTGCAAAACCAGTGTCGGTTGGGCGGGTCCGACCGCTGAACCTATTGCGTCGGCGCGTCGCCAGCTCGATGCCGACAACGCCGATATCAGCCCCTTTTCTCAGGCTTTCTGCCAACGGATCACGCTGGTCGATCACGGTATCTACGGTCAATTTGCGGGGATCAGGCGAATGAACGAACCCGTCTTCGCCTTCAATGATTGTCGCCCATACGCGGCCCTCTGCATCGCTGGACGCAGCCACCAGAAACGGCTGCGCCTGATAGAAGGCACGATGCTGGTCCGGCAAATGGTCGCGAATGTACGGAGCGGCCCTACGGGCTATGTCGCCCGCACCAGCCCGCACCTGCGCCGCTAGTTCGCCCGCGTGAAACGGAGTATCCGTGCCAGACATCGTCATACCTCCTTGGTGTGTGTTCAAAGGCCCAGATCGCTCAGCCCCGGATGGTCGTCCGGGCGACGGCCCAGAGGCCAGTGGAACTTGCGATCATCTTCTGTGATCGGTAATTCGTTGATGCTGGCAAACCGGTTGGCCATGTAGCCATTCTCGTCGAATTCCCAATTCTCGTTGCCGTAGGCCCGGAACCAGTGCCCGCTGTCATCACGGTATTCATAGGCGTATCGCACCGCGATGCGGTTGCCGTCATGGGCCCAGAGCTCCTTGATCAGGCGATAGTCCAGTTCCTTGTTCCATTTGCGGGTCAGAAACGCCTCGATCTCTGTGCGGCCAACGGGGAACTCGGCCCGGTTGCGCCATTGGCTATCCGGTGTGTAGGCCAGCGCGACCTTGGCCGGGCTAAGGCCATTCCAGCCGTCCTCTGCGAGACGGACTTTTTCAATCGCGGTTTTCCGGGTGAAGGGCGGCAGAGGGTGGCGAGGTTCTTCGGGTGTCATTGCAAGTCTCCGATGGGGTGTTTGGCGCAGACGTTCAGGCGACGAGGCCCACGGCCGTGGCTGGCATCGGCTCAAACCCGTCCAGCGCCTCGAACCGGGCGATCCATGCCCGCACATTCGGATAGGGGTCGAGCGAGACATTCCCCTCAGGCGCGTGCGCGGTGTAGGAGTAGGCGGCGACATCTGCGATGGTCGGTCGGTCGCCAACCAGCCAATCGCGGCCTTCCAATCCCTTTTCAAGCTTTTGCATCGCCTTGGCTGCGGTTACGGCGGCGAAATCGACGTCCAGAGGTGCACCAAACACCGTGATCAACCGCGCCGCCGCGGATCCGAATGCGATCTCACCCGCGGCGAGGGTAAGCCAGCGCTGCACTGCTGCTTCGCCCACCGCATCGGTCGGCATCCAGTCGGGGGCGTATTGGCGGGCCAGGTACACAAGGATCGCGTTGGAGTCCGAGACCACAACATCGCCATCCTCAAGCACCGGGACTTGCCCGTTGGGGTTCATCTCCAGAAACTCGGGCGATTTATGTGCGCCTGCGGCCAGATCGACGAAAACGGCCTCATGGGCGATACCGGCCAGCTTGGCAAAGACCAGAGCGCGGTGCGCGTGGCCAGATTTCGGAAAGTGGTGGATACGTACTGCGTTCGGCATTTTTCAGCTCCTGTCATGCGGGGTTTTGCTTCTGCGGCTATAGATACAGCTTGCCATCATGGGCGATAATGCGCAGTTTTAGGGGATCATTAAGCCCTAGGAGGGCGGAATATACATGGACAAGATCGACCGAATGCGCGCCTTTGCGCTGGTGGCGCAGAATGCCTCTTTCACATTGGCGGCCCAGCGGCTAGGGCGGTCGCCCCGTTTGGTCAGCAAATACGTGGCCGATTTGGAGGAGGCGCTGGGCGTTCAGCTTCTGAACCGAACCACCCGCAGCGTATCCCTGACGGATGCGGGGACGACCTACTTGGCGATGTGCGAACCGCTTTTGGACGGGTTTGACGAAATGGAAGAGGCGGTGCGCAATGCGCAGACCTCTTTGCGCGGTGTGATACGGATTTCCGCGCCGACAGGGTTCGGCTCACTACGGCTGGCCCCGTCGCTGGCGGCTTTTGCCGAAGAGCACACTGAGGTCGAGATTGATCTCAACCTTTCAGACCGTCGGGTGTCGATCATCGAAGAAGGTTTGGATTTGGCGATCCGGATCGGGCCGACACGAGACAGTTCCCTAAAGATGCGCCGGTTGGGGCCGATGCCGCTGATTGTGTGTGCGTCTCCGGACTATCTTGAACGTGCAGGTGTGCCCGCGCATCCAAGTGCCCTTGTCACCCATGAGTGCATTCTGGACGGCAACATGAGCGACCCTGCAGTCTGGCGGTTTGCCGTCGATGGCAACGAGGTGGCGGTGCACG
The DNA here is from genome assembly GCF_056538305.1 of Ruegeria sp. BG9. NCBI lineage: Bacteria > Pseudomonadati > Pseudomonadota > Alphaproteobacteria > Rhodobacterales > Roseobacteraceae > Ruegeria > Ruegeria sp. BG9. Next base: position 11,360 of record NZ_JBQFSY010000005.1, read on the forward strand.
TCAATGGTCGCCTACAGGCCAATGCGCCCGCGGCTTCGGCGCGGCTAGCCGCCGCCGGAGTGGCCGTTGCCAGATGCCCGGCCTACACGGTGGCGGATGCGCTCAGGTCCGGGGAATTGGTCGAGCTGTTCGCCGAACATCGCGTCACGCCTTACGTCGTGGCCGCACTTTTCCCGCAAAACCGGCGCCTGACCACGCGGGTCCGCGCGTTGATCGACCATCTGGCGAGCGATGACTTGATCTGCAACGCCGGGGCGTGACGGCTATGCCTTCAGGTGCCTAGACCCTTGACCAATCCCTTGCCCCTTGTTTTCGTAGGGTCGAGCGCTGGGCGACCCTCACTGCACTAAGGTGACGCCCGCAGCCGTGGAAGGGATGGTATGGCCGAAATCGAACGTTGGCTGAGCAAGCACGGACTGGCCAAATACGCCAGCGCCTTCGCCGACAATGAGATTGAGCTGGGCGACCTGACAGAGCTGACCGACGAAGACCTTGTGACCATTGGCCTGCCTCTTGGACCACGGCGGCGGTTCATGAAGGCGGTACGCGCAACCACTGATGGCAACGCCCGGCCGCAAAACACGGCGCTGGGCGCGTCGATTGTGGCCGAACGCCGTCAGCTGACGGTCATGTTCATTGATCTGGTCGGCTCGACCGAGATTTCGCAGCGGGTCGATCCCGAGGATCTGGCCGAGGTTCTGCGGCTTTTCAAAGAGACCTGCGCGGCGTCCGTCGCTGATTTCGATGGTCAGATTGCAAGCTATTACGGCGACGGGATCATGGTGTTCTTCGGGTTTCCGCTGGCCCATGAAGAAGACCCCGAGCGTGCCATCCGCGCCGGGTTGCGTATCATCCGTGAAGTGCCTGAGATCCGCACTCACGCAAAACTCCAAGTGCGGATCGGGATCGCCACCGGTCTGGTCGTGGTTGGCGATTTGCGCGGTGAGAAGATGTTCGAAGACGGCACCGCGATGGGTGAGACACCCAATCTGGCCGCCCGTCTTCAGGCGATGGCGGAACCCGGCACCATGATCGTGTCACCTCGGACGCATCAGTTGGCGGGTGGGGCCTTCGACTATGTGCGGCAAGGGTCCTTCAAGCTGAAAGGTTTCACGAAAGAAGTTGAGGCCTGGCAGGTGATCGGCGCGCGCGATACGGACAGCCGTTTCAGACGTGTTGAGGGTGCCGCCCTCGGCCCTCTGATCGGTCGCATCACGGAATATGAGACGCTCAGCGACAAGTGGAAGCTGGCCAGTGAGGGCGAAGGTCAAATCGTTCTGGTGTCCGGAGAGCCGGGGATCGGGAAATCGCGCCTGATTGAGGAGTTGCGGCAGAAAGCCCCCCAAGGCGCGCATGAGCAAATCCGACTGCAGTGTTCGCCGTACCATTTTGCCAGTTCGTTTTATCCGATCATCCGGCGGCTTCACCACGTTGCCGACCTGCGATCCGATGACACGGATGAGGCAAAACTGGAGAAGATATCATCGGTTCTGAAAGACCCCCCGGATCAGGTTCTGCGATTGGCAGCGTCCCTATTGTCGGTCCCGTTCGAAGATCGGTTGGGGTCGCTGACCCTGACGCCGCAGCAGATCATGGATCAGACGCATGAGATGTTGCTAGATCACCTTCTTGCCCGGGCGTCGGAAAAGCCGGTTTTGCTGTTGTTTGAGGACGCGCATTGGCTCGATCCGACGACAAAGGCGCTGATGGATCGGCTGGTGGACCGTCTTAGGGATCTTCCGGTGATGGTCGTGATGACCTTCCGGCCGGAATTTGACCCAGGTTGGGCGTTGCAATCCAATCTGACCAAAGTGGTCCTCAGGCAGCTTGATTTTCAGGATGTTAAGCGCATCGCAAATGAGGTCGCGCTAGGGCAGGACATCCCCGACGCCATGTACGAACTGGTGGCGGCCCGATCCGATGGTGTGCCGCTTTACGTGGAAGAGGTGACGAAGGATCTACTGGAATCCGGCGATATGCCCGATGCTCCAATTGCCCGCGCCAGCGGAGGGGCCTCTGCTGCAAGCTCGGTTCCCAGTGCGCTGCATGATGCGTTGATGGCACGTTTGGATCGCTTGAGCTCGGCCAAGGAAGTGGCGCAGATCGGGGCTGTGATAGGGCCTCAATTCTCGTACCCGTTGATCTCGAAAGTGTCGCGTTTTAGCGATACTGTGCTGCGGTCAGGCTTGGACTTGTTGGTTGAGGCTGGCATCGTCACGACCTCGGGCGATGACGCGCTCCAGATCTTCAGCTATCGCCACGCCCTGATCCGGGACACCGCCTACAACAGTCTTCTGAAAACCGAACGCCGGGTTCTGCACGAACGGGTTGCCAAGACGCTGGACCAGAAAACCTCGGCGGTCGAGGATGCAGGCCCCGAAGTTCTGGCCCATCACTACACCCTTGCTGGGATGGTGGATGAGGCGATCGACTGTCGCTATCTGGCCGGTCAGCGCGCTGTCAAACGCTCGGCCAATACCGAGGCGAATACGCAGCTGTCCTTGGCGCTTGATCTGCTGGGCGACCAAACGACCAGTGTTGAGCGTGACAAGCGAGAGATCGAGATACAGACGCTGCGCGCAGGGGTTCTGCGCTCGACGGCAGGTATCGCCGCGGATGAGACCGGTTCGACCTATGCCCGGATACGGGACTTGTGCGAACGCATGGATGAGACAGAGAACCTGTTCCCGGTCCTCAACGGCCTGTATTCCTTTCACTTGGTTCGGGGTGAGTATGATTTGGCGCGGGTTGTGGCGCGGCAACTTCTGGACTTGGCGGACACATCAGGCGAAACGCAACATCAAATGGTGGCCCATCGGGCGATGGGCGCGGTGCTGTTTCATATCGGAGAGCTGGACCCGGCCCACACGCATCTCGAACAGGCGCTGGCCCTTTACCGCCCCGAACGCGATGCGCATCTGGCCTATGTCTATGGATCCGACCACGCGGCCATAACTTCTTGCTTCCTGAGCCTCGCCACCTGGATGCGCGGTGAGCCGGACAAGGCGCTGGAAATACAGACTCAGGCGGTTGAGGCTGCCCGCGACCTAGATCATGCCCATAGCGTGGCGCAGGCTCTGACTTACCTGTGTATGCTGCATCTTCTGCGCCGCGATCCAGGCGCTGTGACCCGAGAGATGGAGCAACTGGAAGAGCTGTCGAACAAGCACGCATTCACCTTCATGACCCTGACGGCCAATGTCTGGAGAAGCTGGGTCAAGGCCTACGCATCCCCTGGCCCGGACACCATCAAGGACCTCAAAAGGGCGACGGATGCATGGTGGGCCAGCGGAGCGGGAAATCACAAACCGTTCTTCATGACACTGATTGCCGAAGTCACGCTTTCCATGGGCGACCGCGAAGGTGCTCTGACCGCATTGGCGGAAGCGCGTGAACATCAGCGTTTGACCAACGAGGGGTGGGCGCAGGCAGAAACCGACCGGGTTTATGCGCTGGCGAAATCCTCGACCAGTCCCGCCGAGGCGGAATTCCGGCAGGCTTTTTCCCGCGCACAGGACCAAAAAGCGCGGATGTTTGCCCTGCACACGGCCATAGATTTCGCCCGGACATGCGAGCGGTTTCACTGCGCGGCGATTGCAAACACAGCACTTCAGGCGGCGGCTGAGGCGATCTCGGGCGGGGACCAAACAGTTGAGATGCGCCTCGCTCGTGAATTGTTGGCTGGGGTGGAAACGGCCTAGGCGCGCATCCGTACGTGTGCAGGATCATAGGGTGAGGCAGGGATGACCTGCGCGTCGACCAAATCGCCGTACATATCGATCAGCACACTGGTGCCTTCGCCCGCCAGCGCGGGATCAATGAACGCATAGGCCAGGTTCTGCCCGACCCGATGACCCCAATCGCCCGAGGTGACGGTGCCAACCACAGTGTCGCCATGCATCAACGAAGCCCCGCCATGGGCGGGTGCGTGTGTTGCGTCGATCTGCAGCGTCACGAGTTGCTTGCGCTTGCCGCTGGCGCGGCGTTCCAACAGGGCCTCCTTGCCGATGAACTCACCTTTATTCAGGTTTACGAACCGATCCAAGCCGGTCTCATATGGGTCGAATTCCGTGAGGATGTCGGATTTCCAATGCAGAAAGCCCTTTTCCATCCGCATGGATTCCACCGCGCGGGCCCCGAACAGCTTCAGCCCATGCGCCTCACCGGCGGCCCGTAGCGCCAGATAGGCGGCATAGAGCGAGGCGTTCGGCACGTGGATTTCATAAGCCAACTCGCCCGAGAAGCTGACGCCCATCACGGTGGCCGGGGCAAAGCCGATGAAGCATTCGCGCACCGACAGCCATGGGAAGGCCTCTTTCGACCAGTCACCGCGCGCACAGGCCGACAGCACGGCGCGCGCTTTGGGGCCAGCCAGAACCAGAATGGTCTGGTCATTGGTAAGGGATCGGATCTGAACATCCTCATCTTTGCTAATGTGCTGGGTCAGCCAGTCCATGTCGTGATATTCGCTGGCCGCAGCCGAGCCGTACCACACACGCTCTGGCCCCCGATCCGAGGCTGGCAGGTTTGCCACGGTCGCTTCGGCCTTGACCATGCCGTGGTGGTTCAGCAGATAGCCCAGACCAACGCGTCCATCGCGCTTGGTGACCGTGCCGCAGATCATTCGATCGAGGAAACTGTGGCGATCGGTTCCGGTGATCTCAAACCGGTTAAAGCCGTTGACTTCGCACAGGCCAACATTTTCCTGCACGTTCTTTACGTCGGCAGCGACGATGTCGAACGCCTCATCGAAGTTGAAGGTGAGTGTCAGGTGAAAATCGGGTGATGGCTTGATGTAGTCCATCCGCTCCCACCCGTTCACGACGGTAAACTCGGCCCCTTCTGCCGCCAAGATGGGCGTCAGCGGGGTTGTCTTGGCCGGTCGTCCGGCGGGGCGATGTTCATGCGGGAAGTGGAACCGGAATTCGTTCTGATAGTCTTCGATAGCCTTCAGTGAGGTCAATTCCACATTCGTATGCCCGGTGAACCGGCGCGGATCGAGGCACCATGTGTCATAGCACGCCTCACCATGCACGATCTGTTGCGCCAGCAGCCAGCCATGGCCGCCACCTTCGCCAAGGCCCGCGCGCAGGCCGATGATGCAGAAGGCGTTGCGTTTACCGGGGATCGGCCCGACCAGCGGGGCTCCGTCGATGGTATAGGTGATTGGTCCGTTCACGATGGACCGAATGCCGGTTTCTTCCAATGCTGGCATCCGCTCAAACGCTCCGGCTAGAACGTCCATGACGCGTTCCAGATCATCGGGGCAGAGGGCATTCACAAAATTCGGATCAATCCCGTCCATGCCCCAGGTTTTGCAGTCCTGTTCATAGAACCCGACCAGCAGCCCGCCCTTTTCCTGCCGGCAGTAATAATCGCTGATTGGGCAGCGCAGCAAAGGCATCCGGTGACCGGCTTCGGCAATACCAGGGATATCCTCGGTCAGGAAATACTGATGCTCCATCGAGGCGACGGGATGGTGAACCCCCATCATCGCGCCCACTTCGTTCACGCGGTAGCCACAGGCATTGACGACGATGTCACAATCAATGTCGCCATGCTCCGTATGCACGGTCCAAGTGTCATCCTTGTGTTGGGTCAGCGCGGTGACCGGCGTATTGCGATAGACCTCGGCGCCAGCTTTGCGAGCATGATAGGCCAGCGCCTGACACAGCTGGGCCGGGTCGATGTCACCGTCCAGAGGGTCCCACAATCCACCCAACAAGTTGGTGGTTGAAATCAGAGGGTGGCGGCGGGCGCATTCCTCGGCGTCGATCACCTCAAAATGCACCCCCATCCCACGCGCCATCGAGGCGAAGTGGCGATAGCCCTGCATCTGCGCTTCGGTATTGGCCAGTCGGATGCCGCCATCGGCGTGGTGGTAGTTGATCGGATATTCGGGGTTTTCGGAGAGTTCTTTGTACAGGTTGATCGAATGCGTCTTTAGCCCGACCATGGTCTGGTTCATGCCGAAATTCGTCACCTGTGCTGCCGAATGCCATGTGGTACCGCTGGTCAGCTCGTTCCGCTCGACCAGAACCACGTCGCTCCAGCCTTCCTGCGTCAGGTGGTAGAGCGTCGAGCAACCAGCAATGCCGCCGCCGATGACAACAACTTTGGTACGGGATTTCATGACGGTTGAGCCTCCGGAGTTCGCTTGCCCTGCATACGAAGTCCGTTTGTCACCATGTGCAATTATAGAGTGATATATTGAGACGTTATCAAAATTAGAAATCTAATTTTTCGAAATAAAAGAGATGATCTTGCGCCACGGGCAACAATTCCTCTTGCTTGATGTCACAAACCCCCTGTTTCAAAGGACTGGGAATGGCTGGACAGCGTAGCAAGCGAGGTGGGCGCGAAGGGCGTCTGGCACAACGAGCAGCCAAGCCCATGTTTGATCCATGCCCGCCCGGTCAGATCGGCGGGATGTATAAGCCGCTCAGCGAAGCCGACCTGCGCCGCATCTATGATACTGCCCTCGACTTGCTTGAGAAACTGGGTATCGGTGAGGTGCCGGAGAGACTGCACAACGATCTGTTGGCCGTGGGTGCCGTGGACAACGGTAGAGGACGCGTTCTTTTCCCGCCTGAGCTCGCCGAAGAGGCGATTGATCAAGCCGCAAAGACCTTCACCTTGCATGGCCGCGATCCCAAGAGGTCGATCGAAGTTGGTGGCAACAAAGTGTATTTCGGAACCGGCGGCGCTGCGGTGCAGACGCTTGATATGGAAAGTGCGCTCTATCGGCCTTCGACCCTGAAGGACCTGCATGCCTTTACGCGGCTACAGGACACGCTGGCGAATATCAGCTGGTTCACACGTTGCTGCGTGGCGACCGATGTGCCGGACAACTATGATCTGGATGTTAACACCGTTTTCGCGCTGCTCAAGAACACCACCAAACCGACGGCGACGTCCTTCACGCTGGCCGAATATGTCGCTCCGATAGTCGAGATGCTGGACATCGCCGCAGGAGGGCCCGGAGAGTTTGCCAAACGCCCGTTCATGAAGGCGCATATCAGCCCGATGATATCGCCCATGCGTTATGGCGAAGATGCGGTGGATGTCACTTACGCATGCATCAAACACAATATTCCGATCTCGTGCATCACGGCGGCGCAGGCCGGAGCGACGGCGCCTGCGACCTTGGCGGGGTTTCTGGCGCAATCTCTGGCGGAAACCTTGGCGGCCCTATTGATGGTCCACGCAATCCAACCTGGTTTTCCGATGGTGTTCTCGAACTGGCCTCTGGTCATCGACCTGCGCACCGGGGCATTTTCCGGTGGCAGCGGAGAGACAGCGGTTTTGAATGCCGCGTCCGCCCAGCTGTCCAACTGGCTTGGTTTGCCGTCTGGCGTGGCCTGTTCGATGACCGACGCCAAGGCGATAGACGCGCAATATGGGATGGAGAAAGGCATAACCTCCATGGCAGCGGCCTTGGCGGGTGGGAACTTGATCTACGAAAGCTCCGGCATGACCGCATCGTTGTTGGGGGCCAGTTTTGAGGCTTTCGTGCTGGATGATGAGATGCACTCCAACACCTATCGCGCCTTGCGCGGGGTCGAGGTGACGGATGAGAACCTCGGGTTCGATGCGATTTGTGATGCCGTTCTGGGTGATGGGCATTTCTTGGGGGGCCAGCATACTCATGCGGCGATGGAACGGGATTACTTCTACCCCACACTTGCTGATCGAGCTGAGCCGCGCACATGGGCCGAAAATGGCGCGCAAGATGCATGGGGTAGGGCAAGGGCCCGCGCGGGCGAGATTCTTCGCGAACACAACCCCTCGTACCTCACGCCTGATCAGGAGGAGGCCATCCGGTCTCGGTTCAAAATTCTGATCTGATCATTCCACCAGTTTGAAGCTATCCGCCAGCCACGGCGTTTTCTCATATTGCGCAGTCAAAGCGCGATCTCGGATCAGTGCGCGCAGCTTGCCATCTATCAGGTCCAAAACGGACCGCGAACAATCGGGTGTAGAGACAATCGCAAGCGTGCGGGCAAAGCTTTTGCCCGGAAACTTGTGCATGCTGAGATTTTGGTGAAACCTTTTGGCACGCGAGAACAGCAAAGGGGTAGTGATGGTCCAGCCCGCACCTGCGGCGACCATAGCCATCAAAGTCTGGTTGTTGCTGCATTCGAAATTGGACTGCGGTGAAAGCCCTAGCCGCCGCAATTGAGATTCGATCTGCCGGGCGATGATCAAATTGCTGGAAAACCGCAAGAACGGCAGTTTGGTGCGCCCTTCGACAATGTCGGAAAGGGATTTCTCGCTGAACCGAGGGAGGACCACCACAAACGGGTCTCGTAACAATGGGCGATCCTGCAGGTCCCGCAGCCGGTCCTCTGGGGTGGTCGTGATCCCTAGATCAAGATGCCGGTTGCGCAGCATCTCGACGATCGCGTGACTGGAATCAGTGTGATACATGAAATCGCAGCTCGGCATGTGGCCCGAAAGAAAGACGGCCAGTTCAGGGATGATATCGCGGTCGAAATCCTCGATCGTGCCAATCCTGAGGTAACTCGCCTCGGCAATATTTCCGGCAGATGCTTCGGCCTTGGCTTTGCGGATGGCATAGAGCGCGTCACTGATATTGCGCAGAAAGACCTGCCCTTTTGGCGTCAGGACCATCGGCCTACGCGCGTGGTTGAAAAGTTCAACCCCAAGGTGGTCTTCTAGATTGCGCAGATGATGCGAGACGGTGCTGATGGTCAGGCCGGTTTCTTCGGCTGCGGCCTGAAGCGATCCTTTCTGGGCGCAGATCTGAAACAACTCCAAGCCTTTGAGGTTAAGGTCCTTGTTGGCGTTAGGGCGGGGCATGTTTCCTCTGCGCGAACTAGGCGTGAAATAGGTTTTATGAATTGAAACTATTGTTGGTAAATTATCAAATCAACGAAAAGCCGCACCTGCCGACCGGAACGCCACTATCTTCTCGTGTTGCAGATGACACAACAGCGTGAAGATGCGGTATTCCTTTTTTCTTTCACCGCTTCGTTCTTTAATCGTACCCAAGCAAAATAGCACGATCCTGTGGATGTCGTGCAAACCGGTAGTGAGGCAACTCAGGTTGGAAAACGGCCTTCTCTTTTTAATTCTACCCAATGCCACGGCGTGTGAAAGCTGCGTCTCTGTGCCATCAGTAGACTGCGCGGAGGCCAACCATGCTTGATGCCCGCATCCGCCCACTGATCGATCCGCCGCTGAACGCGATTGGGCGGGGGTTGGCGGCGCGTGGTGTCTCGGCTGATCTTGTGACTCTGGTGGGTCTGGGGTTCGGCCTGATGGCGGCTGGCGCGATCGTTCTAGGTTTACAGGTTCTGGCCGTCCTGTTCATCCTGTTGTCGCGTCTGGCGGATGGTCTGGATGGGGCAATCGCGCGCGCTGGGCGTAAGACCGACTTTGGCGGCTATCTCGATATCACTTGTGACTTTTTGTTCTACGGTGCGATCCCCATGGCGTTTGTCTGGGCGGACCCGTCGGCAAATGCCCTGGCCGGAGCGTGGTTGCTGGTCAGCTTCTACTTCAACGGCGCGACCTTCCTGGGCTATGCGATCCTCGCCGAAAAACGCGGGTTGGAGTCGCAGAAACACGGTGCCAAGTCGCTCTACTTTACCGGCGGTCTTCTGGAAGGCACTGAAACCATTGCCTTCTTCATCGCAATCTGCCTGCTGCCCAACTGGTTCAGCCCGATGGCATGGGCGTTTGGCGCGGTTTGCTTTGTCACCGCCATTTCGCGCATCCTGTTGGCGCGGCAGGTCTTCACTCACTCGGAATAAACGCAAGGAAAACCCATGAAACATCTATTTGCTGCCCTCTGCGCGGCGCTGGCCGGAACAGCATGGGCTGAACCTGATCCCGCAAACTGGCAGGACGTTCTGGATGAGGCCAACGGCCAGACCGTCTATTGGAATGCATGGGGTGGCTCGACCACGATCAACGATTTCATCGAATGGGTCGGAACCCGCGTCGAAGAGGAACATGGCGTCAAGGTCGAGCATGTGAAACTCACCGATACGGCCGATGCGGTCAGCCGGGTGATTGCCGAGAAATCCGCCGGTCAGGACACGGACGGAGCGATTGATCTGATCTGGATCAACGGAGCCAATTTCAGTGCCATGAAAGAGGCCGATCTTTTGTTCGGCCCCTTTGCTGAGGCTCTGCCCAATTGGCGGTTCGTAGATGTGGACGGCAAGACCGTAACCACAGATTTCACCGTCCCGACCGAAGGGTTTGAAAGCCCTTGGGCCATGGCGCAGGTCGTGTTCATCTATGATAGCGAGGTACTGCCTGAGCCTCCCAAATCCGCCGAGGCAATTCGCGAATGGGCGGCGGCGAACCCGGGTCGGTTCACGTTCCCTCAGCCCCCTGACTTTCTGGGAACGACCTTCCTGAAACAGATGCTAATCGAATTGGTCGAGGACCCGGCCGTCCTGCAACAGCCCGCCGGCGACGACTATGCGCAGGTGACGGCGCCATTGTGGGACTGGCTGCAGGATGTAACTCCGGACCTCTGGCGTGCAGGTCGCGCCTATCCGCAAACCGGGCCAAGCCAACTGCAGCTGATCAATGATGGAGAGGTCGACATGGCGATCAGTTTCTCTCCGGGTGAGGCGACAACGGCCATTGCCAACCAGCAGCTGCCGGAAAGCGCGCGGACTTTCGTTCTGGATGATGGAACACTGGGCAATGCCAGCTTTGTGGCGATCCCCTACAATGCCTCGGCCAAGGTGGGTGCCATGGTCGTTGCTGATTTCCTGATGAGCCCCGAGGCGCAACTGCGCGCGCAAGACCCGGACGTATTGGGCTTTAGCACCGTGCTGGACATGGCCGCCCTTTCGGCGGAGGACCGCGCTGGGTTCGACGCGTTGGAGCTGGGCGTGGCAACGCTTTCGCCCGCCGAACTTGGCCAAGCCCTGCCCGAACCGCATCCCAGCTGGATGACCCGGATCGAAGCGGATTGGGCTGAGCGTTACGGCGTTGGCAACTGACCTAAGCCCCGGCAAACCATGGGGGCTGGCACCGACGCTAACCATAGCGTTGTTGCTGGGTCCCATCGCTGCCGGGCTTTTGGGAACGATCCTTCCGGCCTTCGGAGGCATGCGCCCGGACGGGCAAAACGGGTTCTCATTTGATCCATGGACGCGCCTCTGGGCCGAGCCCGGCGTGGGCCAAGCCCTCTGGCTGTCGTTCAAAACCGGTTTCCTTTCGACGCTTGGGGCGCTGATCGGGTGTTTTCTGCTGATCGCAGGTTGGCAGGGCACACGCGCGTTTTCGCGGATTGAGACGCTGCTGTCGCCCCTTTTGTCCGTACCCCATGCGGCGGCCGCGTTGGGGCTGGCGTTCCTGATTGCGCCGTCTGGCTGGATTGCGCGGCTCATCTCGCCCGGTCTGACGGGATGGACCCGCCCTCCTGACGTGCTGATCCTACAAGACCCGGGCGGGTGGTCCTTGATTGCGGGACTTATGATTAAAGAACTGCCATTTCTGCTGCTGATGTCGCTGGCCGCGCTGCCTCAGATCAAATCGGCCGAACGGATGCGTGTGACGCAGGTGCTCGGCTACGGCAGGGTCCGAGGGTGGTTTCTGGCCGTGATGCCCGCGCTGTATACGCAGATCCGTCTGCCGATCTATGCGGTCTTGGCTTACGCGATGTCGAATGTGGATGTCACAATGGTATTGGGACCGTCGCGCCCGCCGACTCTGTCCATGTTCATCCTGCGCTGGATGACGGACCCCGATCTGGCCTTGCGCGCGCCCGCTGCGGCAGCTGCGTTGGTTCAGTTGGGGCTGGTGGCCGCAGCCATCATGGTCTGGCGGGGTGGAGAAAGGGCCGTGGCCGCGCTGATCAACCGGGGTGTTGAAAGCGGAACGCGCGGCACGGGCTTGCGCGACACCGCCCTCAGAACCATTGGCCTCGTAATGTCACTCACGGCGGGCATCGCGGTTTTCGGGGGTTTGATCAGTCAGTTCATCTGGTCCTTCGCCGGGCGTTGGAGGTTTCCCGACGCGCTACCGAGCAGCTTCAGCCTGATGTCCTGGGAGCGCCACGGCCTGGACGCGGTTGAGGTCACCCTGCTCACCTTGGCATTGGCGTTTTCCACCGCACTGATCGCTCTGGTTCTGGTGATCGGCTGCCTGAACGCAGAACTCCGCACCCGGCGCAAAATGAACAAGACAGGTATGGTGATCCTGTACCTACCGCTCATCCTGCCTCAGATCGCTTTCTTGCCGGGCCTGCAGATCCTGATGATCCAGATCGGAGCGGCGCAGGGCATCCTTCCCGTGATCTTGACCCACTTGGTCTTTGTTCTGCCCTACGTATTTCTGGCCTTGGCAGGCCCCTACCGCGCGCTCGACCGCCGCTATGCTACGATTGGGGCCGCTATGGGGCTGGGACCGGTCGGAGTGCTTTGGCGTATCCGGCTGCCAATGTTGCTGGCTCCGATCTTGACGGCTCTTGCGGTGGGGATGGCGGTGTCAGTCGGCCAATATTTGGCCACTCTTCTGGCCTCGGGCGGGCGGTTGAACACGTTGACGACTGAGGCTCTGGCCCTGTTTTCAGGCGGTGATCGCCGTGCGATAGGGGTCTGGACCATCGCGCTGGCGTTCACGGCATGGCTGCCGTTTCTGCTGGCCTTGATGATCCCCAGAATTGTCTATCGCAACAAAAGCGGACTACGCCATGATTGAACAGGGCCTCTCACTGGATCAGCTTTCGATCTCTCATGCCGATGGCAGAGGACTGGTGCAGCTATCAGCTGACATTGCGCCCGGAGAGGTTCTGAGCCTGATGGGGCCGTCCGGGGTTGGGAAATCCACCATTCTTGCAGCGATCACCGGAACTTTGTCGCCCGCCTTTCGTCTTGAAGGGCGCATAGCGTTGAATGGGCGGGTTCTGAATGCCCTGCCGTCTCAGAAGCGGCGCGTGGGGATCCTGTTTCAGGACCACCTGTTGTTCCCACACCTGTCTGTTGGTCAGAATGTCGGCTTTGGTCTGCCGCCCCGTACCCCGGACCGGGCCGCGCGCATTCAGGCCGCCCTGTCCGAGATCGGGCTGGACGGGTTTGAAGCCCGCGATCCCGAGACCCTTTCCGGAGGCCAGCGCGCCCGAGTGGCCCTGATGCGGATGCTTCTGGCGGAGCCCGATGCCTTGCTTTTGGATGAGCCTTTCTCGCGTCTCGATGTCGGTCTCCGGGACAGAATGCGGGACCTCGTCTTTACCCGAGCCGGCGCGGCGCGGCTGCCAGTTTTGTTGGTGACCCATGACATTGCCGATGCCGATGCCGCAGGAGGCAGGGTTGTGACTCTGCCTCAATAGCGGTTTTGGTCGAGATGTTCGGCTTTGTCTGGTTCCGGCTCGCCCTAGCCTAGTTCGTCAATCCGGACAGGTACTTGATCGCCGTCAGGCTCGGCAGGAACGTGTACGCGCCACCGCGAGTATGGATCAGTCGGGGAAAGCCGTGCAGTCGGATCGTGCCCCCATCGGGCAGGCTGAGGTCGAACCAGCTGGTTTCCGGCGTGTTCGCCCCCAGCAGAGGATCATTGGCACCCGTGATCGTCGGGTCGTGCAGGCCAAGGTTGATCCAGTCACACATCACCGCTTCGAACTGCGCGCCGATATTGGCGCCGATAAAGCTGCCTAGCAGGCCGCGTTCGGCGGTGTCCGGGTTTTGGGGGTCGAAATCCGGTCCATAGGACATGCCGCGCCGTACCAAACGTCGCGTGTAGTTGGCGATGCGTTGCACGATCCGACCGCCGCGCGGGTTGCCGCGTCGCAGATGTGACCCGGCGGGACAGCGGGAATGGGCGTTGTAGTTGAAATTGGTCAGTGAGACCTCTTGCTCGGGCCATTGCGCATCCGGTGACAACTCATAAGGAACGCCGTTGCGCCAGCGCCCGCACATCTGTGCTGCGACGACCTCACGCAGCGCGCCGTGGATGTCTAGGCCTTCTCCGATGCGATCCAGATTGTTCGGATCGACTAATTTGTCGCGATCCGGGTGATCCATCAGATAATCGGCGGCTTTGTCCAGATAGGCCTCGAAACCGGCCGCATCCTGCGCCAGAACTCGGAACGCATTGAACGACCCGTTGAAACCAAGCGCATTGGGCGAGGGGACGCGGAACACCACGCCCTCTTGGCGTGTGGGATAACCCAGCAGGGCGGTGCCCAGCGGGTCAATCGGTTCATCGACACCGGCTTGCTCGGGGTCATAGACCTGCTCGAACCGGGGCTGGGAAATGCCATCGACATAGCCGAAAAACACCTTGCTATCGGCCAGATTGCGGCCGTCGCGTTTACCCAGAATGGTGAAGGCCGCGCCAACCTGTTTCTCTACCAGGTCTAGGTGATCCTGAACGTCGGAATAGACCGACGCCATGATGTGAACCCGGTCAGGTTGATCAAACGGAGCCGGCCAGTGATCCGGTGCGCTGGTGCCGAAATCGCCCAGTTTCATCGCGCGTTTCGTCATGCCCTGCACGAATTCGCTGGGGAAGGTTTTCAGATCCTCGGACGCGGTGCCAAGCGCGCGCAGCCCGGCATAGGTGAGGCCGATGTTGAAACAGAAGGGCGGCTTGACATCCCACAACACCCCTCGGGTGATTTCGGGGACTACGTCACTGCCGCCATCGACGGCGGTTGCCAGAAACTGACGGGCCGCGGCGCGGTCGGTGACTTCGAGAAACAGATGGCGCACCAGATCGCGGCGATAACCGCGCAGGATGTTGCCCTGAATGTCGGCGAGATCGAGTTTTGCAGTCACCAGCCTTGTCCAAATTTTTGGCGCACTTGCGCGGCGGAAACGCCCGGATAGGCGCGATAACCGCCCCCCAGCGACAGGTTAGGGTTCGCGTAGAGTTGCAGAACAAACGCACGCGGGAGGGTTTCCAGCCGATGCGGCGGCTGGTTCGGCGGCAGCCCTTTGGCCTCATCCTGAAGGCCGAACAGGTCGGTCGGGAAATCGGGGGCCTGAAACAGGTCGTGCTCATGGACCCAGTCGATGAACTCTTCGACGTTGTGCTCGGTTGGGATCAGGTGTTCCGCCCCGTCCACAAGTGAGATGACGTCGTTGAACACACTGCCGATGGTGGTGATGAAATCCCGAATGTAGTTGCTGAAATCGCCGTCATAGACCGAAATCATGCAGATCTTGTCGTCGATCAGCAGAAACCGGGCGAAATGCACCGTTCCGACATTGTCGAGCCCTGCAAAGATCTCTTCGACGTTCTGCGCGATCGCCAGCGCGGCATGGGCACGTCCAGCGGGCGAGGGGTCTTTCAGCGGCATGATCAGGTTCATCATGCGCTGCACGTTCTCGCTGGGTTGTGGCGAGGGGCGCGGGCCGCCGGGCAGTTTCGGCTTGGGGTCGCGCCAGTGCCAATAGGGCACAACGATGTAGCGTGACAGGAACTTGAACCATCCCCGATCCGGCAGGGTGTTGACGTAGCGGTTGAACCAGCTGTTCTGACGAGTCATGGTCTTACCCCTTCGAAAACGGGCAGGGGGACCCGCCGCGCCAAGCGCTTGAGATTTTGTACGAGTCGATGCGCATTTTCAGTACAGGATCATCCGAGGCCTCAATCCCGGGGGTCAGCAAACCAGGATTGAAGCTGAGCTTCTCAGACTGTTCTATCTGGTCCTCAGGCACAGCGTTTAGCGTGAGAACGCCCATCATGATCCGTTTGCGATGAGGTGGCCAGGGGCGCGAGGAGTTGTTGAAATCGTCTCCGACCTCACCGATTGTCATCATCAGAGAGAACCGCGCAGGTTCTTTAGCAAGACGCTCCCTAAGTTCAGCCTGCAGATAGTCATCCACGGGGGTCTCATCCGGGTCGGTGTTAAGCACGCCTGCGATGGGTTGCCACGAAAACCGCACCCAGCGGCGTACGCCCTCTGCTCCGGTTACGATGAATGTATGGCAGGCGTGATAGGCCGCCCGCGCGTAGCTTGTTGGCGCGCCGATCTGGGCGGCCTGCAATACACCAAGTTGAGAATAAGCGTTCCGGTCGGCAAACCCGATGGCGCCTTCGTCCGGGCTGATCGTCTCGCCAGGATAGGGGTCGCGTTCAGGCAGCATCAGTTGAAGGTAGCTCCAGATTTTCTGCCAGGGGGTCTGACCGTTGTAGAGCTTGGGCTTGGCGGCCTCGGCGAAATCCAGAAACGTCTCGGGCGTCGGGGTGAAGAACTCGGGCAGGTTCATCGCGATCAGGTCGGTATCGGACCCGTCAGATAGGTGAAACCGAACCGCCAGCCCCCGGACATCGGACCAGCCGTCATGCACCACGGCGCAGCCGGACCCGTTCGAGAACCGAACAATCACATCCGTCTTTTCTGTGGTGAAGTGATCCGCGGTACAGAAATTCCGGGCGATGGGCGTGGGCTTGAAATAGCCGGTCGCGCTGATCCCGATTGTGTGAACGGGGCGCAGGGCCAGATCACCATCAGGACGATGCAGAACTTCTACCAGCTTCTCGGCAAGGCCGGGATCGCTCATGACTTCACCACCTGTTAACTGAAGTTACCCCAAAAATTTGGCGTTAACCATAGACACTGGTCGGGCAAAGGCAACAGAAAGAATGCATTAAACCCAGCGAAGCCACTGTTTGATCACACAAAACTGAGGTCGGCTACCATTTGTTCAGCATATCTTTGGCATGGGTCCAGTATTCACTTTGCCGGCAGGTGTAGAATGCCTTCTCCATCAGATCATAGGATTCAGGTCGGTGTGTCGCCAACCCCACAACCTTGGGTAGCGGAGGGTTCAGACGTACCATCCGCTCTTTCAACACAAGATGGGCCATCCAATACTGGTTCTCAGCCGATGTGGTTAGCAGCAGTTCGATCAAAGCCCCGCGAGGTGCGCCCGAAGTGATCCCAAACCATTTCAACAGGCCCCAATCGTCGGGGTTCTTGATCATTTCCTCCGAGATATCTGTGGGTTGTTGGCCAGTGCCGATCGACAGAGCCTCGATATGCGCCAGCCCTTCGGCGCGACCAGCCGCGATGGCCACGTTGATGCCGTTCATCACCGGGTTGTTGGCAAAGGCCCCGCCATCAGCGAAATAGCCATAGTCCACCCCGTCCGAGATGATCTGATGCGGCGGGAAATAGGATGGCGCGGCCGAGCTTGCCATGGCGACGTCCAGCAGGCCGACATCGCTCATATCCAACCATTTCTCGTAGCCCAGCGTCTGGTTGGTGATGGTGAACGGGGACCACCCTACCTTGTCGCTGCGATGCAGGCACACGGTGTTGACCGCGAGAACCAGATCCGGGGACAGAGAGTTGACTTTGCGGTCTCCAACTAGACTGCGCCCGATCTCCTCGAGCCCGGTCGCATTGTATTGCGAGGCGGTGATGCCCGGGCCGCCGCCTAGTTTGAACCGCCGCAGCACCTCATCCAGCGCCTTGTCCAGAAAGCTGTGTTCGTTTTCGCGGAAGATCTTGTCGGCATCTTCGCGGTAATGCGCGGCAAGGTCGCCGATCAGCCGGCCCATATCCTTGCCCTGCGTCCGGCCATCCGCCAGCGCCACGGCGATCAGCCCACCGGTCGAGGTGCCGGCGAACCCGTCCGCCTTGTCCAGAACGCCGGTCTCCTCCTGCAAGCTTTGCAGGATCAAGCAGGTCAGGTAGCCCCTGATCCCCCCGCCATCGCAGGACACAAGTTTGAATGCCATTCGATGCGCCTCATCGCTTTTTAGTTGTAGGAGGTTTTAGGATAACTGGGCTGGGAAAAGCCAGCCGTTTTGCGACCCGTTGAGGCTTATCCCGCATAGCAAATTGGAAAAAGCCTTGCGAAAACCTGTATTTGTCAGCACAGTTCGCCGCGAAAAGGACGGGCTTGGCCCGCAATGGCCGACCCCACCGGGGCCACGGCGCAATCAGGGAGTTTGAGGCTATGGCGTTGGAACTACATGAGATGTGCAGCGGGCTGGGCTTTCCAGAAGGTCCGGTTGCGATGAATGATGGCTCGGTCCTGTTCGTGGATATCAAAGAGCAGACCCTCGTGCGCCTGACCGTCGATGGCACCGTCAGTGTGGTGGCCGAAATCCCCGGCGGCCCGAATGGCGTGGCAATTGGACCGGATGGCGCTGCCTATGTCTGCAACAATGGCGGTGTCTACAGTTTCGTGCCCTACGGACCCGACGATATCACTGTTCCCGCCCCCATTCGCCCGCATTATAAGGGTGGGTCCGTGCATCGGGTCGATCTTGAGACCGGAGAGGTCACGATGCTGTTCGATTCCTATGAGGGGAAACGGCTGATCGCGCCTGACGATCTGGTTTTCGACCAGGAGGGCGGGTTCTGGTTCACCGATACCGGGATCGAGGACGCAGAGTCTACGCGTTATGGCGGGCTGTACTATGCCACGATCGACGGCAAGACCCTGATCAAAGCTGCCACGATTCCGATGCCCAACGGGGTCGGGCTGTCGCCGGATGGCGGCACCGTCTATGTCTCGGACACGGTGTTTGGGCGGCTTTGGGCAATGAAGATCACCGGCAAGGGCCAAGTCGAGCCCGGTCCGATTCCGGGGATGCCGGGGCAGGTGGTGCAAACCTTGCCGGGGTATCAATGGCTCGACAGTCTCAAGGTCGAGGCCGACGGACGGGTCTGCGTGGCGACAATTTTCAACGGCGGGATCACAGTGTTCAGCCCTGACGGGTCGACCGAACATGTCGCCATTCCCGACCTCTTCACGACCAATATGTGTTTTGGCGGAGAGGACATGCAGGACATATGGATCACCGCCTCCAGCACGGGCAAAATCTACAAGGCCAGATGGCCTCGTCCGGGGTTGAAGCTGGAGTTTACGGCTTAATGTAAGGACCGTCGGTTTTGCGCAGTCGAGATCAGCATATGCTTGAGCCATGGCCAATAACGGAGGGTGTGTCGCAGGTGCAATCCGGCGACAAAGAACTAGAAGGACAAGGCCTTGGCCGGACTGCCGAGGCTCAGTCTGCAGGCGTGGGTGTGATAAGCCAGGTAATAACGCTGCGGTCCAGTTGTCGGTAGCCAACGTCGAAGACCGCCCCTGCCGTGACCGTATTATTCAACGATTTGGTCAACCGCAGCCTCAGGACGGTTTCACTGGGCGCGCCGTAGAGTTCGGCATGGTCAAAACCAAAGAACTGTTGAACCGCAGGGAACAGGGCCTTGTAGAGAGTTTCTTTGGCCGAGAATACAAGCGTTGCCTTCAACGCCTGCGCGTCGCTTTCCCGGATCAGCCGGGTTTCCTCGGGCTGCAAAGCGACCTTGAAAATCGCATCCAGTGAGAATCCTTCAGCGATGTCCTCTATATCGACGCCGGCTAAAGTGCCGGGCTGATCGGTGACAATCGCCGCACAACGCCCCTTTGAATGCGTGATCGAGCCTGCCACACCTGCGGGCCAGATCGGCTCACGGTTGGGACCTGTGGCGATCTGCGTCGACACATGCCCCGTTGACGCCAAAGCGGCCATGGCTACGGCACGGCCTGCCAGATACTCGGCCTTTCTCTTTTCAACGGCCCTGTCCAAACGATCCGGGCGGTCGACGTCCAACGTCGTGAAAAGGCCATCTTCAAAACGAGATTGATCAAACCTCGCGATCACAGCAGTCGCTGTCGCAGACCCGATGTCCATGGCCACCACGTCCATCAGGAACTCATCGGAGCGCGTTTCCAGGGAAGAGAGGTGTTGGGCGGGCAGTGTCATGGCCCCCTTGGCTTCCCTCAAGCGTCGCGCCACGTCAATCCGGTTTTTCAAATTGTATGACGCCTGCACAGTGTGGCAGCTTGAATTGTCGCAAACCATTTGAAGGCATCCGCCAAAACCCATCGCTCGCGCAGAGGGTTGAGGGGCTAAGCGCCCCTCATGTCTTCAAAACGCTTAGACGCGCGCCAGACTGCGACCGGAATTGGATCATGTGTCAGAACGTGCGGAGATATCGGCCTTTGTCCACACGCAGTCATGGTCAGAAAGCGGTGTGCCAGTGGCCGAGATTGAACTCAGCACGCCTTTGTCTGCGGGCGTGAAACCCCGCCCGGCCAGCCAATCCAGTTTCATCTTTCGGTCCGGGTGTGGCGTGATCAGACTGGGGCGGGTCGTGTCGCCCTCGGCCGTAAACTCCCACGAATAGCCCTGATCTTCGGCCAGTGCGAACAAGGTTTCGCGGCGCCAGTCGAAATCGGGAGGAAGGTGGTTGCCGGTGTTCAGATCTCCGCCGATCAGAACGGGCATGTCGGGGGCGAAGGCGTCAACCTCCCGTAGCAGAAGTTCGAACTGAACTTGCCGGTGTTCAGCGGCGGAATTGCTTTCCAGATGGGTGGAGACCACGCAGATAGGCCCCCTTTCGGTTGGCACAACGGCGGCAATAGCCATGCGCCCGCCGACCCGGGGTTGTTCAGGGTCTGCTGCCCCGCTTTCGGGGGTGAACCAATGGCCGTGGTCGTCCAATCGGATCAACGCCGTGCGCTCAAACGGGACTGAGGATAGAACGGCGTTGCCGTGCCAGCCGGTCGTGTTGAGATCATCGGTGCAAAAGGCGCGCTCGGTCGGGCCGCCCAGGTCAAGCTCGTGAAACTCGACGCCAAAGGCGTATGTCATGCCCAGGACGCGGGCAACCTCTTCGGTGGTGTGGCGTTGCGCGGTGCGGGCCATGCCGCAATCGACCTCGGAGAGCAGAACGATATCTGGTGCAATCGGGTCCAGATGCGCTGCGGTTTCTTCGGGAAACAGGCAGCGTTCAACATTCCAGGCGGCGACGGTGATCTGCGCCGGCAGTTGGGCCGTTTTGGCCTCGCCGCCCAATTGCAGCGTGTTCATCGCCGGCAAGGACGCCATTAGCGAGCGATGCGCCTGCGTTGTGCGCGGGGCGGCCATGATTTCAGCCCGTTGGTCTGATGTGACCTCGGGCAAAGTAGCGACAGTATTTGTGATCAAAGGACTTTTCCCGTTTCCACGTCGAACAGGCGTAGGGCGTCGTGTTTCAGGGTGATGCGGGTCTCGCCCGTGTGCACGCTATGGTCCTTGCCGACCATGACCGTAAAGGGCTGGTCCGCAAGCGTTCCGTGCAGCAAACGATGCGCGCCAAGTTCTTCGAGGATGTCGACCTGGAACGAGACGGATCCGTTCTCATCCAGTTCGACATCCTCGGGACGTACACCCATGGTCACCGGGCCGCTGACGGCCTGTGGCGCGGGCATCAGCCCGTCATAGCCGTTGAGGCGGACCTGTCCGTCTGACGCTTCGGCCTCGATCAGGTTCATGGGTGGGGCACCCATGAACGAGGCGACGAAGGTAGAAGCCGGATTGTGGTAGATCTCGGAGGGGGTACCGATCTGCTCAATCCGGCCTGCGTTCAAAACGATGATCCTGTCGGCCATCGTCATCGCCTCGACCTGGTCATGGGTTACGTAAACTGCCGTCGTGCCAAGACGACGCTGTAGGGCTTTGATCTCGATCCGCATCTGGTTGCGCAGCTTCGCATCGAGGTTTGAAAGGGGTTCATCAAAGAGGAACAAGGCAGGGTCGCGCACCACGGCACGCCCCATGGCGACGCGCTGGCGTTGACCACCAGACAATTGCGCCGGTTTGCGGTCCAGATATTCAGTCAGGTTCAGCATTTTGGCCGCGTCTTCGACCTTGGCTGCGATCTCGGTCGCGGGCGTGCCGCGGTTCTTCAGGCCATACCCGATGTTCTTGCGCACCGTCATATGCGGGTAGAGCGCGTAGTTCTGGAACACCATTGCAATGTCCCGATCCGCAGGGTCCACATCGTTGACCACCCGATCGCCGATTTTCAGCGTGCCTTCGGTGATATCCTCGAGCCCCGCGATCATGCGCAGCAACGTGGATTTGCCGCAGCCCGAAGGGCCAACCAGAACGACAAACTCGCCGTCCTGAATGGTGAAGCTGGTGGTCTGAACGGCCTTGAAGCCGTTAGGATAGACCTTGCGGATGCCCTCTAATGATACCTGAGCCATGCGCGTATTCCTTATTTGTCGGATTCTGTGAGGCCCTTGACGAACCAATTCTGGAAGAAGATGACGATCGCCACCGGCGGGATCATCGCAACAATGGCCAGCGCCAACGCTTGTCCATGCTCGGGGATCTGACTGTCGGTGTAGGTCAGCACGATCTGCTTGATCCCACGGACCAGCGTGAAGAAGCTTTCATCCGTCGTGATCAGCGTTGGCCACAGGTACTGGTTCCAGCCAAAGACGAACATGATGATGAAGATCGCGGCAATCATCGTGCGGCTGAGCGGGACGAGGATGTCGATAAAGAACTTCCACGGCCCTGCGCCGTCGATCCGGGCCGCCTCGGCCAGTTCTTCGGGGACGGACATGAAGAACTGCCGGAAGAAGAACGTGCCTGTGGCAGATGCGATCAGGGGAACGATCAGACCGGTATAGGTGTTGGTCAGGCCCAGTTTCTGGATCGCCTCGTAGGAGGGCAGGATGCGCACCTCGAGCGGCAGCAACAAGGTGGTGAAGATCACCCAGAAGGCCAGCGTTGCAAAGCGCAGACGGAAATAAACGATAGCATAGGCGGCCATCATCGAGATGATGATCTTGCCCACGGCAAAGCCTATGCCCAGAATGAACGAGTTCATTAGCATCAAGGTGCCGTCAACGGTCTGCGTGAATCCGCCTTTTTCAAACATGGCGGCGTTGAAGTTCTTGCCCAGGTCGTCGCCTAGGCCCAGTTGGATGCCTTCGCGGTGGATGGTGACCGCATCGTGGCTGGCTGTCGTCAGCGCCAGCAGAGGCGGCAGGATCATCAGCAAGGACCCAAGGATGAGGACAAAGTGATCTCCGATCGTTTCCCAGCGGATTCTGCGGGGTTTGCGGGTCACGGCGGGTGTGTCGAGTGTGGTGTCGGCCATGATATCCTCCCTCAGGTATAGTGAATCCGGCGTTCCACCAGCCGGAACTGGAAGACGGTCAGGACCAGAACAAGGGCCATCAACACAACGGATTGCGCAGATGATCCGCCAAGGTCGTTGCCGCGGAAGCCATCCAGATACACCTTGTAGACAAGGGTCATCGGGTTGTTGCCCGGCTCACCCTTCATCAGTGCGTCGATGATGCCGAATGTGTCGAACAGGGCATAGGTGATGTTGATGATCAGCAGGAAAAACGCGGTCGGGGCCAGCAGAGGAAAGGTCACGTCCCAGAACCGCCGCGTGGATGAGCGGTTGTCGATCATGGCCGCCTCGCGGACTGAACGAGGGATGGATTGCAGGCCCGACAGGAAGAATATGAAATTGACCGGGATCTGTTTCCACACCGCGACGATGATCATTGCCGTTGCGGTGGCATTGTAGTCAACGCCCAGCTTGAACTCCCAGCCGAACAGTCCGAAGAACTTGGTCATGGGGCCGGTACTTTGATCAAAGAACAAAATGCCAAGGAAGCCTGCTACCGGGGGTGCGATCGCGTAGACCCACATCAGCAGGGTGCGATAGGATCTCGCCCCTCGGATCACCTTGTCGGCCTTGACGGCCAGCAACAGCGCTATGGCCAGCGAAAAGAAGGTGACCAGAATGGAAAAGACAACCGTAAACCACGCTATGCGTTTGTACTGATCATTGCCCAGCAATGAGGTGTAGTTGTCCGCCCCCACAAAGGTCGAGCCGAACCCGAACGGGTCCTGCAGAAAGAACGACGATTGCAGCGCCCATCCAGCGGGCCAGTAGAAGAAGATGGCGATGATCATGAGCTGCGGCAGCAGCAGCGCCACAGGAAGCCAGATAGTGTCGAAGCCCGCGCGTTTCATTGTTAGTCCAGTTGCAAAATGGGGGATGGCCGCGCCCAAAGGCGCGACCATCTTGGGGGTGATCCCAGAACCTTAGCCCTGAGTCTTTGCGAAGCGCGCCAGCAATTCGTTGGCTTCGGCTTCGATGTTCTGGAACGCGCTTTCCACGTCGGTCTCACCGGTCAGGATACGGCCATACTCGCGGTTCATGATGTCGCGGATCTGAACGTAGAAGCCCATGCGGTAGCCCTTGGTGTTGTCACCGGCCTTGGCTTGCAGCTGGTTTACGCCAACTTCGGCGGCAGGATAGCGCTCATAGTGGCCGTCTGCCTTGGCGGCTTCATAAGCGGCCTCGGTGATCGGGACATAACCGGTTTCCTGGTGCCAGAAATACTGGGTCTCAGGCGCGGTCAGGAAGCGGAAGAACTCGGCAGTTGCCTTGTTTTCCTCGTCCGATTTACCCGACATCGCGAACAGCGCTGCGCCACCGATGAAGGTTTGGGTCGGTTCAGCTGTGACGGCTTCCCAATAGGGCAGCTCAACCGCGCTGAATTCAAAGCCCAGGTCTTTCTGCAGCAACCCGCCGAAGGAACCCGACGAACCCAGCCACATCGCAACTTTACCTTCTTCGAACGGTTTTGCGTTGTCACCCCAACCGGTGCCATACCATTCGAACATGCCGTTGTCTTTCCACTCGGTCACGGCGGTGAAGTGTGCCTTGATCGCGTCGTTGTTGACCAAGATCTCGGTGTCCATGCCGTCATAGCCGTTGTTGTTGGTCGCAAACGGCAGGTTGTGACGCGACATGAAGTTCTCGGTAAAGATCCAGGGCAGGTGTGACTGGCTGAGCGGGATGTAGCCTGCCTCTTTCAGCGCCGGAGCGGTGGTCGACTGGAACTCTTCCCATGTCTTCGGCGGGGTCACGCCTGCAGCTTCCAGAGCGTCGACATTGTAATACAGGATCGGGGTCGACGAGTTGAACGGCATACCGATCATCTTGC
Organism: Ruegeria sp. BG9; assembly: GCF_056538305.1. NCBI lineage: Bacteria > Pseudomonadati > Pseudomonadota > Alphaproteobacteria > Rhodobacterales > Roseobacteraceae > Ruegeria > Ruegeria sp. BG9. The sequence continues at coordinate 36,109 of NZ_JBQFSY010000005.1, forward strand.
CATCGCTGTCGGCATAGAAATAACGCACACCGGCAATGTAGTCATTGATGTCGAATTCGACGCCGTTTTCAGCCAGCAGGTCCTGAACCGGAACGGTCGCGCCTTTGGCCGCGATCACGGTGGCGGCACCTGCGTCAAACACCTGCATGATGTTGGGCTGCTCGCCCGCGCGGAAGGCAGCGATCCCGGCGGTCAGCGTTTCTTCGTAGCTGCCCTTGTAGATCGGAGTGATTGTGTATTCGTCCTGCGACGCGTTGAATTTCTCGGCAACCTTGTTGACGGTTTCACCCAGCTGCCCGCCATGGGCATGCCACCAAGTGATTTCGGTTTCTGCAAAAGCTGCGGTCGCGGTCAATGCGAGCGCGGCAGCTGTTGCGCAAAACTTCAGATTGTTCATTTCGATCCTCCGGTTCGGTGTCGGCCCTTTGCAGCAAAAAGACCGTTGGCATTATGTGCCAGTTTTCATGCAGGCTCCCCTGCGGCGTTTTTCGCGCGCAGCCTCCGACCCGCATCAGTGGAACACGTCCGCAAACTGCACACGTGACCACATACTGTTAACGTATGACAGTTCGATGAAAGATTTCTAGCAATATTGACAAATTCGTCAAAAAAGATGGACAGCTTAGGCGTGGTTGATGACAGCAAAAAACATCTGGACAGACCGCGCCGCGTTACGGCGCAGGCGGTTGCCGATGCGGCCGGCGTGTCTCGCTCGGCCGTGTCCCGCGCGTTTACGCCCGGCGCCTATCTTGATGCAGAAAAACGTATAAAAATCATGCGTATGGCCGATCGTATGGGGTATCAACCCAACGCGTTGGCGGCGGGGTTGAAGGGGGGGCGATCGCACCTCGTAGCGGTCTTTGTGGGCAACAAGCGGAGCACCTACGACTCGGAGTTCGTGAACCGGTTGGTCGGGCAGTTGAACACTCTGAACAAGTGGCCGATTCTGATTGATGGCAGCGGCGAGAGCGCGGAATCAGCCATGGATCACGTTTTGCGCTATCCGCTGGATGCTTTGATTCTGCGCGGGGGTAGCATGCCCGGCGCGCTTGTGGAGCAATGCAGCAAATTCGGGGTCCCCATGATCTCATCCGGGCGCATCGTGGATGCGGCGGGGATCGACAATGTGTGCTGTAAAAATGCTGATGGGATGGAGCTCGCGACCCGTGTTCTGTTGGACAAGGGCCGCACACGGTTTGGGTTCATTGCAGGCGCTGCCGAGTTCGGATCGTCAGATGATCGCAGGGCCGGTGTGGTCAACACTTTGGCGGCGGCAGGATTGTCCCTGATCGCGGAAGAGGTCGGAGATTTCACGGTTGGGGCTGGATACGACGCTGCGCAAAAACTGCTGCGGGAAAACAGTCTCGATGCGCTGATCTGTGCCAACGATGCCAGCGCCATCGGAGCGTTGACCGCGGCACGGGAGTTGGGCGTGGACGTGCCCGAAACACTCTCAATTGTAGGCTTTGATGATATTGAAATGGCCGGGTGGCCCGCTTTCAATCTCAGCACGATCAACAATCCGATCGACCTGTCGGTCGAACACGTGATCACCTTGCTGGAAAAACGTCTGGCTGAACCGGCTAAGGCCAGTGAGACCCTTCTGATCGAACCCTTCTTTGTCCCGCGCGGTACCCATTGACGCTGATACGGCCCGAGGTGCCTGAAATCGCGAAGGGTTCGTCGGCGACATGTTGGATGTTGGTGTTCTTCACACCGCCTCTCACCCGATTTTGCAGTAAGAGGGAGAGAGGTCCCGACACAGGTGCCGTTCTGCTGCCGTAGGTGGCTGTAAACTTCGGTTGACTCCCCGGCAGAGGCCAGTCTCAAACCTCTTTGATCGACGTCTCTGACAGTCTTTCCACCAGGCTTTGCTCAATCTCTTCCAAAACGCCGCGCACGCGTTTTTGCAAGGCGTGTTCAACGGAACAGGTTGGCGCCTCATCTTCACTGCCGCTTGCGACAAGGCGCTCGTCCAGCGCAAGGTATACATCGGCCAGCGTGATTTCGCTCGGCACGCGGGCCAGACGCCATCCGCCTGCATGACCTTTCTCGGACGTCAGCAGACCGGCGGCACGCAATTTTCCCAAAACGCGACGCACAACAACCGGGTTGGTTCCAGCATGGTCCGCAATTTCGGTTGAGGTGCGCACACGGTCCGGCTCTCCGGCCATGTGGCTGAGCGTATGCAGGGCAAGTGACAGGCGGCTATTGCGCTTCATAGGGCGGGGTTCTCCTAACCTGCTGGTAACGTAACTTTGGCTGTTGCATTAATCTAGTAACTATGAAAGTTACAAAAACCGCATCCAGAGCTATGGAGACTCATATGTCAGATACGCGCCTTCCCGTCACGGTGCTTTCCGGATTTCTTGGGGCTGGCAAGACCACTTTGCTGAACCGGGTTCTCAACAACCGCGAAGGTCGCCGTGTCGCGGTGATCGTGAACGATATGTCCGAGGTGAATATCGACGCCGACCTCGTGCGCGCCGATACCGAGCTGAGCCGCACGGACGAGACGCTGGTTGAAATGTCTAATGGCTGTATCTGCTGCACCCTTCGTGATGACCTTTTGGATGAGGTCCGCCGACTGGCGGCCGAGGGGCGCTTTGACTATCTGCTCATTGAATCAACGGGTATTTCCGAACCTCTGCCGGTGGCCGCGACCTTTGATTTCCGCGATGAGTATGGCGAAAGCCTGTCCGATGTGGCGCGTCTGGACACGATGGTGACGGTTGTCGATGCGGTAAACCTGCTTGGGGATTTCTCCTCGCATGACTTCCTGCAGGATCGCGGTGAGACCATGGGCGAGGAAGACGAACGCACCCTCGTCCATTTGCTGACCGATCAGATCGAGTTCGCCGATGTCGTGATCCTGAACAAGGTTGACGATGCCGGGCCGGAAAAGGTCGACGCGGCCCGCAAGATCATCCGCAGCCTCAATGCGGATGCCGAGATCGTCGAGGTCAATCACTCCGCCGTGGCGGCTGAGAAAATCCTCGATACTGGCCTGTTTGACTTCGAAAAAGCCCATGAGCATCCCATGTGGGCCAAGGAGTTGTATGGCTTTGCCGACCACGTGCCGGAGACTGAAGAATATGGTGTTGCGTCTTATGTCTACCGGGCGCGTCTGCCCTTCGTGCCCGAGCGTATCCTTGAGGTTCTGAACGGCGATCTGCCGGGTGTGATCCGGGCCAAGGGGCATTTCTGGATTTCTACGCGTCCCGATTGGGTGGCTGAGTTTTCGCTAGCCGGGGCGCTCTCTAGCGTGCAGCCTTTGGGCACTTGGTGGGCTTCGGTTCCGGAAGAACGCCGACCGACCCATGACAGCGCCCGCGCCTATATGCAGGCCCATTGGCAAGAACCATGGGGAGACCGCCGGCAAGAGATCGTGTTCATCGGGGCAGGGATCGACTGGCCGACCCTCAGGGCGCGATTGGATGCCTGTCTTGTGCCCGCCGTTGCGGGTTTGGGTCCCGACAATTTGCCGGACTATCCCGACCCGTTCCCGATCTGGCGTCGGGCTGAGGCAGCAGCATGAGCGTTGTGCGCCAAACCGTGATCGGTGCGGCCGTTGGGGTTGGCGTTGCGGATACGCCCGAGGCGCTGAGCGCCTTTCTCAACCCAGGCTGCGCCGCAGCACTTTGGCGGCGTCAAACTCCGCCGGATGTTCAAAGCTGGCTAAATGATCTTGACCCCGAGGACCTGCCCAAGGGGCGGGTGATCCTCCCGTTGGGCAAGGTGGCCGAAACGGTCGGCCATCTCTGTGACATGTCCGGCTTGCCAGCATGCCCCGAGCGGGATTGGCTGGAGGCAGACATCGCCTTGCTTGCAGAGGTGTTCTCAGATCTGGTCTCGGTCCGATATTTGCGGTTGCGGCTGGATGTTGTCACAACCAACGCCTGCCGTAAGTTCCATATCGATGCCATCGCGGCGCGACTGGTTTGCACCTATCGCGGTACCGGCACGCAATACGGCATTTCGCGTGATGGCGCTGAGCCTCAACGTGTCTTTACGGTGCAAACCGGGTCTCCGATCCTGTTGCGCGGGACACGCTGGCCGGAAACACCGCGGTCGGGCCTTTTGCACCGTTCCCCTCCGATCGAAGGCACCGGCGAGACCCGGCTCGTACTGGTATTGGATCCGATCACCGACCCGGAAGAGGCTGCATGACCGGAAATCTGGGGCAAAGCAGCTTGCGGCGCAGGAAGCGCGCGGGCGATCCCATGGCCGTCTTTGATAGCTTGCCCGCGCCGTTGCGGCAGTGGTTGTCTGAAGCGGCACTGCCATGGTCGCCCGTCTCGGCGCGCAGGATTTGGGTCAAAGCGCTGGCCAAAGGTCTTACACCGGAAGAAACGTTGCTATCGCTGAATCGGGCCGAGGCGAGTACACTGGCACGTGACAAGGTGATGGCCCTGCCGCGCCGTTAAGGCACCGACGCTCTGGGGTTGCTTTGACTTGAAACTGTTACGCTCAGCCGTCACCATCCGATCATTGTTGATTGATGAATTACGGAGGGCGCAATGGCCTATAAGCTGATTAAGGGCGAGTTTCATATTTTTTACCCAGACATTCCAAAACAGGGCCCGGAACCTGACGGAGATACTCTGAAATTCAAGCCAGATGACCCGTCGCTTGTTCAGGACCTTTGGCGTTCGGGTCAGCCCCGGCCCGGCTTCAATGGGCGTGGGATGATCAATCTGCGGTTTGAAGGGCTGGATGCGCTCGAAACCCATTTCCGCAGCGCGCATCAGAACAAACCCCTTGCGGAGGCGTCGCGCGATTTTCTGTTGGATTGGGCCGGGTTCGGAGACGTGGTGTTCTGGGATGACAAGCCCAACAAGGTGAAGCAAGTCGAAAATAACCCGGTTCGCGGTTACATCCTGACCAATGGTCTGGACGGCCACGGCCGGATTGTGGCCTTTGTCTACTCGGGTGATGCACCTGAACCGGACGGTGAGGTATTCAAACTGATGCCAGAGCGCGTGGATCAGAGCTTCAACGCGCGCAGCCTGGAGGCGGGTCAGTCCTATCCGCTGTTCTACCTGACGCTGCCGATCTCACTTGCGCAGCATCTTGGAGGGATTGCGGATCAGGCCCGCGCGACTGGAAATGGCCTGTATCCCGATGATGCGTCGGCCCCCGGTCAAGACTTCGAAGTAACCCCTGCGAATTATCAGGATCTGGCAATCTGGCCCAAGCTCTTCCGGCGCCTGCATGACTATTTCGCAGATGAATTCGACGATTTGACCGGGTTCGATACCTGGCTGCGCGCGGACCCGAGGGACCGGGACGATCGCATGCTTCTGCCTGATGACTATGACGCCCATTTCCACAATGTGGTCGAGGTGACCTCGCCCACGTCCATGAGGCTGTCAGTCGACCCCAAGGATATCGTGATCCTGCCGGACGATTTCACCATGCCCGACACCGGCCTGCCGTCACAGTAGCGCCAGGTCTAAAGCTTCGCCGAAGGTGCCGGGCCGCGCCAGTCCAGATTGAGATCATGGCGCAGACTATGTGGGAAGGGGATCATCCGATTGGTATCCTCGTCCCACAACCTCCATTTCAGGCAACTGAGCGCGCCTCGGATGTCGATCGCCGCGTTGTTCCAGTCCTGCGCGATTGAGGCGTTGCAGGTCTTGAGGTGATAACAGGGGATCTTGGCGTTCAGGTGATGCAGGTCATGGAAACCGAAATTCAGCAGAACAAAATCCACAACCGGTCCTAGTCGGAGCGAACTCGCACCGAGCAGAGCGGCTGCATGGGCAGTTTTGTCGCCCGACTGCCGCCAATAGGTTTCTTCGAAGTTGTGCCCGACATAGACGACAAATATTCCGAAACTGCCTGCAAGAAGGCTCCCAAGGATCAGGGCGTAAAAACTCCACCAGCCAAGAAATGTAATGATCAGGCCCCAGAAGGTGAACATCGCGATATTCTGCAGCAGTACATCCCGGACGCTGACTTTCAGCGTGTTTCGGGGCCAGCGGTATTGGACGAAGTAGATCAGGACCGGGCCGATGAGGAACAATGTGATGGGGTGCCGATAGGCGCGGTAGAACAGTTTCTTGGACAGGGGCGCGGCTTCGTACTCGCGCCGGGTCATAACATAGACCTCGTGGGCGTCCCGGTGATCCAGATTGCCCAAGTGTTGGTGATGCAGGTTGTGATTATACCTCAGAACGCTATGCGCGATCCCGGAAAAGAGGCACAGGAGGTTCCCAAGGAGATCATTCCACGTGCGGTTTGTGAAAAAGCTGTAGTGCCCACAATCATGCTGAATGGAGTAGAGCCTAAGTATACCGGCTCCAAACAGAAACGAACCTAAGGTCAGGGAAAGCCATGCTCCGGGAAAAAGGGCAGGGATAGCAAGCCCTGCAGCGACGACGCCCGCGCTGATCGCCAGCGCTTTGAAGGCCATCCTGTCTTCTGGTTTTGTGAATTCCCTCGGAACCTTGATCGAACTCATTACCGTCACTGAAAATGATTGAGACTATAAAAACGCTTAGCGTCCCCAATCGTTAGCACGGCTTTGGATTTCCGCCAAATGCGTTGCGGTTCCCGGCTCAGGCGTCGGTTCGGGACAGCTCCAGAAACATATAGGGCTGTATGTTCTCGAATGGCCAAACGCGGACCACCTGCGTCAGGCCCAGTTTCTGTGCCCCGCGCCCGATCGTGTTGAACACTCCAATATGTTCCTGAAATACCGGATCATCGTTGAATCTGTCGATCATGCGGTCGGTGATCTCAGACCGCACGCGCAGGCGCAGGCTTGACCCTTTTAGGTGGCGTTTGATCTGGGCAAGACGAACGAAGTTGAGGCTGTTCCACAACCCATGAACTTCGTAGGTGTCCTCAACCCATGTGATCCGCTTTCGAAACAATCGCCGTGTCAGGGTCTTTGAGCGAAGCGCGGGGATGTTGAAATGCGGCTCATACGGGAAGCCGTAATTGGGGCACAGGATCAGGCAGCGGCCCTGTGGGACCAGAAAACGCGGCAGAGTATCCAGGAAATGCCGCCAATCCGGCAAATGCTCCAGCACGTTGACCATGTAGATCAGGTCATAGGGTTGCGAGGGCGTGTAGGCCTCATAGGTGCTGCGTTGGATATCTCCACCCAGTTTGGCGGCGTGATCCAGAACATGCTCCATCGGTGCGAAGCCTTCGGCGAAAGGCTCGATGGCGTCCAGTGCGATGTTTGGGTTCCGTTGGCGCAGCATGGTTAGTAGGATACCTGCCCCGCAGCCGATCTCTAACGCCCGCGCGCCGGGTGGTAGTGCGCAGATTTCAGGGTTGAGATTCTGGAAATGAAACCGTGCCGCGCTGAGCCAGATGTCTTTCAGGGGAAAGTCGAACCGCGCGAAATCCTCAAGAATGTCGTCGACCGAAAAAAGGCTTTCTTGAGGGCTGACCGAATGCATACTGATCCCAAGACGAGTGGTTTGAAGGATTGATATAACAATGTGTTGGAGCGGGCCAGCGTCCTATACCATCGCTGCCGTCGGGGTGATCGCTACCGTCAAGGCCATACGACAAGGCGAGAGCCCGTTGCTCTGGTCTCCGCTGGTGTATTTCACCGCGATTGAGGTGCTGCAGGGCTATTCCTATTCCGTCGAAGGGCAATGCGCATTGCCCCAAAATCAGGTCGCCGCGTTGCTGGCCTATATACATATCGCCTTTCAGCCGCTGTTTACCGGCATTCTCGCGTTGTATTTCATCCCAAAGGATGTGCGCGGTATGATAGCTCCCGTGGTCTTAGGTCTTGGCGCAGTTACTGGAGCGTATCTGTTGCTGCAAATTTATCCGTTCGAGTGGGCAGGCCCGTGCCGACCGGGTCGTCTTTTGTGCAGCGATCATCTGTGTGTGAAGGCGGAAAGCTGGCACATAGGGTGGCATTTGCCACTGAATGATCTGGGTGAAAGCCTGCCTGCAAGGATTCTTGGGCAGCAATATGATCTGAACTTCCCGGTCTATTTTACGGTGATGTTTCTGCTGCCCGCCGCTCTGGGCGCATGGAAAGTCGCGGGGTTTCAACTGCTTATCGGGCCCACGCTGGCCTTGGCCTCAACCGATAGCCCTACGGAAATGCCTGCGATCTGGTGTCTGTTCTCGCTGGGCATTGTCATGATGATCGTGTTCACGCCGCTCAAATCGGCGCTGCAAGCAAGATCATGGCCTTTGTGGACTGTGCTGCGCTGGGTGAACGGGACCAATAAAAAACCACTCTAATACCCTAACAAACCGTTCACCCGCGCATCACTTTCTTTACCTCGTGCCTAACCTGCGAACCGCAGTTCCGATCTGGTCGGAGACCCGGTTCCCCCTCAAGCCGGTGGGAGGCAAGAAACTCTATGGAGGCACGACTACGTCTCGGCGTCATCCTCCAGTTGATACAGAACCCAATCGTCACGCAGGCCTTTCAGCTGTTTGGGGCCAATTTCCTGAAACTCCAGTCCCAGACCCAAAACCAGATCGCGCACGGTGCTGGAAACCCATGTCTGCCCTCCCGGTGTCAGGCTAAGAACACGGGCCGCGATTGCGATCGCGATGCCGGTCACATCGTTGGTGGTGCGCAGACACTCTCCACAATGAATACCGGCCCGAAGCTTTAGGCCGAGCGCGTCTGCCGTGGCCCGAAAGGCCTTGGCGCAAGCGATGGCGGCACTGGGGCGAGGAAAGATCGCCAGCATGCCGTCACCCATCAGTTTCACAAGTGTGCCTTCGTGTTCTGCGACAGTCTCAAGCGCTGCCGTATCCAGAGTGTCCATGATATCGCGCCACTCGGCATCGCCTAGACGCGCGACGATCTCGGTCGAGTTTACCACATCGGTCATCATGATTGTGACCAACAGGCTTTTGTTTTCACCATCAGCCTCGTATTCGGCGATATTGTCCTCGAACGTTTGGTCGATCAATGCGCTCGGCTGAGGGTGGATGATCGTCGGGCGAACCGGAAAGGTCTTCACGACCGCCGGTTCGTTGCTCTCCATATCAACGACTTCCAGAGTGCTATGCTTGCTGCATGGCGCCGGAAGTTCAGACAGTTCGGGATCGTCGATGGGTTCAATAATTTCAAAAGATGTATTCAACATAACTGCACCAACAAATCGGGACGTTGAGACAGAGATTAAAATCAAATTGTCACCAAACCGCGATGCAGATGTTAACCAGATGTTAACAGGCCCGGTTCTTACGCACGCTAGGCTTGTGTCCGTGGCTGAACATATTCCAAAAAGAGTGTGGGGATGGTTTGGACGAAAACACTCACACGTGCCAAGCTGTGTTTAGAAACAGACAGGTAGGACCGCAGAGTTGAAGAAGCTGAACGTATTGTTGGTAGAGGACGATCCGTCATTGCTTGCTCTGACGTCCGCGCTCCTTCGACCGCATTACAATGTTCTTCAAGCGTCCAATGTTGCGGATGCGCGTGCGACGCTGGCGTCTCAATCGGTGGATATCGCCCTGCTGGACCTCGGGTTGCCGGATGAGGACGGTCTGGTACTGGCGCGATCGATGCGGGCGAAATCAGCGCATCCACCGATCATCTTCGTGTCGTCCCGCAATAGCGCGAGTGATAAGATCAGCGGGTTGGACATCGGGGGTGACGACTATCTGACCAAGCCCTTTGACCCGGATGAGCTTTTGTCCCGGATCAACGCAGTGCTCAGACGCACAAACCCCCAGGCTCAGATGCCCCGGCAGGATAGCAAAGTCCGGCTGGGAGAGATCGAGATTGATCTGGACAGTCGACAGGTCTGGAATGCCCAGCACGAGGTCATACCCGTCACACGGGCCGAGTTCGACGTGCTGATGGCTATCGTAAACGCGAACGGTCGGGTGCTGTCCCGGTCGGTGTTGCTGGATGCGGTCGCCCTGTCGCCGGATCATGACGCCGGAGAGCGCACGATTGACGCTCTGGTTGCCAAAATCCGCAGGAAGCTGTCGGACGGCGGCGATGGTCCCAAGATTATCGTGACGGTTCACGGGGTCGGCTATCGTCTCGGGGTGACGCGACAGTGAAACCCCGGGCGTTCATATATGATGAACCGATCAACGCGGTCACCCAGAACTTTCTGGACAAGAAGTTTGAGGCCCAATACCGCGATTGGTACTTCGAATCCACACGTGGGCAATTCCGCACTGCGCTGCTGTTTGGAGCGTCTTTCTACGTCGTCTTTGCTTTTCTTGAAGTTTTTGTTCTCCATTCCCGCAGCTTCTCGGGTCAGGATCTGGCCGTTTGGGGTGCGCGGCTGTTCATCATCTCGTTTATCTTTGGGCTGTTCTTTTTCTCTCACAAACTTCCCGCGCGTACTTTGCCCGTGATCATCTCGACCGGCTGGTCGATGATGTATCTGGCCATCTGGGCCGCCTTCGCCTTTTCCGGGGACCATGAATCCAAGGATTTTCTGTATCGCTTTGCGCTGATCAGCCTTGCGGGCACCGTGTTTCTGCCCTTTGTCTTTTCCCACTCGGCAGCGTTGCAACTTTTGCTGTTCGTGCCGGTCTCATACTATCTGGTGTTCGACAAAACGAGCCTGAGCAGCGGGATGGACACCTGGATCGGCCCCTCCTTCGTTCTGGCTTCCACTGTTTTGATTGGTCTTTATGCCAAGTTTTTTTCCGAACGCACGCTGCGGGCCAATTTCGTGCAGAGCGTCTATCTGGAAAAGGCGCGCAACGATGCGGAAAAGGCGAATGAGGCGAAATCCCAGTTTCTGGCAACCGCAAGTCATGAGCTGCGCACGCCGCTGAATGGCATCGTCGGCAATATCCGCCTGATCAAATTGACCCCGCAGGACCCTGAGTCTCTGGACCAGAGACTGGATGAGATTGAACGCTCCAGCCTTGCGATGCGCAATCTCATCGACGATGTCCTCAACATCGCGCGTCTTGAGGAAAAGCCCGAAGATCGCGAGTTCCGCACCTTCAACCTGTCCGAGGTTCTGCAAGACCTCGAGGCCGTCTTGCGCCCACTGGCACGGTCGAAGAACGTACAGTTGATCATCCCGCAGTTTGACGATGGCGTTTATCTCAGTGGCAACAGTGGCCACCTGAGGCACATCCTGCTGAACCTTCTGGGCAATGCGGTGAAGTTCACCAATGAAGGCTCGGTCACGTTGTCATTTGAGCAATCAAAGCAGTCGGTGGCCTTTACAGTCAGCGATACCGGGATCGGTGTGCCCGAGGACCAAGTCAAGGATATCTTTGAACCCTTCACGCAGGCCTCGAACATCGACTCGCGCAAAACAGGCGGAACCGGGTTGGGACTTTCGATTGTGCGCGGGCTTGTCTCAACGCTGAATGGGCAGGTGTCAGTCAAAAGCAATCTGGGCGAGGGGACAGTGTTCCGGGTCGAAGTGCCTTTCCACGCGGCCCCGGCCCCGAGCCCGCAATCCGAAATGGCGGGTTTTGCAGCCACGGTCGGGACGAAGCAAAACGTTCTGATCATCGAGGACGACCCGACCAGCATGGAGATCCTCAAAAGCCTGTTGGAGAGAGATGGTCACACGGTCACAGCAGCGGCCAACGGCAAAGAGGCGATTGCCCGCTTCCGTCCAGATGACACAGATTGCATTCTGACCGATATCCGCCTGCCCGACACGACCGGCGTTCAATTGGCACGTAACCTGAAACAGATTGCCAAGGAAGCGGGACTAGACAAATCGATCACGACCATCGCCGTGACGGCCAACGTGATGCCCGAAGATCTGGATGAATACACAAATGCTGGCTTTGACGCGGTGGTCTCCAAACCTCTGGATGAGCGGGTGCTATATGGTGCCATGCGGGCCTCACTCGGGCTGCCGTCGTCCGAGATATCCTATATTCCAAACACCGATGACACCAAAGAACGCCTGAGGAAATTCCTGAGCAATGAAGAGTTGGAGCAGGTTTTCCTGACATTCCGAGAATCGCTCGAAGACTGCTATGTCGAGCTTAAGAAAGCCCAAGGCCAAGGCGACAGGGACCGGATCGAGTTCCTCGTTCACCGGGTCTATGGCAGTGTGTCCAGTTTTGGTGAAACGGAATTGGCCGCCAAGGCACAATCGGTCGAGGGGCTTTTGCGAAGCGGCGCCGAGAATTATAGCGCTGAGTTGGACAAGCTAATTCAATCCTGCGGGCTCGTCATTCAGGATCTGAAACGACAGGCCTCGTGATGCAGTTTCTTAAAGCGCGGCCTGCGCCCGTTCGATCATCACCACTGATGCCGGGTCGCCACCGCGTAGGGTGTCGGCGGTTCTGAACGCGTCGATGGCTTGGGAAAATCGCCCGGCCCGGAAATGCGTCAGGCCAGATTCGTAGGTCGCGATCCAGGCAGGCGGTTCAGGCGTGTCGCCGGCTATTGCGATCAGTTCAAACACGACCAATTCCTCGGTGCGGCCCACGATCTCCATCGTGTCCAATTCACGGGCAATGATCGCGTCGCCCGCTTCGCGCCGGGTTTCGGGGCCGATCAGGATTGCGGTGCCGTAGGCTTTGTTGACTCCCTCCAACCGGCTGGCCACGTTCACAACGTCGCCAATGGCGGTGTAGTTCAGGCGATGCTCGGACCCGATATTGCCAACAAGCGCTTCTCCGCTATTCAGCCCGATGCGAACATGTAGAGCCTCGTCCGACTGGCTTTGCAAGGCTGAGTTTTCAATGTCTTCAACAAGTTCCAACGCGGCACGGCAGGCGTGTTCCGCGTGGTTCGGATTCTGCCTTGGCGCACCCCAGAAGGCCATCACTGCGTCGCCGATGAACTTGTCGAGCGTCCCGTCATGGCGTTCAATCGTTGAGGAGGCCGCGTTAAAGAACGGCTCCATCAGTTCCACGACCTTTGGGCCGTGTTTCTCAGCCAGGCCGGTGAAGCCAGACACGTCGCAGAACAGGACCGAGATTTGTTTGGTCTCGCCACCGGGTTGCGATTTCACACCTGCGGCGACCAGCATTTTCACCAGATCGGTCGGCACATATTTCCGAAAGGCCGAAAGCCCTGCCGCCATGCTCGCCGTCGCGGCCGATAGATTTTCAAGTTCTACCAAACGCGAAGGACGCCGTGAGACTTGTTCGACATCGAACCGCTCAATCCGGCTGAGGTCTTCGGCGACGCGTGACAGCGGGTTGGCGACGACCCGGCGCACCAGCCAGATCGCGGCGATGGTCGCCAAGGCCACCACACCCAGAAGGATGTAAACCAGATTTATCAGCGTCCGGTCGATACCTGACAGAAAGGCCGATTCAGGGATGACCGTCGCCACACGCCAGCCATAGAACCCCAGCGGTGTCAAAGCGACTGCATAAGCCACGTCGTCGTACACGACCCGTTTTGTTAGGGTGCCCGCAACGACCTCGTCTGCCTCGGCCAGCAGTTTCTGGCCCGAGAGTTTCGCCACTTCGTACAGCTCTCCCTCGCCCATGCGGGCGGGGGTGATTTCGTCCGCGTTGGGATCGGGCACGGCAATGACCTTGCCGTCAGCGCTAAGGATAAAGGCCGCGCCGAACTCGCCGGGGCGCAGGGATCCCAGAAAGCGGGACAGGCGGTCGGTATCAATGGCAACCGACAGCACGCCTTGCCGCTGGCGGCGAACGTCGATTGGGCCGGAATAGGCAAACACCGTCTTGTCGCTGTTTGGCAGATCACGCACTTCGATCCAATCCGGTGTGTCGCGGTCGATGAAGTTGTCATACCATGGGTGTTCGCGTGGGTCGTAATCTGTCTCGGAAAAGCTGCGTTCTTCGAACTGGATGTCGCCGGGGATGAAGATATAGCGGTCCCGGCGCAGCTTCCTGTCGTGAATGTTCTCGTCGATCTCGATCATTTCAAGCCCGCTATCCCCCAGCCGGTGGGCTGCAAAGAAATTACCATCGGGCCAGCCGAATGTGATCCATGAGATATTTGGCTGAGATTGCAGCTGAGACAGAAACACAAATTCCCGCTTGTCGGCCTGACGTGTCTCGATCACGTTTTGAATGAAGATCGTCCGGACAGCGGCCCAGGCAGCCTCGGCGGATCTGAGGGTCAGGCCAACCTCGATCCGGACGGTGTTCGATATCTGGCTGTTGATCTCGGCTGCCAGCATCTGACTGTTGTCCCGCGCCGTAGACCACCACAGGGAATGCACGATGAAGGTCGACACGCCGATGGATAAAGCGACGAGCATTGACACAGCGATCCCAACGGTGACACGCATTGAAGCTCCACGGCGACCTACAGTGACTGGCGCTGCGATGCGGACAGTCAGGTTCGAGGTCAAGTCTAGGGGCTGCAACCGTCAGTTGCCAGTTGGTTTCAATCTGCGCGCTAACTTGTGTAGTTGGCGAGAGAAACGCTTGGACAGAAAAACCGGCAGATTGACGAGCGGGTCAATCTGCCGGTTTTTTTGGTATCTTCGGTCAGCTACGACCTTTCCATGGAACCAGCACGTTCTCAGCCTTGCGCATCAGGATATCGATGCCGTAGCCGATGATGCCAATCAGCACGATGCCCATGATCACGATGTCGGTCAGCTGGAATTTCGAGGCCGCGATGATCATCATACCAGCCCCTTTTTGCGCCGCGACCAGTTCCGCCGCAACAACCGTGCCCCAGCAGACGCCCATCGCGACCCGCGCACCCGTGAAGATCTCGGGCAGAGAGTTCGGGACGATCACATGACGCATGATCTGCCATTTGGATGCACCCAGCGAATAGGCCGCGTGGATCTTGGAGATATTCACACCCGAAACTCCCGCACGGGCGGCAATGGTCATGATCCAAAGGGCGGCAAGGAACAGCAGAACGATCTTGCCAGTCTCCCAGATCCCGAACCAGATGATGACCAGCGGGATCAGCGCCAGCGGAGGGACAGGTCGCATGAACTCGACAATCGGGTCGAACCAACCGCGGAACCAGCCCGACAAGCCCATCGCATAGCCTAGCGGAATACCTACGATAGCCCCGGCGATGAAGCCTGCGATGACCCGCAGCAACGACCAACCCAAATGCTGCCAGAGCGAAAAGTTCTGATAGCCTTCGTTGGCGATCTCGAAGAAACGCGCAACGACCGTTTCCGGTGCAGGAAGCCAGATCGGGTTCATTTGCAAACCCTGTGCTGGGGTAAAGCTGATAGCGCCCTTGCCGGTCAGCGATACAGTGCCGTCGCCAACATTGACTTTTGCGTCAGAACCGATCGGATTGCCATTGATCGCGATAATCTTTGCGCCATCTGCGCGTTTGGCGTCGTCGTTCTTGTCAAACAAGATGGTCGAAGACCGCCCGGTTGGCGCAGCAAATGCATCGTCTTTGGCGAAGCCCGTACCGGGATCAACCTCGAAATCTTCGGCGTCTTCTCCGAAGGGTGGGACGCGGATGAAGACGGTGGCGTCATCAGTCGTGCCGTCTGCATTCTCGACGGTGTAAGTAAATTGGGTTTCCCCCACAAACGGCCCCGGAACGTGCAGGGGGATCAGTTTTGATCCTGTGAATGCCGCCCAGATCACGAAGATTACCAGAATCGAGATGATCGAGGCTGCGCGATCCGCGCGCACAGCGCTTTCATCGCCAAAGGTCACGGTTTTCAGGCTGGTAAAGTCCTGACGGCTTTGCAGGCCCTTGCGCAACAGGTGAACGATCAGAAACGCGCCGCCGAACAGGCCGATATAAAACAGAAGTACGATCATGATGCTTGCTCCGTCCGGCCCATGATTTCTTCTTCCATTTCCCAGATCATCGACAGGATTTCATCTCGGGTTTCGGCGAAACCTTCGGATTTTTTGACATCGCGAAGGTCGGCGTTCACGCCGCGTTCCGCGAAAGGCAGATTGTATTCCTTGTGAATTCGCCCCGGACGCGGGGCCATCACGATCAGGCGCTCGCCTAGCAACAGGGCCTCCTCGACCGAGTGGGTGATCAGGATGATGGTCTTGCCGGTCTCTTTCCAGAGTTTCAGGACCAGCCCCTGCATCTTTTCCCGGGTTAGCGCGTCCAACGCGCCCAAAGGTTCATCCATCAGGATGACGTCAGGCTCATTCGCCAGACACCGTGCCAGGGCCACGCGCTGCTGCATACCGCCCGACAGCTCATAGACGGCCTTTTCCTTGAAGTCCTGAAGGCCGACGACCTCAAGAAGATGGTCCGAGATCTTATCGCGCTCTTCCTTGGGCATGCCCTTCATGCGCGGGCCGAATTCCACGTTTTCGCGCACGTTCATCCATTCGAACAAGGCGCCTTTCTGAAACACCATGCCGCGTTCCGCGTCTGGCCCTTCGACCACGTGGCCATTTAGCTCGACCCGGCCCGAGGTGGGCGCAAGGAAGCCCGCGACGATGTTCAGCAACGTTGTCTTGCCGCATCCTGAGGGCCCGAGGACCGAGACCAACTCACCTTCTTTAAGGCTGAGCGTGACGTCCTGAAGGGCCTGTACCGAGGTGCCGTTGGGCAAGTCAAAGCGCATGGACAAATCAATGATGTCCAGTTCAGGCATTCCGTTTCCTTCCTGCTGTTGTTTCCGAAGGCCAGTCGGATGACCGGCCCCCGGAATATGTATGTTGTATTAGTTGGACGCGGCCGCCAGCGGCGCGCTGTTTACAGCGCCCTCATAGGAGTCCAGCGCCGAGTCGATGCTGCCTGCATCCACAAAGACATTGGCGACGCCGCCCATGAACTCATGCGCGCCACCACCCAGCCATTTTTCAGACAGCTGCTCTTCGGCGGAGGGGAAGGTGAAGGTCGCGATGGTTGCCTCGGCATCGGCCAGGTCCATACCTGCATCCTTTGCGATCACGGCCAGCATCTCGTCCTTGGACTCACCCGCGTTCCACTGCGCGTTTGCGTCAGCAGTCACTTTGAGGAACTTGGACAGCAGTTCCGGCTCTTCCTCGATGAACGCGGTTGGTGCGCTTGTGACGTCGAACACCAGAATGCCAAGCTCTTCCTTCTCAGCGCCGGTCAGCAATACGTTGCCATGTTCAGTCATACGACGCAGAGCGCCACCCCAGCCGCAGACCATGTCCAGATTACCCTGAGCAAAGGCTGCCGCGCCGTCGGCGGGTGCCATGTCGACGATCTCGAGCGAGCTGGTATCCACACCGAAATGGGCCATCTGCGACAGGAACCCATAGTGCGCGGCCGTGCCGATCGGCACACCGACTTTCTTGCCGTTCAACTCTCCGGCGTTGGTTTTGTCGATTTCCAGCGCTTCGGCCACGACGCAGTTGTCATTGTCCGAATAGCTAACCGCAACATCGACGGCCTGCAGGTCCTGACCAGCTGATGTGGCCACAACGAACGGCGGAACGCCTTGGCTTACAGCGATCTGAACGTCGCCGGATGCCATAGCAGCCGACATCGCAGTCCCGGTGTCGAAGGACACCCAGTTGATCTTGACGCCCATCTCTTCTTCATAGGTGCCATTGGCTTTGGCGTATTGGAACGGCATCGGCCATTCGAGGAAATAGGCAACGGTGATTTCATCCGCAGCCGTTGCTTGTGATGCCGAGAAGGCGGCAAGACCGGCGCAGGCCGTTGAGAGCAGATACTTTTTGATCATTGGTTTATGTTCTCCCTGTTGTGATGATCATTTTTTTATATGGCCCGACTTTTTGTCTGACCGATACCTGAGACAATAGACCCAAGATGGTGAAACAGCGAAACAAATTGTGCTGCGGCGCTGTATAAACCGGGGGCAGAGCTGCGAAATTGGGCGCGAAGGCGCGCAAAATCCATTTGGCGGCTCTGCCGGGAATTGCTGTTCGTTTTCAACATGGTCTCATGTTGAACCGTCCCCAAGCACAGTTGAGTCAAAGACGTCTGGCCAAGCGGGATTGCGCTGGTGCCTGTCGCCGGAATCGACATCTCTGAACGCTGTTCGAAAGCGGGCGTCATAGTAGATCCCGTTCCTCCAACACCTTGCGCGCCACACGGAAACACTCCAGCGATTGGGGAACACCGCAATAGATGCCGACCACGTGAATGATCGACTGGATTTCCTCCTTGGTGACGCCGTTGTTTAGCGCTCCGTTACAGTGGATCTCCCATTCATGCATCTTGCCCAACGCACCCAGCATGGCGAGGTTCATCATCGAGCGCGTCTTGGCGTCAATTGTGTCATCGCCCCAACCAAAGCCCCAGCACCAGGCGGTCATGGCCTCCTGAAACGGGCGGGTAAAGTCATCCGCCGCCGCAAGGTTCTTTTCCACATATTCTGCGCCCAGGGTCGATTTGCGTTGCTTTAGCCCGGTTTCGAACAGGGTGTCATCCATAGGTCTTCCTCGTGATTTTGCGACCCGTTGACTATTGGTCAGCCAATCTGGCAGACGGGTCTCCTGCCAGATGGGACTTGCCTTTATATCCAAATTCAAAAGCAATGAGTCGCAGGTCAACCAGCGCATTGGCAGGTTCTACCGTACGGAATCCAAAAGCGTTTCAGGTCAGGCGGGTGTGTCTACGCCGTCCCGCATCCACTGTTGCAGCCGGGCGATGGAATGTTCGCTCATCACGCCGCATTTGGGGTCCAGAACCAGTGGGCCGGGCACATAACCCTTGGACTTGAGGCCGCGATACACGGATTCGACCAAGCGAATATCCTCGGCCACGGTGGTCTCGCGATCCTGAACGGCCAGCCCGCGGATCACATCGCTTTCATGGCCGCCTTCCGTATACCAGCCCCGCCAGACGGTACATGTGTCGACGGTTTCGGCCCGCCAGTGATAGGTGTTTAGCACATTCCCCGGATAGCACTGGAATGAGAACATGGGCCACAGGAACCACGATTGATAGTCGCCAGCATGGGGCACCGACAGGTCGATCGGATAGGTCATCTTGTCCAGCGCTTGACACTCGGTCGTGTGGCGCAGCACGTAGCCCCCTTGTTCGTCAGGCCGGATGTCATAGGTTTCCGGCTTCACCACGCCCTCGGCAAAGGTCGGATGGTTCGATGGGCAGTGATAGCATTCCGAATAGTTCTCGACCGAGACCTTCCAGTTGCAATCCTCCGGAATCTCGACCCATTCCAGCGGCGCGAGGTCATCTATATGGGGTACGAATTCGGCAATCTCTTCGCGCACGCCAGGGTACCAGTCGTCCATCGAGGCGGCATTTTTGTCGAGATTGACGAAGATGAACCCCAGAAAAATCTCGGTCCGAACTTCGGTCAGGCAGATTTTTTCCCGTTCAAAGCCCGGGACCGATTTTATGTTGGGCCCTGCGCGCAGCCCGCCCGTCAGCTCATACGTCCATTGATGATAGGGGCAAACCACAACGCGAGTGTTGCCGGTTCCGGTCACCATCTCATGCGCGCGGTGTTGGCACACGTTGTAGAAGGTGCGCACCACCTCATCCCTGCCGCGAATGGCAAACAGGTTCTGCCCGGCAATCTGAAAGGCAAAATAGTCGCCTACATTCGGGATATCAGCCGCGTGTCCTGCGAATTGCCACGTCCGCGCCAGCAGCCCGTTCATCTCATCTTCGAAGATGGCGGGATCGGTGTAGTAGCGGGCCTCAAGCGAGTGGGTGAGCGGCTTGGTCATGATGGATCCTCAACTTGGAAACCGAGGGGCTTGCCTTGGGTAGCGTTCATTTGTGTCGTTATGTGTTGACCGTGGTACATTTGTTTGATTATCAAATCCACAGAAATCTGCGACTCTGGAACAGGAATCCTGCGATGTCCAAGAAAGAACTGCCCGAACGCGCAAAGGTCGTCATTGTTGGCGGCGGGGTCATGGGCTGTGGCCTGGCCTACCACCTTGGCCACGAAGGATGGGGAGAGGAGACCATCCTACTGGAAAAGGCCGAGCTGACCAGCGGCTCGACCTGGCACGCAGCGGGCCAGATCACTCATTCCACAAGCTCTTATGGGCTGGGCAAGATGGTCGACTACAATATCGGCCTCTATTCGAAAATGCTGGAAGAAGAGACCGGTCAGGCCGTCACGTGGCACGGTTGCGGCTCGTTCCGGCTGGCCTATACCGAGGATGAGATGGACTGGCTGCGCCACACGCTGTCCGTCGGTCGCGCCCTTGGCTTCAATATCGAGCTGGTGGGCCCCGAGTTCATTGCCGAAAAGCACCCGTTCTACAATCTCGACGGTGTCTTAGGCGCGCTGTACACGCCCGATGATGGCCATGTTGACCCTTCGAACGTGACCATGGCCATGGCGGCGGGTGCGCGGCAGAAAGGCGTGAAGATCTTCCGCCATTGCCGCGCGACCAACATCACGCAGAACGATACAGGCGAATGGGTGGTCGAGACCGAACAGGGCTCGATCACCTGCGAACATGTGGTCAACGCAGGCGGAACCTATGCGCGGCAGATGGGCGAATGGTCCGATCTGCAGCTGCCCATGACCTCGATGACACACCACTATTTTGTCACCGAGAATGTGCCCGAATTTCAGGATCTGGAAACAGAACTGCCGGTGATCCGCGATGACAAGATGGTGTCGGGCTATATCCGGATGGAGCAGAAAAAGGGCCTGATCGGGATTTATGAGAAAGAAAACTCGAATTCTGTCTGGCATGATGAATGTCCTTGGGAGTACGAGAACTGGCTGTTTGAGGCCGACTATGACCGCGTGATGCCGTGGCTGGAGAACTCGCTGGAACGGATGCCGATCTTTGCCGAACTGGGTATCACTCGTGAGGTGCATGGCGCGATCAGCCATCCGCCCGATGGCAACCCGATGGTTGGTCCTGCACCGGGCGTTAAGAATTACTGGTGCTGCTGCGGCACGCAGATCGGCATTGGCTGGGGTCCGGGTTTGACCCGCGAACTGGCGAAATGGATGGTTCACGGGGCCGCCGATATCAACATGCGCGACTATGACCCGCGCCGCTTTGGCAGCTACGCCAAGAAAGACTGGCAGGTCGTCAAGGCGCATGAAGACTATAAGCTGCGCCACGAGATCCCCTTTCCGCATTTCAACCGTCTTGAGGGGCGCCCGATCAAACCGTCTCCGCTATATGAGATCCTCAAGGAAAAAGGCGCGGTTTATGAGGAGGTCTTCGGCCACGAACGCCCCCGTTGGTTTGCCCGTAATGGCGTGGAACAGCGCGACCACTACTCGTTCCGCCGCAACGAGGTCTTCGACATGGTTGCGCTGGAATGTCAGGCCGTGCGTGAGCGCGTGGGGATCATGGACGTGACCGCCTTCACCAAGGTTGAGGTCTCGGGGCCGGATGCCTATGCGCTGCTGGATCGCCTGACCGCGAACAAGATGCCTCAGAAAGACGGTTCGATCACGCTGACTCATTTCTTGAACCGCAGAGGGCGGATCGAGCTTGAGACCACGATCGTGCGCATGGCCGAAGATCGCTACTATCTGGTCTGCGCCGCGTTCTTCGAGCAACGCCTTGTGGATCACCTGAACCAGAACCTCGCGGGAGAGACCGTCTCCGTCAAAACGCTCTCCGAAGATTGGTCGGCTTTGTCCCTGAACGGGCCAAAATCCCGCGAGGTGCTGGCCAAATGCACAGACGCCGACCTGTCCAATGCCGGTTTCCGGTGGTTGTCGGCGCAGGAAATCACTGTCGCCGGGCACAAGGTCTGGGCCTTCCGTATGTCATATGCGGGTGAGCTAGGCTGGGAATTCCACATGACGGACGAAGCTTGCGTTGACGTCTACAACGCGCTCTGGGCCGCGGGTAAGGAGTTCGGGATCGAGAATTACGGCTCGTTCGCGATGAACAGCTTGCGGATGGAGAAAGCCTTCCCTGGCGCTGGTGAGCTGACAAATGAGGTCACTTTGCCCGAGGCGAATGTGGGCCGATTCTTCAAGCTGGACAAAGACTATCTGGGGGTTGAAGCCACGCGGGCCAGTGCCGCGCAGGCCCAAGCCGGTCAAATGCCTTGG
Source organism: Ruegeria sp. BG9 (assembly GCF_056538305.1). Taxonomy (NCBI): domain Bacteria; kingdom Pseudomonadati; phylum Pseudomonadota; class Alphaproteobacteria; order Rhodobacterales; family Roseobacteraceae; genus Ruegeria; species Ruegeria sp. BG9. The sequence goes on from NZ_JBQFSY010000005.1 coordinate 57,915, forward strand.
ATTTGCGCTTATCTTGAAATCGAGCCGGACGGCATAGAAGACGGTCATGGAGGCGAGGCGATCCGCATCGACGGTAATGTCGTAGGCGCGACGGCGTCGGTTGCATATGGTCACACCGTCGGCAAGATCCTCGCCTTTGCTTTCGTCAAGCCGCATGTGAATGCCCCCGGCACTGAGGTTGAGGTCGTGATCGCTGGTTGCCCACGCAAGGGGCGTATCCTTGGCGAAGCGGCTTATGATCCGAAGTCCGAGCGTCCCAGAACAGACGCTCCGGCCGCCGTTCCGGCATAAATACGAAGGGGGCAGGGCGCGTGCACCTGCCCTCTCAACAAGCTCTGCGCCAAAAGGAAGCCTAAGTTGAAGATCACCCGTATTGCCGTTTGGGAAGTCCCTCTGACCAGCCATGAAACCTACTACATGGCGGATGGGAAAACCTGCGATACAACGACATCCGTGGTTCTGCGGCTTGATACGGATACAGGCTTGCAGGGCTGGGGGGAGGTCTGCCCGATCCCTCATTATCTGCCGGCCTATGCCAAGGGTGTCGTTCCGGCCGTGACCGAGTTGGCCCCGGTCTTGATCGGGGCCGATCCTGTTGGACCCGAGGCTTTGGTGGAGAAACTGAACGCATACCTTCCGGGCCACGACTATGCGAAATCGGCCATCGATACGGCGCTTTGGGATCTGACGGCGCAGGCAGCCGGTCTGCCTTTGCACAAGTTACTGGGCGGGCGTCAGGTCAAGGATATGCCGCTCTATCATTCGATCACTTGCGTCGCCCCGGATGAGATGGCCCGGATGGCGCGCGACGCGCGTGACAAAGGTATGCGCCAGTTTCAAGTCAAGCTGGGTGCGGATGCAGACTGGCAAACGGATGTCGAGCGATTGGCCAAAGTGCGTGAGGCAGTTGGCCCCGGCCCGTTGGTCTATGGCGATTGGAACTGCGGCAGCGATGCGTTGACAGCGATCCGCGTGGGGCGTGCGGCATCCCATCTGGATTTGATGCTGGAACAACCCTGCGCGACGCTGGAAGAATGCGCCCATGTTCAGCGCGCAACCGGTCTGCCGATGAAGATCGACGAGAACGCCCGCGATATTGCCTCGGTCATTCAGGCGCATAAGTTGGGTTGTATGCAGGCCGTTGCGTTGAAACTGTCCAAGATGAGCGGCCTGTCCGCTATGCGTCAAATCCGCGACCTGTGTCTGACCCTGGGTACGCAGATGTGTATCGAGGATACCTGGGGTAGTGACATCACTACGGCCGCGCTGTTGCATCTGGCCGCCTCGACCCCCGCGCGCGGGATCATGAATACCTGTGACCTCAGCCACTATGTCGGCCCCCGCCTTGCGCCGGATGGGCCAGTGCGCGAAAATGGCCGTATCGCCCCGCCCGAAGGGGTTGGGCTTGGGGTGACCCCCGATACCGGCGTCTTGGGTCAGCCCGTTGCGATCCTTGACTAAGCTGGCTGCCGGGTCTCTATCTGCAGCGCGCTTGAGATCGCAATGTCCTGAGCCGCCAGCCCGGTCAGATCTGCAATGGTGATCTGATCAGTCGATTGCCTGCCAAGATGAGCGCCGGACAGAATGTTCCCGAGTGTGGTGACATCGGCCTCGGTCAGGAGGCCGGTCTTGGAAAGGGTTTGGAACTCTCCGTGATCCAGACATTGCTCGGGTGAGTCGCAAACCAGCAGATCGGCGCGTGCGATCAGATCAGCCTCAAGCTCCTGTTTGCCGGGGCAGTCCGCTCCGATGGCCGAGATATGCGTGCCCGGTTGCACCCAGTCGTTTGCGATCAAAAAGCTCTCAGAGGGTGTTGTCGTGATGATGACCTGCGCCGTCTTGCTGGCCGAGGGCAGATCTTCAACCCGTTCAGCCTTTAGCCCCATTGCGGTCAGGTCATCGGCTGCCGCCTTGGCCTTGTCCGGGCACCGCCCCCAGATCAGGAACGACAGAGGCCGATCCAGGATCAACTGTTGCAGACACTTTGCCTGATGGCGCGCCTGCAAGCCGGTGTCGACAATTAGCACTCGCTCAAACCCCTCAACCGCAAGCGCCTGCGTCGCCAATGCCCCGCCGATACCGGTGCGGATATCGGTCAGCCAGCCTTCGTCCTGCAAAAAGGCCACCGGCGCGCCAGTTTTAGCCGAAAAGACAATGTTCATGCCGTTCGAGCTGGGCAAGCCTATGGAGGGATTGTCGTAAAACCCGGTTGCGATCTTGATGACGAAGGTATCGTCACCCTCGATATGGCCGGATTTGACGTGGCAATCCCCGGCGGCCTCGGGGAAGCCCAGATAAGTGACTGGCGGGGTCTGAACCCGTCCCTGTGCGACGGCAACATAGGCCGCGCGGATCGCATCGACGGCCTTTGAAAAAAACGAACCGATCCTGAATCTGCGCCTTGTCCAGCTGGATCATCTATGCCCCTCTTAGGCGGCGCTGTGGCGGGCCAGAAAGCCCGAGAGTTTGTCCAGACCCGCTTTCAGATCCGCTGTGGGATTTGTGTAGCCCAGACGCAGCCAGCCCTCCATGTCCATGGCGCTGCCGGGGGTCAGCATCACGCCGTCTTCTTTCAGCAAAGTCACGCACAGTTCACGCGAGGACATGGGCAGGTCGTATTTCAGCAAGGCCGTGGTGCCGGATTTCGGCTTGACCCACGTGATCAGAGGCTCTTGCGCGATCCAGTCTTTGACGATCTGCAGGTTTTCACGGGTTATCCGCTGCGCGCGATCCAGAATGTTGTCGCGATTTTCCAGTGCCATAGCGGCCAACAGCTCATCGACCTGACCGACCGAGATGGTGTTGTAATCGCGGTGGATCATCACGTCATGTAGCATGTCCTTGGGTCCCGCGATCCAGCCAACGCGCAGACCGGCCAGAGAATAGGCTTTGGACATCCCCGCCGTGCTGATCCCTTTTTCGTAGAGATCAGCGACCGCGGCCGTGAAGCCATCCCCGGTCTGATCGGTGCCACGATAAACCTCATCACACAGCAGCCACGCACCGACGCTGCGCGCGATCTCGACGATCTGTTCTAGCATTTCGCGGTCCATCAACGCGCCCGTTGGGTTGTTCGGGTTGTTGATCGCGATCATTCGCGTGTCGGGACGGACCATGGCGCGCAATTCATCCAGATCGGGCAGGAACGCGTTTTCGGGCTTCAGGTGCAGTAGCTCGATCTCGGCCCCAATGCTTTCGGGGATCGAGTAGTGCTGCTGATAGGTCGGGATTACCGAAATCACGTGATCCTCGCGCGCCACAAGGGTCTGATGCACCAGCGAGTTCGCTCCGATGGTGCCATGCGTGGTCAGGATGTTTTCGCGTGTCTGGTTTTCGTACAGGCTGCAAATCGCATCGCGCAACCGGTCCGAGCCTTCGATCGCGCCATAAGTCATTTTCATCGCCGACAGGTCGCTCAGGATGCTGTTGTGCTGCCCGGCCATCTCGAACAACTCACCCAGAGTTATGGATTCCACGCAGGTTTCCGCAAGGTTGAGCTCGCATTTCGTCTCATACTCATTCATCCACATTTCGACGCCGAAAGGTCTGATATCCATGGGTCTCTCCTCCTGCTCTCAGTTACGCCGAAGCCGCGTCATAGACGGCGCGGGCCATGAAGATGTCCTCCAGCCCCAACCCGATTGAGCGGAAGAAGACTGGTTTGTCGCCTGACGGTGTCTTGCAGGCCTCAACCTGCAATTCGGCTAGATCACCGCGAATGCTGCCCGGTTGCCAGCCGGCCTCGGCCGCCAATTTCATCTCTCCGGCCGAACCGGGCGTGGTGGCGAGATAGTCGCAATAGACCTCGGCCGTGGTCAGGAAAGCGGGGTCGACCTCATGCGCGTTGGCGACATTGGTGCTGATCGAGGTAACCAACGCCCCCGCAGCTACCGACGCCGTGTCGAAGACAGGCGTACCGGACGAGGTGCAGAGCATGACGACATCCGCGTCCTGACCGGCGGCTTCCGCGCTGTCAGCCAGTTGGACGCGGCTGTCTGTCGCCTGCCACTGCGCTGCAAGCTCGGCGTTTTGCGCAAGGTTGGGGGAATAGACGCGAATGACGCCCCAGTCACGCAGGGCCAGAACATGCTTCAGATGTGCTTGCGCCACCTTGCCGGAGCCGATGATCGACAGAACCTTGGCCTCGGGGCGGGCGAGGTGGTCGACGGCCAAAGCGGTCGTGGCCGCGGTGCGTTCGGTCGTCAGCTCACCGGAATCGCACAGCATAAGGGGCTGGCCGGTTTCCATCGACATCAGAACTGTCCACGCTGTAATCACGGGTTTGCCAGGGCGCACCAAATAGGGCGAGAGTTTGGCGCCAAACAGATCGGCCCCGGTGCTTGCCCCCAGATAGGTGATGAAATCGCCCTTGTCTTCGGGGAACAGCGTCAGGGTTTGCGACGGTTGCACGGCTTGCCCGCGCCCAAGCTCGGTAAACAGCGCGCGCATCGCGGCCAGCGCGTCAACTGAGGGCAAAAGCGCGGCAACGTCTGAGGCGTTCAGTACGATTGCGGATTTGGAGGTGTCGGTCATGACGGAGTCCTTGGTCCTTCGGTGCGGGGCAATCCCCGGTGCTTTTTAACGGGAGGGATGCGGGCAGGAAATGCCCGATCATCCCGGCGGGGTCAGATCCCGGTGTCATTGAGCACCGACAGAAACGTCGGCAGGCCAATATTGCGGCCACTCATGACCACGATTGCCCGATTGGGGGCCATTTCGCGGACCTCAGGGCTAAGCGCTGCGATGACCGAGGTGATCGAGCCGCCCTCGACGATCATCCCTTCGCTTTCAGCAAACCGAGCCATTTCAGGCACCAGCGCGTCTTCGGGGATCAGAACGGCGCGATCCATGAAATCGCGAATGATCGGGAAGGTATAGCGATTACGCAGGCCGATTGCCCCGGTGATGCTGCTGGCGAGGCTTGGGAATTCCTCGACATGAACCGGTTTGCCCGCCTCAAGACTGCGCACCATGCCCGGTTCGACCTCCATCGAAGACCCGACAACGGAGATCTTGGGTGAGATCGACTTGGTGGCCAGCGCAATGCCAGACAAAAGACCGCCACCGGACAAAGGCGCGATGATCATGTCCGCATCGGGCAAATCGGTCAGCGCCTCTAGCGCGATCGTGCCTTGCCCTGCGATGACGTTCAGATCGTCAAAGGGATCGGCCCAGGTATAGCCGTGCTGCTCCATCAGCCGATCCGCGTGATCCTGCGCCTCGTCCTGCGTGTCGCCATGCACGATCACCTCGGCCCCGAGGTCGCGCATCGCCTGACGTTTGTTTTCGGGACAGAGCGAGCAGACAACTACACGGGCCGTGATCCCCAGACGTTTGGACAGGTAGGCGACGGCCCTGCCGTGATTGCCGCTGGACACAGCGATGATCCCGCGTGCGCGTTCCTCGGCGGTCAGTTGCAGAATACGGTTTGAGGCCCCCCTCAGCTTGAAACTGCCTGTGGTTTGCAGGTTCTCCAGCTTTAGCCAGATTTCAAAACCCGCGCGCTCCGACAGGGCCTCAGAAAACACCAGTGGTGTCTTGCGCACAATGGGCGCAATCCGCTGCGCGGTGCGCATGATTTCTTGCAGCGAGACATAGCTGTCGGGGGTCGTCATGTCAGGGGTCCTGCCGTTTCGTTCAATGCCATCGCGACACCATGTCAGAAACCGGGCGCGAGAAAATCCATTTTTTCTGAAGTGAACTTTTTGCGGTGCAAAAGTGAGGGCGCTCAGGTTTGAGTTTCAGCCAGCGCGGCCAGGAACAAATCGACACGTTTGTCCCCGCGGGCCTTGCGGGAGACCAACTGAATATCGGTGTCATAGGCAAAGACCTGCGGTAGAACTGACCTCAGCTCACCCCGCTCTATCCATGGCTCGCAGGCGTGGCGGGGCAGGTAGCCGAGGTAAAGGCCGCTAAGGACCATCGCCAGCATCGCCTCCATTGTGGCCGCAGTTGCCGTGCTGGTGAAAGGCCCAGGTGCCTGGTGTCGGTCGCGATCATCAAAGCTGCGTTTGGAAAATTGCGCTTTGGTCACTGCCTTTTCGATTTCGTCGGGGTCATACAGATCATAAATCGGATTCAACCGACCGCAGCACAACAGCTGCTGTTCGACATAGACTGTTTCGGCGCGCAGCGAGGGGGACAATTCCTGAAATGGCCCGATGGCAATGTTGAGTTCATTGTTCAGCAAGGCGCGCTCCATCTGAGGGGCGCTCATGATAGTGATGTTCAGCGAAATCTCCGGCGCTTGCGCGGCAAATCTCTGGATCACCTTGTAGATCGGGCAGGATAGATTGGTCAGAATCGCATCGTCCATCGCGATGTTGAATTGACCCTGCATGTCGCTGGTATAGGCTTGAACCGATCTGTTGAAGGACCCGATCGCGACGCTAAGCGAACGGAGTTCCTGATACACAAGATGCCCCCCTTCGGTCAGCTGAAATCCTCCGCGTCCGCGGTCACAAAGCCGAAAGCCAAGCCGGGTTTCCAGATTCGAGATTGCGGCGCTGACGGCAGACAAGCTCATGTTCAGCCCATATTGTGCGGGGGATAGCCCACCGGCCTCGACGACATGGGCAAACACCTGCAAAAGCTTCATGTCCGCATCTTGCAAACGCAGTTGAACAGCGGACGTTCCGCCCTGATCAGCCGTGCGCATGTCTTGGGTCTTGTCTTTCAATTGATCCGCCCGTCGCTGATCCGGTTTCGCCAATATCTTTAAGATAGGACAAACAAGAGGTGCAACTCTCAGAGCGTGTAGAACCCGGAATAGCTGAGACGCCAAAATCCTAAGAGCCGCAAGGGGGCCTTCCACTTTAAGTACAGGGCGCAGGGTCCAGCATCACAACCTGTGAACCAACACCTAGGTTCAGGATGCAAATCCTAAAAATGACTGTCGCTGCGAGGGCGATTGTACAAAGGAAGACTTTGGCGGCGATCATAACGTGTCGCCACGCGCATCCAATACCTGAACCTACCAAACATGATCTTACATCACTGCTTGGCAGTGCATCGCGCAGTGATGTCCCGAAAGGGGATCACCATGGTTTATTCCTCGCCATGTTCGGCAACTGGGCCGACCATTGTCTGGGCAAAGTGCTTTTCTCGTTCCTAAGTTTCTATCGACTGAAAAGCGTCTTGTGCCGCCCATGGGACCTGAGCGCGCCTCGCCATCGTTTCCCACTATGATTGATGAAGAAGATCTCAATCAGCACCCTTCCATCATCGACCCATGGCCTGCCGTGCGGCTTCGGGAACAAAGGGGAAAGCTCGGCCATCTACTCGTGGCTCAGCCAGAACAGATCTCGCTTGCCACCGCTCCGTTTTCCAAGCCGTGAATCCTGCAGCGCTTTGGAAATAAAGGCATCCTGACTCTAAGGCCTGACTTGTGTTCCTTTAATTCGGATAATGCTCCCTAAACCGCCCGCACACACGCCAACCAGTATTGCAATCACGAGCTCAAGAGCTTCGATTTGAGCAAATTGAAAACCGGCAAAGACCAGTGTTTCGAACACGCCGACAAGTCCGCCCAGCGCCGCACCCAGCCAAATTTGTCTGGTCATCATTCCTAGCGCCAGCCCAAGAATGCCGGGCAGGCTGAGGATGTTTCCACCGATTGTCCCAAGTATATCTAACATCTCTGCCCCCTTCTTAATCGACGCTGGTGTTGAGGAAGGACTGGATGTCATTACCAGACACCGCCGCTTGTTTGTGCAGCGGTTTGCCGTCAACCGCTTCGGCTATGTCCTGATAGGTCTCAAGATATCCCGGCGGCAGGCTGTGAGCGATGCCCTGGTGGCAGTCGATGCATGTCATCCCGGTGTCAATCGCACGCTGGTGCTCGCTGGCGGCGCGTGTCTCCTGCAAGGTAAAGTCCATATAGTCGAAGTTGTGACAGTTCCGGCATTCGCGGCTGTCGGATTCCTTCATCTTCTTCCAAACGGCCGAGGCCATTGCCAGACGGTGATCCTCGTATTTCTCGGGGGTGCTGATTGTGCCTGCGAGTTCGTGATAGACATCTTTCACGGCCATGATCTTGGCTTTGATCTTGTGGTTCCACTCATCCGGCACGTGACAATCCGAACAGATCGCGCGCACGCCCGAGTGGTTGTTGTAGTGGATCGTCTCGCGGTATTCACCCAGGTTGGTTTCCATCGTATGGCAGGACACGCAGAACTCTTCTGTATTGGTCAGTTCAAGCGTCCAGTGAAAGCCGCCCCAGAACAGGATACCCCCAAGAAAGCCGGCCAAGATCAAAAAACCCGAACTGAACAAAACAGCCGGTGTCCAGAACGCGTTCCACAAGCGACCGATCCAGCCGCGTTTTTCAGGAGAGTCTGCCATCGTGGTGCTCCTTTCAGTCATACGTTGGATTAGTTGCTGTGGGATGGTTCAAACAGGTTATCGACCAATGTAGGCGCATTTACCTGCGGCACGTGGCACTGGTTGCAGAAATAACGGGTCCCTGCGATGTGATCCAACTCATTGCCGTCGCGATCGAGATAGTGGGTCATAGACAAGGTGGGCGCGTTGCGTTCGCCTGCAACTGTCCAGTCATGGCAGGAAAGGCACTGGTTGGTCCGCGTGTCGATCTGGTATTGTTCGATCGAATGTGGGATCAGCGGCGGCTGCTGCCGGTAATTCCGCACAATACGTCCTTCCATCGTTTTGTGGACTTGATCCAGCGGGACCGTTTCATCCACTTCGCCGCCTCGCAGGGTCTCAACCTGGGCGGATTGCGCAAGGGCGAACCCGCTGAGGAGTACGACTGGGATCAGGGCGGCGACGCCTGTCAGGATTGGCTTGTTCATCTGTGCACTCCCTTAGATAGGTCTGGCTGTACGCGCATCGGGCGCGGGAACGGGATCGAAAGGCGCGACGACCTTGTCGTCGAACCGGTGAGTAAACTTGAAGACATCCACCGCACATACGTCGATGCAGCGGCCGCAATTTGAGCAATCGGGCGACAGGATCAGCGGCGTCGCATCCGGTTTGCCTTTCAGCGCTGGCGAGATGACCTGGTTCTCCGGGCAGACGGCGTAGCAATCCATGCAGTCATTGCAGGCAGTCCGGTTGGCGGCGCTGACACGCAGCAGGCTTTTACTGCCGATCAGGCCATAGAAGGCGCCGACGGGGCAGATATGGCCACACCAACCGTGACGGGCGACGACCAGATCAAAGATGAAGATCGCAGCGATCAGTGCCCAGACAAAGCCCGCGCCGAAAATCAGTCCGCGATGCAGCATGGTGATCGGATTGACCAACTCCCACGCGATGACGCCAGTCAGGCCCGAGACGATCAGGACCGTCGCCAGTATCCACAGACGGGTGGTGCGTTTGGGTTGCCAGCCTTTGGGCAGGTCCAGCTTGCGGTGCAACCAGTTGGCGGCATCAGTCACCGGGTTGATCGGACAGACCCACGAACAATAGACGCGCCCGCCGATCAGCGCATAGGCGACCAGAACGATGATCCCGCCGATCAAGGCGGTCAGTTCCGGCCAGTGCCCGGCCACAAAGCTTTGCAACAGCACAAACGGATCGGTCAGGGGCAGAATGCCAAGGGTCAGCGACCCCGCCAACGTTCCCTGCACGATCCAGACACCGAACCAAGGCCCCAGCAGAAACAACGCCAAAAAGAACAGTTGGCTTGTCCGACGCAGCAGCAGGAACTTATGCGCACCGATCCAGCCTTTGGCCTCAATAGCCTCCTGACCAACGGGAATATGAGTGCGCGCGCTCATTGGCCTGCCCCCGGTAGGTCATAGGAGGGCGAAAAGCCGCCCGGCGCGGCCAGATTGTCTGTGCCAGGCCCAGGCAGGCGGTCGGGTAGGTCGATCAATCCGTCCACAAGCGGACCGCCGTGGCTTTCTTTTTCTTCCCAGCCCTTGCGATAGTGGTCCGCGCTGCTGCCGCGCGCCAATCGGGCGGGTAGTACTTTGATCGCAGCTTCGGGTAGAACACAGCTTTTCTCGCACATACCGCAGCCGGTGCAGCGGTCGGCATGGACGGTGGGAATGAACATCGCATGGTGGCCTGAACGCGCGTTGTGCGCGGTTTCCAGTGTTATCGCCTCGTCAATAACGGGGCAGACGCGGTAACAGACATCGCAGCGCAGACCGAGGAAGTTCAGGCAGTTTTCCTGATCAACCAGAACCGCAACGCCCATGTTGGCATCATCGATATTGTCCAAACCCGGGTCCAGCGCGCCGGTAGGGCAAGCGGCGACACAGGGTATGTCGTCGCACATCTCACATGGTACATCGCGGGCGGTGAAATAGGGCGTGCCGGTTGCAACAGCATCGACCCCTAGCTCAGCCAGTTTCAGGGTATCGTAAGGACAGTCCCGCACGCAGAGCCCGCAGCGGATACAGGCTGACAGGAACTCATCTTCCGACAATGCTCCGGGCGGGCGCAAGGCTTCCGCCGGCAGTGCGCGCGCATCGCGGGCCAACCAGGCCAGCAATGACCCGGCGACTACGCAGCCGCCTGCCGCGCGCGCCGAATCCTGCAGGAAGCGACGCCGTTGCGGCGAAAGAGGAGTACCGGTCAGGGACATGGGGACAACCTTTGCGATCCTTCCCGGTTACGCGCGCTCGACCTTGCAGGCGCATTTCTTGAAGTCGGTCTCTTTCGACAGCGGGCAAGTTGCGTCCAGCGTCAACTTGTTGGTCAGTTGATGCTCATCGAACCAGGGCATGAAGACCAGACCGCGCGGCACCTTGTTGCGCCCGCGGGTCTCGACCCGGCTTGTGACCTCACCGCGGCGGGTGGACAGAACGATCTCTTGCCCACGGCGCAGACCCCGATCTTCGGCATCCTGCGGGTGCATGTAGACAACCGCGTTCGGATAGGCGCGGTGCAGCTCCGGCACCCGGCGGGTCATCGAGCCCGAGTGCCAGTGCTCCAACACGCGGCCCGTGGACAGCCATAGATCAAATTCTTCATCGGGCTCTTCGGCGGCGGGTTCGTAGGGGGCAAAGATGATGCTGGCCTTGCCATCGGGCTTGCCATAGAACTTCACGCCCGCGCCTTCGGGCACGTAGGGGTCATAGCCTTCGCGGAAACGATAGAGCGTTTCCTTACCGTCCACGACCGGCCAGCGCATACCGCGCGCCTCGTGGTACATTTCGAACGGCGCCAGATCGTGCGCATGACCGCGCCCGAAATCGGCATATTCTTCGAACAGACCTTTCTGGACATAGTAACCGAAATGTTCCGCATCGTCGTTGTGGAAGCCTTCGGCCGTCTCAGACAGCGGGAACTGATCGATCTTGCCGTTGGCATAGAGCACATCATACATGGTCTTGCCGCGATGCTCGGGCATGGCGGCCAGAAGCTCTTCGCCCCAAACCTCTTCGACTGTGAAGCGTTTAGAGAATTCCATAAGCTGCCAGAGGTCCGATTTTGCTTCACCCGGCGCTTGCACCTGTTGCCGCCAGAACTGAGTGCGGCGCTCGGCATTGCCATAGGCGCCTTCTTTTTCGACCCACATGGCGGTGGGCAGGATCAGGTCGGCAGACACGGCTGTGACCGTCGGATAGGGGTCGGACACGGTGATGAAGTTTTCCGGGTTGCGATAGCCGGGAAACCCTTCTTCGTTGATATTGGGCGCGGCCTGCATGTTGTTGTTGCACTGCACCCAATAGGCGTTCAGGTCACCATCTTTCAGCTTGCGGTGCTGCAGAACAGCGTGGAATCCGGGTTTGTCCGGGATGGTGCCAGCAGGAATGTTCCACGCGGTCTCACAAATCTCACGGTGCTTATCGTTCGTAACCACCATGTCGGCGGGCAGACGGTGGGCGAAGGTGCCAACCTCACGTGCAGTGCCACAGGCCGACGGCTGGCCGGTCAGCGAGAACGGCGAGTTGCCCGGTTCGGAAATCTTCCCGACCAGCAGGTGCACGTTATACATCAGTGAGTTCACCCAAGACCCGCGTGTGTGCTGGTTGAAGCCCATGGTCCATAGGCTCATGACCTTGCGGTTAGGGTCTGCATATTGCTGGGCCAGACGCTCAAGCTGCTCGGCAGGTACGCCCGACAGCTCGGACGTGTATTCCAGCGTGTATTTCGAAACCGCCTGGGCATATTCCTCAAAGCTGATCGGTTCCATCTTGCCGCCATTTGGGTTCTCGGCCGCTTCCTGCAGCGGATGGTTGTCGCGCAGGCCATACCCGATATCGGTGACGGTTTTCGTGATGTTGACGTGGTTCTTGACGAAGTCTTCGTTCACTGCGCCATTCTGGATGATGTAATTGGCGATGCAGTTCAGGATCGCCAGATCGGTCTGAGGCGCAAACACCATCCCATTGTCGGCCAGCTCGAACGATCGATGTTCGAAAGTGGACAGCACATGCACCTCGGAACCCGGTTTGGTCAGGCGCGTGTCGGTGAGGCGCGACCACAGGATCGGGTGCATTTCCGCCATGTTCGACCCCCATAGCACGAAGGTGTCGGCGTGCTCAAAGTCGTCATAGCAACCCATCGGCTCGTCAATGCCGAAGGTCCGCATAAAGCCTACAACCGCTGATGCCATGCAATGACGCGCGTTGGGGTCAATGTTGTTCGAGCGGAACCCGGCCTTCATCATCTTGGCAGCCGCATAACCTTCCCAGACGGTCCACTGGCCAGAGCCAAACATGCCAACGCTGGTCGGGCCTTTCTTGGCCAAAGCCTCTTTCCATTTCTCGGCCATGACGTCAAAGGCTTCGTCCCAACTGACCGGTTCGAATTCACCGTTCTTGTCGTATTCGCCATTGGTCTTACGCAGCAAGGGTGTGGTCAGACGGTCCTTGCCGTACATGATCTTGGACAGGAAATAGCCTTTGATACAGTTCAGGCCCCGGTTTACAGGCGCGTCCGGGTCACCCTGGGTGGCTACCACACGACCTTCCTTGGTGCCGACCAGAACCGAGCAACCCGTGCCGCAGAACCGGCACGCCGCCTTGTCCCAACGAATGTCAGACGTGCCGACTTGCGCCTGCGCTGCGCCTGTGGCCAGCGGAAGACCAGCCGCCGAAGCGGTCGCGGCGGCAGCAGTTGATTTCAGGAAGGTCCGGCGGGATTCAGAGATGGTCATGGCATGGGTCTCCGGTTTCAGGTCTGGCAGGAAGCGTTAAGATGCGGACGGGTCTCCGCGAGGTCTTCGAAATGGTGATAGGTCAGGGTCAGAGAGATCACGCCCGGGATCTGGTGCAGATCCATGATCGTCTCGGAGGCCAGCTTTTCGGGCGTGTCCTCGACCACGACGACAACACGACCATCTTCGGCAGTGGCATGGATTTCGACACCGTCAAACCCTAGCATCGCCTCCTGGGCGGTTTGCGCGACGTCGGGGGCGACATGGACAAGGCATCCGCAAATGTTCATTGCAAGCTCTCCTGGGGGACTGTTTCGTGGCGCTCAAATCGGATTGTACTAGCGGGGCACGCGCTGGCGCAGGCGCCGCAACCGGTACAGGCTTGTTGGTCAATGGCGGGTTCCGACCGCCCCCCAAGTAACAGTTTGAACCCGATCGCGTTGCTGTCGCAGACGTCCTGACACACACGGCAACTCACGCCATTCATCGAAAGACATCCCGCAGTGACATAGGCCCGCCACGGCCAATCACTCAGGTTTTCAGGTTTCAAAGCACCGGTCGTACAGGCCTCGGCGCAGGCGCCGCAGAATGTGCAGGGCAAGGCTTCAAGGCTGACAACTGGCCAGCCCTGCCGATCAAAGGTGATGATGTGTTCGGGGCAAGCCGAGACGCAATCGTCGCATTGGATGCACAATTCGAAAAAGTGGCCCTGATCCGCGCCGGGCGGAATGATTGCTGTCCGGTCTTCGCGCAGCGGAGCGCCACGCAGAAAGGCACGGCGGCTGGCTAGCTTATTCATAGGCTTGCGGTCCGCTGTTGATCTCGAGACTTACCAAACTCATTATCGAACTGTCGCAGGCCAAAAATTGACCTATGTCATGTTCAATTTGATTAATTCTTGATCGTTCTTAAAACTATGCACATTTCACGCATAAGAAGAAGAGAATTTGTTTCTACCCCCGTATTTCACCGGTGCATCTCAATCCAGGCCAATCATCGAGTCTCTTCGATATACGCCTCTGTTCAGATTGTTTGAAAGTCCGCAATGCCACATTGAGGTCAGCGAACGTCTCGGAACTTTCAAAACCCCGCCTTGGTTTTCTTTTCACAATTCAACGTTGATACCGGCCTCTGCGGTCAAAATTTTGAACCCCTCGGTTTCTGGGTAAAGCAGGGAGAATTGAAAAATTGAGTTGGCTGAGCGATCGGAAAAAAATTCAGAAAACACCTGCCACTCACAGCTATGATGCGTTTCGGCTGCCCGGGGAATTCACAAGATTTCTAGCAAAATTTGTGCATAGGTAAGAAGCTAGGCGAAAAGACCCGCTGCTTGCAAACTACCGAACACTCGTAGCAGCCGCCGATTGGTCTTTTGTCAGTTTTTAGGCGTTGGAGCAGGCGCGAGCATGGCGGCACAAAGCGCCGAATCTGGCGCAATATACCTATAGGGGTCTACGAGGAAACGCTTGAAGTGAGGGCGGTGGAGGTCACGATGAGCAATGTGTCCCCCTTTCGGTAGCATCCTGCGGATGTGCCTGCGGGTCAATGGGTGCCCCCATGTTGCCGAAGTTGATTGATCAAATCCCGGCCGATCAGAACATCGGATCTGTGACCGCTAAAGCTATGCGCCACCCTGCCGCATGACCGGCTGTCGCACATCCCTTAACACCAAAATGGCCACACCTATCTGAGTTTCAAGCAAGACTTCTACAGGTGAACAATGGACGCGCTTCTGCTGTCCCGCATTCAATTTGGGGCAAACATATCTTTCCACATCCTCTTCCCGACGATCACGATCGCATTGGGATGGGTGCTGCTGTTTTTCAAACTGCGCTTCAACGCAACCAAAGACACTAATTGGATGGATGCCTACCGCTTTTGGGTGAAGGTCTTCGCCCTGTCCTTTGCGATGGGTGTGGTCTCGGGCATCACCATGTCCTTTCAGTTTGGCACCAACTGGCCCGGTTTCATGGAGACCGTGGGCAATGTCGCCGGGCCGTTGCTGGCTTATGAGATCCTGACGGCTTTCTTCCTCGAGGCAGTGTTCTTGGGCGTCATGCTGTTCGGCTTTTCACGCGTGCCCAACTGGCTGCACACAACCGCGACTTTCCTAGTGGCGTTCGGAACGACTATGTCGGCCTTCTGGATTTTGGTCCTGAACAGCTGGATGCACACACCTGCCGGGTTCGAGATGCGGGACGGTGTAGCTTTCGCAACCGATTGGTGGGCAATAATCTTCAACCCATCAATGCCTTACCGACTGACCCACATGCTGCTGGCCAGCGGCCTGACGGTGGCATTCCTGGTGCTTGGCTTCTCGGCCTTCCGATGGCTGCTCGGAGATCGCGGGCAGGACGTGCGGTCAACCTTTATGACCGGCGCTTGGCTGGGCGCATTGTTGATCCCGGTGCAAATCTTCATGGGAGACATGCACGGGCTGAACACGCTTGAATATCAGCCGCAGAAGGTCGCCGCTATGGAGGGCAATTGGGAGACGCAATCTAACGTACCGCTGTTACTGTTTGCTATCCCCGACGAAGCCGCGCGCGAAAACCACTATGAGGTCAGCATCCCCAACCTCGCTTCGATCATTCTGACGCATAAGGCAGAGGGTGTGGTGCCCGGCCTGAATGATTTTGTTGCCGCGGACGGCACCGTGCTGCACCCACCTGTTGCGCCTGTCTTCTGGTCGTTCCGCATCATGGTCGGGACCGGTCTGGTCATGCTGCTGCTCAGCTGGGCGACACTGCTGTTCATGCGGCGCGGGCCTGCGGGAGTACCAAAACTCGTGCAAATTGCATTGGTCCCGATGGCCTTTTCGGGTTGGGTCGCAACGCTGGCCGGGTGGTACACAACCGAGATTGGCCGTCAGCCGTGGCTGGTTCATGGTGTGCTGACAACTGAACAAGCCGTGGCTGATGTCCCCGCGCCGATGGTGGGAACGACACTGGCAGCCTACCTGCTGATCTACGCCCTGCTTCTGACCGCCTATATCGGTGTTCTGTTCTATTTGGCGCGGAAGGCGGCGCAGGGCGACCAACCCTCCCGCCCAGATCCGAAATACCCCAAAGCAGTTCCAGCGGAGTAAAGAACCATGACCTATTTTGGTGATCCGACACAGTGGCTGCCCCTGACCTTTGCGGCGCTTATGGGGCTCTCAATCCTTGTCTACGTGGTTCTGGACGGCTTTGATCTGGGCGTTGGGATCCTGTTCCCTTTTGCCGATGAGGCCGAAAAGGACCGAATGGTTGCCTCGATCGGGCCGTTCTGGGACGCGAACGAGACGTGGTTGGTGCTTGCCATCGGCATCCTTCTGGTGGCCTTCCCAACCGCACATGGGGTTATCCTGACCTCGCTGTATTTGCCGGTGGCGATCATGCTGATTGGCCTGATCCTGCGCGGTGTCGCGTTCGAATTCCGGGTCAAAGCCCCGGCGCATCACAAACGCAGCTGGAACATGGCGTTCTTTGCCGGTTCGGTGATGACGGCGTTGGCGCAGGGCTTCATGCTGGGCAAATACATCATGGGGCTGGACAGCACGTTCGGCACCTGGATTTTCGCCGCCATCACTGCCGTGTTTCTGGCCGTCGGCTATTCGTTCATCGGGGCCTGCTGGGTCATTCTCAAAACCGACGGGGTGCTGCAGCAAAAAGCCGTTGACTGGGCCAAAGGTGGCATCTGGGGGCTGATCATCGGCATCAGTTCGGTGTCACTGGCGACCCCTTGGGTCAGCTCGCGCATTTTTGACAAATGGTTCACCTTCCCCGAGTTCTTCCTGCTGCTGCCTCTGCCCCTCATGTCGGGCATTTTGATCGCTTTGCTGCGGTATGCCTTGCGTCACCTGCCCACCCGAAACGACAGTTGGGCCTGGTTTCCCTTCGCGGCATCTATCGTCTTGTTCACACTGGCATTCTTCGGGATGGCATACAGCTTCTACCCCTATGTGGTGCCCGAGCAACTGACGATTTACGAAGCCGCAAGCGCTCCGGAAAGCCTGTTTATCATTCTGATAGGGACAGTCTTTGTTCTGCCAGTGATCGCCGGATACACGGTGATGGCCTACACGATCTTTCGGGGGAAGGCGATTGAGTTGCGATACGACTGAGCCGCGACAATCTTTGAATGACCCGTGGACCTGGAAAACGGGTTTTTTCGCAAAGTCTGGAGCGGCCGAAATCATCCATTTCTTAGACCCGAACCTCAAGAAACTCGAGCAACTGGTTGTGTTATGATCCAAAACTCTTGGAAATACGACAACAGGCCAATCTCAAAACCATTTAAAAACAAATATTAAGCCGAACTCTGTCGTGGCTGTTCAGACTTCGAGCTCCAGCTGCAACTCATCTCGCAACCCGCGGAAAATACATTCTTGGCACTCTCAGCCGTTCGGCGCGGGGTTATCGTTGGGCGGTACTTTGGCACATCTGATTTCTAAGGGTACGACTTATGGTTCCGACCGTCTCTTCAGTGTCTCTCGGATCTAGGTGTTCGAACACCTCGGTGCGAAGCTGCAAATCTTCCATCGCGTGTTCAACCACGGGCCGCCGAACCTCGTTCAGGCACGGACGCGCACCGGTCTTGATGTTTGGCAACTCTCTTAGGATCGTGCGGCACATGATCCCGGGCACAAACGGACCGTGACCCACTTCGGCGATCAGCCGCCACTTGCGAGTTACGCCTCGTCCGTTGCATTTGCCAGAAACACTCACCTCCATGCCTCCACGGTCGCTCCCAAAGGGATAGAGCGCTTGCGAAAGCATGTAGAGTGAAAAATAGGCCCATTCTGGTAATTCGAGCCTCGCGTGTTGCCTCAGCTGCGCCAGCAGACGGAGAGCCCCGTTCATCACCGGCAGTTCAAGGCCAGCGCGGAAGGTTACGGTCCGAGCGCCAGTCAGGTCTGGAAGAAGCGCGATGTCGGGAACGTTGACGCTGTATCCAGCGCGGATCAAACCCGGCTCCAGTTCATACAGTTTGCGATCCGTCCATCCGATGGTCGTCCGCCAGGCACCATCACGCCATTGTTGATATGGACGCCCGACGCCACTCACGATGCTCTTGATAACGGACATGCCACGCGGTGCCCGGTTGCCGGGTAGGATTGCAATGTCGATCGTGTCAACGTCTTCCAGACCTTTGATCAGGTTTGCGACGATACACGAGGACAGGCCGGGCACGCTGGACGCGCCCGACAACGCGAAAACACCGGCCTTCTTGGCATCGGTGTTCAAGGTTGCAATGCCTTGTGTGAAGGTCGCACTATCCGACAGGTCAAGGTAGTGGCAGCGATTGGCGATGCAAAGCCTTGGGATCGCATAAGGGTCGCCGCGATAGTGCTGGAACGGTCCTGCGGCATCAATAACAACGTCCGGTTTCTGATCAAACAGCGCCTCGGGTGCTGCGCTGACATCTAGTTTTAAGGTCTGCGCATTCAGGTCCTGAGCCAGAGCGCGGCCCTTTTCGGGATGCCGTCCAACCAACCAGAGCTTGTGTCCGTCCCGCGCTAGCAAGCGGGCAGTTAGAGATCCGAAGACGCCGTACCCCCCTATGATCACGACCTTCATGACCTGATGCTCCGAATTATTTCCGCATCGCGGAAGGTGGCGTCCTGCCAGATCAACGCGCCAAACAACGGATGTGTCAGTTCCAGGGTGAATCGGAAATATCCACCACTAAGCTCTTCGTGGCCGACTACCAGACGCCCTGGGCATACCCATCGCGGAAAAGACAGCCGTCTTTGTCCCAGTTTCAGAAAATACCGGTCACTGACGAAGTAGAGGCCGGTCTGTGTGCTTTTGAGTCTGAGCGAGATGCCGATCCCAAAGCCGATATATTCCTCCAACCCGGTTGGTCCGGCAAAGCGTTTGGAACTGCCAACCATTTGCGGAAACCCTTTGGCCCGGCCATATTGCCGAACCCAAAATTGACCGTCCGTTGCCGCATCTTCTGTAACTGTCACCACGGCGGAGCGACCGACCGAGGTGCGATCGAAAGGCAACGGTGCACCGATAACTCGCAGGACAATGGCGAAAGCGCGTCCAATGAAGTTCATCTGCATGTGGGCTGCGCGCCCCTGATAGGCAAGGCTGGCATCACCCAGCAGCCGTTTGCTGAATCTGCGTCGGATTGCTTTGGGTAAACGGGCCCATGCCGTAGCCCCCAGTAGGTTTTTGAACCGGTCGTCCTGGTCGCAGGCTTTATTGAATTGCGGTTGAATTGGTTCTGTTCCAAGCGCGGTCGAGGTTTCCTGCATTTCGAGCATTCTGTTGTTTCCGACATAAGAGAAATTGAGGGTTAAAATTTTTTAGCGGCTCTTTTTGCCTCCGGTAAGGCTGAGCAGGGAAACAACCTTGGTTCCCATTTTCATCAACATCATCAGCTTCGGACGGGGCACTGTCAGCATGTCGCGGAACCATGTGTCGGCCGTTGTTAGGAACTCTTGCATATCATGCATCCGCTGCAGCGTGATTGGGTCCAACCCGCTTTCGGTTTCAGCTTGGGCAACGCATGCGCGCAGAGCCTGCGTTGCGGGATCAATCTCGCGCTCTTTGCGTCCCTGAGCGATACGGAGCCCCATCTCCCAAACATCTACCTCGGCCTCGTAATGTTCGCGCCGATCACCCGGTACAGGTACGCGACGGATGAGCCGCCAGCTCACCAATTCCTTTAGTGAATTGGACACATTGGATCGGGCAATGCCCAAAGACTCAGCAATCTGTTCCGCATTGAGGGGTCGGGAGCTGAGGTATAAAAGCGCGTGTATTTGTGCCACGGAACGATTGACACCCCACTGGTTCCCCATGTCGCCCCAATACAGGATGAACTGGCTTGCAGCATTTGATTTCGTTATGTCGATAGTTTCTGTCATGACAGAAATATCAGGCATAAAGCCCTGAAAATCAAGAGCACGATTGGAATTTCAAACAATAAAGCTAAGTGGAATGGGAGCTGAAGCGTCAAATATGAGATAAAATACTGGCTGAAAACGGTTTTTCATGAGCGCTTTGATTTGGGCCGTCCGCTTGATCTCAACAATAACTTTGCATGCGCCCAGATCGGTGCATTGCCCTTTTCGGCTTTACATCAAGTCGCGCGTAACAAGAAAGCGTAGTAAGACGCTAAGTTGGGGGGGTCGGAAAGAGGGTTTTTTAGAATAAGGCGAGAACAGAAACGCTGCCACCTGTTCTCCGATTGGTGAACTTACGCGTATTCAAAATTTTCGAGTGCAGGTCGTGCTCGCAAATTTGGGCGTACTCGCAGCATTTGTTTTCACTTGAAGTGTTTGATTTAGGCCGCGAGCAACGGCTTAGCGACACGCCTCTGGTGAAGGCCTGACCCTTGCTGAAGTGACTCTGGTCATCGACAACATCCGCAGAATACAGTGTGCCAATCGAATAAACTGAGGAACCTACCAATGAAAATGCTCCCCATATTTGCATTGATTTCCACGCTTGCCACAAGCGCTTTTGCCCATTCGAAAGTGGACACCACCACACCCGAAGACGGCGCGACAGTTACTGAGGTGCCCTCTGAGATCAGCTTTAATTTCACGGATGATATTCGCCTGACAAAGGTTAACATGATCCATCAGGATGCGCATGCCGTCACGCTCGACTTGGGAGACCAGACAAGTTTTGGCCGCGCGTTCGCGCTCCCGCTTCAAGGTATGGGTGAAGGCATCTATCGAATTGAATGGCGGGGCTTGGGTGTGGACGGGCATGCCATGCAGGGTGAATTCACATTTACAGTGGACTGAGTATGCCCGATATCTGGGGAATAGGCGCAATACTGTCCAAACTGATACTCTATGTCGGTATTGGCGGTTCGACTGGGCTTTTGATCACTCAGATTGCTTTCACCGACCTTTTGTCGCCTCTCAGCGATAGGGTGCGTCTGCAGGTTGTGCTGTTGGCGGCGCTTGCGCTTGTTGCCTCTGTCCTAGGGTTCATGCTGCTTGGCGCTGCCCTGACGGGTGGGGCCGATGGGATGATCGATCCTGAAATGCTCGGTCTGTTGTGGCAGACATCGGTTGGCGACGTTCTCGTCTATCGGATCACTGGAGCCATACTAATCCTCGCCGGAGTGTTTATTCCCTTTGTTGGGCAATGGATCGCCCTCGCGGGTGGATTGCTTGCTTTGTGGTCCTTTGCTCAGGTTGGGCATATTCCTGAATTGGAACCAATAGGTGTTCGCTTGCTCTTGCTCTTGCACCTTTTAGGGGTCGCGTTTTGGATCGGCATCCTCGGACCGTTGCGCACCCTTTCGCTACGGCAAGAATATCTGAGCGACGCAGCCAAGTTGGGCCATCGATTTGGCCAGGCGGCTTCGATTGTTGTCCCTGCTATGTTTTTGGCAGGGCTAATAATGGCTTGGATGTTGTTGGGCGATGTGAGGGCGCTGACGACTACCGGGTACGGTCAAACCCTTCTGATCAAAATTGCATTTGTAGGAGTGGTCCTGACGTTGGCGGCCGTAAACAAACTCCGCTTCGTTCCAGCCATGCAAGCAGGGGACGATAAGGCGGCGCGTCATCTAGCGCGCTCGATTGAAATCGAAACTACGGTCATACTGATGGTGCTTGTCGCCACCGCGACGCTCACCAGCGTTCTGACCCTACCGAATTGAGGCATTCTATGAAAAGGCGAGACTTCCTGTTCACAACATGCGCGGCGGCACTGGCACCGCGCATCGCTCTTGCATCAGCGCCCTTTGAACTGGTCGCACAGCCGGTCAATGCGCAAATTCTGCCCGAAGGTGATCCGGCAACTCCGATGCTTGGCTTTAATGGCAGTACGCCCGGTCCGGTGCTTCGCGCCCGTCAGGGTGATACATTTGATATTCGGTTCCTGAATCAGATTGGTGAAGGTTCTGCCGTCCATTGGCACGGGCTGCGCATCGACAATTCGATGGATGGCGTGCCGGGGATGACCCAAGACGTTGTCGAGAAGGGTGCTGAGTTCGAATACAGCTTTCGAGCACCCGATGCTGGCACGTTCTGGTATCACTCCCACAACCGATCCTGGGAACAGGTCGCCAGAGGTCTCTACGGGCCGCTGATCGTTGAGGAGCTAACCCCACCCGATGTGGATCACGATCTTATTGTTATGATTGACGACTGGCGCATCACCGAAGACGGAGCGCTTGTCGACGGCTTTGAGAACAGGCACGACCAGGCGCATCAAGGGCGGTTGGGGAACTATGCCCGCGCGCTTGTCGAACCGAGTACGCCGGTCCGGCTCGGTGATCGCGTGCGCTTGCGGTTGATCAATGTCGCAACAGACCGGATATTTCCAATTGAGCTTGAAGGCATCGACGGCAAAATCGTTGCGTTCGACGGCATGCCACTGCCGGACCCGCAAGAGGTTTCAAACCTTATTCTCTCACCGGCTCAACGCTTAGATATCATTGCTGACGTAACATCAGCTGATCACATCGCCTTTGTTTTCCCAACGCGCGACGATCCTTACCTGTTGGGTGAAATTCCGGTCGAAGGGGTAAACACCACGCGGCAACCGTCCGCGATTCCCACGTTGCCACCAAACGAGCGGAAGCAGCCGGATCTGGACAATGCGTTGGACCTGTCGCTCACCATGCAAGGCGGGGCGATGAGCCGTCCCGCAAGCACGCAAACTGACATTTGGGCATTCAACGGACAATCTGGCCTATCGGATACGCCGCTCCACAAGTTTGAACGTGGCCAAACGGCGCGCATAAGTCTGGTGAACGACACCCGTTTCCCGCATGGCATCCATCTGCACGGGCATCATTTCTTTGAAGTCGGGGCGGGCAGCAGCTTAGGCGCTTTCCGGGATACGGCGCTGATCAATCCTGGTGAGACCCGCGAAATCGTTTGCGTGTTCGACAATCCCGGTAAATGGCTGTTGCACTGTCACATGCTAGGGCATCAGGCGGCTGGCATGAAAACATGGGTGGAAGTCGTATGAAACGCTTGCTGGTACTGGCTCTATGTGGCGTTGCGAGCGAAGCAATTGCCAGCCACGAAATGGAAGACCGAGATTTGACTAATGGGCGTGTTCTTTACGGCGAACACTGCGCGTCCTGCCATGGCATCAATCTGGAAGGACAGCCAAATTGGCAGACTCCTGATGACAATGGTGTTCTGCCTGCACCACCGCATGACGAGACAGGGCACACTTGGCACCATGATAACCAGCTTCTCTTTGAGTACACACGACTTGGTGGCGAAGCAGCGTTAGCCGTGCGCGGGGTCACTGGCTTTGAAAGCGGCATGCCGGGATTTAGTGATGAACTCACCAACACTGAGATTTGGGATATTCTGGCTTATATCAGGTCAACTTGGCCCGATCGCGTTCAGGAAATGCAAGCGAGTCGCAATCCGCCGCACAATTGAGGAAGACGGTCTTCTGTGCGCTGCCAGGGAGTAGGGCCGTCCACATCCAAGACTGGTCCGTTTGCTGCCAAGACGCCAAAGGGTTACGGCTTCATTTCGAAGGGTTCCGTCACTCAAAATTCGGTTCCAACGGATTGTCTTGACCTCTGGCCAGAGCGGGCATTTTGTCCACTCTAGACTTTGAAGACGGCTTGTTTGTCCAGAAATCAAGCAACGTTTTCGCTATCTCGGTCTGGTGGTGGGCGTAGACCACCACGTCGAGCTTTTCCTGACCCAATTGGTTGCGTAGGGATATCAACTCGCCGCTTTCAATTTCCTTGTGCACCATGCTGAACGGCAGCCAACCAACACCGAGACCGTTCAGGATCATTTCCTTTGCTCCACTTGAAAAAGCCGTCTGGCAAACGGGGTTTTTGCTAAAATCGGCGGTTCCGAAAGGGAGTTTGCTCTTGTTCAACGCTTCGCCGAAGTAGCTGTTTTCGGGATAGACGATGGCCGGCGTATCCAAAGGCACGTCACCGTTTCCGCGCACTGCATAGCGCAATCCGCCACCGATGACTGGAATGAGGTAGTCGTGACCCCAAGTGCCGCGACGAATGCCTGCTCCGAACGGCATTGGGGCGACGGTTTGCGCCTCGTAGCATAGCAGCATGTTGGTATCGCCACGCAGGAACAGAGTGACACAATCGTTCAGATTGGCAGTTCTGAGACGAAACCGAAGCCCCTTGAACGCGGCACGTGCACGCAATGCCATATCAGGGAAGGTGGAGACCACCGACGCATGTGTTGCGGCGATTGTAACAATCGAAACGGTGGGACCATGTTGCGCAATTTTTGTGCGCAGGTCATTTAGCCTTGCGATCAAAGAGCGGATTTCGGCTTCGTTCGAGGCCAGTGCGGGACTGATCTCGACCCGGTTCGATTTGCGATCGAGAACTTCAATCCCCAGCCACTCCTCAAAACTGCGAATACGCCTTGAGAACGCGGGTTGCGTGATGTTTCTGCGGGCCGCGGCCCGTGTCATGTTCCGCTCCTCCAGAAGGGCCAGAACATCGTCAAACCACAGCATATTCATCCGCACCTCCAACGCACCCAAAGAAAATGTATGGGCAGCCTGCGAAATATGCACTGTTTTTATTCTTTTTCTTTTGAAACTGTTTGGCTGTAGGCAAAAGCAGGGAGAGTGTGGTGGCTGAGACAATTCAGATGACCGGCGGTGACGCGATGGTCGCGCCGGAGATGGTTTTGAGCTTGTGCAAGGAGCTATCGCTGACGCTGGCGAAATTTCCCCGGGTATCGCTTGGTCATCTTCCTACGCCTTTGGAGCCGATGGATCGCCTGAGCGAGGTTTTGGGTGGCCCGCGTTTATGGGTCAAACGGGATGATTGCACCGGCCTCTCGTCGGGTGGGAACAAGACCCGTAAGCTAGAATTTCTGATGGCTGACGCAGTCCAGAAAGGTGCAGATACCATCATCACGCAGGGGGCGACGCAATCTAATCACGCGCGCCAAACAGCGGCGGCGGCCGCAAAACTTGGCCTTGCGTGCCATATCCTGCTTGAGGATCGTACGGGTTCCAATGATCCGAACTATATTCTGAATGGAAATGTCCTGTTGGATCGTTTGCATGGCGCCAGCGTCGCCAAGCGTCCCGGTGGTGCGGACATGAATGCCGAGATGGAAGCCTGCGCCGCGCAGATGAAGACAGAAGGCAAAACCCCTTACATCATTCCCGGCGGTGGATCGAACCCGATCGGGGCTTTGGGCTACGTGAATTGCGCGCGCGAGTTATGCGAACAGGCCGCCCATGCCGGCTTAAAAATCGACGCGCTGGTCCATGCGACCGGCAGCTCGGGCACACAAGCCGGATTGGTCGCCGGTCTTGCAGCACTTGAAAGTGACATTCACCTTTTGGGCATCGGCGTGCGGGCCCCACAAGACAAACAGGAAGGCATGGTACATGATCTGGCCGTGCGTACTGTCGACTATATGGAGACGGACACGCCCATTGCGCGAGAAAATGTGCGCGCAAACTGCGACTACGTCGGTGCAGGATATGGTCTTCCCACCAAAGGGATGATTGACGCGCTCAAGCTGTTGGCCCGTACCGAAGGGCTTTTGTTCGACCCGGTCTATTCGGGCAAAGGGTTGGATGGTCTCATCGACCAAACCCGCAAAGGCTATTTCGATGGGATGGACAATGTCGTCTTTCTGCACACCGGCGGAAGCGCAGCACTGTTTGGCTATCCCGAAACCTTTGAACTTCCTGGCTACGTGGCCTGAAATCTACAACAAACCAACAAGGAGATATCAAATGAAACTAAAAAAATACTTGATCAGCGCGGCTTTGGTTTCAGCTCTCGGCGCGCCACTCGCCGCTGAAGAGGTTAAGATCGGCGTTCCCACTTGGACAGGCGCACAGGCTATTGCCCATGTCTTGGGTGAGATCGTGACCACCCGCATTGGCGGCACGGTGGAGTATGTGCCCGGTAACAACGCCACGATTTTTCAAGCGATGGATCAGGGTAAGGGTGATATCGATGTGCACCCTGATGTATGGCTGCCTAATCAGGAAGCATTCACCAAGCAATATGTTGATGGGGCTGGCACCGTAACGTTGTCATCGAACCCCTATCAGGGCAATCAGGGTTTCTGCGTCTCCAAAGACTTTGCAGCAGAGATGAATATCACCGACATCGCGGACCTTGGACGCCCTGATGTGGCGGCCGCGATGGACAGCGATGGCAATGGCAAGGGTGAGATGTGGATCGGCGCACCCGGCTGGGCTTCGGCCAATGTGAACGAGGTGAAAGTCCGCGATTATGGCCTGTTGGACTTTATTGATCCAATCCGTGCCGAGGAAGCTGTGAAGACAGCGCGCATCAAGGACAGTATCGCCAAAAAAGAAGGATATGCCTTTTACTGCTATGAGCCGCATGCCGTCTGGTACATGTTTGACGTGGTGATGCTGACCGAACCGACTTATGACCCTGAAAAATACGTGATGGTGCAGCCCTCCGACGACCCTGACTGGTACAACAAGTCCATGGTGGCCAGTAAGGACGCTCTGAAGGAAGTTCAGATCGCCTGGTCCAACTCGCTTGGGGATCGCTCACCGGCGATTGCGGAATTCTTCGCGAACTTCTCCCTAACCGCCGATGACGTGAGCTCGCTGGCCTTCGAGATCAGTGCCAATGGGCGCGATGCTGAGGAAGTTGCGGCCGAGTGGGTTAACGCCAATTCCGAGCGCGTAGATGCGATGCTGGGTCTCTGAGCCAGACCAATAGACAACGGGCAGCACCTAGCGGTGCCGCCCCACTTAAAGGCACGCACGGGTGGGCGGATGAGCGACGAGACTGTAATCGAAATTTCCAATATCTGGAAAATCTTCGGGGTAAAACCAGAGGCCGCTCTGGAAGCCATTCGTGCGCGGGGGCTGACCAAGGCTGAAGTCCTTGCTGAATTCAACGCGGTGGTGGGCGTGGCCGATGTCAGCCTCAACGTCAATCGCGGTGAGATCTTTTGTATCATGGGCCTATCAGGGAGCGGCAAATCCACACTCGTGCGCCATTTCAATCGCCTGCTCGAACCGACGGCGGGCAAGATCGAGATCGAGGGCACGGACGTCATGGCGCTCGGCACAAAGGAGCTTCAGGCTTTCCGCAACCGGAAAATCGGCATGGTGTTCCAGAATTTTGCTCTGATGCCCCACCGTTCGGTCCTCGACAACGTGGCAATGCCGCTGGAAATCCGCCAGGTCGCCAAAAACGAGCGTATGCGGCAGGCGGCCGCCATTCTCGACATTGTCGAACTGGGGGCGTGGGGGTCGAAATTCGCTCACGAACTCTCTGGTGGTATGCAGCAGCGTGTGGGGCTTGCCCGTGCGCTCGCGGCCAATCCTGATGTTCTATTGATGGATGAGCCATTCTCCGCACTTGATCCCCTGATCCGGCGGCAGTTGCAGGATGAGTTCATCCGGCTGTCCAAAATCCTTAAGAAGACCACGATCTTCATCACCCACGACCTTGATGAGGCCGTTCGCATTGGAGACCGGATCGCGATCATGCGTGACGGCAAGATGGTGCAGATCGGCTCGGCTGAGGACATTGTCATGCATCCCGCTGATGACTACGTCGCTGATTTCGTAGCCGGGATATCGCGCTTGAAGGTGGTGCATGCTCATGCGGCGATGCAGCCCTTGGACAGCTATCTCGCTACGCACGGCCCACTGCCTGCTGACATTGATCGGGTGGACCACAATGAGACGCTTTCAGCTTTGATTACGCGAGCCATCGACGACGAACGGCCGGTTCTGGTTTCCGAAGGCGGCGAGGACAAAGGTGTCATCACTCGCGCAGATTTATTGCGCACCGTGATTGAAGGGACGGAAATGTCATGAGCGAAGATCTTGGTGTGAACCCCCTTGAAGACACAGAAAGCGAAGCCGCGCAGGCCTATGCCGAGGAACGCCGCGAGAATATCCGAACCTTTGTGCGCACAAGCCCCGATTACTACATCCGCAACTTCGACAAGATCGGGGCGTCCGCGCGCTTTACGGCAACCTTCAATGTGATGGCCGGGCTCTTTGGTCCGATCTGGTTCGGTGCACGCGGACTTTGGTCCTGGGCATTGGCCTTTCTTGTAGTCGAGGCGATCGGCTTTGTGCAGATCGCGCGGGGCTTATTCGGAGATCTGGGAGCAGACGCGCTGGCCCGTGTGACCTCGATCGAAGGTACGCTCGATTTGCGCTACCAGCAGCTTGCGGCCGCCCAAGAGAGCGGCTCGGATCGAGCCGCAGCCATCCAGCGCCAGATCGAAGGGTTGGAGGCCAATATTGAGGGCTTCCGCGCCGAGGCAGAGTTGCTCGCCGCGCAAGGGCCGTCGATTGCGCTCACCGGTGTTGCCATCTTGCTTGTGGCCAAGCTCATACAGGCTGTGGCCGCCAACTGGGCGCTGGAGGCACGGTTTTCTGACTGGCTATCGGACCGCACCATTCGCTCTGGCATGCCGGTCAGTCAGATTGTCTTCAGCGCGGGTTTCATGATCCTGTTAGTCGCGACCGCAATGATCCACTACAGCTTCCCGGGCCGTTTTTCATTTCTTAGCGAATTTCCGACAGATAACTCAATTCGCCTGGCCAGTATTGACAGCGTAGAGGCATTTATCGCCTGGTGCGTCGCCAACAGTGTGGCGTTCTTTGACGGTCTCACCGCAGCTATTCGCTGGTTGCTGGATGCCATGGAGGTGGCGTTGGTTCAGACTCCTTGGATCGTGGTGGCCGCGCTGATCGTTCTGTTGACCTGGCTCACGGCTGGCTTGCGTATGGCTATTTGGTCAGGTGCCTTTCTGGCCTATATGGGCCTTCTCGGCTTTTGGGAAAAAGCTATGACGACGTTAGCGCTTCTCGGCACTGCGGCGCTGCTTTCCATCGTGATTGGCATTCCTTTGGGCATGTTCTCTGCGCGTCGACCGCGCTTCTACGCGGTCATCCAACCGATCATGGATTTCATGCAGACCATGCCTGCTTTTGTCTTCATGGTGCCTGTGATTGCCTTTTTCGGGGTTGGTAAACCAGCGGCAGTCATTGTCACTATGATCTTCGGTGGGACACCCGTGGTACGCCTTACCGTTTTGGGCCTGCGTGGTGTGCCTGAAAGCGTACGTGAAGCCGCGATCAGTTTTGGCGCCAATAAGTGGTACCTTCTCACCAAGGTCGATCTTCCGCTCGCCAGCCCCTCCATTCGCGCAGGCATCAACCAGACAATCATGCTGTCGCTGGCCATGGTCGTGGTGGCCTCGCTTATTGGCGCGAAAGGGCTGGGTGAAGACGTTCTCGAGGCGCTGCAATACGCCAACGTGGGCCAGGGTATCCTCGCAGGCTTTGCCATTCTCTTCTGCGCGATGATCCTTGACCGGATCGTTCAAGGTCAGCGAAAGTGACCCCCCTTGTCCTTGTTCATGGTTTCATGGGGGGCAGCGCACAATGGGATGGATGTCGCGATACCCTGCAGCAGCATGCTGATGTGATTGCCGTCGACCTGCCCGGGTTCGGAGCAAATGCCCATCTGCCGCCAATCGACAGCATCGGCGGATATGCGGAATGGGTCGTCTGGCACCTCCGCGGCCTTGGAGTGGAGGAGTATCATCTGCTGGGTCACTCCATGGGCGGCATGATCGCTCAGGAAATTACCTTGCGCGACCCTGAAAGGATTAAACGCCTGGTGCTTTACGCAACTGGTGCCATCGGTGTTTTACCAGGGCGGTTCGAGACCATTGAACTGAGTAAAAAGCGCGCTGCGGAAGACGGCGCGGCTGCCACAGCACGCCGGATCGCAGCAACTTGGTTTCTGGATCGCGAAGCTGCACCCGGATATGAGCACTGCGCCGCGATTGCCGCTCAAACCACGCTGCCGGCTCTGGAGGCGGGCTTAGACGCGATGCAAGTTTGGTCAGGAGAACAGAACCTCCCCCAAATCCAGCAAGAGACCCTCGTCCTTTGGGGCGACAAAGATCGGACATATCCATGGAGCCAAACCAATATGCTCTGGGAGGCGATCCCAAATACATCGCTTGCTGTCGTACCGGCCTGCGCACACGCTCTCCATGCGGAGAAATCCGAACTTTTTCAACGCCTTGTATCCGACTTTTTGGATAGCTGAGGTGTGCAGCCGACTCTTTCAATGGCAGGGGTCGAGCCGAAGGCAACTTTGTTTGCGCAATCTGAAACCGAGCTGCCCTCAGATTTGCTCATGCGGCGAATGATGGCGAAGCGCCTGTGAAAATGGCTCGGCCAAAGTTAGTCAGAGCCGATCATCCGTTTGTCTTACATTCACCTCTCGACCGAGGCGCGAGTACCGTCAGAAATCGCAAATCGGACGGGTATCTAGATCTTGCTTAACAATACTGACGCCCGCGCATTGGCATGGCCAAAGGCTTACAAAACCTTGTGCCATAGGATGTTTGCTTGGCACCCGGGAAAACCATTCTAAATCAACGAGAAAGGATCAAACAGAAGGCAATCGAAATCAGACGCCTTCTTCACCACAAGTCCGGTGCAAGATAAGTCCGACCAGTTGAACCAAATCCTCTCTTCGATCAAAGAGCCATTTGTCCGAAAATCGCTGAGGGCGGACAGAACGGACGAATACAACCCAAATAGGTTCTGGAAGAGTGAAGCCGAAGACTGGGTGCCAGAGGAGCACCGGCAGGCCGACCAAACCTTTTGGCAACATGATCTGTCAACTAGCCTTAACAAACTCTGAATCTTGTTTAACTTGCTAGAGCTGTTGCTGGGAGTTGTTCCGCTTGTCGATCGGGCTCGCTAAGATAGGGTCTGAGGAAACAGGCAGGAAAAACCAATGCGCAGCACAATCTTCATCACCCTGGTGGCATTTGTTCTCGGGATACTTGTGACAACTGACTCTGCTACGGCGGCCTCTCTGGGGCGATACGAGGTATATGGTGTCGAAGAGGGTGACATGTTGAAGATGAGGGCTGGGCCGGGGACGGGCTATATAGTAATCGTTGGCCTTCCAAATGGAACCGCCGTGCGGGTTCACAGTTGTGAGCAAACCGGAAGCACCCGTTGGTGTCGTGTGTCGCTAGATCGCGTGCGTCAGCTCAAGGGATATGTCTCTTGGGCCTATTTGCGAAAGATATAATGTGACCAATCCAAAGGACGCAGTTTGTTCGCAGCTTCGACAGAAAATTATCTTCGCTGTGGGGCTAGTCGGTGACTACGTTTTTTAGTCGATTTAACCATCACATTCGCTGGATCAGTCGCGGCCCTGCTGAAATTACGTGCTTTTGACGGGTAGAGGAGTCGGCCGCTCGAAAGCCTGTCTCTCTGATCGGATCTGACCTACGACGTTCCGCTGCTGACCTTGCCGGCGATCTGGCATATGCGGACCGGGGCGTACATGCCGCAAATGGAGTTGATGGCGGTTGCCACACGGCATAGCGTTTCGATTGGCGAGCAGTTCGACAGAGCCTATGACATGCACCGGTTCTGGACGGATGCACGGGCATTAGACGGCGTCGAAGGTTACGCTATCGCGTTTGAAGACGGCCAAAGGCTGAAAATCAATGCCTACGCCTATGTCATACGTCACAAAGCGCTTGCCGGATCGGCGCATGAAAAGAACCTGTTGGCCTGAGACGTCAAAGGTGCGCTGGGCGCTGTCTTAACGCTTTTGGCACCAGACACCGCCGTGCAGGTTCAACCCTACCATGACGATGTCATGAGGTCGGTCGATGTACACACTGGCGCGATTGATGCCTTCTTGTCGGAGCACTGGGATTTCGCTCGGAAAGAGTTCGCACTGAAGGCCAAGGCAGCGCTTGATCCGCGGTTGAAATCGGTCAATCTCCTGGCGCTGGACGGGATGCCGCCCAGTAGAAGCTTGCTGGAGATCTTCGAACGGGCATCAAGTTCTTAGAACAAAGCTCAGGCGATCCGGCCTCTGTTTGGGGTGCAGTGGCCGCTGATCAATACGCCTGAATAAGAGTGGGGAGGGCTATGCGCAATGCCCTCGTCAGCAATGCTGGGAGCATATGGAACGAAATCGAGGGGTCGGAAAGTTGAATTTGGTTGCGGGTGCAGAGAGTAGGAGACGTCAAGGCAAAGCTTAAATTTAGCCTGTGCCATTGCAGCCAAATTAGTTGGATTGCCAGAAGAGCATGCACTGTCGAGATTTCGTGACATCCGTTAGACTGCGAGCAGGAGGGTTCCATGCAGCGCCGACTCGCCGCGATCATGGCTGCCGATGTCGTTGGGTATTCGTCGTTGATGGGCAGCGACGAGGCAGGGGTATTGTCCGCTCTCAAAGCTCTGCGTTCAGAGATTTTTGATCCCGCAATCGCAAGACATCACGGGCGCCTCGTCAAGGTGATGGGGGATGGTGCCCTTGTCGCATTTGCTTCGGTTGTCGATGCCGTAACCTGTGGCGTCGAGATCCAGCGGGCAATGGCTGAGGCTACTCCGACCCTGGCCAACGGATCGCAGTTGCGGCTTCGGATCGGTGTAAACCTCGGTGATGTCATGATCGCTGATGGTGACCTCTATGGTGACGGGGTGAATATTGCCTCCCGCATTGAAGGTCTGGCTGACCCGGGTGGCGTCGCGGTGTCTGAGAGTGTCGCACGTCAGGCAATGGGCAAGGTAGATGCCGAATTTGAGGATCTCGGCCTGAAAAACCTGAAAAACATCGCTGAACCGGTTCGGGTTTTCCGCGTCATGTCCGGCAGAGCGCCCGCATCCAAACGGCGATCAAACAAGCTTCCAGTGATGACCAGCGCATCCACGCTGGTTGGTCTGGGCGTTATAGGCTTGTTCACGTGGTGGATCGGCTTTGATCACGAGCCGCTCGATGCCATGACCTTTGATGAAGCTGCTCTGCTGGCAGAACCAACAGGTCCGACCGTTGCGGTTCTTCCATTTCAAAACCTAAGCAATACGGACGCCCGTGATTTATTGGCTGTTGGCATTGGCGAAGACATCATCGTTGAGCTAGGGAGTTACCAGGACCTCAACGTACTGTCCCGTCAATCCACCCATTCCGTTGGGCCGGACGAAAGTGACCCGCGCAGTATCCGGCAGAAGTTCGGCGCTGACTATGTGCTGGAAGGTTCTGTCCGCCAGGTTGCAGATCGGCTGCGCTTGACGGCGCGACTGATAGACACAAGCTCGGGGCTCCAGGTCTGGTCGGACGCATATGACGAAAGCCTCACGACTTCAAATATTCTAGACGTTCAACTTAGCATTACCGAAAAAGTAGCCTCGGCTGTGGGTGACGCGGGTGGGGCGATCAAGCGCATTCACGCTGGTCATGCGCGTGCGAAACCTCCGGAACACCTCTCGTCGTATGAATGTTCGCTGCTGCGCGTTGGTTTTCTGAACCGGCGAGATATGCAAGAGCGCGTCCGCGGCTGTATCCTGCGGGTCGTCGAAGACGAACCCGAGTATTGGCGCGGGTGGGCGCAATTGGCCGAGGCACTGCTGACCGATGTGAAGCTATTTACCGGGCTGTATCCAGGGACACAGGATGAGAAAATCCAACGCGCGGAAGAGGCGGCTCGGAACGCGGTGTCGCTGAACCCGTATTCTGCGCGCTCTCACTTCCTTCTGTCGCTTGTGCTTCAGATTCAGCGCGATCTTGACGGTTTCTTCTCGTCTGCTGAAACGGCGCTGGCATTGGGGACAGATCGGTATCTGCAAGGGCAAATTGGTTATGAATTCATATGGTCTGGGCGTCTGGATTTGGGCGCTGCTCTTGTTGAGAATGCAATCGCGCTTGACCCCAATGCTGCAGACCCGAACTGGTATCAGTCACTGGCCGAGTATCATTTCCTGAATGGAGATTATGAAACAGCGCTGAGCACCTATCGCAAGGGGGCACAGCCGGACATTTGGTGGTCGGTCTCAATCGAAGTCGCAATTCTGGCTGAACTGGGTCCGCGCGACGTCGCCATTGCCGCACGGGACAGGCTGAACAAAATCCGTCCGGGGATAAAAATTGCTGACATCGTCTGGATGTACCGGCGCTTTGCGCGCCCGGATGTGCACATCCTGCCGTTCGTTGAAGCCTACAGAGCTGTGGACATGCCCGAGGGACAGTTTGCCCCGCTTCAGGAGAGTGCAGGCTGAACGACACTGCGCGGTAAGGCTAAGGGTTGCGCTGAATTCTTATTCGGGCACGCCCGCCTTTTGCAAACTTGCCAACCAGATCCGCCGGTTTTCTGGATGGTTCTTCGATCCTGCGAATTGCCTGCGCATCGCTGAGATTGACAGTTTGGGGTTAATCTCAAGCGCATCGTTGACAGCCTCTTGGGCATCGTCTTGCCTGCCAATCTCGGCAAGAGTGGCCGCGCTCAACAGGTGATGAAACAGTCGCCAAGTATTACTTGTTGCCACCGCGCCTAACTGCCGGGCTGCGTCCAGCGCTTCTTCGTAGCGTTCCAGGTGAAACAGGATATGACCCTGGTAGAAGTACATGTTTTGCAACATCGGATCGCGTGGACTTAGCCGGATTGCCATCTCTATCTCGGGCAGGGCAAGGTCCTGCATACGGAACCAGTCATAAGTGTGCGCCAATTCCAGCCGGATACGCGCGTCATTGGGATTGAGCGCGACAGCGCGTTCGAGATTTGCGATGGCTGGATCGGCCTCTCCGGTAAATCGGTAAATATAACCAAGAGCCGCATGTGCCTGCGCGTCCTGATCGTCCAGTTCAATTGCCCGTTTCGCCGCCTCAGTCGCGGCAATCAACGTGTCTTGAGGGTTATCTGACCATTGAAAGAAGAATATCGTTCCCAGCGCGCGGGCCAACAGGCTGTGTGCTGCCGCGAATTCCGGATCGGCTGCGATGGCGGACTGCGCAAACGTCACCGCGTCCTGCTGGGCCACTTGCGAAAACACGGCCTGCCGCGCCCGACCGCGTAAATACAGGTCCCATGCACCCATGTCCTCGGTCGGTTTTTCCTGCGATCGTTCTTCGCCGGACTGATATATCTCAGGCAACAACTGACCCGCGATGGCTCGACTGATCTCGTCCTGAACGTCAAAGACATCCGTTACTTGACGATCAAAAACCTCGGCCCAGATGGTTTCGGCGCTGTCGACATCAATGAGTTCTCCGCTGATGCGCATCTGACCATCGGCGCGGCGGACGCTGCCGCGGACAACATAGCCAACCCCCAGGTCGCGTGCGATTTCGATCGGGGTTGCCTGATCCTTCGCGTAAGAGAACATCGTCGCGCTGGACACAACGAAGAGTTCCCGGTTCCGCGACAGATGCGCGATCAGGTCGTCGGTGAGACCATCGACGAAATACTGTCCCGTTCTTTCGTCCCCGATATTGTCAAACTGCACAACGGCCAAAGAGGGTTTCCCGGTGTCCGGCAATCGCTCCCGGTCGGCAAATATGGAGAGCGACAGCAAAGCGATTGCCAAAGCCAACAGAACGCCCGCAACAAGAACGCCGCGTTTGGGAGCTTGAGTAATGCGCTCAGGCGGCTCATCCGATGTAACCGGGGCCACAAATTGGAACCCACGCTTTGGAAAGGTCTTGATGTAGTCTGAGCTTGCCGCAGTATCGCCCAAGGCTTTGCGCACGGATCGAATGCGTGTGTTCAACGCGGCATCCGTGATCGCTGCGCCGCCCCAAATCTCATCAATGATCTCTTGCTTGCCAACAATCCTGTCTCGGTTCCTGACAAGAAATTCCAGCAATTGCAGGGCCTGAGGTTCCAAAGCAACCGGTTCGCCACTGCGGTTCAATCCCTGTGTCGGATCAAGTTGGAACTCCAAGAAACGGTACATACTGAAACCTACACTCCGCCATGTCCTTGGCTCAACGAAGTTTGCGGATTGTCAGATGAATGTCAGAAAAAATCAGCTTCCGATCAAGCACGGCGCGTTCTCCGGGCGTAGCGTTTTTCGGGGGTTCGCGCTCCGTAGCATCCCCTAAAGCAACTAGGAGAAATGATATGGCACAACTAAAAACATTTTGCATGACGGCCGCGTTCGCTCTGGCGGGCAGCACTGCATTCGCTGAAACGGATCTTGAGGCGGCATTGAATAGCGGCGCCGAACGCCTCAACGCCGATCAGATCGCAGAGCTATTGATCGGAAACACTGTCACAGCCACATCCGGAGAGAAGAGATTTCGCTTTTTCTATGACCCGAACAATGTCGTGAGCGGAGAGCTTACGAACGGTGGCTGGAGCGGTGCTGGCGCATTTGCCATCACCGATACAGATAAGGTTTGCGTTTCCATGGTTGCCGACAATGGGCGCTATCGCTGTATGACAGTGCTGCGTTTAGGGGACTCGGTCCAGAAGTTCAGCGCGGACGGACAGCGAACTTTCGAGCTGCACAGCTTTGTACCGTCTACCGGCCTCTGAGTATTGGTTTCAAAATGGTTCTGACCCTGGACCTGCCAATTTTCTGATTGAGGAAAAATGGCAGCCGCAAGTATCATGGGCCTATTCTCCAAGCACAATGAATGCCCGCATTCAACGGATATGGTTTATCATAGTTCAAACACCTCAAGCGTCAGCTTTGGGCCTAAATCTGCTTGCGGAGTGCAAATATTTGTTTCGGCAGGTTTGCCCATTGCTTCGCGTCCTCAAACCATTCGGTTACTCTTGCTGGGCCTGAACATCCAAATGTCGGATTAGAACTCTTGGGATGGACGGCCCAATCCTACTGTGATCCTATGCCGTCGCAGTTCATGGGCATTCAATGCGGTCAACTTCGTACATCGTAGGAATCTTGGTAGCCATTGTAGCCAGCATTGGTCTTTATTTGGTTTCCTACCAGTATTTCGTTTCGGAGGAGCTTTCGAAAGCTCAGGGCCGACTCTCTCTCTACCAAAGTTCGGTGAACAGCGAACTCGAACGATTTTCCCACCTCACATATGTGCTGTCACAGGATTCCTATGTAATTGGAACCGCCGAAGGCGATGGCACCGGAACATTAAACCGACGCCTTGAGGATTTTGCCGAACAGGCAGGTCTGGATGCGATCTACTTGATGGACGAAGACGGGATCACGATTTCCGCATCGAACTACCGCGAAATAGGGAGCTTTGTTGGCCAGAACTACGCTTTCCGCCCGTACTTCCAAAGCGCCATTTCTGGTGAACAGGGCCGCTTCTACGCCATCGGGGCGACGACCGGTCTGCCAGGATACTTCATCGCCAATGCAGTGCTTAACGACCGAGGAGCTTCAACTGGTGTCATAGCGATTAAGATCGATTTCTCTGATCTCCAGAACAGTTGGAAAAACTCGGGTGAACAAGTTTTCTTGGCCAATGAAGACGGCGTCGTTCTGCTGTCTTCGAACGCGGATTGGCAATATCGCGCGTTGACGCCATTGTCGGAACCACAGCGAGAGCGAATTCGAGATGCCAGGCAGTTTCCGGGGCGAGACTTAGATGCGTTGGATTGGGTTGAGTTGCCGGGAGACCAGGCCAGAATTGCGGGGACGAAGCGCCTGCATCTTGCAGCTAAGGATCTACCTCATGGCTGGTCGCTTCACTACTTTGCGAGTGACGATCAGGCCGTGGCGCGCAGTTGGCTTGTAACTGCAATTTTTGTCCTCTTGGCGGGGCTTACATTTATCTTCTTCCAGATACAACGCGCGAGACGCGTAAGCGCGGCCTTGGCGCGGTCCGAAGAAGAAGAAGCAAAACTGCGCGAGGCGAATGAAAGGCTTGCAATCGAAATCGACGACCGCAAGACAGCCGAGAGGAGCCTCAAACGAACCCAGAGCGAGTTGGAGCGCGCAAGCCGATTGGCGGCTCTCGGGCAACTCTCCGCGTCTGTCACGCATGAGCTGGGCCAGCCCATCGCTGCGATGCGCAATCACTTGGTGGCAGCAGAGATCTCATCTTCCGGTGAGACCAAGCTACCGCAAAAAATCGGAAGTTTGGTCGACAGGATGGAAGGGATCACACGCCAATTGCGGTTTTTTGCACGGTCTGAGAGTGAGACGTTCGACGACGTGGACTTATGCACTTCGGTTAATACCGCCTTGGCTCTGGTTGCGCTAAACATCGAGCAGGGCGGGGTGAAAATCTCAGTTGATGCGCCGACTAGTCCGGTCTTCATCCGGGGTAGTGCCCTGCGGATCGAACAGGTCATCACCAATCTGTTGCGCAATGCCATAGACGCTACGGATGGTGCGG
The DNA here is from genome assembly GCF_056538305.1 of Ruegeria sp. BG9. Classification (NCBI taxonomy): domain Bacteria; kingdom Pseudomonadati; phylum Pseudomonadota; class Alphaproteobacteria; order Rhodobacterales; family Roseobacteraceae; genus Ruegeria; species Ruegeria sp. BG9. Next base: position 96,049 of record NZ_JBQFSY010000005.1, read on the forward strand.
ATGCGCCTGAAATCCAAATCGCTGTCACGGCTTCTGATGGTGTGGCAGTGTTGGAAATTCAGGACAACGGTCACGGATTGGGCGAGGCAACGCTGGCTGAGTTGCAAGAGCCATTTGTAACCACAAAAGAGAGCGGGCGAGGCATGGGCTTAGGACTGGCGATTTCCACCAGCATTGTCAAAGATCACGATGGCACAATGACGGCCCGAAACCGCGATGGCGGAGGAACAATTTTCCGCGTCACCTTCCCGATGGCCTCAGATACTGAAGAAACGGACGAATGACCCAACAGCAAGCCTTCAAAGTTCTGGTCGTTGATGATGACAAATCGATGCGACAATCTCTTGTCGAGTTGCTTGAAGCTGCTGACTGGACTGTTAACGCCCTATCGCGCGCGACCCAGGTGAGGGAGTCTCTAGTCAGCGCGTCGCCCGATGTCATTCTGTCCGACGTGCGTATGCCCGGCATGACGGGGCTTGAATTGCTGGCCAGTCTAGACAAGCATGTGGCGCCTCCGGTGGTGTTGATTTCGGCACATGGTGACATCCCAATGGCGGTTCAGGCCATACAGGAAGGCGCGTACGGGTTTATCGAAAAGCCATATGAACCTAGGCGATTGTTGACGGTGTTGAGGCACGCGGCTGAACAAAACCGCATGCGGAAAAGCAATGCCCGCCTTAAAGACAGACTATTCAAACTGTCAGGCCTTGACCGTATCCTTCTGGGCCAAACAGACGTCATTACTGACTTGCGACAAGACGTACTTGATCTTGCCGATACATCGGTTGCGGTTTTGTTGCAGGGGGATACCGGCACCGGGAAAGAGCTGGTTGCCCATGCTTTGCATGATTTGGGCCGCTCGCCGGAGGCACCGTTTCTGGCGCTGAATTGCGCCGCCTTGTCGGCCGATACGTTTGAAGCGGAAATGTTCGGCGTCGCGGGTGAATCCGACGGAAGGCTGGTGGCGGCATCGGGCGGGACCTTGTTTCTGGATGAAATCTGCTCGTGCCCACCAGCGGCGCAGGCCAAGCTACTAAGGGTCATCGAAGATCAGCAGGTCCTGCCGGTGGGGGCTGTGTCGCCGGTGCCGGTACGTTTCAGGGTCGTGTCAGCAACCAACGAAGACGTTGTACTGGCCGCCGAGGAAGGCCGCCTGCGTCAGGACCTATTGTTTCGACTAAATACTGTCGTCCTGACTTTACCTCCGCTACGGCAGAGACGGGATGATCTGGTTCTGCTGGCGACTCATTTCTTGAGCGAATACGCGCAGGTTTATGAGTTTGACGCGCCAGAGCTTGATCAGGACGATTTGGCCGCTCTGCTTGCGCATGACTGGCCCGGTAATGTGCGTGAATTGCGCCATATCTGCGAACGGCGTATTTTGGCGGCCCGACGCGGAGGAGGGTCGATGGCGCAGGCTATACACAGCGATCAACACTTTGACGAAGTACCGGATACGCTGCGCGAAGCGGTTGCTGCTTTTGAGCGCGAGCTCATTGGCAAAGCCATCAAGGCACATAAAGGCCGCATGGATGCCGCCGCCGAAGCGCTAGGGATTGGCCGCCGGACGCTTAATGAAAAGATCGTCAAACTAGGTCTCGATAAAGAGGCGCTGTTGTAAGCGAAACCACTCTGCGGATATCCGCAGGGGAACAGTGATTTCTCGCGCGTTTTCCTTCATAGGCAGGCTGCTGCGCATTCTGAATACTCCACCCAAGCGAATTGCGTGATCTGGGAGGAGCCATTATGCGCAAACATCTTAACCGGGCGGCTATTGCGGCCCTGTCACTGACCGTTGCATCCGAAGCACTGGCTGTCGAATGGAACGTTTCCCTGTGGGGCAAGCGCCGTGCCTTTACCGAACACGTCGAGAAACTTGCCGAATTGGTGAGCGAAAAGACGGGCGGAGAGTTCACACTCAACATCAGCTATGGCGGCCTGTCGAAGAACAAAGAAAACCTCGATGGGATTTCGATTGGTGCGTTTGAAATGGCGCAGTTCTGTGCTGGTTATCACCGCGACAAAAACCCCTCGATCACCGTCTTGGAACTGCCGTTTCTGGGCGTGACATCCCTTGAACAAGAAGTCGATCTGTCGATGGCCGTTTATCAACATCCGGCCGTTGTGGAGGATCTGGCCCGCTGGGACGCGACTTTGCTGATGCCGTCGCCGCTGCCACAGTACAACCTTGTAGGTGTCGGTGAAGCGCCGAAATCTCTAACCGATTTTGAAGGTCTGAGCGTAAGGGCGACCGGCGGCATCGGTAAAGCGATGGAGACGGTTGGGGCGGTTCCGACATCAATGTCTGCATCCGAAGTGCGGCAGGCAATGGACAGCGGCATCGTTAAGGCTGTCAGCTTTGCGCCACACGCGCATGTGTCCTTCGGCACCATTGAAAATGGCACGTGGTGGACGACGAACCTAAACCCCGGCACCGTCAACTGCCCTGTCGTGGTTAACACGCTGGCGCTGGAAGATCTATCTGACGAACACCGCAACGCTCTGCTGGGGTCGGTGGAAGAGGCACTGGATCACTACGTGAGCCACTACCAGACCAAAACGATGGAAGCGTGGGGCCCAGAGTTGGATCAACGCGGCATCGAACGGGTTACTTTCAGCGATGAAGAAATCGCAGCGTTCAAAGAAGCCGCTGCCGCCCCCGCGGCAGAGGCCTGGATTGCAGAAAACACCGAGCGTGGCCTGCCAGCACAAGAGCTTTATGACCTTGTGACTGGCAAGATCGCAAACGGCAGCTAATCCACTCACAACCCGGCGCTGGCCAAGCTGGCGCCGGGTGCCTTTTTCCCCGACAGCGGAGTACAACGATGGCCGGGTCATCCCAGGTGCTGTCTGACGACAGCCGTCTCAGCATTCTCGATCAACGTCTCTATAAACTGGAGAGCTTTCTGGCTCTGATCAGCGGTCTTGCAGTGTTCTCGCTGATGGTTATGGCCGTGGTCTCCGTTGGTGGCCGGAATTTCGCCAACGCGCCGCTTCCCGGTTACGTGGACTGGATCGAGCAGGCCATGCCGTTGATCGCCTTCATGGGGATTTCTTATGCGCAGCGTGATGGCGGTCATATCCGAATGGACATGGTTGTTGGAGCGCTCAGAGGCCGGACGCTCTATATCGTTGAGTTCATCACGACCGCTGTCATTCTGGCGCTGATCGTCTTGCTGATCTGGGGGAGCTGGGCGCATTTCGCACGCAGCTTTGACTTTGGTGCTCCACTCTGGAGCCGCGACAGCTCCATCGACATTGGTATCCCGCTGTGGCCTGCCAAGCTGTTGGCCCCTGTCGCCTTCAGCGTGCTTTGCCTGAGGCTTGTTCTGCAACTCTGGGCCTACGGTCGTGCGATCCGGCACCCCGATCAGGCACCAATTGCCGTCCCGTTGATAGCCGATGCAGCCACTCAAGCTGCAATGGAAGCCGAGCACGTCTCGGGCCACGACAACTGAGGTTAAATCTGATGGAACCTATTGATATTGGTCTGATCGTATCGGGCGGTATGCTTGTTCTTGTGGTGTTGGGGATGCGCGTGGCCTTCGCCGCCGCTACAGCTGGCATGGTTGGTCTGATCTGGATCTTCTGGGCCAAGTTTGGGTATGACCCAGCGCGGTTCGGTAAGGCTGTGACTGTGGCCGTCAAAACAGCGGGGCAGGTGCCGCACTCCAAAATTTCAAGCCAGGCGTTGAGCCTTATCCCGACGTTCATTCTGATTGGCTACCTCGCTTACTATGCGGGGCTAACCAAAGCCTTGTTCGAAGCCGCAAAGCGTTGGCTGGCGTGGGTCCCCGGCGGTCTGGCGGTTTCGACCGTTTTTGCAACCGCTGGGTTTGCGGCGGTATCCGGGGCCTCGGTCGCCACTTCCGCTGTGTTCGCCCGTATCGCCATCCCCGAGATGCTGAAGATCGGCTACGACAAGCGTTTCGCTGCAGGTGTCGTCGCTGCAGGCGGTACACTTGCCTCGCTCATCCCGCCTTCGGCCATTCTGGTCATTTACGCGATTATCGTTGAACAGGACGTGGGCAAACTGCTGTTGGCCGGATTCATCCCTGGCATGTTCTCGGCTGTGATTTATGGCTTGCTGATCATCGGCATGGCCGTCGTGATCAAAGGATTTGGTCCCGCAGTGACCGGATTTACTTGGAAAGAACGTTTCCTCTCGTTGCCGCCCGCACTGCCCATCGTGATTGTCGTCGTCACCATCATTTTCTTTGTCTACAACCCCTTCGGCGGCGATGCCTGGGGTACGCCAACCGAAGGCGGCGCAATTGGAGCATTTGTCGTGTTCCTGATGGCGCTGTATCGGGGCATGCGATGGGCCGAACTCAAAGACGCGCTTTTAGAAACCGCCAAGCTGAGCGTCATGATTTTCACGATCATCTGGGGCGTTTTGGTTTACGTTCGGTTTCTTGGTTTTGCCGAATTACCAAGTGCATTCTCCGACTGGATCACCTCGCTAGAAATGTCTCCGATGCTGATCCTGATCTGTATTCTTCTGGCTTACGCAGTGCTGGGTATGTTCATGGATGCGATTGGGATGCTGCTGCTGACGCTGCCGGTCGTGTACCCTGCTGTCATGGCTCTGAACGGTGGTGAGGCAGTAAGTGCAGCCGAGAGCACCTTCGGCATGTCCGGGCCCATGTGTGCCATTTGGTTTGGAATTCTGGTTGTCAAAATGGCCGAGTTTTGCCTGATCACCCCGCCTATCGGGCTGAATTGCTTTGTAGTTGCTGGCGTGCGTGATGACCTAAGCGTTCAGGATGTCTTCAAAGGTGTAACGCCTTTCTTTCTGGCGGACGCTGCGACCATCGCAATGCTCGTTGCTTTCCCTACAATCGTTCTATGGCTTCCAGGACAGGTTTGAGCCACATGGGATGATTTGGGAGCGCGGTTTGCCGGTGCGGCCATGGCCTGCATCAATCAGCTGCGTCTCAGAATACATGACAATTGTTCAATGTCCGGTTTGGGACGTCCTTGCTGGGACCGTTAGCGACATGGTCGGTCTATGTTGCGGTTGACCAAATGACGGCTTCGAGCCCAAAGCCGTCACCGTTGGGCAGGGGATGCACCTACTATCTTGATTGCAGCAGCTATCGAAAATAACGTTGAGTTAGCCCTAGAGTTTGTGGATCCGTTGGCAAAAGGCCGAAAATCAACGAGCGCCTCAACCTTATGGCACCCCCCAATACATCCAGTGTCCTTGGATCAGTATCGGGTGACCTCGACTGCGACCGCAGCAAACACGACACCAATCAACAGAGCTTTTGTATTCACTGCCGAAAGGCTGGGTAGTTTAACCCGAAGAGACAGGGCAATTATCACACCTCCTGTTAACCCAGTCGCAATTGAATAGATCATGCTACTTTTGTCTGCGTTGAGACCGATCAATATGCCGACTGCAAGCGACGCGACAAAGTATGCGCGTAGCCATCCAGACATGTGTCCGGGGTGGGTCTTGTAGAGAAAGATATTCACCCCAAACAAATGCAATGAATAGGCCAACGTTCCAACAGCGTACAGCTCAGGTGAAGTTCCCGTCGTTTGCATGACGGTAACGGCAAGCAAGCAGTTATAGGTTCCAAGTGCCACTGTGTCCAAGCCAAGCGACAACCTGTTATCGGCCCTCGTGTCGCGACTGGCTTCCAGCAAGTAGTAAATGAGAAATCCGAGCAGCGAGTAACCGAAAAGCGAGTTTTCCCATTTGCCGCTTGCAGCTAAATTGGCTGACAATTCACCAATTTTTGGCAGTAAGAAAAGGAAAGCATAGCCAAGTCCGATCCCCGATGAAAAATCAGAGAGCCAGCCTGCTAGGGCGGGGAATCTCTGGTAAAAAGACACGCAGAAGACGTGAACAGTTCCGATGACTGCAATCGATGTTATCGCGAGGTATGTCGGCGCGTCGAACACGGCTAAGTTCCAATGAACACATTAAACGTCGATGAGACACTTGTTCGGATCAAAAGCACAACCCAGAAAATCGAAAGAGTGCGATGGCCGCTTCGTCCGCACTGCCGCCATTGAGCTAGCTAAGAAAGCCTCAACAATCGACATAGTGCTCTAAATGTCTGCTAAGAGGCCCAAACAGTCAGTTCCTTAGAGCATCGGCTCAACACTAATGTCGCTTCAGACATAAATGTCTAAACGCGATGAAGCGCGAGCCAGATCAAAAAACCAATGTACACAAAAACAGATACGTTCAAAACCGTATCGACGATCGAACCCGTCATTTGGTGGCCTCCTTTGAGAGCGACTTGAGGAGACAGACCACAAGAATTGGTACGATGAACACAAACGCAATGGCCGAGAGTGCGATAATGGATCTGACAAGTGAAACATCGTTTACAAGGATCATGGCTAGCCCTAGTGCGCCGAGCACCACTCCCCAGACGGTTCGAACGCTCGGCGAGGGGTTTTCGTCTCCGCCTGTTCCAATCATTGCAAGTGTGAAGCCTGCGCTCACAACGCTCGTTACAACAAAGAGGAAAGCGGCCGTGATCGTTGCGATCTGCGTGATAAACTTCAATGGAAACTGTTGCAGGAGCGCGAATGTCGTCGCATCAAGGCTCTTTTCGTTGACCTCAAGAAGATGACCACTGCCATCCAAAACATCAAAAAAACCTACACCGCCGAGCACTCCAAACCAGAAAATCGAAAAAAGAGTGGGCGCAATTATGACCCCTGCCAGAAACTCGCGTATTGTGCGCCCGCGCGAAATGCGTGCAATGAAAATGCCGACAAATGGAGACCACGCAAGCCACCAGATCATGTAGTTCAGCGTCCAGTCTTGAAACCAGGTGGAAATGCTCTGATCAAAAAATTCTGTTGTCGAAAAACCGGCAGGTATGACGTTGTAAACATAACGTCCAAAACCCGAGACGATCGAATTCATCACAAAAGACGTGGGACCGGCGACAAGTAGAAAAACCAAAAGACTGATCGCGATCGCCATGGCCAAATTTGACAGTTTTGACATTCCTTCTCCCAGATCACGTCTCAGAGGAATAAGGAAAGCAACGCACATGGCGGCAAAAATAATTGCTGTCAGATAAGGAGAATTTGGAATTCCAAGAACTCCTGCCAGTCCTGTTTGAATTTGAAACACACCCATGGCCAACGAACCCGCTAGGCCAACGGCTATGGCGACGACGGATAAGAAATCGAACAGCCAAGCCAATCCGCGGGTCCAAGTTTTCTCGCCGTACACGTCCAGCAACGGAGCGCTTAGCAGCAACGAGCGCTCACGTCGAAACGCAAAATAGGCAACTATCAGTGCTACGACACCGTAGATGGCCCAGGCGTGGAACCCCCAGTTCAAATAGGTGACGAACATGGCGAGCCTTGCGGCTTCTGGATCGGAAGAAAAATCGCGTATTACCGAAAAGTGGGTGAGCGGCTCTGATACGCCAAAAAACAGTAGGCCTACACCCATACCTGCGGCGAAAAGCATTGCAATCCAAGCTGTAGTCGAAAACTCGGGCTCTGAACCTTCCGGTCCAATTCGGATAGAGCCGTACTTGGAAACTGCGAGATAAATTGCCAGCAACAAAAGTGCGCTAGCTTCGAGCATAATGAACCAGCCTCGGCTTTCGAACTGGATTGTGACAATTCTTGAGGAGACGGAACCCAAGCCGTGCGGGTCGACAACACCCCATAATGCAATACAGCTGCTGACGAAGAGAGCCGAAATCAAAAGCGCATTAACTTTCATAAACTACCCAATCGAAGAAGAATGGCTTCGCTCAATCGTATCAGCGATTATCCAGCTCTAATAGCTGGAAACTTTTCTTTCCGGATTGGAACAGATAGCCGTTTTGTCCCGCCTTACAGTCGTTCGATTCGTATAGACCAGCCAATTCCATCAGATGCCTAGTTTGAGCTCAAGGGCGACACAGGCATAGATGTTGAGCGCCGCGCTCGTCGCTCAGGGCGAAAATCTGACTTTCGCTGCAATCGCAAATATGCGTTTTGATTTTGACTGGTTTCGGGTTTCGAGCGGAATTGGAAACAGCTTACAGGGCTATGGGGAGCTTAAGGGTAATGCTCGCGCCTCTTTCGACTTGGTTGATTTCGACCATTCCTCCGTGGCGCTGCGCCACTGCCGAGACGATTGACAACCCCAATCCGCTGCCCTCGGAATACTCTATCTGGGAAAACCTGCCGAATGCTGCTTCGCTTTGGTCGGGCGACAGGCCAGCACCATCATCGGCCACCGTTAGCTTGACGTATTTGCCGTCACTCCGCAGCACAACTGAGATTTGGCTCAACTTTGAGCCACCGTGTTTGACTGCGTTGTCCAACAGGTTCTTTAGAGCCTCAATCAGAAAGATACGGTCGCCGAATACCGTGACTGCTGTCTCATGCATTGTGACATCAAACTCGATACCCTTTGCGAGGATGTGAACGCCCATCTCCGCGCAGGCCTCTTCCACGACCGAGCGGAAGTCAATTTTATCCATTTGGTCTTGGTGCGTCGGCTGCCTAAGCCTCTCAAGTGACAACAGCTGTTCAGCAACTGTTGCTGAGTTTTTTGCTGCCGCAACAAGTTCTGAGATGCGTTTTTCTCGGTCGTCATCCGTTTTTGCGTCCTGCAGCGCTTCGGCCATCGATTGCACGGCGGCCGCTGGATTCCGCAGCTGATGTGCAGCTTCGGAAATAAACACTTGATGGGCGTTGATACTGTTTTCCACCTGTCCAAAAAGCCGGTTCAAGGTTCTGACAACACCTTGCACTTCGATCGGGACGGGGCGCTTGATCTCACTGAGGTCATCTGGTGAACGCAAGTCAATAGCGTCCTGCAAATCCAACAAGGGCCTCAGACCACGCGCGACTCCGAACCATACCACAATTGCGAGAGTGGCCAGCAGAATTCCCATAAGAATTCCTGCGCGGATTGACAGTTCATTCGCGAAAGCGTTGCGATCCGCCGTACGTTGCCAAACCGTAACTGTCGCATCTCCGATTAGATTTTCTATGGTCACGCGTTCCGTCATCTTGAGAACGCGAACTGGTTCTTGGCGGTAGAGCGCTTCGAAAAACTGCGGCTTGTACACCTCTTGAGCAGACGGGTTGGTGGCTGCCGGCGGATAGGCATAACCAGTCACATAGATGCCGCCGGGGCCCGTTACGTGGTAAAAAATCTCTCCGCCCGACGCGTCCCGGATCATGCTGCGTGTCGTTGGTGACAGCGCGTCACCCCCCGAAATCGCAACATCTCGCGATATTGCGAGGCCAGCAGATAGCAGGCTGTCGTCGAACAATTCCTGAGCCGTTTTCTGCGCAATCATAAAACGCCAAAGACCAAGCAGAGCGGCAATTAGCACCAAGGGGGTTAGGATAAGAATGAAAAGTCTTAACCTGAGCGAGCCGTGATTGATCACTTCTGCACCTCAAGCAGATATCCCAGACCACGAGCTGTCTTAATTCTAATACCGAGATCTTGAAGACGTTTTCTCAGCCGAGACACATGAGGCTCAACGGCCGAGGCCTCGACATCGGCACCCACGCCATAGACGTAATCTGTAAGTTGGCTTTTGGGAACAATTCTACCCCTGCGCTCTAACAGGCATTCAAGCACCGCGATTTCCCGCCGCGGAATATCCATAACTTCGCCCTGCACACTCACCTGACGGGCAGCGCGGTCGAATTCCATACCACCAATGCTCTCCTTTGCGCCGTAGTCGAGATCTTTGCGTCGAGAAAGCGCCCGGATGCGTGCTTCCAACTCGTCCATCTCGAACGGCTTAACCAGGTAATCATCGGCGCCCATATCCAACCCCGAAACCCGGTCGCTTGTTTCGGCACGTGCCGTAAGCAAGATCACTGGTACGCCGTCACCACGATTGCGAAGAGATTTCAGGATCTCCAGTCCTGACTGCCCGGGCAAATTGATATCCAGAACAACCAAGTCGGCACCCTCTTGCGCAAGATACAAGTTAGCCTCGTCGCCATCCGTAAGCACTTCTGCCGCATGACCGCGGTCACGCAGACGATAAGCAACAGCGTTGGCGAGGGTCTCGTTGTCTTCTACGATGACGATCCGCATCGAGTCTCCTGCAAGTTTCGCGCAAGGTTGGCGCTCCATGATTGCCAGATGGGAGGGGGAATCAACCCCACAGTTCTATTTGCGATCACGGTGGCGCAGAGGGCGCTAGCGTGGTTGTCTGGTCAACAGGGAGGAACCAATGACCATTTCCAACTTCACCCGTCGCGCCGTCGTGGGGCTGATCGCCGCCGCCGGTATCGCCGCACCTGCCGCTGCCGAGGTTGATTTCTCGGGCAAGACAGTTGAATGGGTTATCCCGTTCTCGGAAACAGGCGGGTCTGCCAAATGGGCCAACTTCTTTGCGCCGCTTCTTTCCGAAGCACTGCCAGGTCAGCCGACTGTTGTTGTGAAATTCATGCCCGGTGCCGGATCGACCAAAGGCGCAAACTGGTTCCAAGAGCAGAGCCATGATGACGGAACGCTGCTGTTTGGCACCTCCGGTTCAACTCAATTCCCCTATCTGCTGAGCGATCCACGCGTGCGCTATGAATACAACGACTGGATCCCGGTTATGGCGTCGGGCACTGGTGGTGTTGCCTATCTGAACGCCGAGGATGGCGCCAAGTTTGATGGCTCCGCTAATGCGCTGAAAGACACCAACTTCATCTACGGTTCGCAGGGCGCGACACGTCTTGACCTTGTGCCGCTGCTGGCGTGGCAAATGCTGGGTATGAATGTCGAGCCTGTCTTTGGCATCAAAGGCCGTGGCGATGGTCGTCTGATGTTCGAGCGCGGCGAAGCCAACATCGATTATCAGACCTCGTCCGGTTACCTGGGTGGTTCGGCCCCGCTGGTTGAATCCGGTCAGGCTGTGCCGATGATGACCTGGGGTGCTCTGGATGCAGATGGCAATATCGTCCGTGACCCGACCTTCCCGGACATCCCGACGTTCAAGGAAGTTTGCGAAGCCACCGATGGCTGTGAAACCAGCGGTGAGGCGTGGGATGCGTGGAAAGCGTTCTTTGTAGCCGGTTTCCCGGTGCAGAAGCTAGCCTTCCTGCCGGGCGATACACCTCAGGAAGTGGTCGACGCATACACCACCGCATTCCAGGCAGTAACCGAGCGCGGCGACTTTGCCGAAATCTCCTCGAAGCGCGTGGGCAAGTATCCGGTGTTCGTCGGTGACGGCTCTAAGGCGGCGCTGCAAACCGCGACAAATGTCGACGACAACGCCAAAGCTTACGTTTTGAACTGGCTCAAAGAAGCCTATGGTGTCGAGCTGAACTAAGCCCAGACACCACCGCGCGTGCCCCAATGTCGGGCGCGCGCTTTTCCAAACACAAGACAGTTTATGAAAGGCGGCCGCTATGGAGGTTTTCGCCACAGCTCTTCCTGCGCTCAGTGATGCGTGGGGTCTGATCCTGCAACCTATTGTTCTGGGTTATCTTATTCTCGGTGTCGTCATGGGACTGGCCGTAGGTGTTTTCCCTGGGCTTGGCGGTATTGCTGGTCTGTCCTTGCTGCTGCCTTTTATGTTCGGCATGGACCCTATCCTCGGGTTGGCGTTGATGATCGGGATGGTTGCCGTTGTTCCGACCTCTGACACCTTTGCGTCGGTTCTTATGGGCATCCCCGGCAGTTCCGCCTCACAGGCGACGGTGCTGGATGGCTTCCCGATGGCGAAAAAGGGCGAGGCCGCGCGGGCATTGTCAGCGGCCTTTGCGTCATCGCTGTTTGGCGGTTTGGTCGGCGCGACTTTTCTGACCATGTTCATCCTGATCGCGCGGCCAATCGTTCTGGCATTCGGCCTGCCCGAGATGCTGATGATCACTATACTTGGTCTTTCCATGGTCGCCATTCTCGCCGGACGTATCCCGCTAAAAGGCGTTGCCGCCGCTGGGCTGGGCCTGATGGTTGGCACGATTGGCGAGGCGGATGCAGGCGGCTCACTTCGTATGGCCACTTATGACATTCCTTACCTGACCGACGGTCTGAAATTGGTCATCGTCGGCTTGGGTATCTTTGCGGTGCCGGAAATCGTCTCGCTGCTGCGTCAAGACCGATCCATTGCAAAGGGCGCTTCGCTGGGAGCGGGTTGGTTTGATGGCGTCAAAGACTGGGCTGCGAACATTTGGCTGTCGGTCCGCTGTTCAATTATTGGCGTGGTTGTCGGTGTCATTCCCGGCCTTGGGGGTTCGGTTGTTGACTGGATCGCTTATGGCCACTCTGTTCAATCGACCAAAGACAAAAGCAACTTCGGCAAGGGCGAAGTGCGTGGCGTCATCGGACCGGAAAGCTCGAACAACGCCAAGGAGGGCGGGGGGCTGGTCCCGACGCTGCTGTTTGGCATCCCCGGTTCGGGTTCGATGGCGATCTTTATCGGCGCAGTTGCGCTGTTGGGATCCGGCGATATCGAGGTTGGTCCGAGCATGCTCAAGGATAATCTCGACATCACCTATTCGATTGTCTGGTTGTTGGCACTTGCCAACGTGGTGGGCACCATCCTGTGTATCGCTGCCTCGGGTGGCATCGCCAAACTAACGACGATCCGCTTCACCTATCTGGCGCCGTTTCTGTTCATGCTGATCAGCTTTGCGGCATTCCAATCCGGTCAGAATTTCGAAGACCTTCTGGCCCTGTTTGTCATCGGCCTGATCGGCATCTTCCTGCGCCGTTTCGACTGGTCACGCCCGGCCTTCCTGATTGGATTCGTGTTGTCCAACCCGGTTGAGAAGTTCACCAACCAGGCGTTCCAGATTGCCTCTTTCCGCTTCCGCAAAAGCTTTGGCGAAGGAATGGAGTACGTCTTCAGCCCAATCGTCATCGTCCTGATCGTGGTCACCGTGGTTTCGGTTATACTTGGCATTCGTCAAGCCAAGATGATCATGGCCGAGGGTGAGGTTAAATCCGGCAGCAAGCGCGCGCCGCTGATCTTCCTGCTGGTGATCATGGCCTATCTGATCGTGGCGTTGATCAATGCCAACATGATCCCTGACTACAACATGACTGACAAGATCATCCCGCTTGTGATCGGTAGCGTGTCGCTGTTCTGCTGCGTCATCCTGCTAATCCAGATGATGCGGCGGCCCGAGGGTGACGCGATCTTTGCTGACAAGGAACTCGCCGGTGAGGATGCAAGCGCGCCGCACGGACTTTGGTCAACGCTCGCGTGGTTTGCAGGTCTGATCGCGGCCACTTGGGTTGTTGGGTTCATCCTCGCCCTGATCGGGTTCCTGATCGCATTCTTCCGCATTCGCGCCGGGTCCAGCTGGCAGATGACGCTGCTCCTAACGGCCTGCGGCATCGGTTTCATGTGCTTCATGGCTGGCGCTTTGAACCGGGATTTCCCGCCGGGTCTGCTGCAAGACATGGTGAACCTGCCATGGCCGCTCAAGTAGGCGCTCAATGTCTGCCCGGCCTGCCTATCTGGCAACCGGGCAGCACTGAAATCAGAAATTTCAACGGTTTGTAAAGGAGGGTTCGCAATGACCCAGACAGCAATCCCATATGTTTTCATGCGCGGCGGTACTTCCCGAGGGCCTTATTTTCGACGCTCTGATCTGCCTGAAGATAGGGATAAGTTGGCTGATGTGCTGGTTGCTGCCCTTGGGGCTGGGCAAGCGCTCAATATCGACGGGATCGGTGGCGGCAACGCGGTGACGACCAAAGTGGCGATGCTGTCTGCCAGCGAGGACGACTGGGCCGATATCGACTACTTCTTCGCGCAAGTTTCTGTTGAAGAAAAGCTGGTCGATTTCAAACCCACCTGCGGAAACATTCTCTCAGGAGTTGGTCCAGCTGCGATCGAAATGGGATTGTTTCAGCCCAAGGGCGATGAGACCGAAATCCGCATTCGCGCCGTCAATACAGGCGCCCGCGTCGTTGCCAATGTGCAGACCCCAGGAGGTGAGTTGGTCTATGAGGGTGACGCGGAAATCGCCGGAGTTCCCGGCCATTCTGCACCGGTGAAACTGAGTTTCATGGGCGTTGTGGGCTCAGCAACAGGTGCATTTCTGCCAACTGGAAATTTGCGCGATACAGTACAGGGGATCGAGCTGACGTGCATGGATGTCGCTATGCCGATGGCGATAGCCCGAGCAGAGGATTTTGGGCTGACAGGATATGAAAGCGCCGAAGAGCTGGATGCCAACCGTGCTTTCTTTGATCGGATGGAGGCCGTGCGGATCGAAGCCGGGGAACTGATGGGTATGGGGGACGTATCGAAATCGGTAACTCCCAAATTCGGCCTGATGGCACCCGCCAGAGAGGGTGGAACCCTTGCGGTTCGGTACTTCATGCCATGGAAAACCCACCCAACAATGGCCGTTACGGGTGCGCAGTGCATGGCGTCTTGCGCTTTGACGCCCGGAACCGTCGCAGACGGGTTGCTTGATCGCCCGGATTCAAGCCCGGCTGACGTTGTGTTGGAGCACGCCTCAGGCAAGATCGACGTTCTGGTGGACTTCTCAAACGACGAGGAGTTCAACGTGAATGCCGCCGGTCTGGTGAGAACAGCGCGCAAATTGGCGGATGGGCATGTTTATGTACCGGAATCTGTGTGGAACAGCAGTTGAAAAGGCGGATCTCAAAAGGTATACTATGGTATACATAAAGGGGATGTTCCGATGGATGACTATTCCGAATGCCTTGGTATCGCGCGTCAGGAACTCAGGCTTGCGCAGTCGGTTCTGCGGAGGGACATCGCGGACTACCCGACGCCGATTGCCGGATGTGATGAGCAATTCAACCATTTGCTGGATCAACGCGAACGTGTTCGCAACGCGTTAGAAGCGCTCGACACACGTCATTTTGTGCCGACGCCAAGAAAACTGAGCACCGAATAGGGTATTGAAAACCGATGAAAGTTCACATTCTGGATGATTGGTTTGATACACTGCAGGGCCTGCCCTGTTTTGAAAAGCTATCTCGCCATGACGTAAAGGTCTGGACAGACCATGTCGAAGATACCAGCGAATTGGCTGAACGCTTGCAGGAGGCTGAGGCACTGGTGTTGTTTCGAGAACGTACCAAGGTCACCCGCGAATTGGTTCAAAAACTCCCAAACCTGAAATTGATCAGTCAACGCAGCGTATACCCGCATGTCGATGTGTCGGCATGTTCGGATAGCGGAGTGCTGCTGTGTTCGAACATGCACGGCGGCACACCCTCATATGCCGCAGCTGAACTGACATGGGCGCTGATCATGGCTGGGATGCGCGATTTGCCTGCGCAGATGGCCTCGGTCAAAGCCGGGCATTGGCAGGCCGGGGTTGGCAAGACCCTGAGGGGGCGGCAGCTGGGGCTCTATGGATATGGTCGCATCGCCCGTGCCGTTGCCGGCTATGCCGAGGCTTTCGGCATGAATGTGGTCTGGTGGTCCTCGGACGAAGGCCGGGCACGGGCGCAGGCAGACGGCGTGCAGGTCGCAGCAAGCCGCGAAGCGTTCTTTGCCAATAGTGATGTTGTGTCTGTCCATGTTCGTCTGAAGCCAAACACAAACGGCATCATCACAGCGTCAGATTTCTCGCAGATGCAACCGCGAGCGTTGTTTGTGAACACCTCCCGGGCCGGGCTGATCGCTCCGGGTGCTTTGTTGTACGCGCTGAACGCCGGTCGCCCGGGCAAGGCCGCCATTGATGTCTTCGATACAGAGCCACTCACCGACCCGAATGACCCGTTGCTATCGCACCCAAACCTGATCGCGACCCCGCATATCGGCTTTGTGACCGAGGACGAATTCGACCTGCAATTCGCAGACATTTTCGATCAGGTGAACGCCTATGCTGAAGGCGCTCCCATTCACATGATCAACCCCGAGGTTTGGACCAGCGCAGGATAAGATTTGCCGCTATGGGCGCACCGATGATCACCAGCACGATCCTTGTCAGATGGTGCGTGATCACAAAGCCCAGATCCGCGCCCGAAACGATAGCTAGCACTGTCATCTCAGCCTGTCCGCCGGGGGCAAAGGCCAAGAAAGCCTCGACCGGTTGACCGAAGCCCAACGTGGTGACAACAGCAGTGAAGGCGGCCGCGAGGATCGCAAGGACAATGACATAGGCGAAGCCTGCTGCAACCACCCGGCGGAGTTCGACCCAAGTGACGCCCACGAACTTCACGCCTATCCCGCAACCGATGAAGAACTGCGCTGCAAGGATGGCCTCGCGCGGTGGTCGGGTGTGAATGAAATCCCCTAGTGACAAGGCTGCTGTCAGGATCATAGGGCCGAGGATGGATGCCCCGAATAGGCCAATCCGCTCACCGCCTTTCCAGCCTATAAGGGCGGCCAGCACCATCAGCGCCAGCTCATGTATTGGGAGCTCGCGCGCAGGCTCTCCGATCGGATTGGTGAGTTGGGCATCGTAAAACACCGTTAGAAACAGCGGGGCCAGAGTAACGATAATGAGCACGCGCGTACCGTGGATCAAAGACAGCGTTCGTGGATTGGCGCCTGCTTCGGCTCCAAAGATGATCATGTCCTGCAATCCGCCCGGCATGGCGGCGTAGAAGGCGGTCGTGGTGTCAAACCCCCAGATCTTGCGAAAGAAGGGCACGCCCACCAGTGCGATCAGCAGGATGAAGAACGGGACCAGTGCAATAGACGCGGCCATTTTCGGCAGCTCGGCGAAAAGGGCAGGGGTAATCGAAGCCCCAACTGCAACGCCGAGTATGGTGCGCGCTGCAACCGAGACCTGACCAAAACCTTCCATAGGGGCATGCGCCAGGGCAGCGATCAGACACGCGCTCATCGGGCCGAAAAGAAAGGGCAGCGGCAGGTTCAACGACCAAAATACTCCGGTGCCCAGTAGTGCAAGGACCAGTGTTACGGCCCGCTTTGTCAGGAGAGAAGGTGTTTTGTTTTGGGCAGGCAAGGCGCGGCTTCCGACTATATTGACTCGCTGTGTATCCAAATGTATACAACTGGACGCAAGAAGACAAGAGAGCGTTCGATGACCATTCAAGACGACCCCTTACAGCCTGGTCCACAAGGCAATTCAGCGTATCAACGCCTGCTGGATGAGATTCGGGATGGCACACTTCTGCCTGGCGAACGCCTGCGGGAGATTGAGCTGTCGGAACGACTAGGCGTCAGCCGTACTCCCGTGCGCGAGGCTATCCGGCAGTTAGAGGCCGACGGGCTAGTCACTCATGTGCCCCGGCAGGGCGCAACCGTCCGCAGCCTTGATTACGCCGAAGTAATGGAACTCTATGAAATGCGCGCGGTGCTCGAGGGAACTGCCGCCCGTCTAGCTGCTCGTGCTGCGTCGGATGTCGAGTTAGACGAGCTGAGCGTTTTGAATGATCGCTTGGCTGAGTCTGGCACCGGTTCGGAAGCGGCTCGGATCAACCGGATTTTCCACGCCACACTTTTGGACGCAGCAAAGAACCGGTTTCTTGCCAAGTCTATGTTGTCTTTGCAAAAAGCGCTGTTGATCCTTGGGCCGTCGCAATTGCTGGACGGTGATCGGGCCGAGACGGCAGTGGCAGAGCATAAGCGCGTCATGGCTGCCTTAAAGGCCCGCGATGGCGCAGCGGCTGAAACAGAAATGCGTGCGCATATTCAGGCCGCACAACGGATGCGTATTCGGGCGTTGCAAGAGCGCGACCGGACAACCGACTAAAATCAATAGGTAGACAGGTTATGGCCACCCAAAAGGAAGCTTATGATATCGCTGTGATCGGCGGTGGGAACGCAGCCCTTTGCGCCGCGATGACCGCTGCCGAGGCAGGCGCCCGTGTTCTGATCCTCGAGACGGCGCCAAAACCCTATCGTGGTGGTAACTCCCGCCATACTCGCAATTTTCGTTGTATGCATGGCGCTCCTCTCGGCCCGCTGATCGAAGAATACAGTGAAGATGAGTATCTTGAAGATCTGCTCAAGGTCACTGGCGGCAAAACCGACGAACATCTTGCTCGCCTCGCGATCCGAACCTCCGAGGAATGCCTGCCATGGATGGAAGAACACGGGGTGCGGTTCCAACCCTCTCTGTCCGGGACATTGTCGCTGGCGCGGACCAACGCCTTTTTTATGGGGGGCGGGAAGTCTCTGGTAAACGCCTATTACCGAACTGCTGCTGGTTTGGGTGTCGATGTTCTGTACGAAGCTTCTGTCACGCATCTGGAGTTGAAAGGTGATCGGATCGAGTGGGTCGACTACACCTATGAAGGCCAGTCTCATCGCATCACGCCCAAGGCGGTCATCGTTGCCTCGGGTGGGTTTCAGGCCGACACCGATTGGCTGACCCGTGCATGGGGTGAACCTGCCAAGAATTTCTTGATCCGGGGCACACCCTATAACCGTGGCGTGGTTCTGTCTGATTTGCTGGATCAGGGTGTGGACAGCGTCGGCGATCCGACCCAGTGCCACGCCGTCGCAATTGACGGGCGCGCGCCGAAGTTTGACGGCGGTATCGTCACCCGCCTGGACTGCGTGCCGTTTTCAATTGTCGTGAACAAGAATGCCGAGCGGTTTTATGACGAGGGCGAAGACGTATGGCCCAAGCGCTATGCGATCTGGGGGCGTCTTGTTGCGGCCCAGCCGGATCAAGTTGGCTATGTGATCATCGATGCGAAGTCGCTGAACCTGTTTATGCCCTCGGTCTTTCCACCGCTAAAGGCGGACACCTTGGAAGAACTGGCCGGAATGATGGATCTGCCTGCCGACAAGTTGAAAGCAACCGTTGCTGAATTCAACGAAGCATGCGGTGATACCGGTGGATTTCATCCGACCGAGTTGGACGGTGTCACGACCTCGGGTCTGACGCCGCCCAAGACGAACTGGGCTCGTCCGATCACCGAGCCGCCCTTTTATGGCTACTCGCTGCGCACCGGCGTGACCTTCACCTATCTGGGTCTGAAGGTCGACGACACAGCGCAGTGCTCGACGTCCAGCGGCAAGATCAAAAACCTTTGGGCCGCTGGCGAAACCATGGCCGGGTCGATCTTGGGGCAAGGTTACTTGGCCGGGTTCGGCATGACTATCGGAACCGTTTTTGGACGCATCGCAGGACGTGAGGCCGCCGCTTATGCAAACTGAACTAATTCAAGAAGCCCGCCGTCAGGCCGAGATTTGCAATGCCTGCCGGTATTGCGAGGGCTACTGCTCAGTCTTTCCATCCCTGCATGCAGAACGCGCGTTTTCCGATGGAGACATCACGCAACTCGCCAACCTCTGCCACAACTGCAGAGGCTGCTACTATGCCTGTCAGTACACAGCTCCGCACGAGTTTGACCTGAACCTGCCGAAAGCTCTGGCCGAAGTGCGGCGGGACAGCTGGGAAAGCTTCGCCTGGCCGCAGCCTCTGGCGCGCCGGTTTCACACTCACGGCGGGGCTATTGCCTTGGCACTGGTAATTGGATTTGCCCTGTTGTTCTGGGCAATTCGCGCCATTGGATCAAGCGGAGGAGAGGGGTTCTATGCTGTCCTGTCCCACAATGCGATGGTCGCAATCTTTGCGCCGGCATTCCTGTTGCCGCTCTTCAGCGTGGCTATCAGCCTAAGGCGCTATTGGGCGGAAGTTGGCGGCAAACCACTCCAAATGTCTGACTTGATGGCTGCCTTCAAGCGTGCCGGCAAGATGCAGGATCTGGCTGCCGGGCATGGTGAGGGATGTAACTTTGAAGATGAAGATCGGTTCAGCCAGGGGCGCCGTCACATTCACCACGCTATCATGTATGGTTTCCTGCTGTGCTTTGCGTCGACCTCGGTGGCGACGGTTATGCACTACGGGTTCGGGTTACACGCGCCTTACGGGTTCTGGTCCCTGCCAAAACTCTTCGGCGTTTCCGGAGGTATCCTGCTGACAGTGGGATGCGGAGCTATGGTTCTGCTCAAGCAAAAATCTGATCGAGAGCTTGGCGACCGGTCTGCTTGGGGTGGTGACATCGGTTTCATACTGTTGCTCGGATTTGTCGGCCTGAGCGGGCTAGTCCTTTATGCCCTTGGTTCAACGTCTCTGATGCCTGCGTTGCTTGCCATCCACCTTGGATCGGTTCTGACGTTCTTCCTGCTAATGCCCTACACCAAGATGGCTCATGGCTTCTATCGGCTCGCGGCTTTGATCAGGGACGCGCAGCGGAAGAGAGAAATGTCAGTTGCTTCCTAGTAAATAACCAAAGCTAAGGGAGCAGAAGACGTCGCAATTCAAGCGAATTTGGATGCCAAATTAGGCTTCGTTCCATTGCTGAAAGTGGCGGTCAACGTCCGGGAATGGGGCGTTTGCTGAGATTGACAGCATCGGCATGAAATGCAGCTTTTTCCGCAGAACGCGTTTCCAACTGTCGTAGATTTTCGCATTGCTGTGAACGGCAGGTTCGACGAGCCGTGTCGCAGCATCGTTTGCCGACGGTCAATTACTGGTATGGGCCTTGACCAACACAACCACTCAAACTTGAGCAAAATTTGTAGGTGCTCCAATAGAGGAGGTAAGATGGCTCAAACGCAGGCGATTTGTTTGGCGTGATCGCAATGGTCAGTCTTCAGTTCATTCGAAGACGCTGAAATCCGCCGCCCGAATGTCGCAAATTCTAACAAGATGTACGCTCTGACCGACAGCCTCACATCGCCAAACTTGGTTTCTTCCGCAGATCAACAAGGTTCTGAACCAATCTGAAGGAGGAGACCCATATGCCTGGGAATGAAGATAACATACGGCAGCCCGGCTTGCTGCTGGCGCTCGCGCCAATAGTGCTGACCCTGTGTGTGCTTGGGTTGCAACTATTCTATTTCGGTGACTTTACCCCGCATATCCCGTTGGCATTCGGGATCGCGATCACCGGCATTGTTGGCCTCATGTTGGGTCACAAATGGCCCAGTATCGAAGAGGGCGTTTTCCACGTTATCAATATCTCACTGCCTTCCGTTTCGATTCTGATCACAGTGGGAATGATCATCGGCGTGTGGATCGCAAGCGGAACTGTGCCAACGCTGATCTACTATGGTCTCAAGATTTTGTCGCCTGAACTTTTCCTCGCCGCTGGAATGGTCCTTTGCTCCATTGTCTCCGTTTCGTTGGGCACTTCGTGGGGAACGACAGGAACTGTCGGTTTAGCGCTGATGGGGATCGGTGCGGGGTTCGGAATTCCAATGTATTGGACAGCGGGAGCAGTCGTCTCCGGAGCATTCTTTGGAGACAAGATCTCACCTCTATCGGACACGACGAACTTGGCACCAGCCGTGACAGGAACCAATCTGTTCGATCACATTCGGAATATGCTTCCAACCACCGTTCCTTCGATGCTGATTGCGCTGGTGATTTATTTTGTCGTTGGCTTCACTATGATCGACACGTCCGAGGTATCGTTTGACCGCATTCATGCAATCACGACGGCACTGGATGACGCGTTCTGGATTTCGCCGATCATGCTGTTTCCAGCCGTTCTGGTCATTGTGCTGGCAGTCATGAAACAACCTCCGATCCCGTCACTGTTTGCAGGCGCCGTTGCGGGCGGCATCATGGCTATCTTCTGTCAGGGAGCTGGATTGCATGAGACGTTCACCTTTGCCAATAGCGGCTATTCGATCGATACTGGGGTTCCGGAGATCGATCCCCTGCTGAACCGCGGAGGTATTCAGTCGATGATGTGGACGATTTCACTGGTGCTGCTGGCTTTGGGGTTTGGTGGAGCGCTTGAACGCGTCGGTTGCCTTCAGGCGATCATCAAAGTTGTCATCTCGAAGGTGAAAACGTTTGCCGGCATTCAAACCTCGGCCATCCTAACATCTGTGGCGACCAACACCGTTGCAGGTGACCCCTATCTGTCAATTGCACTGCCTGGACGGATGTATGCACCGGTCTATCGCGCGATGGGCTATTCCCCACTGAACCTGTCCCGGGCGGTCGAGGAAGGCGGAACACTGGTGTCCCCTCTAATCCCGTGGAATGCAGGTGGTGCGTTTGTCATCACGGCGCTTGGTTTGGGTATCGCAGACGGCAACTTCGAAAACCTGTTGTATATTCCGCTTGCATTCGCTTGCTGGCTGTCACCGGTCATCGGTATCTTCTATGCCATGACAGGGCTTTTTTCGCCTAAAGCAAGCGAAAAAGAAGTCCGCTCCTGGGAGGAAAGCGGCGAACCTGTTGCACAGATGAGTGCGTAATCTTTCTGCACCAACACCAAAGGAGGTGTTGGTGCCCTTCATCCGCCTTGGTCGATACTGGGAGGAGAGAATATGGACCCGAGAAACTTTGTTCCAAAGGGCGCGGCCAGCTATCGCATAGGCTACGATGGACCGGCCAAGGAAATCTATTTTCTACTGCTGCCAAAGCTGACCATGCTGGCTTTTAGCGCCGCAGTGGAACCTCTGAGGATCGCTAATCAGGTTACAAACAAAGAACTGTATAAATGGTTTCTCATTACTGAAGATGGAAATCCGGTCTCTTGTTCGAATGGTGTTGGAATCACGCCGGATTTTGCGTTGCACAATCTACCGCGATCTTCGCGGCTGTTTGTTTGCTCGGGAATTGAACCGGCAGAAAGTACGAACCCAAAGGTCCTGTCGTGGATCCGCCGCCAAAGAACCTTTGGGTGTAATCTGGGTGGTATTTGCACAGGGGCTTTCGCCCTTGCCAAGGCAGGAGTTCTGTCAGGCAAAAGGTTCACATTGCATTGGGAAAACCACCCTGCTTTCATCGAACACTTTGATGGTTTGGAGCCATCGTCAAACCTGTATGAGATCGACAATGAGCTTATGACATGTGGCGGAGGAATTGCCGCAACCGACATGATGTTGGACATGATCGAATCCGATTTCGGAAATGACCTGGCGGTCATCGTTTCGGACATGTGCATTCACTTTCGGTCCAACAATAGTAAAACGCTCCAGAAATCAGCCTTTTCGGTAGCTTTGGGTAGTCGCAACCAGTACCTGATCAACGCGATGCAGATCATGCAAGAAAACCTAGAAGAGCCTTTAGATATCTCTGAAATAGCAGAAGCCGTGCAGATATCTCGTCGCCAATTAGAGCGTCTCTTCCAAAAGTACGTCGAAACTTCGCCTGTCCAGTTTTATATAGAACTGCGCGTTTCGAGGGCCTACGCATTGCTCAGCGAAACCGAGATGGCGGTCGCGGAAATCGCGGCAGCCACCGGCTTTAGCAGTGCGACGCAACTTACAGCACGTTTCAAGAAACGCTACGGCGAAGCGCCAACTTCATTCAGAAGGGGGTGGTCTGAAAGACGTGAATAACTTGCGTCTGAACATTCATAATTTGAGATATCTGAGCGTACCCCAGTATTTTTTCTGCAGCCAACCAAGATCCGTTTTGGGAATACTGCAACGCGGCACCTTCACCGTGGAAAATATCCGCAATGAGCCGCGAATTCCGGTCGACGCAGCGTTGGTGGGTTCGACGCTGCGCTGCCTTCGACGTCTGGTTGGAGTTCAGAGCGGTTGGTAATCTGTCGTCGTAGAGTAGCCCCTTGACGAAGCCTTCGCTGCGACTGTGTCGACCAATTATATTAATATCTAGGCGCGAAGAGTGATTTAGACACTTAAACGGCTTAATCGCACTCTTTGTCGGTTTCCGCCTTCAACTCCTTACAAGCCTCATCAATTTCCTTTTCCAAATCAGCACGAGCGTCGTCGGCCTCGTCTTCCAACTCTTCGCGAATTTCGTCAGCTTCGTCTTCCAATTCGTCACGGACTTCGTCGCCGACCTTCTCGCCCGCGTCCTTTACAGCATCGCGCGCGTCGCCGTCGATCCGGTCCCCGTCGACGCGGTCGCCTCTGTTATCCACGCGATCTTGCGCTCTCTGCGCTCCTCGATCGCCGACATCACGTGCTTGGGCGTCATTTGGAACATTGAAAAGCATTATCGTCAAAAGTGCCGAACTGAGAAACGCAATTGTCAATTTACCAAGCTTCATTTGCTGTCCCTTCATTAATCAGTTCTGTTGCCGTTCGTTTGGCGTGGTATCCTGTCAAAATTGTCGTTTTGAGTAAAGTTACTCATCTCTTTAACATCTGCTAAGTCCGCATTGCGGTAGTCCATCGAAAATCAGATTGCGCGGGCGCGGCGAATGGCAGGTTCGACGGGCCGCAACGCAGTATCGCTTTTGGTGGCTTGATATCCCCTTTGGGAGGATCGCCCAGTCAATTTGGAACAACAGATTGGTTTTTCAAAACTTCTCTCGGACTTATGCCAAGCGTTTGTCGGAACATGTAGCTGAACGCGCTCGTTGACTCGTATCCCATGTCGAACGCCACCGAAGTTACACTTGCACCTGATGCAAGCAGCGAGACGGCATGAAGGACCCTTACGTGCCGTAGCCATTTTGACGGTGGCATGCCCGTTTCTGCAATGAAAAGTCGTTCAATGGTTTTTCGACTTGCAGGCACATCTGACAACCAAGCCACTACCGAGCGAACGCTGCCTGGGTCATCAAGGGCAGTTTGCGCAATTCCCTGCAGTCGCGCGTCTTTCGGCAAAGCCAGAGTGAGCGGTACGTCTTTCGCAGCGAGCAGTTCGTGTCTGAGAAGGGTGTGCAGCGCTGTGTTATGAGTGGTCGTGCGCGTTTTTGTGGCCTCTGGCATCGCTGCAACAAACAGCGCATCAAGAAGCGGGGTCATAGCGACGACCCGGCAGTCTGGACCAAGCCGCACCGCCTCATCACAATTGACATCCACGTAATGCATGACGTTGTTCGAACCGTAGCGCATCCAGTGCTGTTGGTCGGGGGGGATCCAAATCGCCATGGCCGGGCTTAGGAGCAGAACTCGGTCAGGTGTGCCCACGTACATCGAGCCCGCAGCTGCGGAGATGAGTTGGCCAAAATCGTGACAATGCCAGTCGTAGCTTTCGCCTGACGCTGGCTTGATTGTCTCCCCTAGATATCTGGGGCGAACAGCTTGTTTTGTTATGCCTTCGGACAATGACGATTCCTCGATGGTAATAGCCTTGCTTTCGACAGACAGACATATCACCGCTGGCTAGGTATTACCAATCCTTCGGGCATTGGGTCCGATGTGTTGCTCTGAAAGAAAAAGCTACCATGACAAACCGAACCCTAATGGCCTGGTTCGCCGTGGGCCACTTCGCGAACGACTGGCCAATCGCAGCCCTGTGGCTGATCGTTCCCGCTGCTGGCCTTTCAATGCACCTTTCGCCTGCCGAGGTCGGCTTGCTTTTCACGCTGTCCAACATTGGCGGTGCTTTGGCCTACGTGCCTGCAGGTCTGGTGGCGGACCATGTCTCCAACCGAGGTTGCCTTCTCCTCAGCACCTTCTTTTGGGTCGCTATCGGCTACGCGATTGCGTCACTGGCTTCGGGGTTTTGGAGCCTGGCCGTACTTTTGGCGATTGCTGGGATGGGAAATGCGGCCTGGCATCCGATTGCAACGGGTGTGTTGACGAGCGCCAACAGGAATACTCGCGCCCGTGCCTTGGGTATACATGCGGTTGGCGGTTCGCTCGCTGAAGTCTTGGCTCCACTCTCCGCCGGTTTGGTTCTATCGACGGTCGATTGGCGTGGTGCTCTGGTCGTTTCGGTACTGCCGACTGTTTTCGTCGGCCTTTGCTTTCTTAGGGTGGCTCAAGCAGTCCCTGCCGTCAAAAATCCGCGTGTGAACCGACAAGACATTTCTGAGCTGATGCAGGAATGGCGGAACCGAAGCGGGTTACGCCTCGTCGTGACAGTTTCACTCTACAACATGGTACTGATCGGATTGTTGAGCATGATTCCGCTCTATCTGGCGACAGCTCACGGTTTTGCACCAGGAACCATCGGGATCGCCTTCGCGGCAATTGTCTTAAGTGGTGCACTGGCTCAGCCCTGGGTTGGATCAATTTCCGACAGGATTGGCCGCTTGCCAGTACTTGCAACCGGAAATGGG
Organism: Ruegeria sp. BG9; assembly: GCF_056538305.1. Taxonomy (NCBI): domain Bacteria; kingdom Pseudomonadati; phylum Pseudomonadota; class Alphaproteobacteria; order Rhodobacterales; family Roseobacteraceae; genus Ruegeria; species Ruegeria sp. BG9. Next base: position 121,871 of record NZ_JBQFSY010000005.1, read on the forward strand.
CTTGCGGCCTTGGCAATTGGCACACTGATGTTCGAACCTCCGTTCTGGATCATGATCGCCATGATGACGCTTGGGGTTGCGTCGTTGGACGCAGTTCGGCCGGTGATACTTGCGGCGGCTGTTGATCATTCGGATCGAAGTGAATGCACTACGCTAGGTTTCGCGTTCGCGATATTGGATGGCGTTGGCGCGTTTGGTGCGGTGCTAGCTGGAGTGGCGGCAGGTTTTTCATGGGGTGCCATGTTTGGCCTCAGCACCGCCCTCGCAGTTGCTGTAACTTTACTAAGCGTTGGGGGCCTGAGTCGCTCAGAGCGATCCAGCATTCCCACTTCGGTGGCCCCGAGAGGTGGAAAACGCATGACAATCGAAGAAGCCAAAGCTGAGCATGCGCGCCGATACTGGTTTCTCTAGGCAAAAGTTGGGGATCGCAAAGGGTATATAGACGGATTTCGGTTAGAAAAAACAACCTTTTAAGGAAGCTAGACAATGATCGCATACATTACTGTTGGTGCCGACGACTTAGGGCTTGCGGAACGCTTCTATTCCGCATTCCTGCCGGATCTTGGATATCAGCTGGAGTACTATCACGGTGATCTGAGCTATGCGTTACCTGCGAAACCAGGACAAACACCAAACCTACCTGAGTTCTATGTCAAATCCCCCTTCGATGGGTCTCAGGCCTCGGCTGGAAACGGGACAATGATTGCCTTTGAGGCACGCAATCAACAACAGGTTCGAGATCTTCATTCAGCCGCTGTTGAGGCCGGTGGGTCCGAGGAGGGCGCACCGGGCTTCCGAGAGTATTACGGGCCAAACTTCTATGTCGGATACCTGCGCGACCCTCAGGGCAACAAGATCGCATTGTTCTCAAGCGATCCGAGCGAACCGGGGCGGGATGGATGACAGCAAAGGTAATGACGCAATGGTCATCAGAATGCAGCCTTGGCTAAAGTCGCAAAGATTGTTATGCCTCGTTCACGGTCGGCAGACACCGAGGCGTCGCTGCTCCTTTTGGAGAGCTAAACCTGCCAAAAAGAACAAACGGCATCGCACTATTCACACAGATGAGAGCGCCGTTTCGTCAAGCCAGCGACCGACGATCCAGCACCGGCGCTCGAATTGGATGACCCATGCCTAGATTCCCTTTGCCGTTGTACACGGACGACCTGACTGGTTTTGTGCGCTCCCTGTCCAAACAGTTGGGCGACGCAAGCCCATCGCACCTAGTGCTCATGAACATGGCAGCGCGTGCCGCGGGCTTTCAAAACCTACAACATTTGCGATCGGTTCATGCGGCTGGGCAAAGACTTGTCCGCTCGACTAACGAGCCGCCTTTTGATGCCCGAGTTGTAGAACGTGCCGTACATCAATTCGATGCTGTTGGTCGCCTCATTCGGTGGCCGTCCAAACGCAAAGTGCAGACGCTTGCTCTTTGGGCGCTTTGGGCGAGATTCCCTGCTGCAAAGCCTATGCAAGAACGTGTGGTAAACGAACGCCTGAACCTTGACCACCTCTTCGAAGATCCCGCAACACTCCGCCGAACAATGGTTTCCTGCGGTCTTCTCACTCGCCGCAACGATGGAACAGACTACCGACGCATCGAACAGGAACCGCCAGCGGAGGCCAAAGCTCTGATCAAAGCTCTCGATCTGCGACGCAAAACAAACTCGCAGGGTTCAAAGGAGGTGGGCCATGCATAAGGGATCGTGTCTCTGCGGCGCCGTGCGGATCGAAATGGACGGTCACCTACCGCGGCCAACTGCTTGCCACTGCCAGTAATGCCGTAAGCATTCTGGTCACTACGAAGCCTCAATCGACATTCCCCGGACGGCGCTTCGGGTAGAAGGAGTAGACGCAGAGCGATGGTACCATTCATCCGAGAAGGTCCGGCGGGGTGTCTGCGGCACGTGTGGGTCAACATTGTTCTGGGATCCGATCCACCATGACTGGACGGCTGTTGCCATGGGCACATTAGACGGACCAAAGAACACCTCGCTCTCGCTGCATGTCTTTGAGTCAGAGAAAGGCTACTACTACGAAATCGATGATGGACTGCCACAGAACGAACGGTAGCCCGGGCTATCGTTTCTTTTAGAGGACAGAAGCGGAAACTGCTCGCGGTTAAGTTTCTCTTATCGACCGGCCCCCACAATTCAGGGCCTTGTCAGCGCCCAGAACCGCAAGGGCAGGGCGACGGCTGCTACCACCAAGCCAAGAGTGTAGCCGATCCAGACGCCGACCGCTCCGAGGTCGAAAAGGAATCCCAGTGTATAGCTAGCCGGCAAGGCAAGTGGCCAATAGGCCGTCAGAGTGATGATCGTCGGCAGGTTCATGTCCGACATTCCCCTTAGCGCACCCAACGCAGTGCCCTGAACGCCATCCGCAACCTGCAGCAGTGCCACGATGAAAAACAAGGTGACCGCGAGGTCAATGACGGCCGGGTCATCCGACATGCTTTCCGCCATCAACCGGCCCGCAGCAATGAAGACGATGGCGGCAATCGCCTGCCAGAGCGTGACCATCGTAAAGGACGCCTTCAGGATCGGTCTGAGCCTTTCCTGACTACCTGCGCCGACTGCAAGACCCACACGGATCGAGGCTGCACCCGCCATGCCCAGTGGGATCATATAGGCCAGCCCCGCAAGCGCGTTGACGATTTGATGGGCGGCTAGCGCCTCGGCCCCCAACCAGCCCATCATCAGGCCCACTACGGCGTAGGCTCCGCCTTCACCCGCATAGCCAAGACAGAGCGGCAGGGCGTCTTTGGCCTGTGACCAGACGTCCGCCCATGCAACGGTCACCCGCTGACGAAAGGCGGCCAGCCCAGGCGCGCGTATCAACACATAGATCCCGGCAACCAACGACGTACATTGCGAGAGTATGCTGGCCAGACCAGCGCCCAAAATTCCAAGATCAAGGATGTGAATGAAGGCATAGTTTGCCGGTACGTTGAACAGGACGCCCAGATAGGATAGCGCAACAGCCGTCCAAGGCCGTCCAACGGCGTCAAACAGAGCTTTCAGGCCGAAAAACAGAGTGAAAGGCACGATCCAGATCGCCATTGACATCCAGTACGGCAACAAGATCGCCAGAACCTCCTTCGGTTGACCCAAAGGCCCCAGCAACGGATAGAGTGCCATCATCACCAATGCCGCGCCGCCGCCGCCCAGAAGACACAGCAAAAGCCCGCTGCGCAGCGCCAGCGCAACCCGCGCAGCATCACGTGCACCCTCGGCTTGGCTGATCTGTACGGAAATAGCGGTGATCACGCCCCAAAGAGCGGAAATCAGGATGATCAGAACGGCCGTGGTCACACCAGCCGCCGCCAGCGGGACCGTCCCGAGCGGAGAAATCATCGCCGTATCTACGACGCCGATCAATAGCGCTGCGGCCAGCCCGACCATCAGCGGAACGGCCAACCGGATCAGCGGTGTAAATTCGGCGCGGGTGGGCGCCTGCGAAATCAGGATTTGGTCTGTCATGGGTCACCTGCCGGACAACGTCCGGCGAAAAAGTCGCGGTATAGAGCTTGAGGCTCAGAATGAGAGGGGGCTGCTCAGCCCTGCGACGGGAACACCATGAAATTGGTCCTTTTAGGGACTAGGTTACAGGTAAGGTTCTAGGGGAAGAATTGTTTGACGTCCAGATCGCTTTTGCAGGGCGGTTTGTCGAATCTTGCCGGCTTTGGGAATGAGTGGGGATCATCGGGATGCAGTATGGCTCTGGTCAAACCATCATTTAACTGGCAGCCAATTGGGCAAGGTCACGTAGAAATTTAGCACTTTGGTCGTCGGCCGGAAAAAACAGCTCAATCTTCAAATCGTCCAGCGTGACGTCCGCGACTGTGCTGAATTGCGCAATGGTTCCAAACATGGAAAGCCTCTGACCACCAAAGCGGTATATCGTAGAAATTGTCGGCCCGATCGCCGCATCACTGCGGGCGTGCCCTTGTTGTGACAGAGCGCGCGCCGCGGTGTCCAGTGCGGGTATGCCGCCTGCGTTGGCGCTTTCTGCGCGCAGCCGCAACATCGTGTGATGCGCGACCTCGGGCCAGTTTTCGACAAGCTCAGGCATCACCGGACTGGTCAGCAGGTCCAACAGGCTTTGCCCCTCGCCGATCCCCAGCGGCTTGAAAAGCCTTTGTGCTCCGCTGTTGAGCATCACAACATTCCAGAGTCGGTCCAGAACCATTCCTGGGTAAGGGGCATGCTGCCGAAGTGTCCATTTGACTGCATCTCGGATTGGCGACATCGCCGCGTGATCAATCGGCGTTGCCGCAAAACGTGGCGCGAAGCCTTCGGCGCGCATCATCTGATTTCGGGTTTCGACCGGAAGGTTCATGACCTCGGACAGGTGAAGGATCATGTCTAGGCTGGGCCGGGACCGCCCTGTTTCAAGAAAGGAGATATGGCGCGCGCTGACCTCAGCTTCGATCGCAAGGTCCAACTGGCTCATTCTGCGTCGTTTTCGCCACTCTTTCAGCATGCCGGGATAGGGTGTCATGACCTGAGTTTAGCAAGGGTCCGAACAGAATTCACTTACCTCTGAGGTAATTGATTTGCACCCGCCGCGAGTCTCATGAAGAGCAAAAACTGAAAGGAGAAAGTCATGACCCAACAACAGTCAGCAATGCGTATTTCAGGCGGAGTTCTTGTTGCAACCGGGGTGCTCTTTGCTCTGGCCGCACTGCCGTTTCTGCACCCCGTCGCGCATATCTTTCTGCAAGTCGCGTATTGGCCAATTCACGCCGTTCCCTCGGAACTGACGGTTCCAGTGCCTGTACTGCTGGTGATCACCGGTGGCCTGACGGTCGGTCTAGGAGGAATGCAATGGGCGCTGGGCACATACGTTGCCCCGGTATCGGCGGTGGCTACGACCAAGACTGCTCAGATTGCGGCATGGTCCTGGTTTTGCGTCGACAGCTCAGGCTCGATTTTGGTCGGGGCGCCCCTCAACGCCGTACTAAACCTGTCCTTTTTGGTCCTGATCCTGTTGTCTTGCCGTGCCGGCTCGGCAAGCAAACACGCGACATCCTGACGTGAAGTGGAATTCACTGGGTTGGAAAAGTACGGAAGGACCATCCAATTCAGATCATCGCCTGCGGTAGAACAAATGGCATCCCGCGCGAAGGTATTGTGCTGATCGGTAAGTCGATACCGTAAACCTGCTGCATCGTCTCATTGTTGAGAACGTCGCACACTGTACCTGACGACCAGACCTTCCCTTCGCTCAGAATGTATACACTGTCGGCGAACAAAGCTGTCAGGTTCAGATCGTGCAAAACCACGACAACACCTCCTCCTTGTGCTGCGAAGTCCTGCGCGATGCGCAAAACGATGAACTGATGTGCGATGTCCAGGCTTGCAACGGGTTCATCCAGCAACAGCCAGCGCGGCTGATCCAGATCTTTGGTGTCCCAGACCTGCGTCAGAACACGCGCCATCTGGACGCGTTGCTGCTCACCGCCAGATAGGTTTTGGTAGGACCGCGTTTCGAAGCCGCCGAGGTCAACTTGCATCAATGCCCGAGACGGCAACGTGTCGTCTTCGGCAGCCAAGCCATTCGCCAGACCAAGCCTGACGACTTCGTGCACAGAGAAGGGGAAAGCCACGGTTGTTGACTGCGGAAGAACGCCTCGTATGGCAGCCAATTCCCAAGGCTTTAGTGCCGTGATCTCGTGGCCGTTTAATGAGATCCTGCCGGAGCTTTGGATTTCTCCTGAGAGTGCTTTCAGCAAAGTCGATTTACCGGATCCATTCGGGCCGATGATGGCCGTGACTTGCCCGGGTTCTGCTTTAAAATCCACGCCTTTCAGGATCTCTTTGCTTCCGATGCGGACGCATATGTTTTCAGCTTTCATACTTACATTCCCATTGAGCCATGGCGTCGAAGCAGGATCCAGAAAAACACCGGCGCGCCAAGGATCGCAGTCACGATCCCAATCGGTAACTCCGCCGGAGCAACGATCACGCGACTGATCATATCTGCGCACAACAGCAGCGTGGCCCCCAGCAGAGCTGAATTCATCAGCAAGCGATGGTGGTCTGGTCCAGTGCTGAGACGCAGCAGATGCGGCACCACGATTCCGATAAAACCTATGCCACCCGACACGGCAACGGCGGCACCAGTTGCCCCAGCAACCGTCAGGATCGCGAGGTTTTTGCTTCGCTGGACTGGAATACCCATGTGATGGGCAATAGCCTCACCCATCGCCAAACCGTTCAAAGCACGGGCAAGAAACTGTGTGCAGATAATTGCAGCCAAAATAATCGGGGCAGCCGTTGCAACCTTGGTCCACGTCGCACCAGCCAGCGAGCCCATGCCCCAGAAGGTGAGGTCTCTGAGTTGCTGATCGTCAGCCATGTAGATCATCACACCAGATACCGCTCCCGCCAAAGCTGCCAGTGCAATGCCCGCAAGCAGCATTGTGGCGACCGATGTTTGCCCCTGGCGCGTTGACACGCGATATAGGACCAGGACTGAGGCCCATCCCCCCAGAAAGGCGGCCACGGCAATCAGCCCATCGCCTACCCACGCGAGCATCGTGCCAGGCAGGAGACCGCCAAAGACGATTGCTGTGATCGCGCCCAACCCAGCACCCGCGCTCACGCCGACAATGCCAGGATCGGCCAGCGGATTGCGGAACAGCCCTTGCATCACCACGCCCGAGACCGCCAGGGCCGCGCCAACAAGTATGCCCATCAATAGACGGGGCAAGCGGATGTCCCACAGTACGATCCGGTTCAGGTCCGACAACTCGCGCCCTTGAAGTAAATCCAAGATCGCAATCGTCAGCGAGGCTCCGGACGCTCCGACCGAGACGCTGACCACACTTGTTGCGGTCAGGACGACAATTAGAGACAGCGTCACGCGCCTGGCCCTGATCCTTCGCGCGTCGGCGCGCATCGGAGCGCTGTGGTCTAACGCCAGCGTCATGATCCGCTCGTGTTTTGCAACGCCGCCGATAGGTCTGAAATCGCATCCGCTGTGCGCGGACCAAAGCCCAGAAGGTATGCACCCGGCATACGGATGAGGGCTTTATTCTGCCCTGCCGGGGTCAGTTGGATCGCGGGCATTGCAAAAAGGTCCTCGTCTGTGGTTGCGTGATTGCCGCGCCGCTCCATCATCAGGATCACGTCGGGCGCTGTGACAGCCAACGCTTCCGGTGTCATGGTCTTGAAGCCACTAACGCCTGCCGCAGCGTTTTCGCCGCCCGCCATTCTAATAATGCTATCTGCCTGAGTGTCGCCGCCACCGACGGTAATTTCCCCATCCTGCGCCGAAAGGATGAACAAAACACTCAATGGGTCCGCACCCGCGACGATCGAGGCACTCTCTTGCGCTTGATCCAGTTGTTGCGCGGCGCTTGCAGCCAACTCTTCGGCTTCGGCCTCAATACCCAAAGCGGCGCCCACCGCGCGGATTTTTTCCACTATCCCATCGCGAGAAAACTCATCATCGATGGTGACGAATTCCACACCGGCTTCTTCAAGCACCGAAATGGCATCTGGCGGGCCGGAGCCTTCCAGTGCCAGGATCAGGTCGGGCGCGACGGACAGCACGCCTTCGGGTGATAGAGCGCGCCGATAGCCCACATCCGGCAAGTCCATCGCATCGGCCGGGTAAGTTGAGGTCCGATCGCGGCCCACAAGCCGGTCCTGCTGCCCGAGAGCATAGACGATCTCGGTGATCGAACTGCCAATCGCGATCACGCGTTGTTCGTCGGCTTTCAGAGTTGTGGCAGAGAGAAAAGCAGCCGTGCAGAGAGATAGAAGCTGTCGCACTACACCACCTCTTCTTCGGCTTTGTCGGATAACCCGGCGACCAGCGCATCCCAGGCGGGGCGGTGGTCAGTATCGCCGGCGCGTCGACCGAATATCTGGAAAATCAATCCGCCTTCAGCGTCGAACGCTTCGACTGAAACAGCGGGTCCTCGTTGGGTGGGTTTGGTGACGGCCCAGACCTCGGCAATATAATCGGTGCGCAGATGCAGGTTGAAATCCGGGTCCAACACGTTGAACCAAGGCCCCATCTGTTTCAGGGTTTTGAATGGGCCACCATGGATTTCAATGCAACCGCGATTGCCGACAAAGACCATGACCTCAAGCCTTTGGTCGCGCACCTGTTCAAACATTTGCGGAATTGTATCTGGGTCAAGCGCCCGAACCAGAGGCGCACCGGCAATACGATAGGCCCCCAACCGGCTCATCTTGAGCTTCGACGTCAAGCGCAGGAACTGATGCGTATCCGTCATCTTGGCCCACTCATTGCGCAGGGCTTCAACCTTGTCTGGATTGGCCTTAGGTGCCTCGGTTGGTTTGCGCTGCTCGACAGTCATCGTCTGAGATTGATCGTCCGCGGCCAGCGTCTGGACCAGATGTGCCCAGTGATCCAGATCCGAGCCGTCCCGCAGAAAAATCTTGTGAACCGCATCTCCGGCCGCATCAAATACTTGAATCGAGCGGCGTGTTCCGGAATTCGTTTCACGCTCGACCGCGAAGGCATGAACCCAATGGCTGGGGAACATGCGCAGGTCAATCTCTTGGGTCAGGACCATCGCGGCATGGGCGCCGGGATGATAGTTGTCGTATTGCCCGACTTTCTCGATCACGCAGGACGGGTTGCGAGTTAGCGCCATGACTTCTCCCAACCCGTTCAACTGACCAAACAGCGTATCTAGGTCGGATGTCAGCTTTGTTGAACCTTGCCCAGCGAAGGCTGCAACCAGCTGCCCTTCGGACAAACCAAGTGATTCCGCCAGATCGCGATCACGTTTGCCAGCCTTCTCTGCATAGGCAGCACGAATATCCTGAGGGGCCGTAAGCACCTGTTCCATAGTGGATTTCCCATCTTCGAGTGGTTCTGTGAGGCGCTGGCCCGGCCCATGATCCCGTCATTGGCCCGCTGGCAGTGACTGAAAAATCAGTCACGGAAATATGTTGACTCTTTTAGTAAGCTTTATTAGCGAGCACAAGTCATCGCTGAAAGGCGATTCCAAAAAACACCAAAAAAGACTGACCTTAGCCAGCGAACTGCAAGCATCTCCGGTCCTCAAACCACTCGAAGGGACAGAAATGCGTGCTTCAATTCGAAAGGCGGGCCTATTTGGCACCGCCTCTTGCCTCAGTTTGATCGCAGCGGCCTCTTGGGCGCAGGAACAGGATGATGGGTTCCTGGGCACACTTGAGCTGGGCGAAAGCAAACGGGAAATCCAGACCGACACCGCAGTACCTATTACCAATATCGATCAGGAAGAGATCAATGACCGTCAGGCCAACACGGTTGCAGAGCTGATCGACACCGTGCCTGGTGTGACTCTGGTGAATGGCTCGACACCGCAGGGGTCTGGCATCAACATTCGGGGCTTCGGCGCCAACAGCACCTTCGGTACCGACCAAAAGGTTCTCATTCTGATCGACGGGGCAACAACCGGTTCGGAAGAGCTGTATCGGATCGGCAACCAACTCTTCACCGATCCGCAGCTTTACAAAAGCGTGTCGGTGATCCGTGGCACTGTCGGGTCGTTTGAATTCGGCTCGGGAGTCGTCGGCGGTGTGGTTCAATTGGAAACCAAAGACGCCTCGGATTTCACCGGCGGTGAGCCCGGCTTCCGGTTCCGACAGACGTTGGAAGGGTATTCCAACGGTAGCGGCTTTGCCTCGTCGTCGATTCTGGCGTGGCAGCCGAACGAACAGACCGAATTCCTGTTCAACTACACCTATCGCGATCAGGACGATCAGAAAGACGGGAATGGCGATACAATCGGCAACAGTGCCTTTACCCTGCCTTCCCTGTTGGCGAAGGGTAAATACAGCTTCGGCGACAATCTGGAGCATTCGATCACCGCGTCCTGGAACCAGTCGACCTCGGAAGAACGGGACGTGCCATATGACTCATTCGGTACATCTGCAGACGCTTTTGGAAACGTGGATCGTGATATCGAAACCCGGATTGGCATCCTGCGATATCAATACCGGCCAGCGGACAACGATCTGATCGATTTGGATGTGAACCTCAGCTATTCCGAGCAGTCCATCGACAGCAGCTATGTTCCTGGCTCTTCCAGCTTAGAGGGAACTCCGTTTTTCCCAAGCATTCGGGCTCTGGCGGACGCGTCACATAACTATGAAACCACCAAACTGACGATCAAGAATACCTCGTATTTCCAAACTGGAATCGCTTCGCATGATCTTCGAGCCGGGATCGAGTTCATCAATCGAGAGCGTCTGGATGCCCCGTCAGCCCCGGGTGGGACCGATCGTCGGATTGCCTTGTTCGCTGTCGATGACATTCAGATCGGCGATCAACTGACCATCACACCAGCGTTGCGTTACGAAACGCAGGACATCGAGGGGGATGGCGATACAGCACCTTTTAATGAGAGCTACGATAACAATGCTCTGATGGGGGGACTGTCGGCGCGGTACGAATTCGCAAACGGTTTCGGCATCTTCGGCGGCGGTGCATACACTGAAAGCCTGCCCATCATCGACGACCTTGGTACCCCGGCATTCATGACCCAGCCCGAGAAATCGCGCACCTGGGAAGCAGGGTTTTCGTTCAATCGCGGAGATATCTTTGCCGAGGGCGACATCATACGCGCCAAGGTGAATTTCTACGACACTAACTTGCGGGATGTCACATCGTACAATCAGTCGAATCCGATTACCGGAGCCTCTGTTCTTTTGGACAAGGTCGAAACGCACGGTGTGGAAATTGAAGCATCATACGCGAACGTTGGCGGATTCTATGTCGACTTTAACGCGAATGTCGTAAGCGGCACGGAAACCAATGAAAACAGGCAGGAGTCCCGCTGGCGCAACGAACCATCGGATTCGTCGCGGATCACATTCGGCAAACGGTTTGGCGAAACGCTTGATGTCAGCTGGGAGCTTTTCGGAGCCAGGTCTGGCTTTGATTCCTCAGGCGACCCGGTTGCCGGATTTGGCGTGAACACATTGCGCGCGTCCTACTTCCCGCAAGAAGGCGCGCTCGCAGGGTTCGAAGTTAGGGCAGGTATCGAGAACATCTTCGACAAAAACTACCTGCCGAACCTGTCGACGCGCAATGCGCCGGGCCGGAACTTCAAGCTGACCGTGGCCAAAACTTTCTGATCAAGAAAAGAAAGGACCAGTTATGCGAATAGCGTCGAAAAGAAATGCTCGGTTGGTCCTGCTGGTCCTGCTCCCAATTCTGGGGGCGGGGCTTGCCTCAGCCGGAGAAACCGGTGGCGTTTCGATAGAGCTGAGTTCTGCGGAAGAACGCGACCAAAGCTGCCTGCTCAGCTTTTTGGTAGAGAATAAACATGACGCCGATATCGAAAGCGCCGTCTACGAAATGGTCTTATTCGGCGCCGAAGGTGGCGTTGCTCTGCTAACGCTTCTGGATTTCGAGGATCTGCCCGCAGGGCGTCCTAGGGTCCGCCAATTTCAGTTCGATGGAATGGCCTGTAACCACATCACTCGTATCCTGATCAACGGTGCGCAGGACTGTGCGCATCAAGGGGGCACGAAGAATGCCTGCATGTCAAACTTGAAAGTAAAAAGCCGCCTCGAAACGGAAATAATTGGATAGGCCAATGGATACGATCATTCAGAAGTTAACAGACATCCTTGCGCTTGGCGGGCCGGTTGTTGTGATCCTGATCGCAACCTCGGTCGCAACCCTGTCGCTCGTCATTTACAAGCTTTGGCAATATGCGGCCGCCGGCGTCGGTCGCCATATCGAGCTGTCTTTGGCGATTGAAGCCTGGGACCGCCGGGACCGGGTTGCTGCGATGGCGCATCTGGACAAAAGCCGCAGCTATCTGGTCCCAGTGATCGCCATGTCGTTCAGTGGTGATAGCAGCACGCTGTCTGAGCGTGCCGATGCCGAGGCCGAAGCGCGATTTGCGGGGCTCGAACGGGGCCTCAACGTGCTTGATGTGGTGTCTCAGCTTGCGCCACTGTTGGGTTTGTTCGGCACTGTTCTTGGCATGATCGAAGCCTTCCAGACCCTGCAAGGTGCGGGCAATTCGGTAGACCCGGCACTGCTGGCGGGTGGCATTTGGGTTGCCCTGCTGACAACGGCTGCGGGGTTGGCCGTCGCCATGCCAACCTCGCTTGTGCTGACTTGGTTCGAGGCACGCATGATGCGTGAGCGCATCTTTACCAACCGTGCCCTACGCACCGCTTTCGCACCTGGTCACGCCGCAGAGTGCAAAGCGACCGAGATGCCAAAGGCAGCCCTTGCCCATGGCACTTGAGACCCGCTCCAAGCGTCGCAAGCGCCTGTCGATGACCTCGTTGATCGACGTCATCTTTTTGCTGCTGCTGTTTTTCATGCTTACTTCAACCTTCTCGAAATTGGGCGAGATTGAGTTTTCAACGGCTTCGGCAGGAGGGGCTAACCAAGACATCCCGATCCGCTTTGTGAAGCTTGAACAGGATCGTCTTCTGGTCGACGGGACCGTAACAACCCTGGATAGCGTTACAGAGCTTTTCGATGGGACTTCTGAACAAATGGCACTGATCAGTCTCGGCCAGAGCGCAACCTCGCAACAACTGATTGACCTGCTGACGGCTTTGAAAGGTGTGGCGCAGTTGCGGACACAGGTGATCGGATGATGCAACTGAAGCCAAGGGCGAGGCGAACCCGAGAACCCACAATTGCTCTGATCAACGTCGTCTTCCTGATGCTGGTTTTCTTCATGATTGCGGGTACGCTTGCCCCACCGCTTGGCAACTCGGTGCAACTGGTCGAAACGCAGAACCTTGAAGGGCGCGAGCCGCCAGATGCGCTCGTCATCCGTGCCGATGGTGTGCTCGAGTATCGCGGGGCCGAGCTGACAGATGTTGAAGCCTATGTTGAACGCGCTTCTATTGACCTGCCGCTGGAAGTAGTACGCTTGGTTCCCGACCGCGCGCTTCCAGCGGTACGGCTGAAAGCGGTTAGTGATGCCCTTCGTGCCTTGGGCGCAAACAAGGTCTTTGTGGTGACACAAAGGGCTCTGCAATGATCCCCAGTTCTCGCGCCATAGCCGTATCTGCTATCGTGTTGGCCGCCGCGACCCATGGTCTTGCTGTGCATGACTTTGGTACACAAACGACGACGCGAATCGAAGGTGGAAGCTCGGTCGACACTGCGGCGCTTGGGACGTCCTTTAAGGATTTCACTACTGGAACTATTGCATCTGCGCCGACCGTGGCACGGAAAACGACTGTAGAGCCTGATCAACCAGTAAAACGAGCAAACTCCGAGGTGCAGACAGCGAAGACCGCAAAACCTATCGCAAAACAGGTTGTGCCTTCGGCGAAAGGAGCATTGAAAGCGACGGTTCCTCAAAAGGCAAGCCGGCCCGAAGTGACCCAAGCCAAACAGTCTGAGTCTGAGCCCAAACGCAAACCTGCAACGCCTCCCGTGCAAACCTCAGAACTTGAGAAAAAGAAAGTCGCCCAGCAAGCTACGAAAGCAGGCAATGGTGAACGCACTCGAAAAAAGGGCAATACAACGGGCGAAACCAACAAGGGAGAAGCCGCCGCAGAAAAGACAGCCCGTACAACCTCGGCCCAGGGCAATGCCGATGCAAGCAACTACGCGGGCAAGGTCAAACGCAAGATCCTTCGCGCGAGACGCAAAAGCGTGAACATCCGCGGCGTGGTTCTAGTGACGTTTCGCATCGCTGACAGCGGAGCTTTGGTATCGGCCAACATTGCCCGCAGTTCAGGTTCAAAGCGTTTGGACCGGATCGCCTTGTCACAGGTGCGCGCGGCTGCACCTTTTCCAATTCCGCCTGCCGGGGCCCGTCGAGAATACACTATAGAAGTTTTGAGCAAGTAGTGGTGAATGCACGAGGCCGGAAGGTTTCTGAGTACCATGAGATCAGCACCAGATCGCGACACCGCGAGTGTGAACGGTAAATTCAAATGCCCCACAGCACGCGTTAGATAGACTACGCAGCAGCCGTTCTGACGTTTCCGACAGGGGAGTTTTGCGAGCTTAGTTTCGCGTCATCCTTTTTGCTCAATCCTTTTGCAACTACAGCGAACGATCACTTGAATCCGTGGAGTTTTTTGTTTCGATTGAAGCGGCCGATTTGCCAGCAAGTGTTAACGGTGGTTTTAGTCCGCTGCGCGTAGGTTTAACCCACTACACATTTAGCTTCTGCATCGAATGTGGGAAAGCAAATTGCGACCGCAGTTTCTAGTCAGGCCGTCGAGAATCTAGTTTGGGCCGTTGATAGGTGGTGGGAAAGCAGGGCAGGGGCTTATGCTGCGCCTGCTCAATGGTTCGCAAGGATCCAAAATCAGTATTTTTTATAAATACTTATAGAGTTTAAGCATCGCAGGCGGGCGGTCAGCATAAGCGCGATGATAGCTGCTTTAGGTGACCCCTAGATTTTTGAAAGTAAGCAAATGAGATTGTACTAGAGCTTGATGCGGAAAGCTGCGAAACCGTCTGTGCCATCTCCGGCGTCTTCGATTGAAACGCCTTTGACTTCGCCAATGTAGTCTCGGGCCTTAGGACCGGTCTCGAAAAGCACGGTTGTGTTCTCAAGAGGTGCAAAAGACCAATTGGCGTCCGCTTTTGGGTTGATCGTTCCCTGTTCAACAATATAGCGCACAATGACGTCGCGATTTGTGTCCGGGGCCTCGAATACAATTGTATCACCCAGTGCGCCGGGGAATGAACCTCCGCCCGATGCACGATAATTGTTGGTGGCGATGATGAACTCCATGTCATCAGTGACCGGTTTACCTTGGAAGGACAAATTCACAATTCTGGCTGCGTCTGGATTCACCTCTTCGCCCTTTGGTCCAAAGCGCGACGGTTGTGAAAGGTCGATCTGGTATGTCACACCATCCATTACATCGAAATTGTAGGACGGAAACTCAGGGTTCAGTAGAACCGCGTCCTCTGAGCCTGGCTCGATCTCGTTGAACATTCCGGCCGAACGCTCCAGCCAACCACGCAGTTGAACACCGTTCACGCGCACTGCGCGCACCGTATTTGGATAGAGATACAGATCAGCCACATTTTTGATAGCAACATCCCCGACCGGGACGTCGGTGTAGTAGTCGGGGCCTCCGCGACCACCCGCCTTGAACGGCGCCGCCGCTGACAGGATCGGCAAACCTGCGTGCTCGGTACCTTTCAGCATTTCTTCGACATACCATTTCTGTGCGATTGAAACGATCTGCACAGACGGATCGTCAGCAACCAGCGCGAAATAACTATGCAATGGAGCAGATGTCTTGCCGACTGCTCGACGGACATAGGCGAGCGTTTCGTCGTGATCCTTCGCAACCGAGTCGAGAACCTTCCGATCGTCTCCGACCAAAGCGGTGATTGAACGGTCTTCATTGCGTTGAGAAATCGCACGGGCCTCGGACGTCGTGGTAACCACGCGCCACTCGTTTCCGTCTCGTTCCAGCAACAGATCCAGCAAACCAAGATGTGATCCCCAGAAGCCGCCCATGACAGCAGGTTTGCCCATCAGGGTGCCCTTTTCGACATCGATACCGGGTCGGTCCGAAAATGTCGGCGAGGGGAAAACAAGGTGATTGTGGCCCGTGACCAACGCGTCGATCCCGTCAACACCCGCCAAAACGACGGATGCGTTTTCCATACCGTCGACATGATTGGCGTCGCCGATCCCAGAATGTGAAAGGGCGATGACTAGGTCACACCCTTGTTCTTTCATCTCTGGCACGTATGCGCGCGCGGTTTCGACGATATCGCGGGCTTGAACACTGCCTTCCAGGTGCTTTCGATCCCAGTTCATGATCTGCGGCGGTGTAAAGCCAATTACGCCGATTTTGATTGAGTGCTTGGCCCCGTCGCCAGTTTCGATTTCACGGTCGATCATTGCGTAAGGTTTGATCAGCGTTTTGTCGTCACGTGGAGTTGCGCCTTGTGCCTTTGAAACGTTAGCCAAAACGACCGGGAACTCCGCGCCCGCGAGTGATTTTTCCAGAAAATTCAGTCCGTAGTTGAATTCGTGATTGCCCAAAGTGGCGGCATCATAGCCAATCGTGTTGAACGCGGTGATAATCGGGTGGGCGTCCCCTTCTTTCATACCACGCTCATAGGCGATGTAGTCGCCCATTGGGTTCCCTTGAAGAAAATCGCCATTGTCGACCAAGATCGAGTTCGTCGCCTCAGAACGAATTTCGTTGATGATTGAGGCCGTACGGGACAAGCCCACGGTGTCACGGGTTTTGTCAGCATAGTAGTCATAGGGGAACACATGAACATGGATGTCCGTTGTTTCCATAATGCGCAGATGCGCTTGGTTGTTGGCAGCAAAAACTGAAAAAGGATGCAAGGTGATGGCCGCTGCACCGGCAGTTGTTGCAAGAAAGTGGCGACGCGAAATTGACGAGCGGCTGGAAAATGACATGGGTGACCTTTCGAATTGGCTGGCAACGAGAATTGTTGCCGCTTTTGCATAACGATCTTATGACAGTTTTTCCTACCACATTTTGCAGGCTTATTTCAGGGGGTTTGGACGAGCACCATGCACCTGCTCCCGAGAAGTTGCTCAGTGATTGTCTGAGGTGAAACCAAGCCAGAAATGTTTTGATAGCTTGTGGGTAACTTGCTCGGTGCTTCGCACCATTGTCCATGCTGCATTGACGGCGCAAAACTATTCTGAAGGTGATTGCTGGAGCCTGTTCTGGCCGGTGCGTTGCCCAGGCCTGCCAGTGACGTACACTAACCGATAGTCGGCTTAAGCGACATTGCCGGTGTTGCCTCCGCCTTGACCCATGAAGAACCCACTGACATGCGCCTCTTATTGTCGCTCGAACTCCGAACTTGAGACCCCGTGAAAGTTGTCTGTGAGCATTCGCCATCCGTCGATCCAGAGCAGGGGGCGGAACAATGTTTGGAGCCGCCGCGACACTTAGAATTTCTGGCGTTACTGACGGTGAGTTATGATGTTGAAACCTTCTACGGGTGATGGTGGCACGAAATGCCGCGCAATTCGGCGATATTGATCTTCCGTTGCTGCAAAGGCATGAGCGCCTTCTCTGTTGCGCTCGCGCAGCCGGTGCAGACAAACATCATCTGGCACATCCAAAAAGTGAAGGTGGTGCTTCACGGCAGTGTCTTCCAGCAGGTCGCGCATCCAAGCTCTATTTTCAATTGTGTTCGCTGGGAAATCGAGAACGACGGAAACGCCAGCCTTCAGCAGAGAAGCTACGTGACCACCCATGACCGGCCGCAGTTTCAAAGCGCAATTCCTGTAGTCCTGAAGGGACTTCATCTGGTCGCCAAACAGGGCGCTGAGCCATTCATCTTCCGAAATGAGCACGGCCGCGTCTCTTTCCGCGAGTTCCGCTGCCAGAGTTGATTTCCCAGAAGCAACTTTGCCGCATAGCAAGTGAAGCGTTGGAATAGCCTGTGACATTAAGCGAACTCCCGGATTACCTGATGGTCCCTGCGCTAAGTTGGTCCGCCAGTTGATCAAACACCAACCTGATCCTTCTTGCGGTGTGTAACTCGGAGTGCGTCGCCAGCCAAATCGGGAACTTAAACGGCTCACGCTCGGGGAGCACGCGCTCCACACCCGGCGTTAAGGCAGCCACATCATCCGACATTACACTTATGCCAAAACCTTGGCGTACTAGTTCCCAGGATACAATCCCACTTTGTGAGCCAATCCTGAAGCTTTTTCGGGTGACTTTAATGCCCGCCGGATCGAGAAAACCGATCATCGTGTCGATGTCCCCGAACCCGACAAAGTCCAATTTCGCAAGTTCATTTTCATTTTTCGGCCGTCCCACCTGATCAAGATACGAAGGTGCTGCGTAAAAATGGGCGCTGGCCTCGGCGACAAGCTTTGCTGTCAGATCCGGCTGAGTTGGGCGTACATGTCTGATGGCGATATCAGCCTCACGACGCTGTATGTCTCTTATGTCATTTGCAGCAACGATGTCTATCTCTAGTCGCGGTGCCGCAAGTCTGATCTTTTTCAGTATCGGCGGCAGCTGGTAGGCAGACATCACATCGGATGCAGTAATCCTGACTTGCCCCTCAACAGCTTGCGACAGGCTTGTCGCAGTAAGAGAAATCCTGTTTGCTACATCCGCCATTTTTCTGACATGCAACAAAAGCTCGGCGCCAGCGGTCGTCAAATTAAGCGACTTGCCAACTCTTTCAAACAGGGTGATGCCAAGCGCCGTTTCCAGTGCCGCAACTTGACGACCGACAGTGGGTTGAGTTTGCTCAAGAACGCGCGCCGCTGCGGAAAATGAGCCTTCTTCGGCTGTCGCAAGAAAGGACCTTACTTGATTCCAGTCGAAATTGATGGCGTTCCAATTCATGCATTTATGCATAACAGTTCTGCGGATTGTGGCAATTCCATAAATGATTGTTTGGAAGTAAAGGGTACGGCAACAACCTTGTAAGAGAGAAATGAAATGACTGCTTTGTCCAAGGATGCGGCGTTCTGGAGCAAAATTTCGAAAAAGTATGCGGCAGACCCAATCCGCAACATGGAAGGGTATCTGAAAACGCTCGAGATTACGAAATCGTACCTGAAAGCGGACGACAACGTACTGGAAATCGGGTGCGGGACGGGTTCAACCGCGCTGCTGCTTGCACCGCATGTTGCCCATATCACCGCGACGGACCTCGCTCCGGGCATGATCGAGATTGCCGATGAGAAGCGTGCGAAAGAAGGATTGGAGAATGTCACTTTCAAGGTGGCCGAAGTTCTTGAGCACGGTCTTGACGAAGGGTCTTACGATGCGGTCCTGGCGCACAATTTGCTTCATCTCCTGCCCGATTTGGACCAAGCGCTCGAGCACATTTTCGCACTTACAAAACCCGGTGGGTTTTTCATATCCAAAACTGTTTGCGCCCCTGAGAGCGGTGGTTTCAAGTATGCGATGATCAGTCGGGTCGCGATCCCAATCATGCAGGCAATTGGTAAAGCCCCATTTGTGCATTTTGTGCCTGGATCAGTGCTTGAAAGGAAAATTGCGTCCTCGAGCTTCGATATCCTCTATACGTCTGATCAAGCCTCAATGCTCCAAAGCCGCTATATTGTCGCGCAAAAAAAACTTGAAGGTTAAGTTCGTTCAGCGGCACCCGTTGAACGATCTTTGCGTCACATTGCGCTACTCTCTTGCTGGAATGAACGGAGTTACTTGGCTCTGCTTCTGCCTAAAGAAAGATATCGCGAAAGGCTGTTTTGTCCGCCCTAACGCCTTCCGAAGTTCTTGTAGCTAGGGTTGGCTATGATTCCAAAGTGGGCTCCTGTCGCTGTGGTAATCAAAAACTCAGATAGGACTAAGTATTAGCGCGATGATCCAGTTGGTTATATCGAAGCAAAAGTGGTGATGGGTGCTACCGTGTTTGCGACAACACGTGACCTCGACTGGTAAACGAGATTCCTTGAGTGCCGCTTCCACCGACCATGATTGCTTCAACAATGGGGGGCTGTACTGGCACTTCTGCCGACCAGGTGACGACGAAGTTCGCGCCAATCCCGTCTCCGACGCTACCAATAGGTATAAGCGCATTGATCGACCCAAATGGCATCAGTTGAACGGGCTCATTTATGAGAGTTTCAAGAAGCTGCCCCGCTCTGTCGTAATAATCGACACGCTCAACTTTGATCTCTGATTGAACACTAATGTTGTGCACAACAAGGGTAGACGCGAGCGGCTCGCTGCGGCCCTCCTGTGTGAAAACTCGCGAGTAAGAGGGAACATAAATGACTTGAGAGGTTACGGTCTCCGAAACCTGTGCGAATGAAAGGCTTGGTACGGTCATTAACGAAGCGAAAACCATTGAGAAGGACCAGAGAGTTCTGCGGGAGAAAAAATTCATGTAGGCGAATGCTCCGTTTCTTCTGTTGTCAAAATGAGCATACGGATGACAAGATTCGGCGCAAGAATATGTCTGCTTTGTCCCGCCGCTCCGTCATCTACGGGTCTTGCTGCTAAGGTCCCCACTTGAGCTCTTGTTGCAGTTGTCGGCATCGGAGCATCAAGTGCTTTAACGGTCATCGAGGCACGGAAAGGGAATTGATTTGATCTTAGGTTTATTCTGTCTACAGGGTGTTCTGGAGGCGGGAAATGAATTCCGCTTAAGGCCTTGGAAGAGCGCGGGTTCGATCCGGGTTATGGTTTTGTTTTCTGTTTTCCCAGTAGGGGAAGTTTTTTAGGGGGGGTATTGGCGGATTTAGGATAGGTCGCTTGCCAACTCGTTTTGGTACCCAAAGAGTGCAGGCAACCCACCCGTGTGAACCATGACTACTTTCTGCCCGGTTTGGATTTTTCCTGCGTTTACCAAATGCAACAATCCAGCGAAGGTTTTCGCGGTATAGACGGGATCAAGGAATATTCCTTCGGTGCGAGCCATCTTATCCAATGCAGCCCGCGTGCCTCCACTGAGTTTCCCGTAGCCGGGAGGCAGCGCTTCGTCCATGACGTTAAGCCTGTCGTGCAACGGCGTTGCGTTGATATCCAACAAATCCGCCAGTTTCTGCAGAACGGTTTTCATTCGGACCATTTGCTTTTCGCTATCCCGGCGTACGCAAACGCCAAACACAGAAGCAGCTTTTTCTTCCAAGGCTACTCCAGTCAACAAGCCTCCATGTGTGGCTCCGCTGCCTGAGGGTACGACAACCGCATCGATATCAGGCATCTGCTGACACAATTCTTGTCCAGCGACGACGTAGCCCAAAGCACCCAAAGGCGGGTGGTTTAGTCCCAGGTGAATGACATAAGGTTTACGCCCTTGCGCCTTCAACTCGTCGGCGCGCGCGTGCAACGCAGCGTCCGCACCGACTTCGTCCTCGCCCTCGGGGTAGGTCATGTGTTCGGCACCCAGAATTTGTGCCAGCAACACATTCCCAGAGCTGTAATACTCCTCGCCCATATCCGACACACGCTCTTCCAGTTGCAGGACGGATTGCATGCCCAGTTTTGCTGCGGCGGCTGCAGCAGACCGAACAAAGTTTGACTGAACTGCGCCGGTGATCAGAATGGTATCCGCACCTTTCTGAAGGGCATCACCGAAATAGAACTCAAGCTGCCGCGTTTTGTTTCCGCCAAACCCAAGCCCGGTTAGGTCATCGCGTTTCAGCCAGAGGTCGATGCCTAATTCCGAAGACAACCTGTCCAGCCGCTCCAATGGGGTTGGACCCGACATGAAATGGGCGCGAGGAAATCTGTCCAGTTTGTTGTCTTGTGTCATCGTCTGCCCTTCGAGTTTACGCGATCGTGAATGCGCGATGAAAGAGAACGCCACAGGCTATCAGAGATATCACGCGGATAGCGGTTGTGACCAAGGCCTGCGGTAAATGTGGCCCCATTGCACGACCAAAAAAACTTCCGATCAACGTGAGCGCCACGAAGCCCCATAACTGCGGGCCATAAGCGAAGGCTTGAGTCTCGGACAGGCTATGCAACAGGAATGCGATGCCGTATGCCACCAGCGCAATGGGTTGAACCAACTTGGCAACTTCTTTGGTTGGGCGGCCTTTCGCAATCAATCCGAAAACCATTAGCGGGCCGGGCGTTGCTGCCCAAACAGTCGCCAACCCGGACAAGCCGGAAACGGTCGAAAACCCTGCTGTTCCAAGTGAGCGACGCAGGGGCAGCAAGGTCGTCACAAACCCGATCAGCAACAGGCTGGCTGTTAGGGCAAGGACAAACGCTTCGCTCAGCCAAGGGTATACGACAAGGCCCGCGACCACTCCGATGAGGCATCCGATGATTGCCGTTCGAATGGTCTGTCGGTCGGCCTTCAGCACCTGCCGGTCTGTCGCGACCGCTGAAACGACAGTATTCAAAAGCAGCAGTATTGGAACGGCGGTTGATGTACCAAGCAAGATCATCATAGGCGGTCCGGCAAGGATGCTAAACCCGATGCCGACACCGACTTGCAGCATTGCGCCAAGGCCGATGGCAACCATCAGGATGGTTAGGTCGACGGACACTAAAATCCTCCAAGTCCCGCGCGATACTGCTGTTCCTTTAGGTCCAAGGCATGATGCCAACATAGGAATTGCGTGTCGCAACGGTATGCGCCATCTGCGCCAGTGTCGTCAAATCGAAGACGGGAAGTTGCAACTCGTCCTGAAGGCGCGCCGCATAAGGCGGCAGATCGGTACACTCCAACACAAGCGACCGTATGTCCGGCGCTTGGCGTTTAAGTCGCCGCGCCGCCTCAAGGACTTCTGCCTCAATGAGATCAGTGTCCATGCGGGTGCGCGTGTTTCGTAGGATCACCTCAGCGAATTCGTTGGTGTCCTCTAGGCCTTGTACCGCGACGGGAATGCCCGCCGCGCCGACGCCTTCGAAATGCTTCGGCGTCAGGGCAGATGCATCCGCGGTCAACACGCCCACCGGCGCATTCGCCCCGGACATGTGAAAGGCCAAAGGCACCTGTATCAAGCTGGATGCAAAGACGGGAACGGAAACCGCCGCAGCCAGTTCCTTTTGAAACAAAGCCAGAAATCCGCAGCTTCCCGTGATTGCCCGAACGCCCTCGGCCTCAAGCCGTTGCGCGCCCTTGATAAAGGGTGCCAGTAGATCGGGTGTCGGGTTGTTGAGTAGGGTCGGTACGGTGATGCCGTCGATCATTTCGTAGAGAACGGGAAACGGAAGGCTGGACGGATTCTTGATGTGCCCGGGCGGTTTGGGGAAATAGCTTTCAAGGCACAAAACCCCGATCGAAGCCCCACATATGTTTTGGCCACCTTCGTAAATTGGCATGGTGCTCAGGTCCTTTCGAATAGGAGATTTAGAAACGGGCCAGCGAGAACGGGTCCAAGTTGATATTCGGGCTGCGTCCGGACACCAGATCCGCCACAAGTTCTCCGGTCTTTGGCGCCATCATCAGCCCGTAATGAGAATGGCCGAAGGCGGCAAAAAGCCCGCCATTTCCGTTCAGCGGCCCAATCGCTGGCAGGCTATCGGGAAAAGAGGGGCGCCGGCCCATCCAGAACTGTGCCTCACCAGTGTTGAGGTCCGGCACCAAAGATTTTGCTTGATCGGTGAGTATTTTTTTCTTGCGCGGATCTGCTGGGGCATCGACACTGCCAAACTCCGCCGTACCGGCAACCCTGAGGCCGCCCTGCATCGAACTTGCGACAACCTTTGCGTCCACATCCATGACCGAGTTGTTCAGCACAGCCGAGGGGGCCGGGAATTCGACGTGGTAACCCCGCTCGGCCACCAACGGCACAGGTATGCCAAGGGGTTTGAGCAGGTCGGCAGACCACACTCCGGCCGAGAGGACAACATTGCGCGCGTGCAGTGTGTCATGTGACGTGGCAAGCTTCCAAATACCGTCTTCGGTGTGGCTCAGCTTGGTGACTTCGGACCGCACAAACTCGGCCCCTTGCGCACGTGCTTTTTCGGCCAATACAGCGCCCAAACGCCCGGGAGACGTTGCGCGAGCCTGACCTTTGATCACAATCGCAGCCTTGAGGTCTTTTGACAGCGCTGGTTCCAGGCGCCGCAATTCAACGCCATCGACACGCTCCAATTCACCGCCTTTTTCCTGGCGGATTAGATAGCCAAGATCATCGAGGTTGGCTTGTTCAGGGTTCCGGAATGCGTGGATATAGTAACTGTCCACGATCAGCGATTCGTGGCCCGTGCCCTGCAGGTGCCGACGGTACAGATCAATGGACGGACGACACAAAATCTCCATCGCATCCGAGATTTCGCGAACCGTCTTTTCGCCGGACTTACCCAGAAAGCGCAGCCCCCACGGGATCATCTTCGGCCAGAAGGACGCCCTGACCGAAAGCGCGCTTTTCGGGTCCAACAGCATTTGGGGCAGCTTTTTCCAAATCCCCGGAACGGCCTGCGGAATAATGGACCAAGGCGACACAACCCCCGCGTTGCCGAACGAGGTTTCCTGCCCGGGGTCGCTCCGGTCGATTAAACGGACCGGTATACCCCGCTCCTGCAGCGACAGCGCGCAACAAATGCCGACGATCCCTGCGCCGATGATAGTTACTTGCTCTGTCATCGTATCAGGCCGGGGAATGGCTGCGATTGCGCGCGATCAGTTGGCTGACAATAACCGGCGAGGCGACAGCAAGCGCGATTAGGTCAGCCGTCAGGCTGGGCGCAACAAAGATCACCCCCGCGATGGCCATCAGTATACGCGAAGCGATGTTCAGTGGTTTCAGCCAGTATCCGACCACAGCTGCGGACAGGGCGATGACCCCGGCGATACAACTCGTGGCGGTGTAGGTGAACTCCCACAGGTTGAACCCGGTTGAGGACACGAACAATAGGACAGGCGCATAAACGAAGGCCATTGGCGCGATCACCTTGCCCAACCCTAGGGTAAAGGCAGAGAGACCAGTTCGGAACGGGTTGGAGTTCGCAATGGCCGCTGCCGCATAGGCCGAGGTGCAGACGGGCGGCGTGATCTCGGACACCACACCGTAATAGAGTACGAACAGGTGGCTTGCGATCGGCGGGACACCCAGCTGCGCCAACGCGGGCTGTGCGACAGAGACTAGCATAATGTAAAGCGCAGTGGTGGGGATGCCGGCGCCCATCAGGATGCAAACAATGGCAATGAAGACCAGCGAGATGAACAGTTGCAGGTCTTCCATCGCAAACAGCTGCCAGCTGCCAAACGAGATCATATTGTAGAGGTCTGAGGCCAGGTTGCCTGCGCCCTGAGTGACCATGAACCCGATACGGAAGCCAATGCCGGTTGTGTTGATAACACCGACGACAATGCCGACGGCGGCAGCCGCGGCGCCCACGGCCAGCGAGTATTTCACTCCCAACTCAACCGCTTGCAGCATCTCGGGCACTTCGATCCGTTTCTGCGGGTTCAGCGTGGCGATCACCGACAAGGCACAAAGGATCGCCGTCATCGTCAGATCGAACCCGCCATCCGAGAATTTCCACAGCACGAAGGCTAGGAACGCCGCGGCATAGATCAGCGTGGGCGGTTGTTTGATGCGCGACATGCCTGCGATCACTGCCAGAGAAATCCCGCAGAAGGCGGACATGAAAGGCGTATATCCTGTGAACAGCACGACCAGCAGACCGATCAGCGGTACAATGTTGGCCCAACCTTCGGCCCAGACGGCCTTGAGCTGCGGCAGTTGCTCTTTCGCCAAGCCCTGCAGGTTCAGCTTGCGTGCCATCAGGTGCACCACGGCAAAGACGCCGACATAGTGAAGGATCGCTGGGAAGATCGCGGCGATGACGATGGTGGTGTAGGGCACCTCAAGGAACTCTGCCATGATGAAGGCCGCTGCCCCCATGATCGGCGGTGTGATTTGCCCTCCGGCTGACGATGCGGCTTCGACGCCGCCCGCAAAATGGCCGGGGTACCCAAGGCGCTTCATGTTGGGAATGGTCAGCGCGCCGGTCGAAACGGTGTTGGCCACCGAAGATCCCGAGATCGTGCCGAAGAATGCCGAGGATACCACCGACACTTTTGCCGGCCCGCCGGTATAGCGGCCCGCCAAAATGGTTGCGTTGTCGATGAAGAGTTGCCCCAATCCGGTGCGCTGCGCGATCACGCCGAACAGGACGAAATGGAACACGATGGTCGAGACGACCCAGAGGGTGACGCCATAGATGCCTTCCTGCGGGAAATACATCGACGACACGAATGTTTTGAAGTTCACACCGGGATGCTGCAGCAAGCCGGGGAAGTATGGGCCCAACAGAGCGTATGAGATAAACACACAGATGATCAGCGGCAGCACCCAACCCAGCGTGCGGCGTGCGATGTCCAGAACCAGCAGGATGATGATTACGCCCAAAACCACGTCATAGGTGTTCGGGTTGCCCATTCGGAACGTCTGTTCCTCGATCCCCAGAAACGGAATGCCGCGCCATGCGACCCCAACATACAGCGCAGCGATGATCCCCAGCGCCATAAAAACCAAGTCGTACAGAGGGATGTTGCCGATACGGAACCGGCTGACCTTGAGCGCATAGAGGTTTTTGGAGCCGATGATAGGAATTGTCGCGTAGACCAGAATGAACAGCAACGCCAGATAGATACCCATGTGCCAATGGTCGGCGGGCAGGCCGAAACCGGCTGTGAAGAATTCGTAGAACGCAAGGATCAGGGCAACGACGCGCAGTACCTTGCCTGCGGTGGGCGTGACCTGCCGGACGGCGGCGCCTTCGTCGAACTGTTCTTCGATGGCGGCCAGTTCCTCGGCCGTCAGTTCGTGGTCATCAAGTTTCTGGGTCTCGGACATGATGGCCCCCCGATTTCGCATAATTCCAGAGTGCGGTGCCCCGCGCAGGGGCACCGACGACAATTGTCAGTAAGCTACGATTACTGAAGCAGACCGGCTTCCTTATAGAATTTCTCGGCCCCAGGATGCAGAGGCACACCCAGCGCCTCGACACCATCCAGCGCCGTATCGGGCGTGATCTGCTTGCCTTTGGCGTGACCATTGTCCAACAGCTTGCGGGTATTGTCGTTCCACAGCGCCTTGGTCAGGCCGTAGACCAGTTCGTCGGACAATTCCGAAGACACTACCAACATCGCGCTGACCGCCGGGGTTTTGGTTTCACCGTCGATACCTTCATAGACGCCACCCGGGATGGCCGAGGGGATGTATGCCGGAATGATCTCGTTGATCTTCGCCATGTCCTCGTCGCTGAAGGAATGCAGGTTCATGCCCTTGGTTGACGACAGCTGCACCATCGCGGCAACAGGCCAGCCTGCAGCGTAGAAATAGGCATCTAGCTGTCCGTCTGCCAGACGCTCGGCGCTTTGGCTGTTGTTCAGCTCGGCCTCATCCATGTTGTCACGGTTGACGCCCCAAGCATCCAGCATCTGCAGCACGGCAACCTGTGTACCGGAACCGGCTTGCGCGATGCCGACGCGCTTGCCTTCCAGATCGCTCAGATCGTTGATCGTCTCACCGGCAGGCAAAACCAAGTGCAGGTCTTCGGGGAACAGGTTGGCCACGATGCGAAGATTGGGGTGAGGTTTGCCCTCGAACTTACCCTCACCCAGATACATCGAGCGGGTGACGTCGGCTGCGGCCAGACCGGCCTCAAGCTCTCCGTTCTGAACGGCGGCGTTGTTGAACACCGATGCGGTGGTGGATTGAGCGATAGCAATCAGTCCCGGTACGCCGCACTGGCCGCCCTCTTCGCAGGGGCGCGAACCTGGAGGGGCGGAGATTCCGTTTGCGATGGTGCCGCCAATGGGGAAGTAAGTTCCGCCTGCGCCGCCGGTGCCGATGCGGAAAAAAGTTGGGTCCTGTGCTAGTGCCGGGGCGGCAAGTGCGCCTGCCAGGGCCAGTACCGTCAAACATTTCACAAATTTCATCATCATCTCCCTTGTTGGATCGTCGGATTCGGTTCGGCCGAATTTCGATCCTGCAAGCGTAGTAGCAATTTTCATAAATACAAATTTGTTATATTTCATAAAACTAAGGTTTAGCTTATATATTGACCATGAACCTTATGCAGTTGACCGTTTTTCGCGAAGTGATGGAGACCGGCTCTATCTCTCAAACAGCCAAAAAACTGAACCGCACCCAGCCTGCGATCAGTCTGGCCTTGAAGAACCTTGAAAAGACCCTTGGCCTGACACTGTTCGAGCGTAAGGGACGGCGATTGGTCCCGGTTCCCGAAGCGCATTACCTTTTGGCCGAAACAACAGGTATTCTGGATCGCCTCGCGACGATTTCCAGTACAATGGAAGGGTTGATTAAAGGGCATTCCGGCAGTCTGAATATCGCTACAATGCCGGGTCCATCCGCTTTCTTGTTCCCGCGTTTTATCAGCCAATCAGTCGGCGAAAACCCCGAGATACGTATCACATTGTCTACACGCAGTTCGCCTCAGATTATTGAGCTTGCAGGCACGCAGAATATTGATTTCGGCTTTGCAGACTTCGATCATTCAACCGGGAAAGAGCCTCAGTATTCAACAGAACTGATCCGGGCAGATTGTTTTTGTGCCGTCGATCGTGACAGCCCACTTGCTTCACGTGGGACCATATCCATTTCCGATCTCGACGGAGCGCCTATGGGTGGATTGCATGCCACGCACCCGTTCCAGCGTAAAATTCGGCAAGAGTTTCAAGATGTTTCAGCTGACTACAACCCAACAGTGACCTGTCAGTACTTTCTACCCCTGATACCCTTTGTGAGCTCAGGTCAATGTTATTCGATCGTGGATCCTTTGACCGTAGCGACTGAACAAGAACTAAACCTGTCCAACGGAAAAGTCGCGTTCGTGCCCTTCGAAAAGCCGCTCAGATATGAGTACGCGCTTCTTGAGCCAGACCACCGACCACCGTCTCAACTGGCATTAAAGATCAAAGCGGGCTGGAAAGCTGAAGTTTTAAAGATGTTGGCAGGGGTGAATGCCAACCCTCATGCAATTGGGATAGATGAAACAGGAAGAGAGCAAACCTGAATGGCATTGTTTTACATACAGAAAACTGATCGGAGGGAATGCCGACTTGGATCGACTTGCGACAAGTATACGAATGTTAGCTATGGGGCCGGAACCTCAAGTTTCTTGGACCGGACCAAAAGTTGGTTTTGTCCCGTACGCCGGACATTCGCATCAGATATCAACTGTCACCTTATTGCAAATTTGCGCCCGTCATGAAACGCATTGCTATTGGCGGCGGACGTTGCAGATCTGTTCGGTGATCAGCTATGCTTTGGCGCATTGCATGAGTTTCCTTTTAACTAAGTCATGAGATTTTACGCTCCCCACAGATCCTCCCTTACCCTGCCTTCCGGACATCGGTTTCCGCAGGACAAGTACAGAATGCTCCATACGCTACTGCTGAAAGACGGTATTCTTCAGGAGGCGCAGCTGGCGGAGTCTTTGCCAGCCAGCGATGAATCGATACTGCGCGCGCACGCCCCCGATTTTGTCGCGCAGTTTGAAAACGGGGAACTGGAAGAAAAAGCCATGAAACGGATTGGGTTTCCGTGGAGTCCGGAACTCGTGAGGCGGGTTCGCGCCACAGCCGGTGGCGCAATTGCTGCTGCTGAGACAGCTCTGGAGTACGGTATCTCGGGGCAGCTCGCTGGGGGCACGCACCACGCCCATCCGACTTTTGGATCTGGCTATTGCGTCTACAACGATCAGGCCGTCGCGGCGCTCCAAATGCTTGCGGCTGGCATAGTCAAAAGAGTCGCGATCATCGATCTTGATGTCCATCAGGGCGATGGCAGCGCCGCCATTTTCGCTACCAACCCATCGGTCTTCGTCTTTTCGATGCACGGGGAAAAGAATTTTCCGTTCCGCAAGTTTCCAGCGGATCTCGATGTTGCCCTGCCGGATGGCACCGGCGACAAGGACTACCTTCGCGCCTTAGCCGATCACTTGCCGGCTGTGTTTGAATTTCGTCCCGACCTCATTCTATACCAGGCAGGCGTTGATCCGCTGGCAGAAGACAAGCTAGGGCGGCTTGCGCTGACCCATGATGGCCTTATCAAACGCGATCAGGCGGTGCTGCACGCCTGCAAAGGCCTCGGCATCCCGGTCTCGATGGCAATCGGCGGCGGCTATGCCGACCCCATTGAGGCTTCCGTAACGGCTTACGCCAATACCTACCGGGTCGCAAAGAACCTTCACCGATTTTGATGACAGATATGATCTCAGTGATTTGTCATTTTTGCCGTATTTCGATGGACGGCTGTGAGCCCAAAGTAACATAGGTACAATCGGCTCTAAGGTCAGCAATGCAAGATGTGTGTCATCAATAGCAGCTCAGACTGAGTTGGTGCGATTAGTCACTATGCGCGCACCAACCCCAATTGAATCTTGTCAAGGCTCCACTACGACTTTTCCGACCTTAGATCCACTCGTCAGGTGCGCATAAGCTGCGCCGACGTCGGTCCACCCAAACTTCTGTTCGTCAACAATCGGTTTGAGCGCGCCGTCATCCGCCAGACCCGCCAGTATCCTCAGGATGTCGCCATGGGTTTGCCGCCCGACATCGTGCATCATCGGGATCAGCATGAAAACGACGTGCAGAGACAGACCTTTGAAATGCGCAGGCGTCAAATCAATCTCGACCAGCGCGACCGTTGAGGCGACATGGCCATTGAGTCTGGTGGCTGCGAACGAGTTCGTCATATTCTGCCCGCCAACGCTATCAAACACCATATCGAAGCCCACACCACCGGTGTGCTCAGCCACGTAGTCCTGAACCTTTTGCGTTGTGAAATCTATCGGCCGCGCGCCCAGCTCTTCGATCAGGGCCAACTGGTCCTCGCCGCGACCGGTTGCGGACACTTTGGCACCAAGGTGGCGGGCGATTTGAACGGCGACATGACCAACGCCACCTGCACCACCCTGCACCAGCACGGTCTGCCCTTCGCCAACACCGGTGCGGGTCAGCCCTTCATAGGCGGTGATGCCGACGAGAGGTAGCGCTGCAGCTTCCCGCATGCTCAGCGTCTTGGGTTTGTGTGCAATCAGGCGGGCATCTGCGTTAATGTACTCCGCCAAAGTGCCCGGGAGATCCATCAATCCACCTGCGCAGCCATATACCTCATCACCTACGGCGAAACCTGACACGCCGTCGCCAACTGCGATGACCGTACCAGCGAAATCCATGCCAAGTACGGCGGGCAATTGAGGGGACAGAGGCAGGTCCGCGCCCATGCTTCGGATCATTGTGTCGACGGTGTTGACGCTGGTCGCGGCCACTTTGACGACAACATGTCCAGGTGTCCCGACCGGATCGGGAATTTCAGTAAGCTCGAACAGCGCATCGGGTCCGTAAGAGTTGAGAACCATTGCTTTCATTGGGATTTTCCTTTTGTGAGATGCTGTCAGGCCCACGTCGGAACCACGCACGCCTGACGAGATTATTGTCTTGGGGGTGGTCAGTTGATGTCCTGCACCTGCATCACCAGATCGCCCCATTTGCGCTGGTTCTCGATGTCGTGTTCCAAACCTTGTTCATCCGCGATCGTGAAACGTTTTACTGCCGGAGTTTTGCTGGTCGCCTGATACAGCCAATAGGCTTCGGCCTTCAGCGCCTCATCAATGGGCTTGTCGATGGATTCATAGACCATCTGTTTGCAGGCGTTGATCGACTCTGCGGGGAATTGTGCGATCCGTTCGGCCAGAGCGGTTACATACGGGCCGATCTCATTGGGCTCCAAAGCCTTGTTGATTGTGCCCAGACGTTCGGCATCATCCGCGTCGTAGTCTTGTGCGCTCAGGATGATCTCAAGCGCTTTGCCAAGGCCGGTTTGACGGGCCATGCGCGAGGCGCCACCGCCGCAGGGCAGGATGCCCATTCCGACCTCCATCTGCATGAACTTGTACTTTCCCCGCGCGGCAAAACGCATATCCAACGCCAAGGCCAATTCGTGCCCGCCACCGCGCGCAAACCCTTCCAGCTTTGCAATAGTGGCCTGTGGTACCTTGCTGATCCGCTCGCAAACCGATTGCAGATCCAAAAGCTGCGCGTCCTCGCGGGACACGGCTTCGGTCGACATGTCCTTAAGTAGCTCGGTATCGTAGTGGCAGACCCAGATTTCCGGATTGGCCGACTGAAAGATCACGACCTTTGTGTCGCGGTCCCGCTCTAGCCGCATTGCCAGACTGTTGAGGTCGGCCAGCATTTCCTGGCCCTGCACGTTCACAGAGCCAAAGTTGAAGGTGACCGTGGCGATGCCGTTCTCAACAGCTACGTCAAAGGTTTGAAAGTTCTCGTATTTCATCAGGTAGTCCTTTCTTGGGCCTCGACGCAGCACGCGTGAGGGGTAGGGGAGTGTTAGACGTGGAAGTGTTCGGCGTTTTCACGCCGGGATGGTCAGCCCGTCTGGCTGATCAAGTCTTTGATGGTGTTCATGACATCGGCGGCGTGGTTTTCGTCCAGCGCTGCGGCATGGGGATCAGCGAAAGCCCCACTGTCATTGTCGAAATAGGCTCCTGCGGCATCCGCAAACCGCACACCCAAGGCTGCGTCAATCAAGATATCAGCGCCAATATTCATATCGTTCCCTGCGAGGCCAAAGCCTTCTTTCACCATTTTTGATGCCAAAAGAGATCCGGGATTCACCGCGACCATCACTGGTGCATTCGAAAGCGATTTGGCCCATTCGCGGGTCCAGATGGTGATCGCCAACTTACTTTGGGCATAGGCTTCCATGTCAGCCATTGGCACATAGCCCTGCATGGCCTTGAGGTTTACCGGGGCCTGTGCCGCCGATGACAGATTCACGACCCGCCCGTCAGCAGGAATGATCGGCAAAAGCAATTCGGTCAGCAGATATGGCGCAAGCGTGTTCACCACAAAGCGAATGTCCTGACCATTTTCAAGCACGGCTTGCAGGGCTTTCAGCACACCTGCGTTGTTGATCAACACATCCAGTTTGTCATGCTTGGCCCGAACGTTCTCGGCCAGTTTTCGAACCGCGGACAGATCGCTGAGATCAGCAGCATAGGTTTCAACATCGCCTCCGACGGCCGCTGCCGCGCTCTCCAGTTTTGATGCGCTGCGTCCATGGAGGAGCACCTTGTGCCCACCGGCAGCCAGCTTCTTCGCTGTCAGCAGGCCAATGCCGTCGGTTGAACCTGTAGTGAGAATAGTCTTGGTCATCGGTCTGATCCTTCAGGAAAAGTCAGGCAGCAGAGTGTCCGCCAGATGTTCGAGGGTTGTTTCGATCGGTGCTTGATTGAGCCTTAGGTTCAGCGCGACGTGATTGACGCCAAGCGTTTCAATCTCGCGCAGATAGCTGCGCAGGAAATCCGTTCCCGACTGAAACCCAAGATGGATCGGGCGCGGTGGCGCGGCGGGGTCTGCAACAACATCGACATAGAGCGATTGCATAACAGGCTTATCCGGTTGACCCGCCGCCTTCACACGTCTTCGGTAGTCCGCGATGACTTGACCCTGAGCCGCCGCATTGCGCGGATATGTCATCCAGCCATCTCCGTTCTGCGCGACCCAATCAGGTGATTGTTGGCTGCCACCGGTAATGAGCATCGGCAGGCGCGTCCCGTGCGGTTTTGGCAATAGATCAATCCCGCCATGCAGTTTGCCCTGTGCATTTTGATGCGTCGGGTAAGCCGATCCAACGGCGCGGATGTACTCAACACTATCGCGGAAACGTGCCCCGCGATCTTCAAAGCTCTGGTTCATCGCCGGGTACTCCTCGGGCCGGTCGCCGGACGCGACACCCAAAAGCAACCGCCCGCCCGAGAGCACATCTGCCGTCGCTGCTGCCTTGGCGACATGAGCGGGGTGACGCAATGGCAGGATCACGCTCGACGTTCCAAGCGCAATCCGATCCGTCGCCGTTGCCAACGCTCCCAGATAGACAAATGGATCGAAAACCTGCCCGGGGTCGCCAAAGCTTGGAACATTGAAGGGCACGTCCCGCAGCCAAAGTGCTGCGAACCCAAGCTCCTCGGCTTTCTGAGCCGCTTCCAAATGCCCTCGTAGCGTCGGTTCTGCCCCGACGGCATAGGCTTCGAGAGGCAATACAAGGCCGACGCTCAGTCGTCCGGGACGGAACACCTGGTTGTAGGCCAAATTGATTTGCTCAAACCCAGCCGGCTGCGTTTCATCCAACATGTCTGGCCCTCCTTTAATAGCGCACCAAAGTGCGGCTTTCGATGCTTTTGCGAATGGTAGTGATGTTTGGATCCTCGACCATATCGAGTGCGCTATGAGCAATCGAAGCCAGGCCTTGATTGTCATATATGTTGAAGACCGCGACCTCATCCGGTGTCATTTTGGATTGATAGATCCACTCATGTTTGGGGTTTCCCGCCAACCCCATGATTTGCCCCACGCGGTCAGGATAGATCAGGTCCAGCAGAATCCAGTCAGACGGGTCGACAGACGACGGCCGTACAAAGCCCAAGGGTGCCGAATTGATCGCATGCTCTACAGGACGCCATACGTTGACAAAGGCAAAATGACCTTGCGCCCACTCCGCTGCGGTCTCGGCACCCACCAAGTCGACAAGCCGTTGTTCGGCTCCGTCCTTGCTGTAGTCGCTATGAACATTGCGCGCCGGTTTACGTATTGCGTCGGGGTCATCCACCCGAACAGTGTGATCAAAAACCACGACCTCTCTCGCACCCAGCTTGTCCTTCAGCATAGCTTTAAGTTCCGCATCGTAATTCGGTTTCCAGCTGTCGCCTGCAAAGTCTCGGACCTGCGTTTCAAGTGGCATGATTTCAACAGCATCACATGCAAATGAAACTGATGAGGTCGTTGTGCGGTTGTCTGCTAGCACAACGGATGTCGCGACCAACTCAGGGGAAATCAGGTTGCCAGCGACCCCGCCAGCATCAAGCTCGAAGGCTTGCCGGTAGGATTTGTGAACATGGTAGTTGACGGTGGCTGTCCGTGTCATGTGCGCCTCCTGCCTAGGCTTTGCTGTCTCTTTAAAAGGGATTTAACCTCGATCAAATTGAAGATAAACTGCCCAATCATGTATTGATAATTCGGAAAATAAATATAATGGGCTTAGACACAGACGCGCTTCGATTGTTTATTAGGGCAGCAGACATGCTGAACATCAGCGCGGCGGGGCGTGATCTGGGCATGGCCCCAGCGGTTTCCAGCACAAGGCTTGCCAAGCTGGAGCAGAACCTCGGTTTCGAGCTTTTGCACCGCACGACACGCAAAGTGTCGTTGTCAGTGGAAGGAGCGGATTTCCTGCCCTTCGCCCGTGAGATCATTGCGCAGGAAGAGGCGGCATTTGCTGCATTGGGTAAGCAAATGACAACGATCAAAGGTACATTGCGTTTTGCTGCGCCAAGCAGTTTCGCACAGCTCTACATCGCGCCAATCCTGCCAAAGTTTCTTGAACAGCACCCCGATCTCACACTCGATCTGCGGCTGTCCGATGTGCAGTTTGATCTGATCGAAGGAAGCTATGATCTAGCGCTCAGGAATGCGCCACTGGTCGACACCAGCCTGAAGGGCCGCAAACTGGCTGATGACCAGCGAATTCTGTGTGCCGCGCCGCACTACCTCGAAACGCATGGCGTTCCCGATACACCAGCCGATTTGACAAACCACCGTCTGATCGCTTTCCAAAACTTCCAACCGCGGCCACTGAAAGGACCGGCGGACGAAACTGCTATTTTCGATCCCGCATCAGCCAAAGGCCAATTGATCATCGATGACGGTCAAAGCCAGGTCCGCGCCACACTAGCCGGAGCCGGTATTTCTTTGAATGCTCGATGGAGCGTGCATGACCAACTGAAGTCAGGTCGTTTGCTACGGGTTCTTCCAAACTACGAGGCCAGTGAAGACAATGTCTTATGGCTGATCTATCCCAAGTCCAACGTATTGTCCCCAAAAGTGCGGGTGTTCATGGACTTTCTGGTTGCAGAGATAGGCGCAAAGCCTCCTTGGGAGTTATGAGCGCTTTAGGATAATGCGCATTTAGACACTATTACACTAAAATTGGGGACAGGTGCCAAGCTGAAATGCCTTGTCCGATCGCAAGTTTCTGGATTGTCCCGTCCAGCCGTTTTCGCACCTTATCGAATTGCTGCACGGTTTCTGAATGACCGGTACGCGGGCTGCACCACTCCTTTCGAATAGAATTGTTACGCCCGCTCACGCGTTCGCCACGTGGCAGATCAGTCGGAAGCGGCGGCTTCGCCGTCTGGTCTACAAATCAGCTGTGATTTCCGTAAGGAAGGTCAGATCGAACGCAACTGTCTTCGGGAGTATGAAAAGTTGGGGTTGGGTCAGTTTTTGACGCAAAGGTCAAATTCGTCTGACATCTAACAAGAAATGTAGAACGTCACCGACAACTGCCTAACCAAAACTCCCAAACCTCAGAAAATCGGTGAATCTCGTCATTCAATTCTGACCCAAACGTCAAGCATCTCTGACCTAAAAACATTGAAATATACAGAGGTCCACTAAACCCAATAAGACCCCTGAGGCAGCGCGCATTGAACAACATGCGTCTATGACCTCGTCCGGGCTTCACAAACCAACTCAATCTCTCGGGGTTCTCAGGCTAGACCGGTCATAGAGATCACCCCGCGCTACAAATCAAGCGATCAAGCATTTCGAACTTCTGCTTTATGAACTCAAGAACGCGCTCCGACGAAGCCGGCATGCTTCGGGCGCTCAGCGTAACGCATCCCAAGTGTCGGTCGGGATCACCGATTTTTATCGGCAGTGCTGTCAGAGTCTTTTGCCGTTGCATCATGAAGACCACCGAAAAAGGCAAAACTGTTAGAGAGTCTGAACCCGTCAGAACGTTCACAACCGCACTCAAAGACCCGCCTGTGAAACTGATTTTGAGGTCTCGCATACCGATACCGTCCAGCGTGTTTCGCAAGTCACGAAAAAGCGGGCTATTTGCAGGTGGCGCGATCCAGGAAAACTCAGTGATGTCTTCAAGCTTCACCTCTTTTTTGCGCGCCAATGGGTGCCCAACACGGCACGCAATGACGTTTCGACCAGGCAGGATTTGACGAAACTCGTACTCATCAGACACGTCTGCTGGTCGCATAGGAAGAATGGCCAAGTCCAGAGTTTCAGCGGACAACTGGGACAAAAGTTCAGTGGGGTATCCATAGGATTGGTCGATCCGAATATTGGGATACTCAGCCTGAAACTCTGCAATCACGTTCGAGATGACACCGTCCATAAAGATCGGCGTACCCGCAACCCGCACTGCACCGGCAATGCCCTGACGGTGTTCGTCCACAACGCGGCTTGCATGGCGACCTGCGCTTAGGATTCTTTGACCTTCCTGAGCAAGCGCAAGACCAAGCTCAGTGGGTTGCAATGGCCTTCGGGTTGGCAGGAATAGGGGCTCTCCTACCCTATCCTCCAAGAGAGAGACGCTTCTGGAGACACTGGGTTGAGATTTCCCAAGTAAAGCAGCGCCTTCGGTCAAACCTCCGGCCTCGACAATGGCGGCAAGAATCTCGAGATGTCTTGGGTCCAGCTTCATAACTCAAAGTTATATTGATGGTCGATAATTCGATCAAGAGTGCTGTCTTTGCCTGCTAGCGTTCCCTCCAGACCCGCAATCCATCGCTTGTCAGGAACCCACCCTATGGCTCTCAGCACCACTAGCATCAATGGCCAGAAAGTCCGGTTCGGTGCAGGTTTGCGCAACGACATCTGCGCAGAGCTGGCGGAGCTGGGATCGAATAAGGCGCTGATCCTGTCGACGCCTCAGCAAGTCGATATGGCAATGGAGCTTGCGACAACAGTTGGGGATCGTGCCGCAGGCGTGTTCACTCGGGCAACAATGCACACCCCGGTTGGCGTGACCGAGGAAGCGGTTGAACACGCATTGTCAGTTAATGCCGATAGCATTGTCTCCATCGGTGGAGGTTCGACGATTGGCTTGGGTAAGGCGATTGCCCTTCGGACCGGTTTGCCGCAAATCGCCATCCCGACCACATATGCCGGCAGCGAGGCTACTCCGATTCTGGGTCAGACTGAGGATGGCATCAAAACCACCCTTTCAGATCCGAAGGTTCTGCCGCGGGTCATTCTGTACGACCCCGAACTTGTCGCGTCATTGCCGCCCGCAATGACCGTGACAAGCGCCTTGAACGCAATGGCTCATGCAGCGGAGGCGCTTTATGCGAAGGATCGCACGGATCAGACCACGGAATTGGCGATCGACGGCCTTAGGGCGTTTGCGGAAGGTCTACCGACCGTTGTCGAAAGCCCTGACGACCTAGAAGCTAGGGAAGAAACGCAGCGTGGTGCATGGGCCTGCGGCACGGTACTTGGTCTGGTCGGAATGGCTCTGCATCACAAGCTTTGCCATACGCTGGGCGGGTCCTTCAATCTGCCGCACGCGGAAACCCACGCAGTCGTTCTGCCCCATGCCATCGCCTACAACGCGGCGGGTGTGCCGGAGCTTCTGGCACCCGTGTCAGAAATTCTCGGCGGTTCTGAGCCCGGCCAGGCGCTTTGGGATTTTTCCAAATCCATGGGCGCACCAATGGCTCTTAGAGACTTTGGCCTGTCAGAGGCCGATCTGAACCGCGCCACCGAAATTGCACTCAAGAACCCGTATTGGAACCCACAGCCGGTCACTGCTGATGGGCTGCGGGCGCTTCTTCAAAACGCGTGGGCGGGCAACGCCCCAAGCGTTTGACTCCACCGTGTCAAGGGAGGGACACATGATCACACGACGCAAATTGCTGCAATCCAGCGCTGCAACCGGCCTCGGCCTAGCCGCCGGCACGCTCGCTGCGCCCGCTATCGCTCAGGGCGCCAAGATCAAGCTGGGCTATGTCAGCCCGCAATCAGGTCCTCTGGCCGCCTTTTCTGAGGCCGACAAGTTTATTCTCGACAATTTCGCCGCATCTGAGGCCGGTGCGAATTTCGAAGTCATCGTCAAGGACAGCCAGTCGAACCCGAACCGGGCAGCAGACGTGGCGGGCGAGTTGATCGTGGATGATGAGATCGACCTCATGCTGGTCGCTTCAACACCCGAAACGACCAACCCGGTTGCCTCGACCTGTGAGGCTGAGGAAGTGCCGTGTATTTCCACTGTTGCGCCATGGCAGCCGTGGTTCATCGGCCAACAGGGCAATCCCGGCGATCCAGCCAGCTGGGAGCCGTTCTACTACGCCTATCACTTCTTCTGGGGCCTTGAGGACGTTATCTCAGTCTTTACGGCGATGTGGGGCCAATTGGAGACCAACAAGCAGGTCGGTGCATTGTTCCCGAATGACGGTGATGGCAATGCTTGGGGCGACCCGAATGTGGGCTTCCCGCCGGTTCTATCCGAGTTGGGATATAGCCTGACAGATCCCGGACGGTACCAGAACCTGACCGACGATTTCTCGGCCCAGATCAACGCGTTCCGCCAGGCGAATGTTGAAATCGTAACCGGCGTTCCCATCCCGCCTGACTTCACCACCTTCTGGAGCCAGGCTAAGCAGCAAGGTTTTACCCCCAAGGCGGCGAGCATCGGCAAAGCCATCCTGTTTCCGCAAGCGGTTGAGGCGTTGGGTAACGCAGGCAACAACCTGAGTTCCGAGGTGTGGTGGTCACCTACGCATCCGTTCTCATCGTCGTTGACCGGTGCGAGCTCAGCGCAACTGGCTCAGGGTTACATGGCGGCCACAAGCCGCCAGTGGACCCAGCCTATCGGATTTGTACACGCGTTGTTCGAAATGGCTGCGAACGTCATGGGACGTGTTGATGACGCAGGTGATGGCGATGCCGTAGCCGAGGCTATATCTGCCACGCAATTGGATTCCATTGTTGGCCGTATCGCCTTTGATGGTGCGGGTCTGCCTCCCTTCGCCGCACAGAACGTTGCGAAAACGCCCTTGGTCGGAGGGCAGTGGAGGCTGCTCGACAATGGCAACTATGACCTCGTGATCGTCGACAACTCTTCAGCACCCGAAATCCCGACCGCAGGTGTGATGGAAGAAATCTCCTGATCGCAATGAAACCAGCGCCCCGGACCCTGTCCGGGGCAGGAACTCCGGTATGACCATTCTTTCGCTCAAAAACGTCTCAAAAAGCTTCGGTGCGCTCACCGTCACTGACGATGTCAGTTTTGATGTCGCGCAGGGGCAGGCCCTTGGGATAATTGGCCCAAACGGGGCGGGCAAGTCGACGCTGTTCAATCTGATTACCGGCAACCTGACCTCTGATGCGGGGTCGATCCAGTTCGACGGGGCTGACGTGACGCGCGTGCCGCCCATGCAGCGCTGCTTGTCGGGCATAGGGCGCTCGTTCCAGATTCCTCAGCCGTTTGATCATCTGACGGTGTTCGAAAACCTGCTGGTGGCCGCGACGCACGGACAAAACAAATCCGAAAATGAGGTTGAACAGGACTGCGCCCGCATTCTCGAGAAAACGGAACTTTTGGATGTGGCCAATGACACGGCCGGTGGATTGCGGCTGTTGCAACGCAAACGGCTGGAGTTGGCCCGCGCGATGGCAACCAATCCAAAGCTATTGCTGCTGGACGAGATTGCCGGGGGGCTGACCGACGCGGAATGCACAGCACTGATCAACACGATCAAAGGACTGCACAGCAGCGGTGTCACGATCATCTGGATCGAACATGTCCTGCATGC
Source organism: Ruegeria sp. BG9 (assembly GCF_056538305.1). Taxonomy (NCBI): domain Bacteria; kingdom Pseudomonadati; phylum Pseudomonadota; class Alphaproteobacteria; order Rhodobacterales; family Roseobacteraceae; genus Ruegeria; species Ruegeria sp. BG9. Next base: position 161,878 of record NZ_JBQFSY010000005.1, read on the forward strand.
GCTGACCTCTGTTGTTGAACGCCTTCTGGTGCTGGATTTCGGCAAGGTCATCGGTCTCGGCGATCCGGACGAGATCATGAACAGCCGGGAAGTTAAAGAAATCTATCTGGGGATCGAAGTCTGATGAGCCTGTTAGAGACCCACGCGCTGACCGCCCACTACGGAGATTTCCAAGCCCTGTTCGGCGTGGATATCCATCTGGACGAAGGTGAAACCGTCGCCATCATCGGGGCAAACGGGGCCGGGAAATCGACCCTCATGCGCTCGATCTCGGGCGTTCTGACCAACGGGTCGGATCAAGTGCGCTTTGACGGCCAACCCATTGGGGGCTTGGCTGCTGATGAGATCATGGCGCGCGGCGTGGCCATGGTGCCCGAGGGGCGCCGGCTGTTTCCTTCCCTAAGCGTCGAGGAAAACTTGCTGATCGGCACCTATGGCCGCAAGGTATCGGGCCATTGGTCATTGCAAACAATCTACGACCTGTTCCCGATTCTGAAAGAGCGCCGCAACCACCCCGGCACAGCCCTGTCTGGCGGGCAACAGCAGATGGTTGCAATCGGTCGCGCGCTGATGAGCAACCCCCGTGTTCTGCTCTGTGACGAGATCAGCCTTGGTCTTGCGCCAGTGGTCATCAAAGACATCTACGATGCCGTCCCCTGCATTCAGGAGGCCGGGGCCAGCCTGATCGTGGTGGAGCAGGACATTGGTCAGGCGATGAACGTCGCGGATCGCGTCTACTGCATGATGGAGGGTCGCGTCACGCTGGAAGGCACCGCCGAAACGCTCAGCCGTGAAGCCATTCACGACGCCTATTTCGGAGGAGCCGCCGCATGATCTGGATCGACACCATCATTCAGGGCGTTCTGTTGGGCGGGCTCTATGCGCTGTTCGCCGCAGGACTTAGCCTTGTGTTCGGGATCATGCGCTTGGTCAATCTGGCCCATGGCGATCTCATCGTCTTTGCCGCCTATCTGATCCTTCTGCTGGTCTCGCTGCTTGGGCTCTCGCCGTTTCTGGCAGCGATCATTGCCGCACCAATCATGTTTGGCGTGGGGTGGGCTTTGCAGAGACATGTGCTGAACCGCGTGCTGGGGCCTGATATCCTGCCGCCTTTGCTTGTGACATTCGGTCTGTCGGTCGTCTTGCAGAATGCTCTGCTCGAAGGGTTCTCGGCCGATAGCCAACGTCTGCCAGCAGGTGAGATCGCTACGGCTTCGGTACAAATGGGTGGATTGAACCTCGGTGTTCTGCCGCTGCTGACTTTTGCCTCGGCAATCCTTGTCATCGTCGGTCTGAACCAACTTTTCTACCGCACGGAGTTGGGTCGGGCGTTCCGCGCGACCTCGGACGATGCGGTGACAGCGGGTCTGATGGGTATCCGGCCAGAACGTATCTTCGCCACCGCGACTGCCATTGCGATGTTGGTGGTAACGCTGGCGGCGCTCTACTTGGGAATGCGGGCGAACTTTGACCCGAACATCGGTCCAGCGCGCCTGATCTACGCTTTTGAGGCCGTGATCATTGGTGGCCTCGGCAGCCTGTGGGGCACTCTGATCGGAGGCATCATCATCGGTGTCGCGCAGACTGTCGGCGCAGCAATCAACCCCGAATGGCAAATCCTGGCTGGCCACCTGGCGTTTCTCATCGTGCTTCTGATCAAACCCAGAGGCCTGTTTCCAAGGGCGGTGGACTGATGGCTGATACTTCAATGTACCGCGTCCAGACTCAGACCCGCGCGTCCTACAGTGCCGGAGCCGTCTGCATCGCCTTGATCATCCTGTTCATCCTGCTGCCGACATTTGCCAGCAGGGGGTTGATTCAAGACCTGTTCTTCATTTTCACCATGCTTGTACTCGCGCAGTTTTGGAACCTGCTGGCCGGGTATGGTGGCCTTGTGTCCGTCGGCCAGCAAGCCTTCGTCGGCATGGGGGCATACGCCATGTTCGGCGGCGTCATCCTTTGGGGTATGGACCCGGTTCCGGCGATCCTGCTGGGCGGCGTTGCAGCCCTAATCGTCGCAATACCCACGGCCTTTTTCGCCTTCCGGTTACAAGGGGCTTATTTCGCCATCGGAACATGGGTCATCGCCGAGGTCATGCGCCTTCTGGTGGCCCAATGGAAAGTGCTCGGCGGTGGCACCGGAACCTCACTGCCGCGCACCGCAACGCGTGAGATGTGGGCTACCGAATGGATCCAGACCACGTTTGATGTTCGCGGAGCGGCAGCGCGCGATATCCTGACCTACTGGCTGGCTTTGGCGCTGGTGATCGCAACGATTGCGGGCATCTACTGGCTGCTCAGAACAAAGCGCGGGCTGGCATTGGCTGCGGTACGCGACAATGTCGAAGCAGCGAAATCCGTCGGCGTCGACGCGGTGCGGATGAAGTGGTTGGTCTACCTCGTCTCAGCCGCGGGAACCGGGCTGACGGGCGCTCTGATTTACGTTCAGAAACTGCGCATCTCTCCGGATGCGGCGTTCTCGGTCACCGACTGGACGGCTTACGTGATCTTCATCGTCGTGATCGGAGGCATCGGGACCATCGAAGGCCCGATCCTGGGCGTGCTGATCTTCTTCATCCTGCAAAGCCTGCTCGCCGACTACGGCTCCTGGTACCTCATGGTGCTCGGGCTGATCGGGATCGCCGTCATGCTCTTCGCACCGCGCGGACTGTGGGGGCTGATCACGGAAAAAACCGGACTTCAAATATTCCCTGTGCGCCGACGGCTGGTGATTGGCGCGCAATCGAACAAGGAGGATTGATCCATGAAAACACTCGCACTGACGGTCGCAGTCACAGCATTGGGAACTGGCGCATTTGCGGGCAGTTCCCTGCCGGGAATGACGGGCACAGACCACGTGGGATTTACAGTCCCGAGTGTCGATGAGGCCGTCACCTTCTTTCAGGACGTCATCGGTTGCAATGTGTTCTACCCGTTGGGACCGTTCTCGGGCGGTGACAGCACTTGGATGGCGGACCATCTAAACGTGGACGCCAAGGCCGAGATCCCGACGATGCGGCTGGTACGCTGCGGCAATGGCGCAAATTTCGAGATCTTCGAATATACCGCACCGGATCAGGATACGAAACTGCCGCGCAACTCGGATATCGGCGGGCATCACATCGCGTTCTACACCACCGATATGGACGGTGCCGTCAGCTATTTGCAGGACAAAGGTATTGAGGTCCTGGGCAACCCGACAACCATGACCGACGGGCCAAGCGCTGGCGAAACCTGGGTCTATTTCCTCGCCCCCTGGGGCATGCAGCTGGAATTGGTCAGCTACCCGGACGGCAAAGCCTATGAGGCCGAATATGACGGCCGCCTCTGGGATCCGCGGTCCTGAGAAATTCAAAGAACAAGGGAGAGAGCTTATGGCCACCATCACAACGGATGTCCTGATCATCGGGACCGGACCGGCCGGTTCGGCGACGGCGGCTTTGTTGTCGAGCTATGGCGTCGAGAACATGGTCATCAACCGCTATCGCTGGCTGGCCAATACGCCGCGCGCGCATATCACCAATCAGCGCACCATGGAGGTTCTGCGCGACCTTGGTCATGAGGTCGAGGCCGAAGCCTATATGCACGCCGCGCATCAGGATCTGATGGGTGAAAACGTGTTCTGCGAAAGCCTCGCCGGTGAGGAAATCGGGCGCATGAAAAGCTGGGGCAATCATCCTTTGTCTAAGGCCGAGCACCTGCTGTCCAGCCCGACCATGATGAATGATCTTCCACAGACGTTCATGGAACCGATCCTTTTCGGTACCGCCTGTCGCCGTGGCACTCAGGCACGGATGAGCACCGAATACTTGCGGCATGAGCAAGACGCAGATGGTGTGACAACGACATGTTTGGATCGTTTGTCGGGCGAAGAAATCACGATCCGTTCGAAATACCTGGTCGGCGCGGATGGGGGTAATTCTCTGGTCGCGGAACATGCCGGTTTGCCTTTTGAAGGTCAGATGGGCGTCGGCGGATCGATGAATATCCTGTTCCGGGCCGATCTCAGCAGATACGTGGCGCATCGGCCATCGGTCCTCTATTGGGTGATGCAACCGGGTGCGAATGTCGGTGGCATCGGCATGGGTCTGGTCCGCATGGTCCGCCCATGGAACGAATGGCTCATAGTCTGGGGCTATGACATCAACCAACCCGCCCCCGAGGTTGACGAGGCCATGGCCACTCAGGTTGCACGGCAACTGGTTGGCGACCCCGAGCTTGAGATCGAACTGATCAGCGCCAACACCTGGACCGTTAACAACATGTACGCGACACACATGCAGAAGGATCGCGTGTTCATCATGGGAGACGCGGCACACCGACACCCGCCTTCCAACGGGCTGGGGTCAAACACTTCAATTCAGGATAGCTTCAACTTGGCTTGGAAACTGGCCGCAGTCCTGAAAGGCCATGCCCGAGAGAACCTGCTGGACAGCTACAGCGAAGAACGGGCGCCAGTAGCTAAACAGATCGTCACACGGGCCAATCAATCCATCGGTGAATTCGGTCCCATCTTTGAATCGCTCGGAATGGCAGAAGGTGTCGACCCAGAGGTCATGCAAAGCAATCTGGAGGCTCGCACAGGATCAACGCCTGAAGCTGCAGCACAAAGGCAGGCCATTCGCGAGGCGATTGCTTTCAAAAAATATGAGTTTGATGCGCATGGCGTTGAAATGAACCAGCGCTACGACTCCTGTGCGATTGAAACGGATGGTCAACCCAATCCCGGTTTTGATCAGGATGCTGAGCTGCACTATCAGCCGACGACTTGGCCCGGCGCGCGCATTCCACATGTTTGGGTGTTTGATCATGATACAGGGAACAAGCATTCAACTCTGGATTTGTGCGGTCGTGGGGAATTCACTGTGCTTACCGGCATCGGTGGTGAGGCGTGGGTGAATGCGGCGGAAACCGTCTCGAAAGAATTGGGTATGCCCATTCGCTGTCACGTCATCGGTCCGCGCCAGACCTATGTCGACCACACCGGAGATTGGGCGCGCGCGTCCGAGATTTTGGATACGGGCTGTTTGTTGGTCCGTCCCGATCAACACGTGGCGTGGCGCTCAGCCGATATGGCCGCGGATGCCGAAGCCGAACTGCGTCGCGCGCTGACCACAGTACTTTCGCGATGAGCCAATCTGGAGCAAACTTACACAAGTCAGGAGGCCACAATGGACTCGCATGAGATGGGATACTTTACCGAGGAAAACTCGGCCGAGGTCGTCACGGCACGCAACAAAAACGCAGAAAGCGAACGGCTGAAGCAGGTGATGGAGGTCATTACCAGAAAGCTACACGAAGCCGTTAAGGAAATCGAACCCACGCAGCAGGAATGGTTCGAGGCGATCATGTTCCTGACCAAGGTTGGGCATATGTGCGATGACTGGCGGCAAGAATACATTCTTCTGTCCGATGTTCTAGGCGTGTCGATGCTGGTGGATGCGGTGAACTCACGTCGCCCCACCGGGGCCTCCGAGAACACGGTGCTGGGGCCGTTCCACGTGGGAGGTGCCCCGGAATACGAGATGGGGCAGAACATTTGTCTCGACCAAAAGGGTGAGGACATGGTGGTGCGGGGTCGTGTCACCGATGTTGAGGGCAACCCGCTGGAAGGTGTCAAGATTGATGTCTGGCAAGCCAATGATGACGGGTTTTACGACGTGCAGCAAAAAGGTATTCAACCTGATTTCAACCTGCGCGGCGTCTTCACGACCGGCGCTGATGGGACCTATTGGTTCCGTGCGGTGCGGCCAAAGAACTATCCAATCCCAGATGATGGGCCAGTTGGCGATCTGTTGAAGCGCCTTGGTCGACACCCGTACCGACCGGCGCATCTACACTACATCGTTTCAAAAGACGGATACGACGACCTGACCACGCATATCTTTGATCCCGATGACCAATATATCAACTCGGATGCTGTATTTGGCGTCAAAGAAAGCCTGATCGCCGAATTCAATCGCGTCGATGATCCGGCGCGATTTGCGGAAGTTGGCTTTGAAGGTCCCTATTGGGATGTCGAATTCGACTTTGTCCTCGCACCGAAAGAGGCCTGAAATGTCCGAACCCTGCATCATCTGCGTTGCAATAACCGGGTCGTTGCCAACCAAGGCCAACAACCCGGCTGTGCCCATCACAGTCGAAGAACAAATCGAAAGCACACAGGCCGCTTTTGAGGCAGGGGCATCCATCTGCCATGCCCATGTTCGAAATGATGACGAGACGCCTTCGAGCGACCCGGAAAAGTTCGCAAGGTTGAAAGAGGGGCTCGAGAAACACTGCCCTGGTATGATCATCCAGTTTTCGACTGGAGGGCGATCGGGGGCGGGCAAGACGCGGGGCGGCATGTTGCCGTTGCGGCCGGATATGGCGTCGTTGTCCGTGGGGTCGAACAATTTCCCCACGCGCGTCTACGAAAACCCACCCGATCTTGTCGACTGGCTCGCGGCTGAAATGGCGACATATGACGTCAAACCAGAGATCGAAGCGTTCGATCTGAGCCACATCCTGAAGGCGGCCGAGATGCACAAGAAAGGGCAAATCAAAGACACGCCTTATGTGCAATTTGTCATGGGTGTGAAAAACGCAATGCCTGCGGATCGGGACGTATTCGATTTCTACGTGAAGACCGTTGAACGACTGTTTCCGGGTGCGCCTTGGTGCGCTGCAGGCATTGGTGCGCAGCAGGAGGTTCTGAACCACTGGGCCATTTCCTCCGGTGGCCACGCGCGAACCGGCCTCGAAGACAACATGCGCCTGGATCGCAGTACGCTGGCACCGTCAAACGCGGCGCTTGTAACGCGGACTGCAGAGATCTGTGCCCAATACAACCGCCCGGTTGCGACTGCCAACCAGGCGCGTGAGATACTCGGGCTATGAACCGGAACTAGCTGTCTAATACAGCCGCCACACGTTCCGGCGTAAACGGCATGTGGCGCAGGCGCTTACCTTGCGCGGTATAGAACGCGTTTGCGATGGCCGCAGGCACCATCGGAGTTCCAACTTCGCCAACACCAACAGGCGGCGCATCGACCTCTGCGATGTAGATCTCGATTTCCGGCATCTGCGCCGCGCGTGTGATCTCGTAGTCCCAGAAGTTGCTCTGCACCACTTCGCCGTTTTCGATGTCGATCTTTTCGGAAAGAGCCATCGAGATTCCGAACACGATGCCACCTTCGATCTGATTGAGTGCGTTGTCTGGCGTGACGATCAGGCCCGCATCGATTGCGGCCCAGAAGTTGGTGATCTGGATCTCTCCACTGTCCGCGTCGACTTCAACTTCCGCCACACCTGCGGCCATGGACGAGCTGTAGCCTGCAAAAGAAAGCCCTAGGTTTCGATCTCCCCGATTTTGCCAATCGGACATCTCGGCCACCTTCTCAAGCAGGTGCCGCCCACGCGGGTTTTCGGAAACAAGGTCCAGCCGGAACTCCAATGGGTCCCGCCCGGCCTGTTCTGCCAGTTCGTCCATAAAACACTCTGCCGCAAAGGCCGTATAGGACGCGCCAATACCGCGATAGGGGGCAAGGCGGGCGTGCCGGTCCATGATGAGGTGATCGGCGCGGAAATCCTTGATCCCATAGAATTTGCTCTCTGCACCCCGCATCGAGATCACATCGTTCGGGTTCACCGCGTCCCAACGCAGCGGGTTGAAGAAACCAATGACCGTTGGTGTTGCGACCTTGTGATACCACCCGTCCAATGTTCCGTCCGCTGTCAGCCCTGCCTCAAGCTTTTGGGCCGCAGCGGGGCGGAAAGTCCCTTGCTTCACGTCATCTTCACGCGGCCAGATCACTTTTACAGGGCATCCAACGGCCTTAGAGCACAGCACCGCATCCCGCACATAGTTCTGCATCAGGGCTGTGCGTCGACCAAAGCCTCCGCCCATAGTCATCATGTTCAGACGAACGTTTTCGACGGGGATGCCCAACACCTCCGACACGGTGCGCGCGGTCCATGACTGCGTTTGCGTGCCTGCCCAAACCTCGGCACCTTGTCCGTCCGCGTCGACATCAGCGACAGCCGCCATCGGCTCAATCTGAGCGTGGTAGGCGTAGTCCGACAAATAAAGCTGCGAAAACTGACGGTCAGCGTTGCCAATAGCTGCAGCGGCGTCGCCTTTTTCAGCCCAGGTTGCCCCTGACGCGTCCGGGGCGCTGACAGCGGCGGCGTATTCGGCCAGCGTGTCTTCGCTGTTTGAGGTCCGGAAGGGTGAGGTGGTGGACCATTCGACCATAAGCAAACCTCGTGCTCCCAGGGCAGACCACAAGCTTTCCGCGACGACGGCGACACCGTCGGGTACAGTCACGATATCGATGACGCCCGGTACCTCGCGTGCGGCGTGGTCGTTGATGGAAAGCGGAATTTCGTCTTCGACTGGTGCGCGCAGAACAGCCGCATAGGCCATATTGGGCACTTCCACATCAATGGCATATTCAGCCTGACCTGTGCTCTTGGCCGGAACATCGCGACGCGGCAGGTCTTGCCCGATGATCCGAAACGCGGACGGGTCTTTCAGCGGCACGGTCTCAGCGTCTGGTACCGTCACATCCCTTGAACCAAGCGCCGCCAGTTCACCATACCCGGCCTGTTGGCCATCGGGGCCCAAAACAACACTTGGTTCCGTCCTGAGGCTGGCTTTGTCCACACCCCATTCGCGCGCTGCAATTTGCAGCAATACGTCGCGCGCCTGCGCGCCCGCCTTGCGCAGCGGATCGAAGTAGAACTGTGTTCCGGTGCTGCCAGCCGTATACAAAATCCCGCCAAACAGCTGATTTCCAAAGCGTCGATCATCAGCGTTTAGCTGTTCGATCTCAACGTCGTCCCATGCTGCATCCAACTCCTCAGCAAGGATTTGGGGTAACGTGGAGTAGCTGCTTTGCCCCATTTCGGTCGACGGGAAGACTACGCGGATGCTTCCATCAGCCCGGATCGTCAACCAGTGATTGACATCCAGCGTGCCGACCCCTGCCTCAGCACGCACGGAAGAGATGCCACCCGCACCGATGAAAAATGTCAATCCAGCTGCGCCTTGTAGAAACCCTCGGCGGTTCATGTTAATCGTCATCTCAAACCTCCCTGGCTGCGCGTTCGATGGCTTTGAAAATTCGGTTGTACGTTCCGCATCGACACAAGTTCGAACTCATCTCATCGACGATTTCTTCGCGCGTCGGGGATGGATTGTCCGCCAGAAGTGCTGCCGCGCGCATGATCTGACCCGACTGGCAATAGCCGCATTGGGCAACCTGCTCTTCGATCCAGGCCCTCTGAACAGGATGCGAGCCGTCTTCGGACAACCCTTCGATCGTCGTGACTCGCGCATCCTCCACGTCGCTAACCGACATCTGACACGCGAAGCTCGCCACACCATCCACATGCACCGTGCAGGCTCCACACATGGCAGCACCGCACCCGTATTTCGTACCCTTGAGTTTGAGCGTATCTCGAAGGACCAGCAGCAACATTTCGTCAGGGGGGTTATCAACCTCTACGGGTCGGCCGTTCAATTCGAATTTGATCATTTGGAACAGTCCTTGTGATGCCTGATGTTGAGGGGGTCTTGTGGGGTGGATTTCGTCATGGCCTGACCATGGAGTGGTCCTGCTCGGCGCCTGTGACTGGCTGGACAAAGGGCGTGACACGAACTTTCATTCCCGGTCGCAACGTTTGGTCGGGGTTTTCTAGATTTGCCCACACGCGAATTTTTCCGCTGTTTTCATCGAACCAAACCGCCGATCCGGTGAGCGGAATTGCATCAGCCAGAACCCGACCAATTTCCGTTTCAACACGGAACCAGCCAGAATTTGATAACTCCTCTGAGCGCGTATTGGTCCTGTTCAACCCTGAAACCCATTGGGCATAGGGAAGCTCGAACACAACGCGGAGGCGGTTCAGATTTACGAGTTGAAACAGGGGCGGGTCGCCGGAATTGAACTCAACCAGCGAACCCGGTCCAACACGCGGGTCTTCAACATTTCCCGAGATCGGCGCACGTATGAGGGTGTCTTCGTAGTTGGTTTGTGCGATCTCCAACTCGGTTTCCGCCAAGGTCCTTTCAGCCTCAGCCAAAGCTAGATTGGTTTCAGCGTCCAACAAAGCAACTTCTGTTGCCGCTCCACGCGTTGAGAGTTGGGCGGCGCGGGCCAACCTATCTTGGGCTTGAAGCAACAGAGCCTCGGCTTTGGCCAACTCTGCACTCGCGGCATCGACCGCCAGTTTTTCCAGATCGTTTCGAAGCTTCAGCAATGGCGTGCCCGCTTGGACATACTCACCTTGCTCAACCAGCACTTCTTCGACAATGCCCTCCGCCCGGCTATAGACGTCCGAGCGTTCGACTGCTTCGATACGGCCTTCAAACTCCGCTCCACCCGCAGATGCCTGCTCAGGCGCATGAGCCCAGAACAGAGCCGCAAAGACTGTGGCCGAAAGAATGGGCCTTTGGGTGACCAAAATCGATAGCATCACAAACACTCTCATCATGGTGCGATTAGATGGCGAACGACGGGTCCGCTTTCGCGGGTGTCGAAGGCTGCGACGGTCCGTTGAAGATCCTGATCCTGGTGTGACACACGCTCATGCTGGGCCAGATGTTCTTCCCAAGATGAGACCATGAAGGCCTCGACCCATAGCTCAGGCTCTTCTGCACTTTGAAAAACGCGCCAGTCATAGGCTCCGTCGCGCCATCGCTCGCCTGACCATTCTTGAATCGCGGACAGAAACGCAGCTTCGTCCTCGGGTCGGATGCGATACTCAACTTCGACCATGACAGGACCGCGGGATGCCAAGCCGTGCTCTTCAAGGGCAACTTGCGGCGCCGGCCAATGCATAGAGGGCGTCAGGTCCAGATCTTCGCCCTGACCAAGCTGAAACTTGCGCGTAAGAAGCAAGCCGACGATCAATCCGCCTGCTGCGATCAGCAAGGTGATCGAAACAGATGTTGCCGTGGCCACCTGACCCCAGAATGCTGATCCAAACGCCATGGATCCGAAGAAAACCATCAGATTCACAGACAATCCTCGGGCCCTGACCCAGTTGGGCAGCGCGGTCTGCGCCGACACATTGAACGTGGTGAGAACGGCAATCCAGCTAAAGCCACCCAATAGTGCCGCGATATAGGCCAGAGGAGGAGTTGTCGCCGTTGCGAGAATTGCCATGGCAACGGCAGTGCCGATAGTGCCGCCTGCAGCTGTCGTGCTTGCATCAAGCTTCGCTCGGAACTGCGGAAGTGTCAAAGCACCCGCGACAGCCCCGGCACCGATCAAAGTCAGCAACAAACCATACAGCGTCGCCCCGCCCCCTTCGATCGTCCGGACGACCAGCGGCAGCAGAGCCCAATAGGCAGATGCAAAGATGAAGAAGGCAAAGGATCGGATCAACGTGGCCTTGAGCGGGCTGTTATGTGCGACGTGACGCATGCCGGTCATCATCGCGTTGAACATAGGCTGAGATGTCTTCGAAACGCCGACGTCGTGCTTCCAAAACAACAGAGCGCCAATGATCACGAGATAGCTGACCGCATTGACTGCAAACGGCGCTGCCAGGCTGACCGATGCAATCAAAACGCCCGCCAAAGCAGGGCCGATCGCGCGGCTGATGTTGATGCCCATTGAATTCAAGGCAATGGCTGGCTGCAACGCGTCACGCGGCACCAGAGTTGGCACGATCGCTTGCCAGGCCGGAGCCATGAAAGCCGTGCCAGTTCCGATGGCCAATGTGAACAGGATCAGCAGCGTCGGTGTTACCAGTTCAAGCTGAACCAGCACGGTTAGCACCGAAACCAGTACCAGAAGCACCACGTTCACTGTGATCAACAGCTTACGTTTGTCCAACCGGTCCGCCAGCGTACCAGCGTACAAGGCGAAGATGAACACTGGCAGGGTTGTTGCCGCCTGCACAAGTGAGACAACCGCCGGAGATGAGTTGAGCGTCGTCATCAGCCACCCTGCTCCCACATCATGCATCCAAGTGCCGACGTTAGAGATCAGGGTCGCAACCCAAAGAAGCGCAAACGCCCGATGTTTGAACGGGGCCCAAGCCGAGTTTGATGCCGCAGGTGCAGGTTTCGCGATGCTACCACTGGATGACATCTGCCAACTCCTCGCGGTTTCTTTCAGCATAGGACCGCACAAACGGGCAAAGCGGCACGATGCGAAGACCTTTTTCGCGCGCGTCCGCCACAAGCTGCGCGGCCAAGGTCCGAGCCAAGCCGCGACCACGCAACTCTTCCGGGACAAACGTGTGGTCGGCGATAACGAGGCTGGGCGTAACTTTTGACAGCGTCAGTTCCGCCTCGCTCACGATCCCGGACACCGAAGCGCCGTATCGTGCTTTTGTATCGCTTTCGCTGTAAGTGATTTTTAGCTTTTGGTCGTCCAACATGGGAAATCTCCTAAGGTCTTGCCGCTATTCAGCGGCAAGGCTGCCTTGGCTTTGCGTCGAAGCGCCGGGAGCGCCGAAAATTGGAACGGGTGACCAATCCGGAAGCTCTGGCAGTGGGGCAGGCGCATGCGCCGCAAATCGAGCCTTGGCATGCACGATCTTGCCGCCCGTCAGTGTCAGGTCGGCCTCGATTTCGGTGATCTCATCCTCGGCGATCGAGAAATAGTCCCGGTCGAGCACGGCGATATCCGCCCATTGACCCGCCTTAATCTGACCTTTCTTTCCCGCTTCTCGGCTGAACCAAGCCCCGGCAGCGGTCCAATGACGCAGCGCGTCGTGCCGATCCAAGCGGTTCGCTGCACTCCAGATGACGTCTCCGCCACGACCTTTGCCAGAAACGGCCCAGTGAATGGCCAACCACGGATTATAGGACGACACCCGCGTCGCATCCGTGCCAGCAGCCAGAGGCACACCCGAGGCCATCATCTTCTTGACCGGCATGACCTCGCGCAGGGCGTCTTCACCGTAACGGTCGCGATAGGCTGTGGTCTGAAAAGCGATGCGGTTTTGATAGCTGATCCCGCCGCCCAGGCGCGCGACCCATTCCATGGTGGATTCTGAGATCGTCTCGCCGTGATCGAAAATCCAATTCAGCTCTTCCAGCCCTTTATCACGGCCGACCTCTTCAATAAGGCTCAGCAACCGGTGGGCGCTTTCCTCGTAGGTACAATGGAAGCGGATCGGCCAGCGGTTTTCGAACAGAAACTCGAGTACTGGCCTGAGGTCCCCCTCCATCCGCTTGGGCAGATCGGGGCGTGGGTAGCTGAAATCTTCGAAATCATAGGCCGACGCGACCAGCATCTCGCCCGCGCCCACGCATTTCAGGTAGTCGTTGCCTTCATCCGGTTTGACGATGTCATTCCAACGTTTGAAATCGTCCAGCTCAAACATCGGGCGCTGCGCAAAAAGCTGATAGCCGATGCGCACGGTTTGCTCGCCGCGTTTGTTCAACTCGGTGATGACGCCGTAATCAACTGGATAGTTCAGGAACCCACCCGCGCAATCCAAAGCCGAGGTCAATCCAAGACCATTCAGCGCCTTGAAATAGTGCTTGGTCGAGGTGACCTGCTGTTCGAAATCCAGCTTGGGGGCCATATCCAACAACGCGTAAAGCGGTTGCGCGTTGGGGCGCGCCATCGCGAGACCAGTCGGGTTGCCCTGATCGTCCCGCTCCAGACGCCCTGAGACAAAGGGCTCGTAGAAGTGTTTGTCGATGCCGATTGCACGCAGGGCGGCTTTGTTCAGCCACGCCCGATCATAGAGATGCAACACGTAGACAGGCACATCCGGCGCGACCGCATTGATTTCATCAATGGTCGGCAGGCGCTTTTCAGCGAATTGATCGACGGACCAACCACCAACCACGCGGATCCATTGCCCGGCAGGAGTGCGCTCTGCCTGCGCCTTCAGCATACGAAGACCGTCAACAAGCGAGGGAACGTGGTCCCAACGCAGCTCCATCGCGAAGTTGTTGCCTTGTCGGATGATGTGCGTATGACTGTCGATCAGACCGGGAATTACACGCTGGCCGCCCAGATCAATGGTCTCGGTTTCGGGTCCCGCAAATCCAAGCATGTCCTTGTCTGTTCCAACGGCGGTGATCCGATCCCCTGAAACGGCCACAGCGGTTGCTTCGGGCCTGTCGGGATCCATCGTCGTGATCTTGCCGTTGAAGAGTATCTTGTCTGGGGCGGCCATGGTGCAGATCCTTTGGCAAAACGTGAGGTGTCTGTGCCCATCGGAGGAGCACAGATATAGAGAGGTTTGGAAAGTCTCCCGCTCGGTTTCATTGGGAGGGATGAAGGGACCGAGCGGGCGTTGCGCGACAGACTATTCTGCGGCGACTTTTCCGGCGGGCACCGCTTCCAGCGTTGGACCAGCGTGGCGGCTGCGCGATGGCGCCTTGTGAACCATCGTGTAAGCGTAATCGACGCCCATGCCGTAGGCACCCGAGTGTTCGCGCACCAAGTCCATGACAGCATCATAGGTGTCGCGCCGCGCCCAATCCCGTTGCCATTCCAGAAGAACCTGCTGCCAGGTCACAGGGACGACTCCGGCCTGAACCATCCGGTCCATCGCGTATTTGTGGGCATCAACCGACGTACCGCCCGACGCATCAGCAACCATGTAAATTTCGTAGTCCGTATCGGCCATGCAGCTCAGCGCAAAGGTGATATTGCAGACTTCGGTCCAAAGACCCGAGACAACGATTTTCTTGCGTCCTTCAGCTGCCCCGCGTGCGAGTGCATCACGGACCTTCTGGTCGTCCCAGGAATTCATGGACGTGCGTTCTAGCAAAGGCGCCTGCGGGTTTACATCCAGAAGTTCAGGATAGGTGTGCCCGGAAAAACTCTCCGTCTCGACCGTGGTGATGATAGTGGGCACGTCAAAGATTTTGGCGGCTTTGGCCAAGGCAACGGTGTTATTCTTCAGTGTCTGACGATCAATCGATTGTACGCCAAAAGCCATCTGTGGCTGATGATCGATGAAGATGATCTGGCTGTTCTCTGGTGTAAGGACTTCAAGTTTGGACATTTTTCATTCCTTGGTTGAGGTTGGATGAGGTTAAAGGGTTTTGGGTTCGGTTGATTTGCCCGTCTCTTCCGCCTGGGTGACAGCGAAGGATTTCAGATGCAGGGCCTGTGACACAGCGTCGGAATGACCCCGGATCCATTGCACTGCAGCTTCTCCGGCGAGCATGCCCAAGAGGCCCAAAAGCGCGATGATTGGCGGGGCAGGACTGCGGACTGCGATCAGGCCATAGATGACCCCAATCCCGAGGCCCGCTGCGAGCGATATGAGATATGGTTGCCAAGTCACGTCGGGTCTCCTTGCAATTCTGGTTCGATTGATCTGACTTTGAGGGTTTTAGGTTCTTTCCTTGCCGCGGGGCTTGGCATATCGAAAACCAGCGCAGCACCGTCAGTGTGCCATTGCATAGTGACCTGTTCGGATCGCGGAACTTGTAGTCCGTCACCCGCGCTCAGACGTTCGTGCTCGGCATAGGCAAGGCCATCCAGCAGATGAACGAAGCGGTAACTTTCGCCATTTGCAGAAAGCACAAGTTCTTGACCTTCGGTGAACCGACGAAGCGCCAGTCGCGCCCTTGATCTCAACGGGATCAAAGGGTGCAATGTGGCGGGTCCCGCGAGCAGGACATCCCCTTCGTTCGGAACCGAGGCTTGTGTGTATGCAGGTTGACCACCTACCTGATCCGGGATCAGCCAGATTTGCAGGAACTTTGCGAGGTCTGATGTGGAGCCGTTGTATTCGGAATGGCGCACGCCAGTGCCTGCCGACATTCCCTGCACTTCGCCTGCGCTTATACTGGCGACATTGCCCTGATCATCCTCGTGGCGCAGCTGTCCATCCAGAACCAGTGTAATGATATCCATATCCGCATGATCATGCGCCGCTAAACCACCACCCGGGATCAGGCTGTCTTCGTTGATCACGCGCAGATTGGCGAACCCCATCCGCGTCGGGTCTTGGAACTGGCCGAACGAAAACGTGTGATAGCTGTCCAGCCATCCGTTTTGCGTGCGTCCCCGCGATGCTTTTTCGTGGATCTTGATCATTTCACTCAGTTCCAAGTTCTGTTGTTCTTCGATGTGGGGCGTAGTTTGAACTCGACAAAGCAGAAGTTCTGCGGGTATGCATTAGTTAGGCTAAACTGTTTTTCTGAATTGCCATGCCGCTGTCCCGATTGCCTTCCTTGCTAAGTTTGCGCGCCTTTGAGGCCGCGGCGCGGCGCGGCTCGATCAAGGAAGCGGCCTATGAGCTCTCGGTGACGCCGGGTGCGGTTAGCCAGCAGATCAAGGCGCTGGAGGCCGACCTTGGGGTGGCTTTGTTCGTGCGAAAGACCCGTGCGATTCATCTGACACCGGAAGGGCAGCGCTTGCAGCCAACGATCAGCGAAGCGTTCTTGCAGATCCGTCAGGTCGTCGATGAGGTCCGACCCAAGAAGACGCCCAAACTGCGCATCAGTTCCAGCAATGCGTTGATCAGCAAGTGGCTTTTGCCAAGGCTGCACAAGTTCACCAAGGACCACCCCGACGTTCAGGTCCACATTGAGTCTGAAAACCCTTCGGACCACAAAACCCACGCGACCGCCGATATCGAAATTCGATACACCAGCGAACCGCCAGAGGACCGTTATACGGAGTTGCTTCACCGGGAGTTGATGCTGGTGGTCGCCAGCCCAGGTGTGCTCGACGCGTTCGACATAAAGTCCCCTGTCGACATCAAGGCCGCGCATGTTCTGTACGATACAACGCCGATGCTGGACGGGTGGGTTCCCAGTTGGGTTCTTTGGAGCCAACACGCCGGGCTTCCGAATGCGGTTGATCCTTCGAAAGCCATGCGGTTCGAAAGACCTCCGGGTGGCCAGATTGTGGACGCTGCGATCGCAGGCGCGGGTGTCGCGCTCTGCGGGTCGCTGCTGGTCTATTCCGCGCTTTCGGACGGTCGGCTTGTTTGCCCGTTCGGCCCGGTAGTGGAAACCGGGTTCAGCTATTTCATATGTTGCCACCCGGGCCGGGAACTTGAAGAGCATATTCATGAGTTCATGTCCTGGGCGCGCAAAGAAGCCGCCGTGTTGTCTACGTTGAATGCAATGCGTGAACCTTCACCCGGGGCCGACATTCCCGTTGAAGTGGGAGGCTAAAGCCGTCAGTTCAGAGTTTCGCAGCTCGTGTCCGCCTTCATGGACGTCCGAAGTGACCTCGGCACCATGTTCAGAAAGCCAACTGATAAGGCGTTCCGTCATTGGCCATGGCGTGATTGGGTCGCGTCGTCCGGCGGTCACGAGAACTTTCCGCCCCACCAGCTTAGGATGCGCGTTCGGTTCCCACGTAACCATCGGATGCAAAAGGCCGACCCGCTCGAACAAGTCAGGGCGTTTTAGAAGGACCGCCGCCAAGATGTTTGCCCCGTTCGAATAGCCGAAGCCATAGACCGGATGACCGGGATGAGACGCGCGATGGGCCTCGATGAACGCAGTCATCTTGTCTGTCGCACGCGCAAGGTCCTCCATGTCATACACTCCTTCGGCCGTGCGGCGGAAGAACCGCGCGGCCCCCATTTCAGAGACATCGCCGCGTGGTGATACGACCCCGGCGCCAGCAACAAGAGTGCCGGCCAATTCAACAAGCTGATGCTCATCCCCTCCGGTGCCATGAAAGGCAAAGACCAGCGGACGGGCGGGTTGCGGCGCATGCACAAGCGCCTGATAGAGATCTTTGGACATTTCAACCTCTGAAATCATGATGCAAGTGAGGGCAGGAGACTTTCGATCTTGCTGCGATGTGGCTCGTAGCGGGTAGGCAACTTAAGCGCCTTACCCAGATGGGCCGTGTCTTCATCGCGGTCAAAACCGGGCTCGTTGGTAGCGATCTCAAACAGCACACCACCCGGCGTGCGGAAATAGATCGCCCAGAAATAGTCACGGTCGATAACCGGCGTGACCTGATAGCCTGTATCCAGCAAGGCCTGCCGAACACGCAGTTGCGCGGCGCGGTCGTCGACGGCAAAAGCGATATGATGAACGGACCCAGCGCCCTGACCAGCGGTCGGGGTACTTGACGGTAGCTGCTGCAGATCGATCGTGTCTGCAGCGTTGCCCCCTTCGATCACATAGCGAGTGACGTCACCTTCGGTTTCAGCCTTCTGGTATCCCATGAAGGTCAGCAGTTCACCCGTCGCATCGACATCCTTCAGAGAGAACCGAGCGCCCCGGAACCCAAGAATCCCGGCCTCATCGGGAACACCGCCCTGGGTCCAGGCTGTCCGATCCCGCGCATCAGACTCGACCAAGGCAAAGCTGTCGCCATCGGGGCCGTCAAAGGACAGACGTTTTTCTCCGAAGGCCGTGCCATCGGTCAGCCCAGTCACGCCCTCAGATGCAAGACGTTGTTTCCAGAATTCGACACCACCTGTGGGGATGGCAAACTCGGTCACACCTACCTCGCCGGCACCTCTGCGTCCCTTTGGCATCTGACCAAAAGGAAAATAGGTCATGACCGAGCCCGGCGTTCCAACCTCGTCCCCGTAATAGAGGTGATACACCTCAGGTGCATCGAAATTGACCGTCTTTTTCACTCGGCGCATGCCAAGGGTGTTGGTGAAGAAAGCGTTGTTGGTGCTGGCGTCCGCAGCCATCGAAGTGACGTGGTGCAGCCCTTTGATGTCTTTGATCATGTTCCGCTCCTTGGCTAGTGTTCAACTTGCATCAAAGATGGCGCATCGATTATTAAAGTTAATAGACAACTATGAGGCTTTATTATTGTCGAAAACGGAATTATTGAACTGAGATGATCGAGCTGAAGCCCATCCGCGTTCTGCGCGCCGTATCAGACCTGAAAAGCTTTTCCCTAGCAGCGCGCGAACTGGGCATCGCGCCGGCATCAGCAACACGCATCATAGCGCAGCTTGAGAGAGACCTCGGCACACAGCTTCTGGTGCGTACGACACGGCAAGTTTCACTAACCAGCGCCGGAGCGACTGTCCTTGCGCAGTACAGACCGCTATTGGAGGGGTTTGAAAAGGTCACACGCAGTCTTCAACGGGCCAACCAACCTGACAAGGGCCATCTACGTCTGACCGCGCCGGTATCGCTGGGCGTCACGTTGCTGCCGCAAGTGATCTCGGGGTTTCGTCTCGCCTATCCGAATATTTCAGTCGAGATCAACTTCACCGACACCCTACTTGATGTGATTGAGGAAAACTGCGACCTCGCTGTACGTGTATCGGGCCCGCCTACCGACAAATCGACAATTTGGCGCAAACTGTGCGAAGTTCCGCGGCATATGATTGCTGCGCCATCTCTGTTTGAACACATACCCCGGCCTGATCATCCGCGCGATCTGAATCCAGACTTTCTGATGTCTTACAGCGCGCAAGGCCGCTCGGAAACTTGGGATTTCTCGCATGCAGGTAGCAACGTTTCAGTTCAAGCAGGCGGAAAGATAATCTCCAACAATGGAGACTTTCTCTACGCTCTTGCGGTCGCAGGAGAGGGCATATGTGTTCTACCGGATTTCATTATTGACAAGGGATTAGCTGGCAGGCAAGTCGTGCAGGTCATGTCAAACTGGTCTATCACGTCGTTATGGTTGACGCTGTACTACCCCCCATACGAACAACTCCCACCGATCGTCGGAACGTTTGCCGAGTACTTTGAAAAATTTGTGCAGGACCACCCGAACCTGGAAACACAAGTTTGAAGCCATTTGGGCTGCAAATTGGCGCTGGTTCTCCGCAGGGCAAGTCAGATTGAACGACACTGCTTACGGTAACATGAAATGGGGGTGCTTATGGTCATAAATGCCGCCACCCATCACGGTCGTCATTTCCAAGTTTACCGCGTAAACGTCGACATACTGAGTTGACACCTTACCGCCTGCTTCAGACAACGGGTGAACTTTGTTGTTTGGTCAGCGCCGAGGCTTTCGCAAGGTTTTCTTCGGTGGCGCCGCCGGCAAGGATCGGACGAAGCACGGCAAAGCTTAAGTTTGTGTCCTGTTCATAGACCAGAGTGTTCGGAAGCGGAGGGACGTTGTATCCCTGCTGCACCAGCATTTACCTTGCTCCTGAACCGCGGTCCCGACTGTTGGAGCCGACGTCGTCCAGAGGGCATTGCCATGCATCCACAATTGTGCCGAAGATTCCGATACCCTCTTCGGACGCAGGCATTTCAATAACGATCGGGCCGTCTTCGATAGTCCAATAAGCGTGTAAGTAGGGCGTCGTGTTATTCGGTGTTGCAGTCTGGAAACGCCAATCCTGGGCTTCTGAATTGTACCCAATGTCATTGGAACCAACCCATGCATTGGCAAGTGCATCACGATAAAATTTGAAATTCATCAGCGGCATCGCCCAAACGGCTGCGTCGGCAGCTCGATGATAGGTCATCTGCTCGGCAGTGGTGGCATTCGCTAGATCGAACTCACTTCATCGGCGGTTCTTGTAGCAGCTAGGCCGAAAGCAAGTGCCTTTGCAATTGTGATATCTTTCAAGCGCATCATGGAGGAAATCTTTCCAAAATTGTCCAAATCAGATGAAGCCCTTTCCCTTTTTGGGTCGACCTTAGAACGGCTGCAAAAATGAATTTTCTATACTCGGAATGCAGTAACATCGGCGAATTGGAGTGACTGCCATTTTCTACCACGAGGCGGGGTTAGCGAAGTCGTTACTTGCACTTAAACATGCAAAAATAAACATAAGTCTAGATTTGATGGGTCCTCCTATGCTCTCCTCAAGCGCTATAGGAGTAGGGGACTTCAAATGAAACGACTGAGCAGATTTAGACTGGTCTGGTTATTACTTTGGTGCGTTGCGGTGTCGTCGAATGGATTTCCTGTTGTCGCTCAAGTCACTGAACCTGAGCAGGAAGTTGTTGTGCTGGAAAACAACAACTTGTTGGAAGAGGTGGTTGAAAAAACAATCCCGGCAGATGACTTGGAAATCCTGCTCGTCCCGTTAACGGCGGAAGAGTTATCCGACGTCGCAGGTAGTTGGCAAGGTTACGTGCGATCGCAACTCGAAGACGTCGCGCAAATCAACCTTCAGCTTCGGTCAGCAAGCGGAGAGCAAGAGGCTAGCTTGCGGTCTCAATTGTCTTCCTTAAGTGAATCTGGATCAGATTTTCTGAACAACTACCGACTGGTGCTTGAAGCCTGGACTTTGAAGGGAGCAAAGGCGGAAGAACTAGAGCCTCACACCGACTATATTCTTGCCTTGAAAGCTGGCGCTCTTAAGACAACCGATCTTCAAACACTTTTTCAGAACGCCTGGACTTGGCTGTTTTCCTGGGATGGCGGCGTTGGCGTGCTGATGGCCGCCTTGGGCGTTTTGTTGGCTGTCTGGGCCATGATGTTTGTCGCAAGAATGATGCGACGGATCACCGAACGCGGCCTGGGCAAAATCCCGACGATTTCCAGGATGCTCAAGCGCTTCATAGCCACAACGGTTTACTGGGTTGTCTTTGTGCTTGGCATACTCGTCGTCTTAGCTCTTTTCGGAGTCAACGTCACGCCGCTGTTTGCGGTGCTTGGCGGTTTGTCGTTTATTCTCGGCTTCGCTTTGCAGGAAACTTTGGGCAACCTTGCAAGCGGTTTAATGATCATGGTTCTCAAGCCGTTTGATACCGGCGACTATATTCAGGTAGGGGGCTCATCAGGTTTTGTGGACGAGATGTCAGTTGTTTCGACCAAAATCAGAACGTTCGACAACCAGATCATAGTGGTGCCAAACAGCAAGATTTGGGGGGATGTGATCACCAATGTGAGCGCATCTGAAGAACGTCGGGTCGATCTGGTTTTTGGCATCGCCTATTCGGACAACGCTGCCGAGGCAATTGACGTTCTGAAAGACTTGGTAGCCCAACATGCGCTGTGTTTGAAGACGCCGGAGCCGGAAGTATTTGTGGGCGAGTTGGGTGACAACTCTGTCAATATCTTTTGCCGACCGTGGTCCAAATCAGACGACTATTGGACAGTCTATTGGGACCTAACGGGTCAAGCAAAGGAGCGGTTTGACGAAGAGGGTATTTCGATCCCGTTCCCACAACGGGATGTTCACTTGATACCTGTGGAAGGAGCAAACTCATGAGAGCTTTTTCAGTTTGGTTCGTATCATTTCTTCTCTTGTGCAATGTCGCGTTTGCCCAGTCCGAGGAGATCCTCGTTGCACCCGAAGAAAGAGACGATCCCGAGTTCATAGCGCCGGTTGTTATCGACGGCTCGGAGTTGTTCATGGTTCGAGGATCGAGCGCGTTGCCTGCCATTGAAAGGGCGGCAAAAATTGAGGAACGAATTGCTCAGGTCGCAGATGCGTCTCAACGAAACACGGTCCAGATGCAGATTTCGGATGCCGAGTTCGGAAAATTAATCCGCGCGGATGGACAAATGGTTACGATCACCACGCAAGCGGACGCTGAACACGAACAAATGGCCATTGAGGTTCTTGCTGGGCTTCAATCCGAAGCGATCGAGGCAGCAATCCTCCAATACCGAGAAGGTCGGTCCAATGAGGGCAGAGTGGGCAGTGCCATGGCGGCATTTGCTTGGACGGTAATCTTTGCTTTGGCTTCGTATGGGTTTTTTGCAAAACGTAAAAAGTTATTGAAATACATAAGAAAAATCTTGGAGAAGAGGGCGGAAGGCGTCGAGGAAGCCACCAAGTCCATCTTAAGGAGCAGGGCTATCGCGTCGATCATCGTCTATTCAATTCACATCTTGATGTGGGTCCTTTTTCTGTTCTTCTTCTACTACTATCTTTCTCTGGTCCTGCTTTCTTTCGCCGAAACACAGGGTATTGCTCAAATCCTTTTGAAGTACGTCAGTGAGCCCCTCATCAGCGTTGTCTTGGCAATTATGAGCTACATTCCAAACCTCATCATGCTCGCCATCATTGCCGCTGTCACAAGAATGGCCATTCGTGGCATCGATCTATTCTTTGAAAACCTCGAGAATGGTGCTTTCAAGATCAAGGACTTTGAAGACCATTGGATTGCACCTACAAAAATGCTGGTCAGGGCATTGATCATCGTGATCGCGCTAGTATTCGCTTACCCTTACATTCCAGGGTCTGATTCACGAGCTTTTCAGGGTCTGACCATTCTCGCAGGTATCATGGTTTCACTCGGGTCAAACACGGTTGTTTCAAATATGATGGCGGGCCTGTTTGTTATCTATAGACGCAGTACCAACATTGGCGATCGCATTCAGGTCGGCGACAAGATAGGGGATGTCACCGAAATCAAGCTGATGGAAACACTCATCAAGTCGATAAAAAACGAGATGATTAGTATTCCAAACTCGCAATTGTTAAATTCCGAGGTTGTGAATTACTCGCGCAAAGTGGATGGGCGAGGACTGCTGGTTCACACCTCAGTCGGGATCGGATACGAGGAACCTCCAAAGAAAATCAAAGCTATGCTTGTGGAGGCAGCTCTTCGAACTCAAGGTTTGAAAAAGACGCCGGAACCCTTTGTCCTTTGGACGCAACTGGCTGACTACGCGATCAATTATGAGATCAATGCGTATACGTCGCGTGGATCGAGCTTGCCCAAAATCTTGTCCGATCTTCGCGAGAATATAGTCGAAGTGTTCAATGAAAACGGAACACAGATCATGACACCGTCCTACATAGCAGATCCGCCTGAACCCAAAGTTTCGACAGAAGAATGGAACGGCAGGCTTGCTCATGAAGTTGAATAGGTTCTTTGACCAAACGACGATAGGCGATTCATAATAAATTCGAAAACTGCTATGTAATTATGTGTTAGTTGCTAAGGTAGTCCAATGAACGCGCTTACCAGAATCACCAGAGGGATACGAACGGCCTTTAAGGATGGCAGAGTGAAAGGCCTTTTGGCCTTCACGGTCGGAATGATTTTATGGGCCTCGGTCTTCTACCACTTTGTAGAAGGTTGGAGTTGGCTCGACTCAATCTACTTTTCTGTCGTTACAATTTCGACCGTAGGGTTTGGTGATTTTTCACCTGAAACCGCAGTGGGGAAAATCTTTACAATGTTTTACATCATTGTAGGACTGGGCGTTTTTGTAACCGCTGCGACCACTGTGGCTGATACGATCTTATCCCAAGACGACAAGAATACAGACGAATAAACTGCACCTGGTTTCGTCCAACCGAGTTCGTGCACAGGCATCAGATTGCCAGCGCATTTCAAACCCTATTGCGGATTCACTTTTGTCTTCAAATCGATAGGTGATCAGCCCAATCTCAAAATAATATACATATAACGTTTTTTGAGTATAATAATCAGAAAACAAACCCAGGGGGATGGAATGGAAAAAACTCAGGACGCAAAGATTGTCGATCTAGCGATACGCTTGCTGTTTCTCGGACTATTTCTCTATAGCGCATTGGTCATGGTGGCCCCGCTCGCAAGCGTGGTCATCTGGGCAACGATCCTTTGCGTGGCGCTCTATCCGGTGTTTGATTGGATGCAATCCAAATTGGGAGGGCGAAAGAAGCTTGCAGCGACGATCTTGGTTTTGTTGGGCCTTGTTCTGACCCTGGGGCCTGTCGCAACTGCGGTTTCCGGTGCTGCTGAACTTGGATCCGAGTTTGCGGAACAGGCCGACAAAGGCGAAATAAAAATCCCTCCAGCACCCGAAGGTCTCAAGGAACTACCGGTAGTCGGCGGGAAAATTGCTGATGTTTGGGGCATGTTCGAGCGGAATCTGGACGGTGCGCTTGCAAAATACGGCACCCAAATTCTTGAAATCACCAAGTCCCTTTTTGGTAAGGTTTTGGGGATCGGAATTGGGCTTCTTGGCCTTGCCCTGTCGGTATTGATAATGGGGGCTTTGTTCAGTCCCGGACCAAGTATGGTTCAGGGCCTTCAGCGCTTTGCCAACCGTGTATTTGCGCCGCGTGGTGGTGAATTCGTTACTCTGGCAGGCGCAACAATCCGAAATGTCACTAAGGGTGTAATTGGTGTCGCCGCCATTCAAGCCGTCGTCGTTTGGATATTGTTGGTGCTGTTTGGGATAGGCTCGGCCGCTACGCTGGCGTTTGTCTGCCTGATCCTCTCGATCATCCAGATTGGACCCGGTTTGGTGCTTATACCAGTGATCATCTATGCATGGAGTTCCATGTCCGGAGGTGCAGCTTTGATCTTCACCATACTGGCCATTCCCGTGACCATAATGGACAGCTTCCTGCGCCCCGTCTTTATCTCAAAAGGCCTTGAAACGCCGATGCTTGTGATCCTCATCGGGGTTCTGGGAGGCATGATGGCCTATGGCTTGATCGGCATTTTCATGGGACCCGTATTGTTTGCGGTCTTCTATGAGTTGTTCAAAGTTTGGATTGACGCACCACCGGTTAGCGAAGACGCCGCTGAAGGAGCTGCAGAATGAGGAAGACGATCTGGTCGACATTAGCCGTCATTCTCATTTTTCTCGTCTGGTATCTGGTCGCTGACAGAAAGACACCGTTCACAGGAAATGCCAGAGTAAAGGCCGTGGCGACCCAGATCGTTCCGCAGGTCACTGGGACGGTGACCGAGGTTCTTGTTCAAAACGGTCAGGTGGTCTCGGCAGGGGATGTTTTAGTTCGCATTGATGCCAGACCGTACGAAATCGATCGTGACAAAGCCCAAGCCGATCTCGAGGCGGCCACTCAGGAGGTGGGTGCCTCGTCAGCCGAAGTAAGCGCTGCTCAGGCCAAACTGGCGAGGGCGCAGAGTGATCTCGACACTATGCGTCTTCAGACTGAGCGCGTATTTGCGCTCGAAAAGAAAGGGCTGATTGCCGTCTCAAAGGCTGACGATGCGCGAGGGCAGCTTGCAGAATCTGAGGCAAACTTTGAGAACGCAAAAGCGGATCTGGAAAAAGCAAAGCAGAGGCTCGGTGACGATGGGGTTGAAAACC
The DNA here is from genome assembly GCF_056538305.1 of Ruegeria sp. BG9. Taxonomy (NCBI): domain Bacteria; kingdom Pseudomonadati; phylum Pseudomonadota; class Alphaproteobacteria; order Rhodobacterales; family Roseobacteraceae; genus Ruegeria; species Ruegeria sp. BG9. The sequence goes on from NZ_JBQFSY010000005.1 coordinate 187,719, forward strand.
CGAAGATCCAGCGCGCGTTGGCTGCTTTGGCGGATGCGGAACTGAACCTTGAATGGACTGAACTGCGTGCTCCGGCAACAGGTGTCATCTCAAACTTGCTGATAGCCCCAGGTACGTATGCCCGATCAGGGCAAGATCTATTGACGTTTCTGGATGCAACAGACGTCTGGATCGAGGCGTATTTTACTGAGAACAACCTGGGAAGAGCGTCGATAGGGTCTCCGGTTGATGTGGTATTGGATATGCATCCCGGTAAGATTGTCCCTGGCGTCATTGAGAGCTTCAGTGCCGCTGTGTCTTTGAGTGGTGGTGATGAACCCGGGCAATTGGCAAGCGCACCAAGTACCAAGGGGTTCTTGCGAGAGCCTGAAAGGTTCCCGGTCAGGATCGTCTTACCCGGTTATGAAGCTGGAAGTGCTGAAGATGACCTTCGCTTTCAGCTGAACGGGCAGGCCGATGTAATTATGTATCTAAGTGACAACTCGTTGCTGAACCTCGTCGGCCGTACCTATATCCGCGTGGTTTCAATTCTGTCCTATGCGTACTGAGGACCAGCGCTCTGTCGCCCGGCTTGCGCTGGGTGTGACCGGTGTCTTTTCGTTGGGCTTGTTTCTTGGTTGGCCACTCGCAGTCGTCGGGGCGGTATTCACTGCACTGTTTCTGCAAGCGCCTGCCGCATTGCCTTTGGCGGCATTTGGCAAGCTGTTTGTCTTCTCAATTGGATTGATGTTCATTTCGTTCCTGCTGTCCTCAATTTTCTCACCATATCCTGTTGTGTTTCTCATCCTCGTGGCGATTGGAATAATCCTGTCTTTCGTTTGGTCGGTTTCTGGTGCCGGAGTATTGCCGGGTGTTATCGCTCTCATGGGGGCGTTGATGATCCCGAACTTGGTTCTGCAATCGCAGGATTTGGCCTTGGTGCTCGTGTACTGGATACCGCTGAATTTGTTTTTTGCGGGCTTTGTTTCAACGCTGATGTTTGTGCTAATTCCCGCTGAACCTCCGACGGCCGCTCAGAAGAAAGCAGCAACGTCGTCAGACTTTGACCCACATCGCCGCATCGTCAGGATGTCACTTGTCACAGTTCCGTTTGCTATGGCGTTCTTTGTTTCAGGTGCATCTGCACTACTGGTTCTGTTTTTTGTCGCGCTGCTGAGCCAGCAACTCGCGGCGATGCCTGCGGCGGGCAAAACCGTAGCGAAAGCAATGCTGACGGCTAACCTTCTTGGGGCGGCAGTCTCCATCATTTGTTACGAAGTAAACGTAATAGCCCCGGTCATTCTCACCTCTATTCTGCTGTGTTTTTTCTTTTGTCTGACCCTCGGAGCACTTGGAAAATCACAAGCCCCGCTCGCCGCCGCCGCTGGCTCTGCAATTACGACTGCTTTGATCGTCTACGGTGGGTCAATTGCGCCCTTTTCCGACGAAGCTGACGTAAAGAGTATTACGCGAGTTCTGCAAGTCGCCAGCGCTGCGATCTTCGTAATTGTTGCCTATGTCGTGGTTGACGAATTCTGGCCTGAAAAGAAACGACAGCCTGCATCAGAAGCCTAAGGTGGAACCGTTAGACAATTCACTCCACAGAAGGTTTGAAAGTTTTGCTGTTCTAAGTCGCGTTTCATGACACAGAATGCACACTTCAAGGATGCATCCAAAATCGGGAAGTTTACTTTCCGCTTTTTACGAATTGCCACCGGACCGCTTCGCTTGCTGGCTACTCTGGACCTGAAAGTTGCCGTTCGTTCAAGGTGCTGCCAAAGTTCTAAGCGAGCCCTTAGAAGACGGTCATTTTCGCCCGCAGGCATCCAACTTCGCCAGTCTCGAACGAATGATATCTATAGGGAGCGTCATCATGAAGCGGTTTTCGCGAACATTCCTACTGTTGCTTTCTCTTCTAATTGGCACTGTCGCCTCAGCTCAGGACAAGCCCAATATAGTCTTTATTTTTCTCGATAACTTTGGGTGGGGTGAGCCAGGGTTCAATGGTGGAGGAATAATTCGCGGCACCGCCACTCCGGAAATGGATGCTCTGGCCGCTGAGGGCTTAAGGCTTACGAACTTCAACGTCGAGAGTCAGTGCACGCCGTCCCGCGCAGCGACCATGACAGGACGATATGGCATTCGGAGCGGAAACCATACAGTCCCATTGGGAGGCGGCGTTTACGGTCTGACCCAGTGGGAAATCACGATGGCCGAAATGCTCAGGGAAGCAGGATACAACACGGCCATGTACGGAAAATGGCACCTTGGATGGACCGAAGGGCGCTATCCAACGAATCAAGGATTCGACGAATTTTACGGTGTTGAAACCACGGACGTTACAGTCTGGCGCACGCTTCCGGGATTTGCTGAAGCCAACATGGAAGAGCCTGTTGTGATGCAGGGTATTGCGGGCGAACCGGCGACCGTTGCGCGGGACTATGACTTGGACTACCGCGGCGAGATAGATGGCGACCTGACTAAGAAAGCCATCGATTTTATCGAAGCTAAGAGTGCCGAAGACGCGCCATTCTTCATCTATCTTGCTTACACGCAGACCCACTATCCAAATATCGCGTCGAAGGAGTTTGATGGTGTCACTAGAAACGGCGTCTGGGCCGACATTCTACTTCAAACAGATAGTTATATCGGACGTATCGTAGATGCGATCGAGGCGGCAGGCGTATCCAACGACACCGTGGTGATATTTACTGCAGACAACGGCCCCGAAGCTCTTCCGGTTGGAAACGCCAATGTCTCGCCGGTTCCTGCGGTACATGGTACTGCGGGGCCATGGCGCGGCACTCTGTTCACCAGCCTCGAAGGAAGCATGCGCGTGCCCTTCGCCATCAAGTGGCCGGGGAAGATCCCCGCTGGTTCAGAAAGCAATGACGTTGTCCACTCGATGGACCTTTTTCCAACACTTGCGGCATTCGCAGGCGGCAAAGTGCCGGACGACCGGGCATTTGATGGCATCGACCAGTCCCAGTTCTTTCTGGGCGTCCAGCCGAGATCGAATCGAGAAGGCGTGATCGTCTACATGGGAGAACAGATATTCGGTGTAAAATGGAAGGACTGGAAAGTTCTGTTCAAAGAGAACACAACCGCCTTTGGCGCGACGGAGTCTTTCGACACACCAAGGGTCTACAACCTTCTGAACGATCCGCATGAGCGCGAAAGCGTACTCTTCCCGCACACATGGGCGGCCGAAAAGGCGCTGCCGCAGTTGCAGGAGCACATTGCTACATTCGAGGAGTTTCCTCCGATCCCCCCAGGAACGCCGGATCCCTACGAACCACCCACTGACTGAAGGGCGGCTTTGTCCGCTCTGCCGACCTCTGAAAGTGACGCAGCTTTACGCTTGTAGCGAATGGCTAGTTCGAGGGGCCGCATCCCGGCGTACTCGCGAACGGTAGTAATGGGCCGGGAAAGTCAGGCCACATTTCTTGCACCGCCTTAACGGCTATTCCCAACTTACCCATTCGGTCAGGTTTTTCCTACCGTACTCCCAGGAATAAGCCGAAATCCGACGTCCTTGGTGGACTTCGTTGGCTCTCCATTGATTTGGGCCAGAACCATCTCGGCTGCGATCTGTCCAATCTTAAGATGGGGTACAGCAATCGACGTCAAACGATAGGGTTGAATCGCTGAAATCGGCAAGTCGCCCCATCCGGCAATTCCAATATCGTTCGGGACGCTCAATCCGATTTTTTGAGCATAGTGAAGCCCGCCAATCGCCATGTTGTCATTCTGGTAGAAAACAACTTCGATATCGCGGTGGGAGGCAAGCAGTTGCTCGGTGCCGTAGAACCCGGTGTAAAAACCCGGTGTGTCCTTCAACAGCAATTGTTTTTCCAACCGTCCGTTTGCATCTTCGATGGCTTTGGAAAAGCCGTTCAGACGCGCGGTTGCGGCATTTGCGACGTCATGTGAAGTGCCGACATAGCCGAATTTTTGATACTCCATTCCAGCCAGATAACGACCCATACTGTAGCCGCTGTCAAAGTGGTTGAGCCCCACGCACATGTCCAACGGGCTTGAATTGAAATCCCAGATTTCGACCAACGGGATACCCGCGCCGCGTAGCATTTGAATCGCTTTTTGGCTGTGCGAGCGACCGGTGATGATAAGCCCGGCGGGTTGCCAGGACAGAACGGTCTCGATCCATTTTTCCTCATGGTCGATTTCATGCTCGGTTAGGCCAAGCACAGTTTGGTGCCCGAAAGCGCCGAGTTTGCGGTCGATGCCCTCCAGAACCTGCGCGAAGATTTCGTTGCCCAATTCGGGGATGCTGACCCCGACAAAAGTGGACTTCTTGTCACCCGCGAAAACGGTCGCCAAGCGATTCGGCAGGTAGCCCAATCTGTCCACTTCGGCCATGACCTTGTCGCGCGTTTTTTCCGAAAACCCACCTTCGTCACGCAGAACCCGGCTTGCTGTCATCTTCGACACTCCCGCAGCCTTCGCTACTTCAGCAAGGCTTACTTTGTTGTTTTTACTTGATTTATCAGTGTCACTGCTCATTTACGTTACGGGTAACTCTTTTTTATTGACAATGGCCGGGTCTGTGCGAATGCTAGCGTAACGTTACGGGTAACTCAATACGATGTTGAGGAGCATTGGGGTTACCTAAGTCTAGGAGGAGGCGGCCTGTGCCCGGCACTGCGCAAAACAATCTGTTCTTTGACGGGATAAAGAAGCATTTTGGAGGCACCTATGCGTTGCGGGATGTTTCGCTAAACGTTGAGCGCGGTGAAATTGTCGCTTTGCTGGGCGAAAACGGCGCGGGCAAATCGACCCTCATCAAAATCCTTGGCGGCATTCACAAGGCGGATGAAGGGCGGGTTCTGATCAACGGTGAGCCCTACGAACATCGCCCAGGTGGGTTTGGTGAGCGCCAGTCAGTTGCATTTATCCACCAGGATCTGGGCATGATCGAATGGATGACCGTAGCCGAGAATATCGCGCTCGCTCTGGGCTACTCCCGCAAAAGCGGACTGATCAATTGGAAATCGGTGGAGAGCTTTGCACAGGACGCGTTGGACAAAGTGGGCTGTGAATTCGGCCCAACCACGCGGGTACAGGACTTGTCGCGGACCGAGAAGTCTCTTGTCGCGATTGCCCGTGCTTTGGCCGTGGATTGTGACTATCTGGTGTTGGATGAACCAACCGCATCGCTACCAGCGGATGAGGTTGAACGGCTGTTCGAAGCGTTGCGCCCCTTGAAGGAACAAGGCGTCGGCATGATTTACGTGTCGCATCGGCTGGACGAGATATTTCAGATTGCTGATCGGGTTGCCGTTCTACGAGACGGCGAGATGGTCGGTCTGCGCAGCATCGACCATACTACTCCCGAAGAACTGGTTTACATGATCGTCGGTCGCAAGACTCGGCAGGTGATGAAACCAGATACGCCTCCGGGTGCGACGCTGCTTGAAGTGTCTGGCCTGAACATGGAAGCGGCGCACAACGTCAGTTTCCAGTTACAGACAAATGAAATCGTTGGGCTTGTCGGGCTGCGCGGGGCAGGGCACGAGAATGTATCGCGCGCGCTGTTCGGGTCGGAAGGTTTTAGTGGCCAGATAACCCTGCATGGTGAAACGCCTGACCTGAGCTCTCCGCAGACTGCGATGGCCTCTGGGATTGGTTTGGTGGCACGGGACAGGACCGAGGAATCGGTCGCCATGTCGCTGACCATCCGCGAGAACACCTTCCTGAATCCGGCAGCCATCGGGCGGTCCTTGCTATCGTTCATGGGCCACCGGGCCGAGACAGAGAGCGCCGCGCGGATCGGTGCCGATGTGGCCTTGTCTCCCAATGATCAAAGCATGACGATTGAGAGCCTGTCGGGCGGGAACCAACAAAAAGTTGTCATCGGGCGCTGGCTTGAAACAAAACGCAAGCTTTTGATCTGCGAAGACCCGACCGCGGGTGTCGATGTAGGGGCCAAAGCGGAAATCTACGCGCTGTTGAATCGTGCGATGGAGGAGGGCGTTGGCATCATCGTCGTTTCAACCGACTTCGAGGAAGTCGCTGCCATCTGCCACCGCGCCATTGTCTTCAGCCAGGGTCAGATCGTGCGCGAATTGACCGGTACCGAACTGACCACTGAAAACCTGATACAGGCTGCCTCGGCCTCGAACGCCGTGGCAAGTTAAGGAATACGACTATGCAATCGCTTGAATCCAATGCGCTGGAACCGACCAAAGCCGAGTTGAAAGACGCCTCGTTAAAAACGCGAATGCTCAGGTTCTTGCCGGTTTACGGGTTGGTTCTGCTGACAGGTTTTCTGATCATCCTATTTTCGATTCTCCTGCCAAACACCTTCCCAACGCTTCTGAACCTACGGGCGATTATCTCGGACAAGGCGATCATTGCGCTTCTCTCATTGGGTGCGATGATACCGATGGCGGCAGGCCGTATCGACCTCACGGTCGGGTATGGTATTGTGCTATGGCATATCCTGGCGATCTCTCTACAGACCTTGTACGGCATTCCGTGGCCGATTGCGGTGGCGATTGTTCTGTTGCTGGGCCTGCTGACTGGTTTCCTGAACGGTCTGCTGGTCGAGGTCGCCAAGATCGACAGCTTTATTGCCACGCTTGGCACAGGCACGGTCCTGTATGCGCTGGCGCTGTGGCACACAGGCGGACGTCAGATGGTCGGCGCGTTGCCTGACAGTTTCTATGCCATCAACGGCACCTTTGTATTCGGTCTACCTATCACTGGCTTCTACGTTCTGGCGATCACTGTCGCGATGTGGCTGATCCTGGAATACACGCCAATCGGTCGGTACCTCTACGCGATCGGCGCCAATCAGCGTGCTGCGCAGTTGAACGGTATTCCGACCCGGAAATTCGTTATAGGCGCTTTCATGTCATCAGGCCTGATCACCGCCTTTGCCGGGGTGTTGCTGGCGTCGAAATTGCGGATCGGGCAAGCCTCGGTCGGTCTTGAATTCCTGTTACCTGCTTTGGTCGGGGCCTTTCTTGGGTCCACCACCATCAAGCCGGGACGCGTGAATGTTTGGGGAACAGTCGTGGGTGTCGCGATCCTGGCTGTTGGTATCTCGGGCATTCAGCAATTCGGTGGATCCTTCTGGGTCGAGCCGATGTTCAACGGTGTCACGCTTCTGATCGCAATCGGTATCGCCGGTTACGCTCAGCGTCGCAAAGGCGCCAAAAAGTAAACAGCATAAGGGAGGAGATTATGCTGAAACGGACTTTCATGGCGGTATCCGCTGCCGCGCTGCTCACAGGTTTGGGGTTTCCGGTGACCGCCGAGACAGCGTTTGACGGCCCCACCAGCGGACCCAAAGCCGCCGAGGGCAAATCAATTGTCGTCGTTGCTGGCGATCTGAAAAATGGTGGCATTCTTGGGGTGACCAATGGCGTCGAAGAAGCAGTTGGCACCATTGGCTGGGACGTGCGCGTGCTGGACGGGGCCGGGTCCATTCAGGGCCGGACCGGAGCCATCGGCCAGGCGCTGGCCCTGCAACCGGACGGGATCATCATCAACGGCTTTGACGCGGTGGAACAGCAGGCCGCACTGGAAGGTGTTGTCAGCTCAGGCATTCCAATGGTCGCCTGGCATTCCGGTCCAAAGATCGGATGTGACGCGCCCGGGGGCATCTTTGCCAATGTTTCGACCGACGCCATGACAGTATCCGAAGTGGCTGCTGAATGGGCCATGGAAGACGGCGGCGACGGGGTTGGCGCAATCATCTTTACCGACTCGACCTATCAGATCGCCATCGACAAGGCCGACCGCATTAAGGAAACCATCGAAGCTGCGGGCGGCACCGTGTTGGAATATGTCGACACGCCCATCGCCGATACCTCGGCCCGGATGGGGCCACTGACTACGAGCCTGCTGCAGAAATACGGCGACCAGTGGACCCACGCGCTGGCGATTAACGATCTGTATTTTGACTTCATGGGACCTGCATTGGCGGCGGCGGGTATCTCGTCCGACGACGGGCCTCAGGCTGGGTCAGCGGGCGACGGGTCCGAGGCCGCGTTTCAGCGTATCCGCAGCGGCAACTACCAGACAATCACGGTGGCCGAACCGCTGAACCTGCAAGGCTGGCAACTGGTGGACGAGTTGAACCGCGCCATTCAGGGCGAGGCGTGCTCGGGTTACATCACCTCGCCCGCGCTGGTGACCGAAGAAGGTCTGGCCAAACTGGGCGACAGCAATCAGTTCGACCCCGACAGCCCCTATCGCGAAGCCTACGCAAAGATTTGGGGCAAGTAACCGATCCGGTGGTCCTTGCCTGAATTGGCAAGGGCCCCGTTCGAAAAGATGACACAGCGCAAAGCCAACTCAGCGGTCTTTCGACCGCCCTGGCGGAGCTTTGCGCAAAGGAGGAAACCATGAGCGAACAGCCATTGGTTCAAATGCAAGGCATAACCAAACGCTTCGGCGGGGTGACCGCGCTGCAAGATGTCGACCTGACGGCTTATGCGGGAGAAGTGCTTGCCATCGTCGGGGACAACGGGGCCGGTAAATCCACCCTGATCAAGATCCTGACCGGCGTGTACCAGCCCACCGAAGGCCACATCCTGATGGATGGAAAACCGTTGGAGATGGCCAGCCACTCTGACGCAATCGCAAACGGGATTGACGCGGTTTACCAGACCCTCGCGCTGGCCGATCATCTCTCTCCGGCGGCCAATATGTTTCTGGGTAACGAGCTGACCAAGAACGTTTTCGGCGTCCCGTTTCTGGACAACAAGCGTATGAAGTCCGAGGCGGCTCGGGTTCTGGAAGAACGTCTTGGTGTCCGGCTGCGGTCGATGGATGTGATGACGGAAAGCCTGTCAGGCGGCCAACGTCAGGCGGTCGCGATCTCGCGCGCGGTCTATCACGAAGACTTGCGTTTGCTGGTGATGGACGAACCTACCGCCGCGCTAGGGCCGCAGGAAACGGCGCGGACGCTGAAACTCATCAAGGCGCTGCGTGAACAGGGCCTTGCTGTGATCCTTATTTCGCACTCGCTGGATGACGTGTTCGAAGTGGCGGACCGCGTGCATGTGCAACGCCGGGGCCGCGCCGTTGGCGTTGTTAAAACTGCGGAGAGTTCCGTTCAAGACGTTCTGGGCCTGATTGTCGGCGCCCAGGATGCAGCTGCGTGAAGGAGAACGATATGTCCGCGGCGATGACAAACACTGAACAAAGAACCATCATGGACCGGTTGGAGCCCTATCTGGCTTTTGTCGGGCCGATGGTGATGATCCTGGCCATTCTCATCTTCATGGGGATTGCGGAACCGGCCCGGTATTTCCGCCTGACCAACCTCAATCTGATCCTGCTGGATGCGGCGCTGTATATGCCGATGGCGATGGCGATGACCTTTGTCATCACCCAGCGCGGGATTGACCTGTCGATCGGCTCGATTGCGGCGCTGTCGGCCATTCTCATGGCCTTTCTGGTGAAACAATACGGTTTTCCGGCCTGGGTAGCTGTTCCTCTGGCGATTGTGCTGGGCGCGATCATGGGATTGATCAACGGTCTGGTTATCACCCGTTTCAAAGTGCCGGACCTGATCGGAACGCTGGCGATGGACCTTGTTTATCGCGGTCTGGCGCTGGTTATTGCAAAAGGTCTGGTACTCGCGCGTTTCCCCGACCTGATCACCGAAATCGGACGTGGCCAGATTCCGGGTTTTATTCCGGTGCCTGTGGTGCTGGGCTTGATCACAATGGCGATTGGCTATGTCGTCCTGACACGCACCTATTTCGGGCGCTACACGATTGCGATTGGCTCGAACCCCGAAGCGAGTGAAATGACCGGTGTGGCCGTCGATCGGCACAAGATCTATGCCTATGTGCTGATGGGTGCCGCAGCGGCAATGGCAGGTGTCATGTTGACCGGAAAGCTGAATGCTATTCAGGCGACCTCGGCACCGTATTTCAACCTGCATGTCATTGCCGCGGTTGTCGTGGGCGGCACGTCCCTGTTCGGTGGACGCGCTTCGATGCTGGGCTCTCTGGCCGGTGTGCTGCTGCTGTCGATGATGATCAACGCACTGGTGACTCTGCGGATCGAGTTCTTCTGGCAATCCGTCGCCTCGGGCGTGGTGATCGTCAGCTCGGTCGCGCTCTACACCTGGATGCAAAAGAAAGACCGGGACGGGGCGCAGGGCCTGCTGGCGGGTCTGCGCAGTAAAGAGGCGCAAAAACTCATCCGCTTCTCGGCCGCTCTGATCGGCGCACTAATCCTGTTGCTTGCCCTAGGGGCGGGACTGGCAACTGAGCCTACGCCAAGCGGCTAAGGCAAACAAAAGTGGTGCGCCCGGAGGTAGGAGTCCTGGCGCACCTGCAAGGCCCCACAATGTTCGCGAAAGGGAGGACTTACCGTGAAACAATTGAACAAAGCACTACTGACGACAAGCGCATTTTGCCTTTGTGCCACTACAGCCTTTGCTGATGGGCACGAAAAGCTACCGCTTAAGGAACTGCCGGGTATCGAAGATCGGGACTACTGGGTCCCGGGCGAGGTTAACGCCGACGGCAAGTTGGAAGCCTTGCAGGCGATGACAGGAGCCGAAGCGGTCAAGTATGAAGGCACTCAGGATGCACCTTTGCAGATCGCACTGATCTATCCTTCTGCTGACACCTCCGACTTCTGGGCGCGCAACTATCTTGCGATGACTAAACGTCTGGACGAGCTGGGTATCGAATATGAAACCACCGAATTCGCCAGTCGTCAGATCGAACACAGCCTGCAATCTACCTATGCCAATCAGGTGGTTCAGGATGCGGACTTGTATGACTTCGTGATCTTCGGCCCGTCGGAACTGGCCATTCAGGCCGACAATATCGACAAGATGGCCGGAAATGACGGGTTTGCAACCTTCGTCTGGGCCTTCCACACGCCGCCGAAAGAGCTGACAAATCAGCCTGATGCGTGGTTCGACTTCAGCTCTGCCGCCGGAGCTCTGACCATGTGCGACTATATGCTGGAACGGCTGGGCAGTGACGTCACGATGGCGATGAACCGCGGAATTCCGGGCATCACCGACGACCAGCGTTCAGGTGATTTCAAGGCCTGTGTCGAAGAGAAAGGCAACTGGACCACGGTCTATGAACATTACGGTGAGTACCAGCGAGAAGGCGGCTTTGAGGGCACCAGCTTGATCCTGCAAGCCTATCCCGAAGCCACGATCATCCACAACGCCAACACCGCGATGGCCATGGGATCGGTCGAGGCTCAGCTTGCGGTCGGGAAAGAGAAAGACGTGTTCTCGACCGGTTGGGGCGGCACCGGGCTTGAGCTGGACGCCATTCGCCGGGGCGAGCTGGACGCAACGCCCATGCGCATGGGTGACGATGTGGGCGCGGCGACAGCCGAAGCAATCAAGGCGCATATGGAGGGCCGGCAGGACGAACTGCCCTTTGTGTTCTTGGGCCGGATCACCGTTGCGCATGACCAAATGAGCGCTGAAGAGATCGATGCGCTGGAACAGGAAGCGTTCCGCTTCTCGGGCGTGGGCGCATTGGAGCGCTGACAAACCCGCTTGTGGCTGGCCCTAGCGGGACCGGCCACAGGCACCTGAAGTAACCAAAGACGGAGAGAGCCCGAATGGCGCAATCCATGATGTTGATTGAAAAATGCAGCCATTGCGTGAGCTGGTATGACATTGAAACCGGTGCCCGGCAGGGGCGGTTGGATCTGCCTCATTTCCCTCATGAATTCGTGGTCGATGACGAGTTTCACTATGCCTATGTCGGTCACTACGGCGTGCAGAATTCCGGTATCGAAGGCACCGATGGCCGGTCCGTGATCGTGATCGACATCCGCAAACAGGAAATCGTGCACAGCTATGATCTGGGTGAGCATGCCCGCCCGCACGGGATTGGGCTGGACGGGCAGGGGCGTCTTTACGTGCTGTCGGAATGGACAGGCCATCTGCTGGTCAAGGAAGACCCCCGTGCCTTCGATCAAGGCTGGGATCACATCACGCCCACTGGTGGCACCAAGTGTCATCTGTTTGCGCTGACCAGGGACGGACACACAGCGTATTCAATGAACCTGACTTCGGGCGATGTGACCGTGTTCAATCCCTATGATGCGTCGGTTTCGCCGATCCCAATCAAGACCGGAAAGAAACCTGAAGGGCGCTGCCTGCGGGAACAGGCACAGACGCTCTATACCTCGCAGCGTATCTCGAACACCGTCGCCGTGGTCAACACCAACACGCTTGAGATCGTGCGCACCTTTCCAACGCCAGATGATCCCTGCCGCATCTACTACGACGAGAAACGCAACCGGCTGGTAACGATGAACCATTTCGGAGGGTCGTTCTCGGTATTCGATGAAGCCACGGGCGAGATGTTGCACGAACAGAAAACGCCCGCGAACCCGCTGGCACTATGCATCGATGATGAGGCCGCATTTGCCTATATCGCCATCGATTGCGAACAGGTGCAGCGGTTCAACCTTGATACGTTCGAGGTGGTGCAGACCTTTGATACGGGCAAGGAACCGGACGTGATGGTCATCTTGCCCGACGGATTTTCAAAACACTGGGAGAACGCGGCATGACCAAGCCTCGTATCGCTATTGTGCCCGGCGACCCTTCGGGGATCGGACCGGAACTGATCGCCAAACTGCTCAATCAGGACGGCGTGCAGGAGGCCGCGGATATTGTGCTTGTTGGAGACAGTCATCTATGGCGGCGCGGCGCGGAACAGGCTGATCTGAACGTGCCGATCAACACGGTGGATGCGGTGGCAGATCAACCGGGCCTGTCGCATCTTGAGCTCGATACCATCGCGCCTGAGGACGTGAAGATCGCCGAGGTCACCGTCGAGGGCGGTACGACATCGCTCCGCTGTCTCGACAAGGCGATGGATCTGGCGATGGCGGGACAGGTGGATGGTATCCTGTTCGGCCCGTTCAACAAGGCCGCAATGACCGCCGCCGGGCTGAATGCCGAGGACGAGCACCGCTATATGGCGCGCTACATGGGACATACTGGATATCACTCTGAACTCAACGTTCTGGATGAGTTGATGACGACCCGCGTGACCTCACATATCGGGCTGAAGGATGTGGCGGCCAATATCACCGAAGACGGGATTTTGAAGGCGGTTAATCTGGCCAATGACACGCTGCGCAAAGCAGGCAACGCACGTCCCAATATCGCGGTGGCGGCCTTGAACCCCCATGCAGGCGACAACGGCAAGTTTGGCCGGGAAGAAATCGATATTCTGGAGCCCGCCGTGCGCAACGCGCAGCAGAAACAGATGAATGTGACCGGCCCGTGGCCCTCAGACACAGTGTTCCTGAAGGCGCAGCGGGGCGAGGTCGACGCGGTAGTGACCATGTATCACGACCAGGGTCAGATCGCGATCAAGCTGATGGGCTTTGAGCGCGGCGTGACCGTGGCCGGCGGCTTGCCCATTCCGGTCGCAACCCCCGCGCATGGCACGGCCTTTGATATCGCCGGACAGAACAAGGCCAATCCGGGCGCAACGCGGCAGGCGTTTGATCTGCTGGTGCGCATGGCCAAAACACATCGCGCCGAACGCCGCGCGGACTGAGGAGACCAAGATGACCAAGATTAAATCCGTGCGCACCCGCGTCTGGAACTGGACTGGACCAACCGTGCCGCCGACGGGCAATTTCTGCACCAACGCCTCAGACGTGCTTTACGAAAAAGGCGATGCGATGTCGTCTTTCCGGTTCCATCAATGGCTGACCTGCGAGGTCGAGACCGAAGACGGCACCATCGGCATCGGCAACGCGGCATTGGCTCCTTCGGTGGTCAAGGCTGCCATTGACGAATGGTTTGCTCCGCTGGTGATCGGCGAAGACCCGTTCGACTATGCCTATCTGTGGGAAAAGATGTACCGTCGCAGCCATGCCTGGGGGCGTAAGGGCATCGGGATGACGGCGATCTCGGCTGTCGATCTGGCGATCTGGGACCTGATGGGCAAGCTGACGGGCAAACCGGTTTTCAAGTTGCTGGGCGGTCGCACGAAAGAGAAAATCCCCGTCTACTACTCCAAGCTCTATTCCGGCCCCATCGAAGTGATGCAGGCCGAGGCCGCAGAGGCGCAAAAGAACGGCTATTCCGCCTACAAGATGCGGTTCGGCTGGGGCCCCAAAGATGGTATGGCCGGGATGCGCGAGAACCTCAAACGGGTCGAGGCCGTGCGAGAGGTCATCGGTTATGACGTCGATCTCATGCTCGAATGCTACATGGGCTGGAATCTCGATTACACTAAGCGGATGCTGCCCAAACTTGTCGAATATGAACCCCGCTGGCTGGAGGAACCGGTGATCGCCGATGATGTCGAAGGCTACCGCGAACTGAATGCGATGAATATCGTGCCAATCTCGGGCGGTGAGCATGAATTCTCGGTCATCGGCTGCAAGGACTTGATCGAGAAAAAGGCCGTTTCGGTTCTGCAATATGACACAAACCGGGTGGGCGGGATTACGGCATCGCAGAAGATCAACGCGATCGCCGAGGCGTTTCAGGTGCCCGTGATCCCCCATGCGGGCCAGATGCACAATTACCATCTGACAATGGCAAACGCCAATTGCATGATCAGCGAGTATTTCCCCGTCTTCGACGTCGAGGTCGGAAATGAGCTGTTCTACTACATCTTCGAAGGGGATCCGGCAGCCGTGGATGGGTTCCTGGATTTGGATGACGACAAGCCGGGTCTGGGGATTGAAATCACCGATAAACATCTGAAACATTTTGACATTACGGAGTAGATGATGACCTACACCGGTATCTGGCCCGTTGCGCCAACACCGTTCAACGAGAACGGAACGCTTGATCTGGACGGGATGAAGCGCGTTCTTGATTGTCTGATCGATCAGGGCGCGGATGGGATCTGTGTTCTGGCGAATTTCTCGGAACAGTTCCTGATCTCTGATGCCGAGCGCGAGACTTTGACTCGGCTGAGCCTTGAGCACGTCTCAGGACGCGTTCCAATGATCGTGACGATCAGCCATTTCGCCACTCAGATCGCGGTGGAACGGGCGCAATTTGCCAAGGACTTGGGTGCGGACATCGTGATGATGATGCCGCCCTATCACGGGGCGCTTCTGAAAGGGAATGCACAGCAGACCTTCGAGCAGTTTGCTGCAGTGGGCGAGGTCGGCATTCCGATTATGGTGCAGGATGCGCCTTTGTCGGGTATCGACCTGCCGGTGCCTCTGCTGGTGCGTATGGCGCAAGAGATCGAGATGGTGAAGCTGTTCAAGATCGAATGTCCCCGTGCCGCCAACAAGCTGCGTGCGCTGATTGCCGAAGGGGGCGACGCGATTGAAGCGCCGTTTGATGGGGAAGAGGGGATCACCCTGCTGGCCGATCTGGATGCGGGGGCCACGGGGTCGATGACTTCAGGCATGATCGTCGATCAGATCAAACCAGTGATCACCCATCACCATGCAGGCCGCATTGACGAGGCCACCGTCGCTTATGGGCGTGTCGCGATGGTGATCAACCATGAAAACCGCCAATGCGGCTGGCAATCCTGCAAGGCTGCGATGGTCGAAGGTGGTGTGATCCGGTCCGAGTTCTGCCGTCACCCGATTGACCTGCTTCAACCGGCGATCCGCGACCGTTTGATCGACCTTTTAAAACCTTTGGACCCGATGGTCCTGAAGTGGGGAAAATAAGATGATCCTTGGACAAAACCTGATCGACGGAAACTGGGTTGGCTCAGAAAACCAGCGTGCCTCAGATGATCTGGACGGGCAGAGCTTCGCTCAGGTGACAGCTGCGCAGGTCGACGAGGCCTGTCGCGCCGCCCGCCGTGACTTCCGTGCTTATGCGGGCAAGTCGCGGGCCGAGCGGGCCACATTCCTGCGTACGATTGCCGAGCAGATGGATGTTCTGGGGGAGGAGATTACCCAGACCGGCATGGCTGAGACTGGACTGCCCGAGGCGCGCTTGGTGGGCGAACGCGGCCGTACCACCGGTCAGTTGAGCATGTTTGCCGATCTGATCGAAGAGACCGGGTATCTCGATATCCGCAAAGACGGCGCACTTCCTGATCGGACGCCACTCCCCCGTCCTGATCTGCGCCTGACGCACAAAGCCATCGGCCCTGTGGCCGTCTTTGGTGCGTCGAACTTCCCGCTCGCCTTTTCCACGGCGGGCGGGGATACCGCCTCGGCTTTGGCCGCTGGATGCCCGGTGATCGTCAAGGGCCACAGCGCCCATGCGGGTACCGCTGAATTGGTGGCTCAGGCCATCGCCAAGGCGATTGAGGTCTGCGATATGCCGACGGGTACGTTCCAGATCGTGCAGGGATCGGGGCGCGAGGTCGGCTCGGCCCTTGTACAGCATCCAGATATCCGCGCGGTTGGCTTTACCGGATCGCTGGCTGGGGGCAGGGCGCTCTATGATCTGTGTCACGCGCGCCCGAACCCGATCCCGTTTTACGGCGAGCTTGGCTCGGTCAACCCTATGTTCTGTCTGCCCGCCGCTATGGACAAGCGTGCGGCAGAGATCGGCGCGGGCTGGGCCGCGTCTCTGACCATGGGGGCCGGGCAGTTCTGCACCAACCCCGGCGTCGCGGTCATGTTAAATGGACCAGATGCCGACGCATTAGAAACCGCCTGTGTGGCCGCACTGAACCAAACGGCGGAACAAAAGATGCTGACCGACGGTATCCTCGATGCATACGAACAGGGCGTCCGCGCCTTCCGTGATCTGATGACCGAGGTCACGTCCTCCGGTTCTGCCGTGGGCAAACGCGCAGCCCTGCCTGCGTTGTTCAAAGTCAGCGCTGCAGAGTGGATGGCAAACCCCAAATTGCAGCACGAAGTGTTTGGCGCAGCGGGTATCATTGTTCTGTGCGACGACACGGATCAGATGGTGGCTCTTGCCGAAGGACTGGAAGGCCAACTGACCCTTACGTTGCACATGGATGACGCAGATCATGACTTCGCCGGTACCTTAATGCCCATTCTCGAAGAGAAAGCCGGACGTTTGTTGGCCAATGGCTTTCCCACGGGTGTCGAGGTGTGCTCGGCGATGATGCATGGCGGGCCTTACCCGGCCAGCACCGACGTGCGCGCGACTTCCGTCGGCACTCTCGGTATTGCGCGATGGCTGCGCCCGGTCAGCTATCAGAACATGCCTGGTGCTTTGCTGCCGAATGAACTGCAGGGCTGAGGATCCACGTCAGGCCATCTGTGGCCTGACCCCAAAACGCCACGAACGCACAGGTTCGGCGGCGGCTAAAGGACAAATAAAGGAGCAAATGGATGTACGGCGTTCTGGACGGCACCGGATTTGAGGTCCTCGAAAAAGAGTTCGAAGCCTGTTTCATCGGCCACGCGCGGGTCGAAAGGTTGTGGACCGGTGCGCGCTGGTCCGAAGGGCCAGCCTGGTTTGCCGCCGGGCGTTATTTGGTCTGGTCTGACATCCCCAACAACCGCTTGATGCGCTGGGATGACACCGATGGCTCGGTCTCAGTGTTTCGGCAGCACTCGAACAATGCCAATGGTAACACGGTGGATCGCGAGGGTCGGTTGGTGTCATGCGAACATCTGACCCGGCGTGTCACAAGGACTGAACATGACGGCTCTATCACGGTTCTGGCGGACGAATGGAAGGGAAAGCGCCTGAATTCTCCCAATGACGTTGCTGTCAAATCCGATGGCTCCATTTGGTTCACAGACCCTTCATACGGGATCATGATGGACTATGAAGGTGAGCGCGCCGAAAGCGAGATCGGGGCGTGTCATGTGTTTCGTGTAGATCCGATGTCAGGCGAGGTGACAGCTGTCGCCACCGACTTCGTGAAACCCAATGGCTTGGCCTTTTCGCCGGACGAGAGCGCTCTCTACATCTCCGACACGGGCATAACCCATGACCCGGACGGTCCTGCCCATATTCGCAGGTTCAGTGTCTCTAGCGATGGAAAAACTCTGACGGGGGGCGAGGTGTTTGCGAAGTGTTCCGCAGGGCTGTTCGATGGCTTTAGGCCAGACCGCGAAGGCCGCATCTGGAGTTCCGCCGCGGACGGTATTCATTGCCTGAACCTGCAAGGAGATCTAATCGGCAAGGTGCACATACCCGAGATGGTAGGAAATGTTTGTTTTGGCGGGGCCAAATTAAACCGGCTCTTTGCGGCGGGTACAAGCAGCCTTTACGCGATCTATCTCAATGTGAACGGTGTCTCACCGGTTTGATTTTACTTGCTAAAGTAGAGTTGTAAGCTGGGGAGACATCAGCAGAAGTAGACGCAAATCCCAATCGAACGTTTCTTGAACTAGTCACAGCACAAGCTTATGAAAGGACTGCTACTTTTTTAAGAAACCGCTTTTAAAGCGTTCTTTGTGCCTGCCGTGCAAATCGTAGTGCCCGGGTCTGCAAGGCATTTTTAGATGAACCTAGCGAATGTCCACAATTTGAGTAAGACTGCAGCATTCAAGCACGCAGTCGAATGGCATGATTGAGCCGGAACTGACCAACCTGCCAGGCGCCCGCACTCCCACCCAATTCTTTTCCAGATGAAAGATACGGAGACGCGATAAGCCTCAAACCCGCGTCGTATTCTGGAACTAAGCTGACATTCTTCACAACCGTTTAATCTGTAGCTTTGGGGCTCGCTCATGGCATTCTCTATGTGTGTCCCGACTGAAAGCAAAAGCGCATGCCGGCCATTAATCGTGCTTTGGGATTTTGCTCATGCAGCAGGTCGCGAACCAAGTAAGCCGGACTTCGCCTGGTCGGACGTGACTAGATCCACAGCACAGGCCTGATCCGACAGACCGAAGGCTTTCAATAGCGGACTGAGCCAGAACAGCGACACCGCAGAGTTTGCTACAATCCTTAACGGGGCGCGCAGCGTAGGCTCTACCAGACCGCGCCGCGGCAGGTATATCACAACATGTCCATCCTGCGGGCGGGTATGAGTCTTCGAGACTATGCTGAACAGGCCTTGGATGTTGCGGAGAAATACTATGCCAACCGTTTCTACCTGTCGTCGCATGATTGCGGGATGACCGGCGAATTTCCCTATCTCTACCACCGTGGTGACTCCCGCGATGCGGGCTATGACGGTGTGATCGAGGCGGGCGTGACCATTTGTGTCGAAAGCTATATCGGTGAGGAGGAGGGACATGAGGGTGTTAAGCTGGAACAACAAGTGCTGGCGACAGAGACCGGCGTTGAACTTCTGTCGGAGTTTCCCTTCAAAGAGAGCCTGATGGACCTTAGTTTTCAACCCGCATTTCCTCAGCCGCGGATCTAAGAGCGTGCAGGCAGTGATAGCGGAGGGAGTTGACGTCAGCTGCACCACAAACCCGGCGCAGGCGTTTTTCAAGGTTATCGACTGGGCGGCTCCCGGTGCGAAGGTGACCTATGCTCTGGACTTGTTCCTGACCGACGCAGCGCTCGAAACAACAACCCGCGGACGTTTTGATCAGAGGCGGGCCCATCTGGTCAACAACGTATCTGGATCCGTCGAAACACCAAGTTCGCTTAAACCGCGATTAAAAGTAAATCACCTGCTGCCAACAAGCCGATCAATGTACCCAACGCTCAAGCACTTCAGTTGATTCCTTACGGAGGACATCGAATTTCGGAAACTCTAACGACAGCTTTGGCTCGTATGGCTCCAGTTCCATGTTTGTTTCCCGTATCATGCAGAAATCTGTGCCGATTACAGCATCCGTGACTTTGAGCTCTGACCAAATCATCCCCACGCGACTTATCCAAGGGAAAATCCGTATGGGAAATAAGGAAACAGCGACAGGAGGTTTGCGCCTGAACGAGTTTGCCACGGTTGGCTCATGTGAAAGCACGGGACGCGACCAACACGAGTATCTCGCCTCGGATAGAAACGCTGAATATTTGCGACACCACCTTTGATCTGACGGTGTTCGAATTGGTCACTGAATACGATGCGAACTTCATTTTTTTTTGCGTTTGTCACCAAACTGAATCCAAACCGTCACAAAACCGCAATGACCCGGGTTCATCCCCTTCTCATCCAAGTGAGAGAGGATACCACCTGATGTCGTTGCGCTTTGCCTGCCTGACATCTGCCCTTGCCCTGACCGCCGGCCAGGCTTCGGCAGAAATGAATTTCAACCGAATTGCTTCTTTCCCCGTCGTTAAGAATATGGCCGAGGGAACTGATACCGAACGTGAGACCTCACCCGAGATCATCGCTGCGACCGCAGACGGGATGACGTTGGTCTATACAGATAGCCCGTTGGGTGTAATCGGCATGGTCGACATCACCGACCCAGCGAACCCGGCACCTCTGGGCGCGATGGAAGTGGGCGGCGAGCCGACGTCAGTTGGGATCGTTGGTGGGACGGCTTTTGTGGGCGTGAACACTTCGGAAAGCTACACCGCTCCGTCGGGCAAACTGATCTCGGTCGACATCGAACGCAAGGCGGAAACCGGCGCCTGTGATCTGGGTGGTCAACCCGACAGCGTCGCGGTTGCCCCAGATGGCAGCTTTGTAGCCGTAGCGATAGAGAACGAGCGGGACGAAGACCTGAACGACGGCGTTATCCCGCAACTGCCCGCCGGATCGCTGGCGCTGGTGCCTTTGAAAGACGGTGCGTTGGATTGCGGCGGCATGAAGATGGCCTCGCTGACTGGTCTGGCAGACGTCGCGCCCACCGACCCCGAGCCTGAGTTTGTGGACATCAACGCTCTGGGCGAAACCGTCATCACTCTGCAGGAAAACAACCACATCGCGGTTGTTGACAAGGACGGGAACGTAGTCAGCCATTTCTCGGCTGGCGCGGTTGATCTGGAAGGTATTGACGCCACGGACGAGCGCGGCGCGCTGATCTTCACAGAAAGCCAAAAGAGCCGTCTACGCGAGCCTGATGCGGTGAAGTGGATCGACGACAACCATTTTGCCACCGCCAACGAAGGTGATTACAAAGGTGGCTCGCGCGGCTGGACGATCTTCCACAAGGACGGCACCGTTGTTTACGAGAACGGCACCGATTTCGAGAAAGCCATCATCCAGATCGGGCACTATCCCGACAAACGCTCAGACGCAAAAGGTGTAGAACCAGAAAGCGTAACTGCAGCGACCTTTGGTGGTACGCCGATGATCTTTGTGGGTGCCGAACGCGCCTCGGTCGTGGGTGTTTACGACGCCACCGATCCGGCCAACCCGGTTCTGAAACAACTGCTGCCCTCGGGCGTGGGGCCGGAAGGCTACGTTGCTATCCCTGAGCGCAATCTGCTGGTCTCGGCCAATGAAAAAGACCTGATCGAAGATGGCGGCCCGCGTGCGCATGTGTCGATCTTTGAATATCAGGATGCACCCGCCGCTTATCCGCATCTGACCTCCGCCGGCGCGGATGAGTTGATCGGATGGGGCGCGCTGTCCGGTCTGGTCGCTGATGAGGACGGCATGATCTATGCGGTCAATGACAGCTTCTACGGCTTCCAGCCCTCGATCTTCAAGATCGATCCCAGCCAGCAACCTGCCCGCATCATGGACGTCATTCGTATCCACCGTCAGGACGGCAACCCGGCGCAAAAGCTGGATCTGGAAGGAATTACGCTGGACGGCAAAGGTGGCTTCTACGTCGCCTCTGAAGGCCGAACCGACCGTGTCATCCCCCACGCGATCTACCATGTCTCGGCCGAAGGCAAGATCAAGGACCGCAAGGGTGAGATCGGCCTGCCGCCGGAACTGATGGCCGTCGAAAAACGCTTCGGGTTCGAAGGCATTACCAAGGTTGGAGACACCCTGTGGATGGCAGTTCAGCGCGAATGGAAGGACGACCCCAAAAACCACGTGAAACTTGTCGCCTATAACCTTGAAACCAAGGAATGGGGCGCGGTGCACTATCCCAAAGCTGACCCGGAAACTGGTTGGGTAGGTCTGTCGGAGATCACTGCATTCGGTGACCATGTTTATGTCATCGAACGCGACAACCAGCACGACCACCGTGCAGTTACCAAGAAAATATACCGCATCCCGCTGTCTGAAATGACCCCGGCCCCGCTGGGTGGTGAGCTGCCCGTGGTCAGTAAGGAAGAGGTCCGTGACTTGCTGCCCGACCTGACTTCGACCGGCGGCTACGTACTGGACAAGATCGAAGGTCTGGCCATCCTGCCTTCGGGCGAGGCATTCGTTATGACCGACAATGACGGCGTCGATGATGCCTCGGGCGAGACGATGTTCTGGTCGATCGGCTCGGTTTCGGCTGGGAACTAGACTAAACATCAGAAATCAAAAGGCCCCGCGCAGAGATTGCGCGGGGCTTTTGCATTCAAAGCCAGTTTTGATCCCTTTGGCCGTATGTTTTCTAATGAACTTTTACACGCAGCCTGATTGGAAAGTTGTTTTCGTCTGTCGCTTTCTTCGGGGATCTACTTCGAGTTACCACCACGCCTCGACAAAGTTGAAGAACTCCGACCTGTCATCATCGCGGCCAACAGGGGTGATCTTGTGGTAGCGCATCCTGCCATCCCATTCGGTGCCGAACCACTTCGCATTGTGGTGGTTAACCTTCACGGGCCATCAATTGTACTTGGCTCTCATACGCTAGAAAAACCGGCGACCTAGCATGTCATCTCAGGTCTGCCGAGTCGTTCGCACATGTGTATTTTGGCGAAGTTTGTGGCATTTTTGGTGTATGACGAAGTTAGCAACAGCGCATCTCGGTACCCTAACGCTCAATGACTAAAATGATGTCGTGAAAATTCGACTCAGAAGGACCGTATCACCATTCTGTGCGCTGAATCTGAACAGACCTTTTGAACCCCAACCAGCCTGTGCCGATTTGAGAAAGGCGGCCTTTCAGATCGCTGGCATGTAGGGGAAATATTTCTTGCCCAAATGAGCCGAATGCGAATTCGACCGACAGGCATTTTTTAAACAGCGACTAAAAGACGACACGTGTTGGTCCTGATCGAAATGATAGTCTTGACCAATCCCGACGCCCATTTAACCTAGATGGCCTCATGGCGTCTCAACCAAACAACATTCTGACACTTCTTGTCCTGGTAACACCAAACTTCAACATGGCAGCAACAGTGGGTTTCATCGACCCGTTTCGCGCCGCAAACTATCTCGAAGGCAAGGCACGTTTTCATTGGCAGATCGCATCCCTGCATGGTGGTCCTTGCACTGCAAGCAACGGGATGACCATCGACACGATTGCGCTGGCCGAGGTTCAGGAAGGGCGCAAGGATTTCGTGATCGTCTCGTCTAGTTGGGCGCCGGAAGCCTACAACTCGACCCCGCTTCATACGTCGCTATGGCGTTGGGCCGGTCAAGGGAGCACGCTGGGCGGGCTGGACACCGGGGCTTTCATCCTCGCCGAAGCTGGTTTGCTCAAGGGGCGTCGGGCCACGGTGCACTATGAGCATATCGACGCGATGAAAGAGCTCTATCCCAATGTCGAGGTCAGTGAAGAGTTGTTCGTATTCGACAAGGCCCGCATCACCTGTTGCGGCGGCGCGGCAGCCTTGGATTTTGCCTTGCATATCATCAAGGGCACCAAGGGCGACGCTTTGGCCAATGCGGCAGCACGATACGTTTTTCACCAGACCGTGCGCCCCCAAGGCGCTATGCAAAGTCCGGGACTGGCCGAGCCGATGGGTCAACTGGCCCCCACAGCGGTAAAACGGGCGATAGCGTTGATGGAGCAGAACCTGGAAACACCGCTAAGCATTCCCGAGATCTGTGATTCCATAAACCTGTCACAACGCCAGTTGAATCGGCTGTTCGCGCGGCACGTCAAGAAAACTCCAACCATGTATTATCGTGACATCCGGCTGGACCGTGCACGCGGGCTGGTGACACAGACAGATATGTCTTTGCTTGAGGTTTCGGTGGCCTCGGGTTTTGCCAGCCAGGTTCATTTCAGCCGCGCATACCGCGAACGGTTTGGGCTGTCACCGCGCAATGATCGGGTGGAAGGCCGCGTTCCTTTTGAATTTCGAGCCTGGCCCATGCACCGCAAGACCGATAGGCGGGTGGCGAATAAAGTTAAGTAGATGGCGATCTGTGCACATTGGTCATGTCTGAGAGACGCGATCCTATACCTCTGACCGAGTCACTCGGCAGGGTTTTGTTCACAGGAGACGCCCGCAATGACCGAACAGCCGACGTCCCAGCAATTCGCGGATATTGCCAAGGGCTATCACGAAAACCCATCCAGTTCGTTTTCGCTGCGGGCCGAGGCCTATACGGATCCAGCTTGGCACGCTGTGGACCTGCGCGAGATCATCGCCAAGACGTGGCAATGGGTCTGCCATGTCGAAAAGCTGCGCAAACCAGGCAGCTTTGTCACGATCGAGATCGCTGGTCAGCCGGTAGCTGTGGTACGTGATCGGGAAGGCGTTCTGCGTGCGTTCTACAATGTCTGCAAACATCGCGCCCATGAGCTTTTGTCGGGCGAGGGCAACACAACCCGCATCATGTGCCCTTATCACGCCTGGGTTTACAAGTTGGATGGACAGCTGGTGCGTGCCCCGCATACCGAGAATCTGGATGGTTTCGAGCCCAAGGAGATTTGTCTGGACGAGGTGCAGGTAGAGGAATTCTGTGGGTTTGTTTATGTAAACCTGGATCGAGAGGCCTCACCCCTGTCGGAGCTGTCCGGCGATCTGGAAACAGAAATCCGCCACTGGGCGCCGGATATCGAAGAGCTGACATTTGCTCATAGACTGACCTATGACATCAAGTCCAACTGGAAGAACGTGGTCGACAATTTCTTGGAGTGCTACCACTGTCCGACCGCCCACAAGGATTTTTGCGAACTTGTCGATATGGACACCTACAAGGTGACCACGCACGGCATCTATTCCAGTCACATGGCAGACGCGGGCAACACGACCAACAGCGCTTATGACGTGTCGAATGCCACGGTGAAAACCCATGCCGTTTGGTGGCTATGGCCCAACACCTGCATCATGCGGTATCCGGGTCGGTCGTCGATGATCATCCTCAACATCATCCCTGCAGGCCCCGATCGGACGCTGGAAACCTACGACTTCTTCCTTGAGACCAAGCAGCCAAACGAGGCCGAGGTCGAAACGATCCGCTATCTGGATGAAGTATTGCAGGTTGAAGACATCAACATCGTTGAAAGCGTGCAGAAGGGGATGAACACTCCAGCCTTCGACGCGGGCCGCATCGTGAACGACCCTGATGGCTCGGGCATGTCGGAACATGCGGTGCACCATTTCCACGGTCTTGTTTTGGACGCATACAAAAGGGCCGCCGGGTGAGTCAGTTTTCCAAAAGAATGCAGTTCCAACCTCCTCCCCGCTCGTGACTGAACGCGCGCAGTCACCGCATATTGGCAGGCAGGGAGGAACAGCATTTTGCCAAGAATACCAAATATCGTCGTCGTGATGGCCGACCAATTGGCACCGCAATTTTGCGGGGCCTACGGCCACCCGGTCGCCAAGACACCGCATATCGATACGCTGGCCGCGCGCGGGATGCGATTTGATGCGGCCTATTGCAACTCACCACTTTGCGCACCTTCCCGGTTTGCCTTCATGTCCGGCCAGTTGATCAGCCGTATCGCCGCCTACGACAATGCCTCCGAATTCCGCGCCAGCGTGCCAACATTCGCGCATTACCTGAAAACGTTGGGCTATCACACCTGCCTGTCGGGCAAGATGCACTTTGTAGGCCCCGACCAGAAACACGGGTTTCAGGACCGGGTGACGACCGACATCTACCCGTCCGATTTCGCTTGGACGCCCGATTGGGAGGCCCATGATGAGCGCATCGACAAGTGGTACCACAACATGCAGACGGTCAAGGAAAGCGGCGTGGCCGTCGCCACCTTCCAGACCGACTATGACGACGAGGTCGGCTTTGCCGCGCGCCGCTGGCTGATAGATCGCGGGCGCGATCGGGCGCACGGATCGGAAGCGCCTTTCTGTATGGTCGCCAGTTTCATTCACCCACATGATCCCTATATTGCGCAGCCGGAATGGTGGGACCTCTATGACGATGATGACGTCGACATGCCCGAGTTCACGTTATCGCCTGAAGACCAAGACCCGTTCTCGCGTCGCGTCATGGATGGGATCGAAGCCAGCTATATACCTCTGACACACGAAGAAGTCCGGCGCGCCCGCCGTGCCTATCTGGCCAATGTCAGCTTCTTCGACAGTCAGGTAGGCAAGATCGTCAAGACTCTCAAAGACATTGGCGAGCTGGACAACACCATCGTCATTGTCACTGCAGATCACGGCGACATGCTGGGAGAGCGCGGCCTGTGGTACAAGATGAACTTCTTCGAACACTCGGCTCGCGTGCCCTTGATCATGGCCGGGCCGGGGGTGGCCAAGGGCCGCGCGCCCAACGCCTGTTCGCTACTGGATCTGTTGCCCACCTTTGTTGATATCGGAGGCGGCACCCCGGAGATGTTTGGTGAAACGGTCGACGGTCGATCACTAATGCCACTAGCGCGCGGTGAGCTCGACCCGGTGGACGAGGCGATCGGTGAATACTGCGCCGAAATGACCCCCTGGCCGGTCTTCATGATCCGACGCGGGCCACTGAAATACATCCATTGCGACATCGATCCACCACAGCTTTATGACCTGTCGGTTGACCCGTTGGAGAAGGTGAATGTCGCTGCTGATCCAGCCTATGCCGAAGCCGCTGCAGGCTTTGCCGCCGAAGTCAGAGCCCGCTGGAACAGCGACCAGCTGCGCACAGATGTGATCGCTACGCAGAAATCCCGCCGCGCGCTTCATGCGGCGATGGAAGCCGATGCTGGTGAGCATTGGGATTACAACCCACCCTCTGATGCCAGCCAGCAATATGTGCGCAATCATATGGATTGGACCGAAGCCGCAGGCCGTTATCGGTTCCCGCCACAAAAGGACGACTAATATGAAACTACAGGGAAAAATCGCCCTCGTAACTGGTGGTCGTGGAGGGATTGGTCGGGCCATCGTCGCGCGCTTTCTGCGCGAAGGTGCTATTGTCTATACCGCCGATCTGACACCACAAGGATCATTGACCAAACATGACGATGATGGCAGCCGCTTTGTTGCGATGAACGTGGCAGACGAGGCTGCGGTAAAAGCTGCGATGGCGAGGATCGAGGCTGACGGAGGCAAGCTCGATATTCTGGTGAACGCCGCCGGGATTGAGATCGAGAAGACCATCGAAGACACCACGCTTGAGGAATGGAACCAGAGCTTCGCTGTAAACTGCACCGGAACCTTCCTGACATCGAAATACGCCTTGCCCCTGATGCGCGCGGCGGCGAAGATCGGCGCTTCGGCCAGCATCATCAATTTTGGTAGCTATGACGGGTTCATCGCCGATCCCGGCCTTGCGGCTTATTGTGCCACCAAGGGCGCGGTGCATGCGCTGACCCGCGCCATGGCTTGTGACCACGGCCCTGAGGGCATCCGCGTAAACGCGATCTGCCCGGGCTATATAGACACACCAATGCTGCAAAGTTTCTTCACCGGCGACGGGTCCGGCGGCGGAGGCAAGTCGATTGACGAGCTGCAACAGGCTGTTCGCGACGTACACCCGATGCGCACCTATGGCACGCCCGAGGATATCGCGAACCTTGTCAACTGGCTCGCCTCGGACGAGGCCCGCTATGCGAGCGGTCAACTTTGGGTATTGGACGGCGGACTGTCTGCGCAAGTCCAGCAGATGAGACTGTGATGTCAGAAGCGCTGCGCTCTCAAGAGCCAGAGGTCGCTGCTGGGATGCCTCTGTTCGCGTTTGGAGAGATGGCTTGGCGAAAGCCGATCTGGGGCATGCCAGAGAACCCACGCCACCTCTTAGTTGTCCCTAAGACCTTCGAGGAGCCAATCACGTGACCAAGCCCGTCATCATCACCTGCGCGCCTACAGGCGGCATTCACACCCCCACCATGTCGGAGCACCTGCCGGTCACTCCGAGCGAGATCGCAACCGCCAGCATCGAGGCCGCCGAGGCCGGCGCCTCGATCATCCACCTGCATGCGCGCGACCCGGAATCCGGCAAGCCCGACCCGAACCCCGACCTGTTCATGGATTTCCTGCCGCGCATCAAGCAGGCGACAGATGTGGTCATGAATGTCTCTACGGGCGGTGGGTTGGGCATGTCTCGTGAAGAACGCCTGCGCGCCGCAACGGTCGCCAGCCCGGAAATGGCAAGCATGAATATCGGGTCGATGAACTTCGGCATTTTCCCGATGAAGGACAAGTATTCGAACTGGAAGCATGACTGGGAGCCCGAATTCCTGGACATGACCCGCGATTTCATCTTCCGCAACACCTTCGCGGATATCGAATACTGCCTAAAGGAACTCGGTCAGGGCCACGGTACGCGTTTCGAGTTCGAATGTTATGACCTTGGCCACCTCTATAACCTTGCTTGGATCATTGATCAGGGTTGGATCGAGGGGCCGATTTTCGTGCAGATGGTGTTTGGCATCTTGGGCGGGGTTGGGGCTGATCTGGACAACCTGATGCACATGCACACCATTGCCAACAAACTGTTTGGTGATGACTATGAATGGTCGGTGCTGGCCGCCGGGCGTCACCAGATGCCGTTCACCACGCAAAGCGCTTTGCTTGGGGGGAACGTGCGTGTGGGTATGGAAGACAGCCTATATATCGGACCCGGAGAGAAAGCTGTGTCCAGCGCCCAGCAGGTTCGCAAAATTCGGGAGATTGTCGAAAATTTGGGGCTTCAGGTTGCCACCCCCGCCGAGGCGCGCGCGCGTCTGGGTCTGAAGGGCGGCGATCAGGTCGCATTCTAAGGAGGGGAGCACATGCAGACAAAGATGTTGATCAATGGCGAGCTTGTCGAAGGAGACGGGGCGGCGATCCCGGTCCTGAACCCGGCAACCGGAGAAGAGATTTGCGCCGTCAATGCCGCCACCTCGGAACAAGCAGACGCCGCAGCTGCCGCCGCGCATGAGGCGTTTGACACGTTTGGGCAGACCAGCCCGGCGGAGCGGTCGCAACTGTTGACAGATATCGCCAATGTCCTTCAAGCCAATATCGAGGAGTTGGCCGAGTTGGAAAGTCTGGACGCAGGCAAGCCTTGGCACTCGGCGCTGAACGATGAAACCCCGCTGACGCTGGACACCTTCCGCTTTTTCGCCGGTGCCGCGCGCACTATGACCGGGGTGACGGCGGGCGAATACGTAGCCGGCCACACTAGCATGATCCGCAAAGATCCGGTCGGACCAGTGGCGGCGATTGCGCCCTGGAACTACCCTTTGATGATGGCCGCCTGGAAGCTGGCTGCGCCTTTGGCGGCGGGCTGTTCCGTGACGCTGAAACCCTCTCAGCTCACGCCACTTTCCACATTGAAGGCCGCCGAGCTGATTGCAGACATCGCCCCCAAAGGCGTCGTGAACGTTCTACACGGTTCGGGCCGTGAGATCGGCAGCCAGATGATCAACGACCCGCGCACCGAGGCGATTTCAATCACCGGGTCCAATGCGACTGGGGCCGAGGCGATGAAAGCGGCCTCGCGTCAGATCCGCCACGTGCATCTGGAGCTGGGCGGCAAGGCCCCCGTGATCGTCTTTGACGATGCCGATATCGACGCGGTTGCAGAAACCGTGCGCTATGGCTCGTTCTTCAACGCCGGTCAGGATTGCGCGCAACCCTGCCGCTTGCTGGTGCAGGATGCCGTCTATGACAAGGTGGTCGCCGCTGTGCTCAATCAGGTTGGGCAGATCAAGGTTGGTGCGCAAAAGACTGAGGGCACGGAAATGGGCCCGATCATCTCGGCCGGACAACGCAACTCCGTGGCCGGATTTGTCGACCGGGCGCGCGACACTTGCGAGGTTGTCGCGGGTGGCAGGATGATCGACGGCCCCGGCTTCTTCTATGAACCCACAGTGCTCGCGAATGTGCCCCATGATGCGGAAGTGTTCTGCAACGAGATCTTTGGCCCCGTCGTCACGATCTCGCGGTTCAGCGACGAGGACGAGGCGCTGCGGGTTGCCAATGCCGGGCCGTTCGGGCTGGCTTCGTCGGTCTGGACCAACAATACCGGACGGGCGATGCGGATGTCGGCGAAACTGCGTTACGGATTTACCTGGGTGAATACCCACGGCGTCGCGACCCCGGAGATGCCCTGGGCAGCGATGAAATCTTCGGGAACCGGCTGTGATATGAGCGTCTTTGCACTCGATGCCTACACCGCCGTCAGACATGTGATGATCGCTCATGGATAATTGCGCGATTGTTACCGGCGGAAGCCGGGGGATTGGCCGGGCTATTGTGGACCGGCTGTTGGCAGACGGTTTTGATGTTGTCACATGCGGACGCGGCGTCCGGCCTGAGGACATGCCGGATGCGGTCGTTTGGGTCACGGCGGATGTGTCGAAATCCGGCGATGCGGCGATGCTGATCAAAGCCGCAAACAACGCATTCGGTCGAGTCACCTTGTTGGTCAACAACGCAGGCGTTCAGGTCGAAAAAACCGTGGCCGACAGCGATGATGACGATTGGGATCTGGTGATGAACGTGAACTGCAAAGGCGTGTTCAACATGTGCCGCGTGGCCTTGTTGGATATGGCCGAACATGGCGGCAACATCATCAATATCGGGTCAATCTCCGGCATGGTCGCGGACCCAAACATGGCGCTTTACAATGCGTCCAAGGCCTTTGTACACGGGCTGACCCGCTCGATTGCCGTTGATCACGGGCCAAAAGTACGCTGCAACGCGATCCGCCCGGGCTGGATCATGACGGAGATGGCCGAGGACGGGTTTGCACTGGCAAAAGACCCGCAGAAAGCCATGGCCGACGCATTGGCCCGCCACCCGGTGGGCCGGTTCGGGGAACCCGCCGACATTGCCAACATGGTAAGTTGGCTGGCCTCGGATCAGTCGGCTTATGTGTCTGGCGAATGTTTCACAGTCGATGGCGGCATGACTGCTGCCTCGCCCCTCAACCCGGGATTGTTCTGATGGAATTTGCACATACGGCCTGCCTTGGTGGTGGAGTCATCGGGGCCAGCTGGGCGGCGCTTTTCTTGGCTTCTGGACGTTCGGTTGCGGTGTTCGATCCGGCGTCGAAGGTGGAAAAGCAGGTGCGCGACTATGTCGAGATGGCCTGGCCAACCCTGACCGAGCTGGGACTGACCGAGAACGGCGCCCCTGACGCAATCAGCTTTCACGACAGTGCCGCCAAGGCAGTCGCCGGAGCCGCGTTCATCCAGGAAAACGTGCCTGAACGCCTGCTTATTAAACACAGCACCTTTGCCGAGATCGAGCCGGTTCTAGACCCGCAGGCCATTGTCGCCAGTTCGGCCTCGGGCCTGATGCTGAGCCAGATGCAGGAAGGCTGGAAAGACCCCGCACGCTTCGTGCTGGGGCACCCGTTCAATCCGCCCCACCTGATCCCGTTGGTGGAAATCCTGGGCAATGACCTTACCGACCCGGCGGCGGTGGACGGGGCCGAACGGTTTTACGAAGCAGTGGGAAAGGTTACCATCCGGGTGAACAAGGAAAAGAACGGCCACGTCGCGAACCGCCTGCAAGCCGCAATCTGGCGCGAAGCGATTTCATTGGTGGTCGAAGGCGTGGCGAGCGTCGAAGACGTGGACAAGGCAGTCTGGGCAGGACCCGGCCTGCGTTGGGCCGCGATGGGGCCAACCATGCTGTTCAACCTGGGCGCGGGCGCAGGCGGGCTTCAGGCGTTTTGCGACCATTTCACCGACACGTTTAACAGCTGGTGGGATGATCTGGGACAGGTGCATCTGGATGACGATGTTTCGCGCATCTTGATCCAAGGTGTGCGCGACGAGACACGCGGGCAAAGCCCAGCCGAGCTGTCGGCAAAACGCGACGCGTTGATCCTGGCGATGCAGAAAGCCACTTCAGGTTTGCGTTAGTTGATGAACCACGTTGTGGCTATTGGCCCCGGGCGGGCCGGGTTTTCGGTCTGCGCTGACCTGCGTGAGCGCGGGCATTAAGAGCCGATCACGCTGGTCGGAGAGGAGCCGCGCTGCCCTATCAACGCCCTCTGGTGTCAAGGTGCTTCTTCTGGGCGGGATGGCGCGCGCGTTTGCTTCTGCGGTCTGAAGGGTATTGCGGTGAGAATGACATCACTCTGCGCACAGGCTGCCGTGATGTGGAAATAGACCGGGTAAACAGTTAGGTGCGCACCGAAACAGACGGCTCCGTCTTCGATGATCATCTGGTGCTGACAACTGGCTCTCCCTCGCCGCGCTTGCCAGATGTCGTTGGGCGTAACCTGAACGGCGTGTTGACCATGCGCGATCCGACAGATGCCGAGGCAGCAAGTCGACGTTTGGATGTCTTGGTGCCGATTAAGTAGTAGTCTACAGATAAAAAGTCGGACGGATGCGGACTTGAAGAACCTACGATTTTAGCGTGAGGGAGATCGCCTTAAGGCTTTGCTTTTGACAATCGTGCAGATTTCAATTGTGAGGGGCGCTTCACGGAGAAATAATTTTCATAATTGAGACGGTTTTTATTTTCGTGCCATCCCAGCGCAGCGCGAAACAATAGGCAACTGCAATTAGATTAAAGTTATCGCGGCAACATTCTGTAATTATTATGAAAACTGGTCGAAGTGAGAGGATTCGAACCTCCGACCCCTGCCACCCGAAGGCGAGCTCCTGGGGTGAAAGTAAATAAAGTAAGGGCCTTGAGTGCCAACCATTGCACTTCAGTAGCAGATAGCGCTGCGATAACGTTGCGGTTTCATTGCGAGTAAACCCGGCCCCTGTCGTATCTTGGTAAGCTCTTGTTTTTCAGTAGGTCATCCAGCTCTCTATGTTCGATGCTAGTTTGTTCTATGCATTGTTGCCCAGATCAAGCCCACTTATGCACGGTGAAGAGTTCTGCCATGGGTCAGTCCATTCACTTTCTCTAGGATAGCGTCTGCGTCAATGCAATGGTGGCGATATAGATCGCCGATTGTTCCGGTCTGACCAAAGTGCTCGACACCCATTGGAATAGTCTGATGTCCAAGCACTGCCCCGAGCCAGGATAGAGTTGCAGGATGACCATCGATAACGGTGACGAGCTTGCAGTGTGGCGGAAGGTCGGACATAAGGGTTTCGATGTGGGAGCGTGCCGCTTGGTTGCCGCGCGAACGTGCCCGTTGAGCGGCGGTCCATCCGGCATTCAGGCGATCTGCGGATGTCACGGCCAATACACCTATGTCGCGACGGCCTTCACCAATCATACCGGCGGCCTTGATTGCCTCCGGCGCGACTGCTCCTTGATAGGCAATTACAACTTCGCAATTGGGCCCGGGTTTTCGCAACCAATAGGCCCCATCAATGGCACCTTGGCGGAACTCTTGGTCGACACGTTTTCCGGGCTGTTCAATCGGGTTGGTGGTCAGGCGCATATAGACGGAGCCTCCGGTTTGATCACGTAGCCATGTGCGCTCATCCGGTTGCCCTTCGCCATCGCGCTGCAGGTAATCGAAGGCCCATTCCATAATCACCGCCAGCTCGTCGGCAAAGGCGGGTTCAAAAGCGGCCAAACCGTCTTGGCTCATACCGATGAGCGGTGTTCCAACGGATTGGTGTGCTCCACCTTCCGGGGCGAGTGTGATGCCCGAAGGTGTGCCAACCAGCATGAAACGCGCGTCCTGATAACAGGCGTAATTCAGCGCATCGAGACCGCGGCTGACAAACGGATCATAGACGGTGCCAATTGGGATCAGCCGCTTACCGAACAGGGAATGCGACAGACCCGCAGCTCCCAGAAGCAACATGAGGTTCATTTCGGCGATACCAAGCTCGATATGCTGCCCTTCCGGAGTGAATTCCCATTTTGCCGTCGAAGGGATCCGGTGTTCTATGAAGGCGTCGGATTGCTCGGATCGGGCGAACAGTTTGCGCCGGTTAACCCAAGGACCAAGGCTTGTTGTGCCTGTCACATCTGGGGAGGTCGTCATTATGCGTTCGGCCAATGGGCTGTCGCCTTTTGATAGATCGTCAAGAATCTTGCCAAACGCCATCTGTGTCGAGATTTCGCGGTTGGTGTCGATCCCGATTGGAGGCACATCCAGCTTGTCATCAAAATAGCGGCGCGGACCTTTGGCAAAGAACGGGGTGCTGGCCAGAAAACCCTTGAGCGCGTCTGGGTCTTGCACTGTCGCAAGTGGCTCCCATTCTTCGCCTTCTGGCACACCCATATGCGATTGCCACGCGGCAAACTGGCTATTGTTCATCAGCCCGCCGTGGTTGTCCTTGTGGCCTGCAATTGGGGTGCCCCATCCTTTGACTGTGTAGGCCAGGAAACATGTTGGGCGATCATGATCGATGTCGGCAAATGTTTGGGCCATGGTCTCGACGCAGTTGCCGCCGAGGTTCTCCATAAGGGCCGCGAGCTCTGCATCCGTCCGCCTTTCAATCAAGGCGGTCACATCCCCCTGATCCCCCAGATCGTCCATGAGGCGCTGTCGCCAATTCGCACCACCCATGAAAGTCAAAGCGGAGTAATCCTGGTTGGGGCAAGCGTCGATCCAATCACGCAGGCGGTCGCCGCCGGGCTCTTCAAAGGCCGCGCGTTGCAAGACGCCAAATTTCACACGAACGACATTCCAGCTGAAAGCATCGAAGATTTTCTCGATCCGTTCAAACAGTCCTTCCCGGACGATACCGTCCAGCGACTGTCGGTTGTAATCGATGATCCACCACGTGTTTCGTAGGTCGTTTTTCCAGCCTTCTTGTAATGCCTCATAGACGTTGCCTTCATCCAGTTCGGCGTCGCCTACCAGGGCTACCATACGTCCCATTGGCGCGTCTGAGCCCCAGCTTTTGGCCTTGATGTAGTCTTGAATGATTTGGGCAAACGAGGTGATCGCGACACCCAATCCAACCGACCCGGTCGAGAAATCAACATCGTCGATATCCTTGGTTCGGCTCGGATAGCTTTGCACGCCGCCAAATCCGCGGAAGTTCTCCATCTTCTCACGCGTCTGATTGCCCATCAGATATTGCATCGCATGAAAAACCGGAGAGGCATGGGGTTTAACTGCTACCCGATCCTCAGGACGTAAGGCCGAGAAGTAGAGCGCTGTCATGATCGATACCATCGAAGCGGACGAAGCCTGATGGCCACCGATTTTGATCCCATCCACCTTTGGTCGGACATGGTTGGCATGGTGGATCATCCAATGAGACAACCACAACAGGCGCTGTTCGACGATCTTCAGTTGGGTGGGATCGATGTGCATGTTGGTCTCCGGGTTTAGGCGGCGCTGCGAGCAGGGTAGGGCAAAGCTTGTTCCAGGTCTGCAAGGATATCTTCGACATCCTCCAGCCCGACGGACAGACGGATCAGGCCATCGCTGATCCCATGCTCGGCCCGCTCTTCCGGGGTATACGTCGAATGGGTCATGGATGCGGGGTGCTGGATCAGGGTTTCCGCATCGCCCAGGGACACTGCGCGCTGGATCATGTTCAGGCGGTTCATGAATTCAATTCCACCAGACAGACCGGACTTGACCTCAAACGCTATCATAGCGCCCGGTTGGGACATCTGTCGCTGCGCTACCTCGTGCTGGGCGAAACTCTCAAGCCCGGGGAAAAAAACCTCGCTGACGGCGGGATGTGCTTTGAGGAAATCTGCGACGACCTTGGCGGACGCACAGTGACGATCCAAACGCAGGTTCAGTGTCTTCAGGCCACGCAGGATCAGCATCGCGTTGAAAGGGGCCATTACCGCGCCGGTCATGTCCTTCATCCCAACAAGGCGGATCTCAGCAATCTGTTCGGCGGTTCCTACCACCAGACCGGCAACCACATCTCCATGGCCGCCGAGGTATTTGGTGGCGGAGTGTAGAACGATATCTGCACCGTGCTCGATCGGGCGGGTCAGATACGGGCTGGCGTAAGTGTTATCGACGACGACCGTTGCGCCGACTGAATGCGCAATTGCGGCGCTCGCGGCGATGTCCACCAAACGCATGTTCGGATTGGCCGGAGTTTCAAAATAGACAACGCGGGTTTTGTCAGAAACAGCCGCTTTAAGGTTCTCAGGGTCTGTCATGTCGACATGTGTGATGGTGACCCCCCATTTCGCCAAACCATGACGCATGAAGGCGAAGGTGCAGCCATAAAGAGTTTTATCCACGATGACTTCGTCACCTGGTGACAGCAGGGTCCAAAGCACTGCCGTGATCGCCCCCATGCCGCTTGAGAGCGCCAGTCCAGCCTCGGCCCCCTCAAGCGCGGCAATGCGTTGTTCAAGAAGGTCGCATGTGGGGTTTGAAATACGGCTGTAGATATGACCTTCACGCTCGCCGGCGAACATCTCTCCACCAGCCTCTGCGGTTTCAAACGTAAACGTGGACGTTAAATGCAGCGGTGGTGTCAGCGCACCGTCATTTTCCAGAGGGTTATAAGCGTGGTGAATGGCGCGGGTGGCAAATCCGGTTGGACGAGTCATTAGAAGCTCCTGAATCATGCTGAAGCTAGTTTGCGCCTTTACTTTGGGCTAATGGTTGCGAAATATACCAACATGAGTGGTGATATTGGCATATTCTGCTAAGCAAGAGGGATAAATGGACGCTAAGGATAGGCAGATCATTCGAGCGCTTCAGCGGGACGGGCGCATGACGAACCAGGATCTTGCCGACGAGGTGAACCTGTCTCCCTCACCGTGTTTGCGCCGGGTCAAAAACCTAGAAGCCAACGGAGTGATAAAGGGATACAGCGCCGACGTTGACGCTGCCGCGTATGGGATGGCCATTACCGTCTTCGTGCGTATCAGGTTGGAGCGACACAACGAAACGGATGTTCAGAACTTCGAGAAACGCGTTCGGATGATCGATGAAGTTCTTGAATGCCACGTATTGACAGGGGCAATGGACTACCAGTTGCGGGTTTTGGTATCGGATCTCGAGGCCTACGAGGAATTTATTCGCCACCGAATTCATCCGATCGGTGGGATAGCCTCGATCGATACCAGCTTTGTCTATGGAACGGTAAAAAAGACCGCTATTTTTCCACCCGGATAGATGGACCGCGTTAGAATGGATTATCTCCGAATGCCTACCTAGACTTTTTTATGCTCCGTTGCTTCTAAGTGCTCTTTGGATAGCCTGTGATTAGCAGTAAAGCGTATTGAAGGCTGTACTTTGATTGTATGTTCTGTTGTTCCTTTGGAAGTTCGTGTGGCGACTTCAAGAGAGAAGCTTCATTGAACCCTTGAGGCACCTTTCTGCATCTTCTGCAATCGCCCGGAAATCACCGCAAGAAACACAGGCGCGTCGCCCCTTCGCACCAGTGACGCAGTCGTATAACTTGCAAGTCGTTACGCCCAACTGGGCGGCTCAAAAAACTGCTCGGGGGCCAAGAGTTGGACAAACTGTCAGTCATGCAAGCTTTTCGCCGTATCGTTGAACGCGGCAGCTTTGCTCGTGCGGCGGAAGACCTTGGTGTTTCTCCTGCGCTTCTCAGCAGAGAAATCAAGCTTCTGGAGGAAAGTCTGGGAACCGTCCTTCTGACCAGAACGACCCGATCCATGTCACTGACTGAAACAGGCAGCCTTTATTACCAAGATGCAATTGGAATCCTCGATGCGGTTGAAAAAACGGAACAAACCATCAGGGATGGTTCAAAAGCAGTGCGCGGGCACCTTCGGGTGAATGCATCAAGCTCTTTCGGTCAAACCGTTATTGCACCGATGCTGCCCGAGTTTTTGGAAGCCTATCCCGATTTGCGATTTACGCTTTCGATGGACGACAAGGTGATCGATATGGTCGAGGGCGGGTTCGATCTATCTATACGCATCCGCGCTGCCATGCCGGATTCGGCCCTTGTTGCGCGACGGATCGGCGTGATGCGACAACGGATTTTTGCGTCTCCTGACTATTTGGAGCGATGCGGGACGCCGACCCAGCCGGCGGATCTGAATAATCACGCGATGATTGGCTTTTTGCTTGCTGATCATTTGACGAGCTGGAAGCTCTCGGCCGCCAATGGTGTCACAACATTGGAGCTTGATCCACGTGTGAGGGTTGGCAACAGCCTCGTTTTGCGGGATCTGCTGATAGCGGGGCAAGGTATCGGAACTCTGCCCGAGTTCGTCTCTGATGCTCCTGAAGCTAGCGGGGCCTTGGTGAGAGTTCTTCCTGACCATGAACTGCCTGCGCCGGAAGTATTCGCCGTTACAGCATCTCGCTTGGGAATGGACGCAAAGGTCAAAGCCTTTCTTGATCATCTGCGCCTGGCTCTCAGGTCGTGACATTGTTCAATACAGTTAAAGAGTGATGTCAAAGAGCGCGACTTAATTGGCGGCGTAACAAATTCCATTCTCTCAGGGAACAAGTCACAGCCCTGAGAGGTATCCTATGTCACGTATTCTCGTTCTCTACTACTCAAGCTATGGCCACGTCCGCGCATTGGCCGGTGCCGAGGCTGAAGGCGCCAGAAGTGTTCCTGGCATCGAAGTTGATGTTCGGCGTGTGCCCGAAACCGTCCCTGAAGAAGTCCGCCAAAAGGCCGGCTATGTCGTCGATGATACACCTATTGCCTCGCCGACAGACCTGGAAAGCTATGATGCAATAATTCTGGGAACGCCGACCCGATTTGGCATGATGGCCGGTCAAATGAAGTCGTTCCTGGATCAGGCCGGCGGGCTTTGGGCCAGGAATGCTCTGGTTGGTAAAGTCGGGGCGGTCTTTGCATCTACGGGTTCGCAGCATGGTGGGCACGAGGCGACCCTTCTTACAACGCAAGTTCCGCTGCAACACTTCGGTATGCTGATTGCCGGAATGCCCTACACATTTGCTGGTCAGACTACATCAGAAGAAATCATTGGCGGCGCACCATATGGTGCCGGAACGATCGCCGGTGCTGATGGTTCCCGCACGCCTACGGAAACTGACCTGGCCGGAGCGCGGTTCCAGGGCGCTCATGTTGCAAGGATTGCAGCGTGCCTCGCTGGATCAAATCTGCAAGCGGAAGCAGCGTAACCTGCGCGCGTCTGACGTCTCACTCAAATTCTCAAACGCCTAAGCCGGGAGACATACCATGTCACGCTTAACCGATATTCTTCTCACCTCACTCGCCCCAGCGGTATGGGGAAGCACCTATCTGGTAGCTACCGAAGCGCTCCCGGCTGGCTATCCGATTACCCTGGCTGCGTTACGAGCTCTGCCTGCTGGCTTGTTGTTACTTGCAGTGACGCGCTGCGTTCCACCGCGCGAATGGCTCGGTCGAACTTTCGTCTTAGGCAGTCTTAACTTTGCTCTGTTCTGGGTGCTCCTCTTCGTTGCTGCGTATAGGCTGCCTGGTGGTGTGGCCGCCACCCTAGGATCGTTGCAAGCGATGATCGTGATTTTGATGGCGTGGGGATGGTTGGGAACCCCAATCCGACTTGGTGCACTCGGCGCCGCAGCGACTGGCGTAATGGGTGTGTCTCTGCTGTTGATCGGACCAGAAGCACAACTTGATTGGATCGGTATCGTAGCGGGTTTGGGAGGAGCCGCGTCAATGGCTGCTGGCACTGTTCTCAGCCGTAAATGGCAACCTCCGGTCTCGGCGCTAAGCTTCACTGCGTGGCAATTGACAGCCGGTGGTTTGATACTGCTGCCACTCGCACTGTTCCTTGAACCGCCTCTACCTGCGCTCAGCGCGACAAATGTCGCCGGCCTGATTTGGCTCGGGTTGATTGGTGCTGCAGCAACCTATGCTCTTTGGTTTCGTGGTATAGCGCGCCTGGAGCCCGGTGCAGTCTCGATGCTTGGCATGATGAGTCCTGTAACAGCTGTCGTGCTCGGCTGGGTATATTTGGGGCAAACGCTTAGCCTCACCCAGTCCATAGGAGCGGTCATAGCTATTAGTTCTGTTGTGGTTGGCCAGAGCGTGAGTCGAAGGGACAATTCGGGTTTGAAAAAATGGAGACCAGCATGCGCGGCATGACATTGGAGGACGCCACGGCCTATTTTGCAACCTCGCGCGAAACCTTGGAAAACGTCTATCGGTCCTACAGTCCAGATGCGTTAAGAACGCAGCGGGAATTATAAATTAGAAGATATTAAGTGCCAATTCAGTAGTTGGTGGATGTCGGTAGTGAACGAACTGAGCACATTTATCGAACGAAACGTAGCGGATATCGTTGCGGCCATTCCTCTGAAAACAACAAAGGCGCCTTAGCGCTAGGACACGCCCGGTCTGACCTAGAAGCGCGATATAATCGGGACGACTGTGGGGCGGGCTGGGGGCACAGAGACGGCGCGTAAGGACCGAAGGTCGGGGTTCTGGCAGTGGCTGGATGGCAGCGTTTCTGGCACTGGAAAGGGCCGTTTCTCTACCACCCTTGAAGGCGAACCGCGTTGGAACGCGAAAGCTATGCGAACAAAGCCGCCATTGCTTACTGTTTTGGAACGGGTATTTTGCGCCAACCAATTCTCACATCCAAGTCACTTGGAACGATTGCAAATTCTAGTGCGATGAACCGCGTTGTCGTGGGATCATTGTCGGAACTGTTCTATGGACGCAACCGAGTACAGAAATCTATTGGGCCTCATTTGGATAATTTTATTGTTTGTTTTGATGCCGCTGAGCTTTCGCCGCCAAACAAAAAGGCCAGAGATTAAAGCACTAATGGAGTCTGGTCAGCTCATAAGCCTCAATTTACTTACGCTTGTGCCCGCATCGTTCCGAAAAAGAGACGATCCACTAAGGCGTTCTCACATACGGATAGCGCTGATTGGTTTTGCGCATTTCTTCGGGCGATTATTCGAGGGGCTCTTCGGTCTTGTAGCTATCATTTCTGTGCTTCGTCTTCTGGCATAGGTGCGGCGGTATGCTTGGTCACTTAGGGCTCGGAACAGTTGTTCGCTGCGCAGTGCGCCAGTGACCGCTTTACGAACAAACCTGCGATATGGAAAACTAGTTGGCTTCCCAATCTACTGATATCCGTCTGGGTCGTTTGGGGTGTGCAATAATGTGCCTTCAAAGGCGTCGAGATCATCAGTCATTTGAAGCCAAGGCAACTTGCTTTGCTTGTTAACATGAAAAGTCGGCTCGAAATATTCCGGGTTTTCGAGTGACGCGGCGTAGAGGTGCATACCACCCGGATAGTGATCGGCTTCGAACCCAATTGGTGGCCCGCAAGTTCCACAGAAGTGCCTGCAAACGCCTTTAGAGCTTTCATAAGTGCGTGGTTTATCACCTGTCCATTCAAAGTTTTCTATCGGCACACCGAACCAAGCAACCACCGGCGCGGCGCAATTCCGACGGCAGTCGTCGCAGTGGCAATAGCATGCCCATGTTTGTTCACCCTGATAGGCCCAGCTAGTTTTCTTACACAGACAGTACCCCCGCGTCACCATTCGTTTTTCTCCTAACCTCCCGAAGCATAAAAATCTGGTGTTCTTTTGGTGGATACTTTTGGACGTTTCGTAAGCAGAAAACGTCGAAGTTCATGGTCAATTCGGGCTCGAAAAA
Source organism: Ruegeria sp. BG9 (assembly GCF_056538305.1). Classification (NCBI taxonomy): domain Bacteria; kingdom Pseudomonadati; phylum Pseudomonadota; class Alphaproteobacteria; order Rhodobacterales; family Roseobacteraceae; genus Ruegeria; species Ruegeria sp. BG9. The sequence continues at coordinate 229,068 of NZ_JBQFSY010000005.1, forward strand.
AGAGGTCCGACAGCGATGGTTGGATAGCTGGCGCTAAGTTAACCGGGAACCCCTCAAGCGGTGTCTGAAACCTCGCGAGGCCGAGTTGGGGAAAGTCTAGCGCACGCGAGGCCCCACTTAGACAGCGCTTAAAGCCGTACCGACGAAACTGGTTCAACGTCACTCACTACCGACGAACCAGCAACGTGGGCACCTTACTCTTGGACCGCAAGTGACCGTAAAGTTAAAATGTTAGATTACAAAGGCAGTCTGCTTTTTTTGCAAGGGCAACCAGCGAATTAGAATGCAAATTAAGAGCGTCAATGCTGTTCTTCCGGCCGTACGTTGCCTCTACATCTCTGAATTTAACTTGTGGCCAGTGTCAGAGATACTTTGCAAAACGGCACAACGACATCGGATGTGTGCTCTCTATAGGCTCGAAGCTGTTTTTCTCCAAATTGCATGCTAGTGACTGACCCAAGCCCAATTTTGACTTCCAGTTTTCTTAGTTCAAGTGGTCGAAAACATCTTGTGGATACCAAATAGAGTGCCAACTCAAGAATAAACCCGTTGGCCATCTGCTGCCTCCAATAGCGCCGCAGTAACTGCGTCGATCATTTTAGTGTGAGGCGATGCGGTCATACTTGCCAAACCAACAATGCGCTTAGGTCCGTTCTGTTCAAGGGGGATCCTTTTAAGACGCAAGTGGTCATATGCAGCTAAGCGGCTGTCAGGGATGATTGATACTCCAAGTTCAGCGGCCACCATACTTGAGATTGCTTCAAGGCTCTCTAGTTCCATAGCGTCTTTGACTTCAATGCCTTTTCTTTGCAGCCAAGTCTCGATTTGCCTTCCTACAACCGCATCACGCGTAAAACGAATAAACGGTGACGCACCAAGCAGTTCTTTCGGAGGTAAATCTGGGGTGTTTTCCGAGACAAGTAGGACCAGTTTTTCGGATACAATTTCAGAGAATTCCAACGTGTTTGGCAGAACATCTGGTCGGGAAATGATCGCCGCTTGAATCTGCCCGCGGTCTAACTGTAGCAAAAGCTGATTAGTCAAACCTGGAACAATCCGTACATGGATATCCGGATTCACGGACTTTAGCCTCGCTAGCGCAATCGGCACCAGTCCAGTCAGGGTCGTTGGAACGGCACCCAAAGTTATTTCACCAAAGAGTTCGTTGTTCGACTTCACCCTTTCCGCCAAACCATCATATGCGGCCACCACCGCAGCGGCCTCACCGACGAACGTTAGCCCGGTATGAGTAAGTTTGGGCGATTTGGCTGATCGGTCAAATAATTCGAGCCCCAACGTGACCTCCAGATTCCGCATCTGGTGACTAACCGCAGACGGAGTTAGATGCTCCGCCTCTGACGCGGCACGGAAGCTACCATGTCGATGAACTGCTATTAGAGTTCGCAGTGACCGAATGCTCATTCCGGTAACCTCGCTACCGCCTAATCCGTGATCGATATGTGAAAGTTTTTCATCAATTAGTCAAAGAAATTTCGTTTTAGTTCATTTTTGTTGGAGTGTAACTTGCGCATAGCATGCCCAAAGAAATCAAACCCAGAGGTGCTTATGGTTGCTGCCAAATCCAACGCCTATACTTCCATCGTTGCCAAACCCTTCGCTCCAAACCTTGGCGCCGAGATCTACGGAGTCGATTTGAGCCAGCCTGTGCCTGACGATCAGTTTGCTGAGATCTGCGACGCCTTTCACACCTACCAGGTGCTGTTCTTCAAAGAGCAGAAGGAAATACCGCCTACGCAGCACATCGAATTTGGGAAACGTTTTGGACCGCTTCATGCGCACCCTGCGGCCCCGACAATGGAAGGATATCCAGAGATATTCGAAATCCATGCAACGAAGAATTCCAAAGTAGCCAACGGTGAGTTCTGGCACTCTGACGTCTCTTGCGATGAAACGCCGCCCCTTGGAACTATGCTACAAATCCATATCGCCCCCCCCTGTGGCGGGGACACTATGTTCAGTGATATGTATGCGGCCTACGACGATCTATCTGAACCGATAAAAGATATGATCAACGGGTTATCTGCACTTCATAGTTCAGAGCATATCTATAAAGGCCGCTATAGCGACCGGGGCCAAAAAGACAGCGATATTGATTGTCCCGAAGCAGTTCATCCGATTGTTAGAACTCATCCGGAAACGGGCCGGAAATCGCTGTTTGTGAACCGAACATTTACTACAAAGATTGTGGGCTTGTCGGATAAGGAAAGCGATGCGATCCTCAACATGCTTTTCGAGCATGCGGAACATATCAACTATCAAATCCGGTTCAGGTGGTCGATTAACGACATGGCCTTTTGGGACAACCGGTGCTGTATGCATCGTGCTATCTGGGACTATTGGCCCGAAGAGCGTAAAGGGCGACGTGTGACCGTGAAAGGCGATAGACCTGTTTAGTCTCGACCGAACCGAATTGCTCTAGCCGAGTTCGCTATACGGAGAATACGTCAGCGACCAAAGGTCAGTTGAACTTCCACTTCGGTCTCACAGCCGACATTCGAGAGTTTACAAAAGAGATCAGTATTTTTGCGGGCCACTCATTTCAAGTCAACGGTATTGAAAGCCCTGGTCGAATTTGTACCGACGTTTAGGGGCGATGCCGCGAAAAATAATTTCCTAGTCAAACGGATTCTTTTGGTGCTGCCCTGGTGCTGCCCCACGCGATTAACGAGCAATGTCCACTCGGCATAAAGTGTACAAGATATTGAAATTGTTGTAAAATTTGGTCGGAGTGAGAGGATTCGAACCTCCGACCCCTGCCTCCCGAAGACAGTGCTCTACCAGGCTGAGCTACACTCCGACCGTGGCGGCGGGTCTATACGCGTGGGTTGGGATGCGCAAGAGGGATTCTTGTGCGTGAAATTGGAAAATTCTTGGCGCTCTCTACTAGGTTGGGCTGAATGCACTACTCTAGAATCTCGGTTCTATACAGGCGAATTTTCGTGCCGCCGTGATCGACGAACGGACCAGTAGGCAGAAAAGGCAGGCGCGTCGCGCGAGCGAGGGCAGGGGCGCTGGTGATGACGCCGACGCGCCACCCCTGGAAGCGGTTCATCAGCGTTTTGCCAAGGCTGCCATAAAGCGAACGCAGACGTTTTTCGTCACCGATCCGTGCACCGTATGGGGGGTTCACGATAACCAGACCAGCGGGTCCGGGGGGTGGTTTGACATCGCTAACGGCACGATGCTGAAAACGGGTATGTTCCGCCACACCAGCCTGTTCGGCATTGACAGAGGCGGCCTCGACAGCGCCTGTGTTGCGGTCGGAGCCGTAGAACTGAAGGGGGCTCTCGGATGGGCGCCACGCGCTCCGCATTGCCTCCCACGCCGCTTTGTCGAACCCGGACAGCTGCTCGAAAGCGAAGGATCGCGAACGTCCCGGCGCCAGCCCAAGGGCGATCTCGGCGGCTTCAATAACAAAGGTGCCCGAGCCGCACATAGGGTCGAGAACCGGCTCCGTTCCCTCGAACCCGCATTCGCGCAGGAACATCGCGGCCATGGTCTCGCGCATGGGGGCCTTGGCAACAGCGGTTTTGTGACCGCGCTTGTGCAGCGGCTCGCCTGAGCTGTCGATCGACAGCGTGCAGAGATCCTTTTCGATGCGCAGCAGAACGCGCAGATCGGCCTCGGGAGAAATTGCTGCGCCCAAGGTGTCAGAGATTGCGCGCTCAATGCGCTGGCGCGCGGCCCCGGCATGGTAAATGCGAGACTTGCGGCTTGTAGCTTCGACCTTGACGGGCACGTCGGGGCAGAGAAAGTCCGACCAGGGAAACTTGCGCGCGCGTTTGTCCAGCTGGGCCAGATGGACGGCAGGAAAGCTGCCGATGCGCACGAGTACCTTGTTGGCACCGCGCAGGACAAGATTGGCCCGCCAGACCTCGGACCAGTCGCCCGTACAGCTTACGCCGCCGGGCACGACACGCGCGCCTGCGAATCCGTGTTGGGTGGCCTCGGCGCAGAGCGGGGTTTCGAGGCCCGGTGTTGCCACCAGGAAGATATCAAGGTCGTGAGTCATGCTCATTTTTGTTGCTTACACCGGATGCGGCAGAGGTGCGACCGGCAAAATATCGGTGTGTTAGCGCCAATATGAACATTCGATTAAGACAAAGTGACAAACAATAGATAATTTCGAGCCTAACGGGTTTGCGTTTCTGGTCGTCGGCGCGTAAAGGACCGACATCAGACACACGCCTGCGGATTCCGACCAGCAAATAGCTCTTTGCGACCCGGTTGGTTTATCATCCGCGCTATCACATGCCCCTTCCAATTGGGCTATGATAGCTGGCGCAGGAGAGAGGCTTGGAAGACAGTAGCGAGATGCAAACTTTCAAACTGAAAAAAGGGCTGGAATTGCCGATTGAGGGTGCCCCGGATCAAACGATCCAGCCAGGGCCGGAATTCAGCAAGGTTGCGGCTTTGGGCGGCGATTATTTGGGGTTGAAGCCCCGCATGCTGGTGCAGGAAGGCGATGAGGTGCAGCGTGGCACTCCGCTGTTCTGCCACAAGGACGTCGCCGAGGCGATGATGGTTGCCCCGATGAGCGGCAAGGTCATTCAAATCAACCGGGGTGCGCGCCGCGTTTTGCAGAGCGTTGTGATCGAAATCTCCGACCCGAATGACGCGGGCGTCGATTTCTCGGGCGTGGGCAATGGCGACACGGCCGAGGGCGTGGCAGAAAAACTCTGCGCGGCGGGTCTTTGGACGGCGTTCCGCACACGGCCCTATTCGAAAATGCCGTCCTCAGGCACCAAACCAGCAGCAATTTTTGTCACCGCGATGGACAGCGAGCCGCTGGCTGCGGACGCCGCCGTGATCATCGCCGATGCAGGGGAAGCTTTTGCCGCCGGTCTGGCGGCGGTTGCCAAGCTGTCGGAGGGCAAGACCTACCTTTGCCTCAAGGATGGCGACAAAATCCCCGGTGCAGACGTTGCCGGAGTGGAAGCGGCGGCCTTCGCAGGCCCGCACCCTGCCGGTCTGGCTGGTACTCACATCCACTTCCTGGAGCCGCTCGCTGGCGACAAACAAGTTTGGACCATCGGATATCAGGACGTTATCGCGATCGGCCGCCTGATGCAGTCCGGCCATCTGGATCCGAATATCGTGATCGCTCTGTCTGGGCCAGGCGCACGTCAGCCGCGTTTGATCCGCACCGCCATGGGTGCCTCGACAGATGAGCTGACGAAGGATGAGATCAACTTGGAGGGAACACCCCGGATTATTTCGGGCTCGGTTCTGTCGGGTACTCAAGCCGAGGGACCGACCGCCTATCTGGGCCGGTTCGCGCGTCAGATCACCATCATCCGGGAAGACCACGATCAGATTCCGATGGGCTGGATTCGTCCGATGCCGTCGAAATACTCGGTCCAACCGGTTCTGGGTTCGGCATTGTCCAACAAATTGTATAATCTGACCAGCAACCTGAATGGTGGCCGTCGCGCGATGGTACCGACAGGCGTGTTCGAACGGCTGATGCCGCAGGATTACCTGCCCACGCAGCTGCTGCGCGCCCTGCTGGTGATGGACACCGATACCGCTCAGGCACTGGGTGCACTGGAGCTGGACGAAGAGGATCTGGGCCTTGTCAGCTTTGCCTGTCCGGCGAAATATGAATATGGGCTGGCGCTTCGCGACTGCCTCGCCAAGATTGAAAAGGAGGGCTGATCCAAATGGGTTTGCGCAGCTTCTTTGATCGGATCGAGCCAAACTTTACCAAGGGCGGCAAGTACGAGAAGTACTTCCCCATCTACGAGATGGTGGAAAGCTTCATCTACACTCCGAAAACTGTAACCACCGCCGCGCCGCATGCTCGGTCGTATATCGACATGAAGCGGATCATGACCTACGTCGTGATAGCGACGATCCCCTGTATCCTGTGGGGGATGTACAATACCGGCTATCAGGCGAACTCGGCCATTGCGCTGCTGGGGCCTGAATCGGCCACCGGCTGGCGGATTGCTCTGCTGCAGATGTTTGGTATCTCGCTGGATCCCTCCAGCGTCTTTGCCAATGTGATGCACGGGCTCACTTATTTTCTGCCGATCTACATCGTGACACTTGTCGCGGGTGGTATCTTTGAGGTCATCTTTGCCACTGTGCGCGGTCATGAAGTAAACGAGGGTTTCCTTGTTACTTCAATGCTTTACACGCTGATCATGCCCGCAACCGCGCCTCTTTGGCAGGTGGCCTTGGGCATCATCTTCGGCGTCGTGATCGGGAAAGAAGTCTTTGGCGGCACCGGCAAGAACTTCCTGAACCCGGCTCTGGTTGGTCGTGCGTTCCTGTATTTCGCCTATCCGGCGAGCATGTCCGGTGACACAGTCTGGACGCCGGTTGATGGGTTCTCGGGCGCGACTGCCCTGTCCGTCTCTGCGTCGCAGGGCTTCCAGGCGTTGGCGGCTGATGGCATCACCTGGTGGAACGCGTTCTTCGGGTCGATCCAGGGCAGCTTTGGTGAAACCTCAACGCTGGCCTGTATGATCGGTCTGGCCTTCTTGCTGGCCACGCGGATCGCCAACTACCGCCTGATTGTCGGCTGTCTGGCCGGTACGATCGGCTTTACCTTGCTGCTGAACCTCATTGGTTCGGACACGAACCCGATGTTCGCGATGCCTTGGTACTGGCACGTGGTCATCGGTGGGTATGCCTTCGGTCTGGCCTTCATGGTGACCGAGCCTGTTTCCGCCAGCCACACCAACATGGGCCGCTACATCTATGGCGCGCTGATCGGTATCATGGTTGTGATGATCCGTGTCATCAACCCAGCTTTCCCAGAAGGCATGATGCTGGCCATTCTGTTCGGCAACGTCTTTGCTCCGCTGATCGACTACTTCGTCGTCCAAGCCAACATCAAACGGAGGGCGCGTCGCCATGTCTGATACGCAATCCCCAGATCAAAACGAGGCACCTAAAGGCGCGATCGCCAAGTTCCTGGCAGCCTCGCCGGACTCTGTCGGCAAGACGATTATCATCGCGGTTGCCGTCTGTCTGGTCGCTTCGATGGTCGTGTCCGCAGCCGCCGTTAGCTTGCGCCCGGTGCAGGAGACCAACCGCCTGAAGGACAAGCAGGTCAACGTTTTGCAGGTAGCGGGTGTCTATGAGCCTGACATCGACGTCACCGAAGCCTTCGCCGCGTTTGAACCCCACGTGCTGGAGCTGTCCACCGGCGATTTCGTCGATGATCAGTTCGACCCGGCCACGTTCGATGACATCGCCGCGGCCAGTGATCCCGACCTCAGCGTCGCGCTGGACAATGACCCGGCGGGTATTGGGCGCAAGGCCAAGTATCGGGTGATCTATCTGCTGCGGGATGATGCGGGCGCGCTGGACAAGGTGATCCTACCGCTGCACGGCTACGGCCTGTGGTCCACGCTCTATGGCTTTATCGCTTTGGAGAACAACGGCAACGACATTTATGGCCTGCAGTTCTATCAGCACGGTGAAACCCCCGGCCTTGGGGCTGAGGTGGACAACCCACGCTGGAAGGCGCTGTGGAATGGCAAGAAGCTGCGTGACGATAATGGTGATCTGCAAATCACCGTGTCGAAATCCCAGCCCGCCGCAGGACCCGACTTCTATATCGACGCGCTCGCGGGGGCGACCCTGACCTCGGTGGGTGTCGATAACCTGGTGAAATTCTGGATGGGCGATGCGGGCTACGCACCGTTTCTGGCCAAACTGCAAGCAGGAGAGCTCTGATGTCCCAGACCAAGAAAGAGATGCTGGTCGACCCGCTTGTCGACAACAACCCGATTACCTTGCAGGTGCTGGGCATCTGTTCGGCGCTGGCGGTGACCTCGTCGCTGCAGGTGTCGATGGTGATGGCGCTGGCGGTGATTTTCGTGACCTCGTTCTCGTCCTTCTTCATCTCATGCCTGCGCAACCAGATTCCCGGCTCGATCCGGATCATCGTGCAGATGGTGATCATCGCCTCGCTGGTGATCCTAGTGGACCAGATCCTCAAGGCTTATGCGTTTGAGATCTCGAAAACCCTTTCGGTTTTCGTCGGCCTGATCATCACCAACTGTATCGTGATGGGCCGCGCCGAGGCGTTTGCCATGAAGAACCCTCCGGTTGCGTCCTTTATCGACGGCATGGGCAATGGTATGGGCTACGGCCTGATCCTGCTGCTGGTCGGCTTCATTCGTGAGCTTTTCGGTGCAGGGTCGCTGTTCGGTGTCACCATTCTGGAGACCGTCAACAACGGCGGCTGGTACGTGCCCAACGGCATGTTGCTGCTGCCCCCGTCGGCGTTCTTCATCATCGGTCTGATCATCTGGGCCTTCCGCACATGGAAGCCGAACCAGGTGGAAGAGCGTGAATACAAAATTCAGCAGGTAGAGGCCCACTGATGGAAGGTCTGATCTCACTGGCCGTAAAGGCCATCTTTGTCGAAAACCTTGCGCTCAGCTTCTTCCTGGGGATGTGTACTTTCATCGCCGTGTCGAAGAAGATCTCGACCGCGCTGGGTCTGGGAATTTCGGTCATGGTCGTGCAGGCCATCACCGTTCCTGCCAACAACCTGCTGCTGAACTACCTTCTCAAGCCGGGTGCGCTGTCCTGGGCCGGGTTCCCCAATGTTGATCTGACCTTCCTTGGTCTGATCTCGTATATCGGCGTGATTGCGGCGATGGTTCAGATCCTCGAGATGGTTTTGGATAAGTATTTCCCGCCGCTCTACAACGCGCTGGGGATCTTCCTGCCGCTGATTACGGTGAACTGCGCCATCCTGGGTGGTTCGCTGTTCATGGTGGAACGGGATTACAACTTTGCCGAGGCAACCACCTATGGGCTGTCTTCAGGCTTTGGTTGGGCACTGGCCATCACCGCAATGGCGGGCGTTCGTGAAAAGCTGAAATACTCGGACATTCCCGACGGCCTGCAAGGTCTGGGGATCACCTTCATCACCGCGGGTCTGATGGCGATGGCCTTCATGTCCTTCTCGGGCGTGAAACTGTAAGGAGGGCAGAATGGAAACTTTTGGTTTAGGCGTTGCCCTTTTCACAGTGATCGTCATCGCGCTGGTGACGATCATTCTGGCCGCCCGTTCGAAACTGGTCTCGACCGGTGATGTGAACATCACCATCAACGGCGAAAAGACCATCTCGGTCCCTGCCGGTGGCAAGCTGCTGCAGACCTTGGCGGCCGAAAAGCTTTTCGTTCCGTCTGCCTGTGGTGGCGGTGGTACCTGCGCGCAGTGCCGGGTGAAGGTGCATTCCGGTGGCGGATCGATCCTGCCGACCGAGGAAAGCCACATCACCAAGCGTGAAGCGGCCTGTGGTGACCGTCTGTCCTGTCAGGTTGCGGTCAAGCAGGACATGGACATCGAAGTCCCCGAGGAAGTCTTTGGCGTTAAGAAATGGGAATGCACCGTTCGCTCGAACGAGAACGTGGCGACCTTCATCAAGGCTCTGACCCTGGACCTGCCCGAAGGCGAGGACGTGAACTTCCGCGCTGGTGGCTACATCCAGATCGAAGCTCCCGCGCACCAGTTGAAATATACCGATTTCGATGTGGAAGAGGAATATCGCGAAGACTGGGATCGCTTCAATCTATGGCAGTACGAGTCCGTCGTCGCTGAACCGATTGAGCGTGCCTATTCCATGGCGAACTATCCGGACGAAAAGGGCATGATCATGCTGAACGTCCGTGTTGCCTCGCCCCCTCCTGGGTCCGATGGCATCCCTCCGGGTCAGATGTCGTCATACATCTTCAACCTGAAACCGGGTGACAAGGTCACCATCTCGGGTCCGTTCGGAGAGTTTTTCGCCCGCGAAACCCAAAAAGAGATGGTCTTCATCGGCGGTGGTGCAGGCATGGCCCCCATGCGCAGCCACATCTTCGACCAGCTCAAGCGTCTGGAAAACCGTGATCGCAAGATCAGCTTCTGGTACGGTGCGCGGTCGAAGAAAGAGATGTTCTTTGTCGAAGATTTCGACCAATTGGCCGCAGAGTTCGACAATTTCGATTGGCACGTTGCCCTGTCGGACGCGCAGCCCGAGGACGATTGGAAAGGCTATACCGGCTTCATCCACAACGTTCTGTTCGAAGAATACCTCAAGAGCCACCCCGCGCCCGAGGATTGCGAGTTCTACATGTGTGGTCCTCCAATCATGAACCAGTCGGTCATCAACATGCTGCTGGATCTGGGTGTGGACCGCGAAGACATCATGCTCGACGATTTCGGCGGGTAAGAGACAAAAAGCCGGCGCATGGTGCGCCGGCTTTTTTCGTATCCCTATTTCACAAGCAGGTATTCGTTTCACCCGCTGATGTTTGAATTAAGCTATTTTGACAGAATTAGACCCACGTGAAACTACTAATTGTTGCCCTTTTTCTTGGGGTTATCGTCGGTTTGTTTGCGACTATGTACTTCTTTCTTATGCTGCTCGCATCGCTGCATAGTCTCATCTTTGCGACCTTGGATGCCGGTCGAGATCGGCCTCGTGAATACTCTTTCTCAGGCGGCTTCTTCTCGATGTGGCGAGTTCTCCGCAATAGAGGGAATGCCAATGCAGTCAAAACAATGGGACGAAATGCAATGTTTACTTGTGCGTCATTTGCGGCAACGGTCGGAGCGTTGACGCTGTTGTTCCACCTGGATGCAAAACACTGTGCACCGGACGTTATTCTCAAGACTGAAATCGGATTGGTTCCGCAAGACTGTGGTCAAGTTGAATAGTTCTAGCTACGAGCAAGTAGACCCGACCGTGACTTTCAAAGTCACTACAGCCTCAAGTCACTCGCGTCCCTTGGCAGGCAGGACTTGATGTCGAACACCACGCTGTTGGGTTTGCCGTAAGCTCGAAACGTTGACGGATCAGCGTCTTTGTATTCCTGATGCGCGACGGCCAGAACGACTGCATCATAAGCTCCGTCCTGAGGGGAACTTGAAAGCGAGAGGCCGTATTCAGCCTCGGCTGCGGCAGGGTCGGCATGGGGATCGTGGACATCAACGCTGATGCCATAGCTCTGCAATTCCTCAATGATATCAACGACGCGTGTGTTCCGCAGGTCAGGACAGTTTTCCTTGAAGGTCAGGCCCAGAACCAGAACCCGTGCCGCACCGACATTGATGCCGTTGCGGGTCATGCGTTTGACCAGTTGAGACACCACATAACTGCCCATCCGATCGTTCAGTCGTCGACCGGCCAGAATGATCTGAGGGTGATGCCCCACGGCCTCGGCCTTATGGGTCAGGTAGTAGGGGTCCACGCCGATACAGTGCCCGCCGACCAGACCGGGGCGGAAGGGCAGGAAGTTCCACTTGGTTCCCGCGGCGCGCAAAACGGCCTCGGTGTCGATCTCCATCCGGCCAAAGATCATCGCCAGCTCGTTTACCAGCGCGATGTTCAGGTCGCGCTGGGTGTTTTCGATCACCTTTGCAGCCTCAGCCACGCGGATACTTTCAGCTTTGTGCGTTCCCGCTGTGATGATCCGCGCATAAAGCGCATCGACCAGATCCGCCACCTGCGGGGTCGAGCCCGAGGTCACCTTGCAGATATCCGCGATCCGATGGGTCTTGTCGCCGGGATTGATCCGTTCGGGGCTGTAGCCGGCAAAAAAATCAGTGTTGAAGCTCAAGCCCGAGGTGCGTTCCAGCACAGGTACGCAGTCTTCCTCGGTCGCGCCGGGATAGACGGTGGATTCGTAGATCACCAGGTCGCCGGGTTTCAGGACCAATCCCACGGTTTCCGAGGCCGCGAGTAGAGGTGTCAAATCAGGTTGTTTGCCTGCGGTGATTGGTGTGGGCACCGTGACGATGAAGGTGTCGCATGCCGCAAGGTCGGAGGCTTGCGTCGTGAAACTCAGGCCCGATGCGGCGGCTAGGTCTTCGGGTTCGACCTCTTGCGTTGCGTCCTTGCCATTGCGCAAGGCGTCGATCCGTGCGGCGTTGATATCAAACCCGACCACGGGGCCGATTTTTCCAAAAGCGACCGCCAGCGGCAGGCCGACATAGCCCAACCCAATCACGGCGATTTTGCGGGCGTCAGGATTGGTCTCCAGCATTCCGGTCTTGGCCCTTTACTTGCCGTGATAGTCGCGGAACCACGCAACAAACTGCGCGATCCCGTCTTTGAAATTGGTTTCCGGGCGGTACCCTGTCAGACTTTGCAACAGGTCAGTATTGGCCCATGTGGCGGGGACGTCGCCCATTTGCATGGGCATGTAGTTGCGGTTGGCCTTTTTTCCGATCGCGGCTTCGATGGCTTCGATGAAATCCATCAGGCGCACCTTGTCACCATTGCCGATATTGACAACCCGGTACGGCGCGACGGGGGACAGACTGTCGCCGTCCTCGATCTCATCGGCGCCGGCGGGCCGCACCGGAGGCACGTCGATCAGCAAACGGATGCCACGGACCAGGTCCTCGACATTGGTAAAGTCGCGATACATGTCGCCGTGGTTGTAGATATCAATCGGGCGGTCTTCGAGGATCGCGTCGACGAACTTATAGAGCGCCAGATCGGGCCGTCCCCAGGTGCCATAGACCGTAAAAAACCGGAACATGGTGGTCGGCAGGTCCCAAAGATGGGCATAGGAGTGCGCCATCGCCTCATTGGCTTTCTTGGTGGCCGAATAGATCGTCAGCTGCGTGTCGGCTTTTTCGACCTCGGTAAAGGGCAGATCCTCATTGGCGCCGTAGACCGATGACGTCGAGGCCATCAGAAGGTGCTGCACCTTGTGCTGACGCGCGACCTCCATCACGTTGAAGGTGCCGACAACGTTCGAGTTGATGTAGCTGCGCGGCTCTTCTAGGCTGTAGCGCACACCGGCCTGCGCGGCGAGGTGGATGATCACCTCGGGCTGAAACTCATCCGCGACCTGCATCAGCCGTTCATGGTTTTCCAGCATGTCTTCAGTGGTGGTAAAGCCGGGATTTTGCAGCAACATCTGATGGCGGCGTTGCTTGAGGGCGACGTCGTAATAGTCGGTCATCCCGTCATAGCCATGCACACGGAACCCTTCGGACAGCAACAGCTTCGCCAGGTGAAAGCCGATAAATCCGGCCGTGCCCGTGATCAAAACCCGCTTCATACATCCCTCACGCTTCGGCGACCCGTCTGCATTGTCTATCAAGGTTGCGCGCCCATTGGTCAACCGCCCGTTTCCGGACCGATTGCTGATTGTCCGTCGCAGCCGGTCAGAGTAGAGGTCTTTGCATGGTGACGGGCTGGATCAGAGGGCTGCTTGGACCGGGCGGAATGCGCGGCGCGGATGTGTCGGGCATAAGGCCCGAGGCGCGCTTTGTGGCGGTCGGAGATATCCACGGACGTTTGGACCTGTTGCAAGCCCTGCTGCCGAAGCTCGACGAGGGCCTGCCCTGGGTGTTTGTCGGCGATTATGTCGACCGGGGCGATTACAGCGCGCAGGTGTTGCGGCAATTGAAACATCTGAGTTTAACGTCAAACGGGCGTGTGACGTGCCTTTTAGGCAATCATGAAGAGATGTTACTGCGGTTTCTCGAAGACCCGTTCGGAATTGGCCCGCTGTGGATGAACAACGGGGGCGCCCAGACGCTTGCCTCCTTTGGAATAAAAGATTTCGATGCCGACAAGGGCGATCTAGCGGAACGTTTGCGCATTGCCATGGGACAGGAGCTTGTTGATTGGCTGACCGAGCGGCCCCTGATGTGGACCAGCGGCAATGTCTCGGTCGTTCACGCCGCTCTGGACCCTCGGGCATCAGCGGAAAAACAGGACCGGAAAACCTGTCTTTGGGGCCATCCCAAGTTCCGACAGCAGCCGCGCCGGGATGGTCAATGGGTGGTGCATGGGCACACGATCGTGGATCATGTTCAAGTTCGAGACGGGGTGATTTCGATCGACACCGGCGCTTTCGCGACAAACTGCCTGACCGCTGCTGAGTTGTACCCCGGAGGGGTCACGTTCACGGCAACAGCTTAGCTTGTCTGGCCCGAGGCGTCAGGTCGCCGCGGGCCGGGTTGCTTTAGCCCACGATCATCTGCTTCATGCGCAGCGCTTCGTATTCCAGCTCTTTCAGACGGAAATGCACGACGTCACCGATGGTGATCATGCCGCACAACAGACCATCGCGGACGACTGGCATGTGGCGGAACCGGCCTTCGGTCATGGTTTTCAGAACCGCATTCAACGTATCGTCGGGCGAGCAACTCTGAACCTCCTTGGTCATCAGATCCTCGACCGATTGCGGCAGGGTCTGGCCGGGCGTGTCAGCCATACGGCGCACGATGTCACGCTCGGACAGGATGCCCTGCAGCGCTCCGTTCTGATCAGTGACCAAAACGGCACCGATGTGTTTTTCCTTGAGAATATTGACCACCGTGTGGATCGTCTCGTTCGGACGGACCGAGAACACCGCGTCGCCTTTCCCCTCAAGCAGTTTCGCCACGGTCGTCTGCGACTGCGACAGGTTCGATCCCGTCGACTGGCTGTAGGTGGACTTGTCCTGCTTGTCGCCGCGTGTGGGGGCCTGGTATGAGGTTGGGGCCATGGGCAATCTCCTTTTTGGTTCTTGCAAAGTCTTTCCCTTTCACCTTAGCGCAGCTAAATGGCCTGTATAGGGTGCAAATGCCCGCATCGGCGAAAACCCGGAGTCCAAGCCTGTGAGTGACATCTATCTGACACCCCCCATTGCTGCGCTGATTTTCTTTGTTGTGGTGGTCTGCGGCCATAATTTTCGCATGGTGTGGAAACAGCAGCCGGACGGGTGGCAGAAACGGGCGTGGTTGTTCGGACTTCCAGCTGGGATCGGCCTTTTGATGTTGGGTTTTTTGCCGCTGAAGCTGTGAAGCCGGTTTGACTCTGACCGGGGTGGCTGGCATATGCCGGGCACTGCTTTTCCCGGAGACTGATCCATGCGTCTACTGCCTGCGCTGGCCCTTACCACCCTTTTGACTGGTTGCCTGTTCGACAAGGAACACGATGTGGTGCGCCTGTCGGGTGAGACCATGGGCACGACCTTCAATGTCACTGCGATTGGCGAGGATCTGGATGAAACCGCGTTGGCTGCTTCGGTCGAAGAGACTCTGGCCGCAGTCAACGCCAAGATGTCGAACTGGGATCCAAATTCCGAGGTTTCGACCTTTTCGGCGTCCACCAGCACCGACCCCGTTGCGGTATCCGACGAATTCGTACTGGTTCTGGCCGCCGCAAATGACGTTCACGACAAGACCGATGGAGCCTTTGACGTCACCCTCGGCCCGTTGATCGAGCTATGGGGCTTTGGCCCGCGCAAGCCCGAAGACCCTGTGCCATCCGATGCTGATATCGAGGCCGCGCTGGCAGGCGTTGGACAAATGCGGCTTTTGACCCTGGATGCTGAGGCAGGAACGCTGGCAAAATCCGAACCTGGCGTTGGGATCAATCTGTCGGCCATCGCCAAGGGCTATGGCATTGACGCTGTCGCCGAGACCCTGCGGGACGCAGGCATCGAAAACTATCTGGTCGAGATCGGCGGCGATCTGGTCTCAAAAGGCCAGAACGACAAGGGCGAAACGTGGCAAATCGGGATCGAAAAGCCTCAGGCCGGGTCTCAGAGCCTGCAGTTGATCGTGTCGCTGGATGATCGCGGTATGGCCAGTTCGGGCGATTACAAGAACTACTTCGAACAGGATGGCGTGCGCTATTCGCATATCATCGACCCGACAACCGGGCGTCCGATCACGCATCGTACGACCTCGGTCACCGTTCTGGCGGAAAACGCCATGATGGCGGATGCCTGGGCGACTGCAATGCTGGCACTGGGTCAGGAAAAGGGTATGCAACTGGCCGAAGAGCATAAACTTGCCGTGTATTTCATCTCGCGGGATGTGACAGGCGGCGATGATGCCTATATAACCTCCCACAGCAGCGCGTTCAAAGACGCCCTGGGCACCAACTGATTGGTAGGAACCGAGATGAGCACCTTCATTCTGGCCTTTATTCTTCTGTCTCTGGTCATGGTCGGCATGTCGTTGGGCGTGATGTTGATGGGTAAAACCATCAAGGGCAGCTGCGGCGGTCTGAACGCGATCTCAGGCGCAGATAAATGCGTGGTCTGCCAAAAGGACATCGACCCCGACAGCCCTCTGCGGGACCAGCTGCAATGCAAACGCGCCAAGAAGATGCTGGAGCAGATGGAGCGTCAGGCCTAATCAGCATTTGCACCACCTGCTGGGAATTGGCTAGATAGCCTCCGGACCAGATCGGAGGCGCGTGTGGCCAAAGCCAAGAATATCCTGTTCATCATGTTCGACCAGCTGCGCTGGGATTACCTGAGCTGCTACGGGCATCCGCACCTCCACACGCCCAATATCGACCGTCTGGCGGCTCGGGGTGTGCGATTCAATCGCGCCTATATCCAATCGCCGATTTGCGGCAGTTCGCGCATGTCGACCTATACGGGTCGGTACGTACATTCGCATGGTGCCTCGTGGAACGGGATCCCCTTGAAGGTTGGCGAGATGACCATGGGCGACCACCTGCGCAAGGCGGGGATGGAATGCTGGCTGGTTGGCAAAACCCATATGCGCGCGGATGCAGAGGGCATGGCGCGGCTCGGCCTTGAACCGGACAGCTTTATTGGCGCTCGTGTGGCGGAATGTGGTTTTGATGTCTTCGAACGCGACGACGGGATGCGCCCCGAAGGGCCGGACGGGTTTTATGACCCCGATGGGGCCAAGGCCTACAATGAATACCTGCGCGACAAAGGCTATGAAAGCGACAACCCCTGGCATGACTTCGCAAATTCTGGTTTGGACGCGCACGGCAATGTTCTGTCCGGCTGGTTCCTGAAAAACTCGTGCGAGGCTGCGAACATTGCCGAAGAAGACAGCGAGACTCCCTATCTGACCGGGCGCGGGATCGAGTTCATGGAAACCCATGACGCCCCATGGTGCTGTCACCTGAGCTTCATCAAACCGCACTGGCCCTATATCGTGCCAGAGCCATATGCCTCGATGTACGGACCTGAGCATGTACTGCCGGTGGTGCGATCCGATGAGGAACGCCAAAATGCGCATCCGGTGTTGAAAGCGTTCATGGAGACCAAAATCGGTGAGACCTTCTCGCGCCAGGATGTGCGTGAGGCGGTGATCCCGGCCTATATGGGCCTAATCAAGCAGGCCGATGATCAAATGGGCCGGTTGTTCGACTGGATGGAGCAGACCGGTCGGATGGACGATACGATGATCGTCCTGACATCGGATCACGGGGATTTTCTCGGCGACCATTGGATGGGCGAAAAGACGTTCTTCCACGATACCTCGACCAAAATGCCACTGATCATCTATGACCCTTCGCCCGAGGCCGACGCGACCCGAGACATGGTGAGCGATGCGCTGGTCGAATCCATTGATCTTGCTCCGACGTTCGTCGAAGTGGCCGGAGGCGACGTCGCCAGTCATGTCCTCGAAGGTCATTCCCTGTTGCCGATCCTGCATGGACAGGCACAGGAGCTTCCTCGGGGTGTGGTGATCTGCGAATACGACTATTCCGCGTCGCCAATTGCTGAGCGGATAAACGCCTCTGTCCGCGATGCGGTGATGTTCATGGTCGCAAACAAACGCTGGAAGCTGATCCATTGTGAGGGTGGGCACCGTCCGATCCTGTTCGATCTTGAAAACGACCCGGAGGAGCTGGTTGATCTGGGCGACAGCGAAGATCATACAGAGGTGATTGGTGAAATGTACGACCACCTGTTTGCCTGGGCACGCCGCCCGTCACAGCGCACGACGCGGTCTGAACAGCAACTGATCGAGATGCGAACCAAAAGCCGGGGCAGGGGGATCGTGTTGGGGATCTACGACGAAAATGACATGCCGCTGGACCTGACGGTCAAATACCGAAACCGCAAAGCCAAGCCGTACAAGAGTTATCTCAAGGACTAGCTGCGTCGCGCTTTCCACTGAACATATCGGGCCATACCGCGTTCCAGCAGGTTCGGGGCTTTGCCGTTATCCAGATGCAAATCTCCACCACCGGCCCGGTACATCTCGGCAAACACATCCAGCACCTTGGATTTCACCATACCGCGCAGCGGGACATGGGCCATCATGCCATAGGTCGCGGCCCCTCCGGTTTTGGCGAGCTCGGGGTTGGCGCGAACGGTCGCAACCGCCTGGGCGAGATCGCTCAGGTATTCATCGGTGACATGCCGGTGTTTGGCCGTGACCATGCAGTGGATGCCGTCGGGGTTCTGAACGCGGTTGATGCTCCAACCGGCGCGCTCCAGCTGGTCCGCCACGGCATAGATGTTGAGCTGCGGATCGGTTGAGCCATAGGCCAGTAGCGGCCCCTGCGGGTTCCCCAGAATGCGCAGGCCGTCTATCGCCGCAATGCCTGCCTTCAACGTCTCGACCGCTTCGGTCGTGTCTTTCGCCAACCGGCAGTAGCCGTCCTCACCGAGCCTCTGCATCACAGCCCAGGCGGCGGCATAGGCGCCGCCCGGTCTTGTGCCCAGCAAGGCGGGCGAGGCAAAAACTCCTCCGGGCCAATCCTGACAGACGAACATCTGGTGCTTCAACAGGTCAAGATTGCGATAGAGGATGGTCGACGCCCCCTTGGCCGCATAGCCGTATTTATGCAGATCAGCCGAGATGGACGTCACCCCCGGCACCCGGAAATCCCAATCGGGCAGGTCAACGCCGTTCCGTTCCATGAAGGGCAGGATCAACCCGCCGACGCAGGCGTCGATATGCAAGGGAATGCCTTTTGACTGCGCGATTGCGCCCATCTCGGCAATCGGATCAATGGTTCCATGCGGATATTCAGGCGCGGAACCAAGGATCATCACAGTGCCCGCGTCAATCATCCTTCTAAGCTTGGAGATGTCTGTGGCGTAGTCCGGCGTCATCGGCAATAGGCGCGCCTTAACGCCGAAGTATTCGGCCGCCTTGAACCAGGCGACATGGGCGGTCTTGGGCAGGATCATGTTCGGACGGGTCACCTTACGCTTTTTGCGGGCCATGTCCCGATAGGTTTTGACCGCCATCAGGCAGCTCTCGGTGCCGCCCGCAGTGACCACGCCACAGGTCTCCGGCCCACCCTTCAGCAGCCCGGCCATGGTTGAGATGATCTGCGTCTCCATCCGCTTGAGGCTTTGGAACGCGGCTGGATTCAACCCGTTGGCCGATGAGAACGCGCCATAGGCCTTGGCTGTGAACGCGTCGTGATCATCGTCCAGATGATACACAAGGCTCCATGTCCGGCCCTCACGGTAATTCGGGTCGTTTTCGGCAAAGGATTTTAGCTGGTCCAGGATCTCGCCTTCGGGGCGGCCCGTTTCCGGTAGTTTTTGATGATCCATATCCTATCCTTTCCCGGCCAGCAGCAGCGCCAGTGAAATGCCCAGATAGTTCCCGATGGCAAAACCCAGAATGCCGGTTGCCATGCCCGACATCAAGATCGCAGGGTTGCGCAAGCTGCGCGCGACCATGGGCACAAAGGCAGGCGACATAAGGGCAGCGACCGAGGTGATCAGGAAGGTATCCCGGTCGACCCCGGCGGTGCGTGCAAGCAGTGCGTGCAGACCGAAGCTGCCGAAGGTGGCGATCAGCACAAATCCCAGAACGGACAGATCCATATCGCGCAACTCTGCCAGATCCATCGACGCCGCAACGCTGAACGAAAACACGTAAAGCAGGTACATGCCCATATGAGGTGCGGCCCGGTTCTTGCGCAAAGACGGCGTGACCGAGCCGAGCAGACCCAGCGACGTTAGAAGAACCACGGTCATGACCTGCGATGGCGCAAAGCTGAACAGAGGGGTCAACAGCACCGCTGCGGCCACGCAAAATGTGCTGACCAGAAAGGCCAACACCCCCTGACGGAGCATATTCGGCGCATTGGCCTCGCCCGCGTCGGGCACTTGCGTGTCGCGATCACCCGGGAACGGCTTCAGAAAGCGGGCGAAAACCAACGGGGCGAGCGTCAGCACGAACAGCAGGTAACCTGCACCGACAACAGTATCGACGGTTGCAAATAGCAGATATCGGTTCTCGGGGATATCCAGCGCCAGTTTGATCGCGCCCATATTCGCAAGGCCGCCCGTATACATCCCCACGGCCATGCCGGACAGCTGCTCACTCTGCGCGGTGCCGCCTGCTTGAAACGCAAAGAACAGGCCCGTTGCAACAAGCGTGACCGAGACAACGGCCAATGCCATCGACAAAAGCGCAGAACCTGCGATGCGCCCCCAAGCCCCAAGGTCTACTCCAAACAGCAGTAAAGGCAGGGCCAGTCCTAAACTGGCCTCCATGACCCCGTCACGGACCTGACCCGCCGCGTCAGGTTGCAGACCAGATAGCCCCAGCGCCAATCCGGCCATATAGCACAGCACAATCGGCCCCAGCCGTCCGGCCAAAGTCGAATGCCTCGCTAGCAGCACCATCGCGGCGGGCGCTAAAAGGTATATCAGTGCGAAGACTGCGATCTCTGGCTGCATAGGTTCCCTCTCCCTGAAGGTGAGACTAGGCAGCACGACGCCGTTCGCACAAGGTGGTCTGACGTAAGGTTCACGTTCCTTTCGGGTAAGGAAATCCGGGTGTCTGGGTCGGTTTACGAAACGATTAAATCTGCGCCGATGGGCGTAAAGGCGGTTCACCCCAAAGCGGTCAGGCGATAGAAGGTTCGCCAAGAGCAGTTACCGGAGACCAAAATGGCCACGCCCAAACCCGTAGTTCTGTGTATTCTTGATGGTTGGGGATTGTCCGAAGACACTCAGGCCAACGCGCCATATTTGGCCAATACACCTACATTCGATGCGATCATGCAGGGCCTGCATGCCACGCTGATTACGCATGGCCCGGATGTGGGCTTACCCAGCGGTCAGATGGGTAATTCCGAGGTTGGGCACACCAATATCGGCGCGGGCCGTGTGGTGGCGATGGACCTGGGCCAGATTGATCTGGCGATCGAGGATGGCTCATTTTTTAACAACGCAGCGCTGCAAGCTTTCATTGCTAAGGTGAAAGCGACGGGCGGGACGGCGCATCTGATGGGGCTGGCCTCGGATGGCGGTGTCCATGGGCATGTGAACCACATCGTTGCGGCGGCCAAAGCGATCACGGATGCTGGCGTTCCGGTGGCTCTGCATGCAGTGACCGACGGGCGCGATGTCGCTCCGAAATCGGCTTTCACCTACATCTCCGAGCTTGAGGAACGTCTGCCCGAAGGAGCGCGTATCGTCACCGTCTGCGGGCGTTACTTCGCCATGGACCGCGACAATCGGTGGGAGCGTGTCAGCCAAGCCTACAACGCCATGATCAAAGGTCAGGGCCGAGCCGGTAACTCGGCGCATGGAGCGGTTGACTACGCTTACAACCAATCCGAAACGGATGAGTTCATCGTGCCGACCGTGCTGGAAGGCTATGATGGCATCAAAGATGGTGACGGGTTTTTCTGTCTGAACTTCCGCGCCGATCGGGCGCGGGAAATTCTGCGCGCGATTGCCGAACCGGGCTTTGACGATTTCGAAACCGGCACACGTCCAGCGCTGTCTGCTTTACTTGGCATGGTTGAATACTCCGACGGCCACAATGCCTATATGACGACGGTGTTCCCAAAACGAGCCATCGTGAACACTCTGGGCGAGTGGGTGGCCAAACAGGGTTTGCGTCAGTTCCGTCTGGCCGAAACGGAGAAATACCCCCATGTCACCTTCTTCCTGAACGGCGGCAAGGAGGTCCCCGAAGCTGGCGAAGATCGCTTCATGCCCAAATCGCCCAAAGTGGCCACCTACGATCTACAGCCCGAGATGTCTTCGGCCGAGGTGACGGACAAGTTTATTGAGGCCATCGAGGCGGGCTATGATCTGATCGTCACCAACTATGCCAACCCCGATATGGTCGGCCATACCGGAGACCTTGGCGCTGCAATCAAAGCCTGCGAGGCCGTGGATCAAGGCTTGGCCCGCGTGGTGGCCGCGCTGGAAAAAGCCGGGGGGGCGATGATCGTCACCGCCGATCACGGCAATTGCGAAGTCATGGTGGACCCGGAGACAGGTGGCCCACATACGGCGCACACGCTGAATCCGGTGCCGGTGGCTTTGGTTGGAGGCCCCGAGGGTGCGACGCTCCGCTCCGGACGTCTGTCGGACCTTGCGCCCACCTTGCTGGAACTGATGAACCTGCCCAAACCGCCTGAGATGACTGGGGAAAGCCTGCTGTCATGAGGGTTCTGGCCGCAGCCTTGGCGGTGGTTTTCTGTGGCCCGGCGGAGGCGCAGAACACGCCTTCTCAGGCGGCGCTGGCGGCGGCCGAGATGTTGGAACAGGCGTCCATCTCGCTGTCTGAGGCAGAAAGCGCGCGCGACCGGGTGCGTGCTCTAACAGAGACGATCCAAGCTTACGAGGCTGGGTTGTCCGCCATGCGGGACGGGTTGCGCATGGCCGCCACGCGCGAGGCGCAGCTGTCGGCGGAGCTGCGTTCACGGGAACAGGATGTGGCACAGTTGCTGGGTGTATTGCAGACCATTGAAACGACCACCCCGCCGGTGCTGATGTTGCACCCTTCGGGCCCCTTGGGGGCTGCGCGAGCCGGGATGATGCTGTCCGAAGTGACACCGGGCCTGAATGCCAAGGCGCAGGCTTTGGCACAGGATTTGCAAGAGGTTCAGACCCTGCGCCTGTTGCAGCAGGATGCAGCGGAAACCTTGACCGAAGGTCTGACCGGGGTGCAGTCCGCCCGCACCCGCCTGAGCGAAGCCATCGCGGATCGCACCGGGTTGCCGCAGCGTTTTGTCGAGGATCCGATCAAAACTGCGATCCTGATCTCCTCGACCGAAACACTGGATGGGTTTGCAACAGGCCTTTCGGAAATCTCGGAAGGGGAGATCGCGCAAAGTGACGATTCTATTCAAAGCCGCAAGGGCGTAGTGCCTCTGCCGGTTCAAGGCGTTTTATTGCACCGGGCCGGGGAAATAGACGCGGCAGGCGTGACGCGGCCCGGACTTGTACTGGGAGCACGCCCGCGTGCCCTGGTAACAACGCCCACGGCGGCTACAATTCGCTACCGAGGGCCGCTTCTGGACCTTGGCAATCTGATCATTCTTGAGCCTCAGCCCGGCCTTCTGTTTGTCTTTTCGGGCTTGCAGGAAGTCTACGGAGACATAGGTCAAGTGATACCAGAGGGCACTCCGGTCGGTTTGATGCCCGGTGAAACGCCGGAAATCGGTGCTATTTTGTCAACTCGTGGTGATGGCACTGGAACTGACCGGTCAGAAACGCTCTATATAGAGGTCAGAGAAGATAACAGCCCCGTGGACCCCGAGTCGTGGTTTCGGACCAGCAAGGATGGATAAACGAGTATGAAGAAATTTGTGATGGCCGGACTGGCCGGAACGGTTGCAGGCATCATTGCAACAACTCAGATCGCAGGACCCCTGCTGGCGCAGGAGGCCGAGAGCAAGGCCGATGTCTACCAGCAACTCGACCTGTTCGGTGACATTTTCGAACGCATCCGCGCGCAATATGTCGAAGAGGTTGAGCCGGAAGAGCTGATCGAAGCCGCGATTGATGGCATGTTGACCTCGCTCGATCCGCATTCCAGCTACCTGTCGCCTGACGACGCCGAACAGATGCGCGTCCAGACCCGGGGTGAGTTTGGCGGGCTTGGTATCGAGGTCACGCAAGAGGAAGGCTTTGTCAAAGTCGTCTCTCCGATTGACGACACGCCCGCCGATGAGGCCGGGATTGAGGCCGGAGATTTCATCACCCATGTGGATGGCGAAAGCATTCTGGGCCTGACACTGGACAAGGCGGTTGAGCTGATGCGCGGCCCTGTCGGCTCGGAAATCGTGATCACCGTTGTGCGCGAGGGTGAGCCTGATCCGTTCGATGTGACCATCATTCGCGACACGATCAAATTGACCGCCGTACGCGCACGGACGGAGGGCACCAGCGTTGTCATGCGGGTGACCACGTTCAACGATCAAACCTTCCCGAACCTGCAGGCCGGAATGGAAGAGCAGATCGAGGAAGCAGGCGGGATCGACAAGGTCAACGGCTTTGTGCTGGACCTGCGCAATAACCCGGGCGGTCTGCTGACGCAGGCGATCAAGGTCTCGGACGCGTTCCTGAACGAAGGTGAGATCGTCTCGACCCGTGGCCGTGATCCGCAGGACGGTGAACGGTTCAACGCGACCCCCGGTGATCTGGCCGAAGGCAAGCCGATTGTGGTGCTGATCAATGGTGGATCGGCCTCGGCCTCTGAAATCGTGGCCGGCGCTTTGCAGGACCACCGTCGCGCCATTGTTGTTGGCACCAAGAGCTTTGGGAAAGGCTCGGTCCAGACGGTAATGCCGCTGCGCGGTGATGGGGCGATGCGTCTGACCACCTCTCGGTATTACACGCCGTCTGGCCGCTCGATCCAGGCGTTGGGTGTCAGCCCGGACATCATCGTGGAACAACCGCGCCCGGCTCCGGAAACTGAAGAAGAGGATGATCGTCCGGCACGCTCCGAGGCGGATCTTCGCGGCAGTCTGAACAATGACAGCCTCAGCGAGGATGAAATCCGTCAGATCGAAGAAGACCGCGCCAAAGCTGAAGCCACCGCTGAGCTGCGGGAAGAGGATTACCAGCTGGCTTATGCCATCGACATCCTCAAAGGTCTGTCGGCGTTCAATCCTGACGGCCCGTCTCAGTAAAACCCAAAAGGGTCGCGCCAGGCGCGGCCCTTTCAACTTTCGATCTTATGCAGCTTGGCTTCGTCCAGCATCAACGCCAGAAGAATGCCCACGGACACCGAGATCGTGGAAAAGATGAACGCCATGCTCATGCCGCTGTCAAAGGCAGTTGTGAGCGCGGACTTGACCGCTTCCACTTGATCCGCGTTCAGCTTTGCCATCACCGCATGCGCAGAGTCGGTGCTAAGGGAACCGCCATTGATCGCCCGTTGTTCGGCATCGGTCAGATCAATGCCGGCGGTGGCCAATTTGTCTCGTAGGGTAGACAGCGACACCGCATACATGATGGCGGTCGCACAGGCGACCGAGATTGCCCCATAGACCAGATGCGTCATGAAGCTGAGGCCACCAACCAGCCCGGCGCGTTCAGGTTTGACCGCGCAAACCGCAGCGGTTCCGGACGGTCCGACCGTTAGGGTCGCGCCCAAACCGATCATCGCCATACCCGGCAGGATGTGGAAATAGCCCAAACTGCTGGGCAGGATCACGATACTAGCCGATCCAACGGTCGCCAGAACATAGCCCCAGAACAGCAGGCGTTTGGGGCCGAAGTCATTGTAAAGCGTGCCAGAGACGATTGACCCCACCGCCAGAAGAATGGTCAGAGGGGCCAGACCAAGCGCTGATTGGAATGTTGTCCAGCCCAGCACCTTTTGCATGTATTGCGGGAAATACAGCAACGCGACGAAGGCGGCTGAGACGTTGAACATATTCAGGCCAAGCGTGATCAGAAACTCTCGGTTCTGCATTAATTGCGGCAGCAGGAGCGGCTCCTTCACCCGCTTTTCAACGCGTGGAAACAGCAGGAACAGAATGGCGCTAACAAAGAATAGCAGCAAAAGCGGGATCGACGACCAGCCCCAATCGGCCCCCACGTCCAACCCATAGAGCAACAGAAGCACGGCAAAGGACAGGATCCCCATCCCGGCAAAGTCGATATGTTCGCCCTGTTTGTGCTGGGTCTCCCGTTCCATCAAAATCAGCGCGGTCGCCATCGAGATGCAGGAGAACACGACGTTGGCGAGGAAGAAGTATCGCCATTCACCGAAACTGACGGCAAGTCCGCTGATCATTGGGCCAAATACATTGCCCGTGGTCACGCCCGCCAGGATCAGACCCATGACAAGCGCGCGGTGTTCCTGTTTGGAGACTTTGGTGGCCCCAAAGGCCAAGGTGCAGGGCCAGACGCATCCTGCACCAATGCCTTGCAAGGCACGCGCGCCGATCAGGAAATCGAGGCCGGGGGCGAAGAAGCACATCACCGAGGCAAACAGAAAGATCGACAGGCCGATGATCATCACTCTGCGGTGTCCGTACATGTCGCCCAAACGACCTCCGGCGACCATGGTCATGGCGAAGAACAGTGCGTAAATGTTCAGAACCCACTGGGTGCTGGTGATATCGCTGTCAAAGCTGCTTTCGATTGACGGAACCAGCATCAGAGCCCCGGTAAAGTCGATGCCGATGCCAAATGCGGTCACCATCAAGGCAATGACTTTGATGATACTTTTGCGATCCATGGCGGCTTCCGGAGTGTTGCGGCTACCTCAATGATGCATGTAAATGGCGAAAAAGATAGGAAAACCCGGGTAGTGGCTCAGCTCGGGTCCCGGCAAATTCTGCGAAAAGCCCGCTTGAGCATGTCAAGCTCACCGCGCAATAGCTCGACTTCGGCGCGTAGGTCGTCGGCGGCAGGTTCGCCCGATATCACCGTGAAATCACCCAGTTTCCGGGCCGTTGAGCGCTCGGATATGACAAAGCTGTGGACTCCGTCCGAGAGGGCCGCGGCCGGCACCGGGATGGTCACGGTCCAACCGTCCTCGACATCCGAGAGGGTGACGCCTTCGACATCTTCGCCACGGTAAAGCACCTGAATATCCGGCTGGGTCTGGGCGCGCAGATGTCCTTGCCAAATTCCGTTTTCAAACCGGGTCCGGGTCAGTCGTGGCTCAGTCATTCCCAAAGACCTCACAAATCAGCGCGATGGTGGCGGCACAAAGTCAGATCGCGCAGAGTGACGCTGTTCATGCCGGGGTTTTCAAGGATCAGGTCCAACCAGATCTTCTCGATCCGTTTCTCATTCAACGGCAGATGGGCCAGATCGAAATCGACGCTGGGCGACGGGCTGGCTAGATCAAGCTTGCGCAGAACCTGCTCGGTATTCGGACCGCTGAGGATGTTGAGCCGGGCAAAGAGGTCGATCTCCTGCTCCGCGTCAATATGCGTGTCCAGGCGGATAAGGTGCTGCAGGCTCAGGCCCTGAGAGGCATCGCTTGGCAGTTGGATCGAAAGCGAGAGGAAGCTACCTTCGAAGCCAAAGACCTCCACGCCCATGTTGAAGGGGGCCAGATCACTGGGCAGACGGTTGCGGTTCTGGCGCATAGCGATCTCGGCCTGTGGGCAATCATGAAACACCTGCACCTGATCATTGAGGGACGCTTTGCGCGGAGGGGAGGCAAGGCCGGGCGTCGCAAGGGGCCAGCGCCACAGATCCGGGCGCCAGCTCCAATCCGTGCCGATCGGTTTGGGAAACTGGTTCGAGCCGATTTGCGGGTCGCGCAGCCGCATGTCCGCCGTGTCAATCACCTGCCGAAGCTGTGTTTGCAGGGCGCGCGCGCTGTCGCGCTGGCGTCGCAGTTCGGCCTGAGGGGCGACACCCGCCATCTGCGCGGCCTTGCGCCAGCGGTCCAAAACCCTGCGGTGAAAATAGCGTTCGAGAATCCTGCCCATGGTCCCTTCGTCCGACGTAGGACCTCTTTAGTCAAAGAGCGGGCGAGGGACAAACCCGGAATTTGGATCTGTCGGTTTTCGGTGCGTGAGGCCACCGTCGGTTCTTGCATTACGCCGGGTCTGTGCTTAGGGTCGGGCCTCTTGAAAAAGCGGGTCGCCAGCAACCACGCCACGCATCAGTTTTTCATTCGACAAGGCCCGGCCATGGAACCCACCCTGTTTTCGTTCATTTGGAAACACTCCAAAAAACAACAGCTTGTGCTGTTGGTTCTGACGGTTCTTTCGTTTCCGTTCCTCTATGCCTCGCTTGAGCTGCCCAAGCAAATCATCAACGACGCCATTGGTGCGCCCGCGGATACGGTCACGATCTGGGGGGTGACTGTCACGCAGATTCAATACCTTATGATCCTGTGTTTTGCCTTTCTGGCCACTGTGATCGCCAGCGGCCTGATGAAGATGCGTATCAACACGATGAAGGGCGTTTTGGCGGAACGGATGCTGCGTCGCTTGCGATTTACGCTGATCAACCGGTCGATGCGCTTTCCGAATTCGTATTTCGCCACCACCAGTCAGGGTGAACTGGTTTCGATGATCACCTCCGAGGCCGAGCCGATGGGCGGTCTGATGGGCGACGCTATCGCCCAGCCCGTGTTCCAGTTCGGTCAGATGATGACCATTGTCACTTTCCTGTTCATGCAGAGCGTCTGGTTCGGGCTCGCCAGTATCGCCCTCATCCCGCTGCAGGCGTGGTTGATCCCGAAACTGCAACGCCAGATTAACCTGCTAAATAAAGAGCGCATTCAGGAGGTCCGTCACCTGAGTTCCGAGATCGGCGAGAGTGCCGCTGGGATCAGCGATCTGCGCACCAATGGTGGCTGGCGCTACCGGTTGGCGCAGTTCAGTTACCGTCTGGGGAACCTGTTCGAGATCCGCTTCAAGATCTACAACAAAAAGTTCTTCATGAAGTTCCTCAACAATCTGATCACTCAGATGACGCCGTTCCTGTTCTACTCGGTCGGCGGGTATTTGGCGATCACTGGAGAGGTGACGGTAGGTGCTCTGGTCGCTGCCTTGGGGGCGTACAAAGATCTGAGTGGCCCGTGGAAGGATCTGCTGACCTACTACAATCAGGTGCAGGACATGTCGCTGCGATGGGAGATCGTGACCGAACGCTTCGCCCCATCCAACATGATCCCCGAACACCTGTTCGAAGGCCGGCCCGAGGTCATTCCGCACCTCACCGGTGATATTGAGCTGCGGAACATCACCGTTCGCGATGATGACGGCAAAACCATTCTGGAAGATATCGATCTGAGAATTCCCAAGGGCGCGCGGGTGGCGATTCAGTCAACCAACGCGGCCGAACGCACCGCCTTGGCGCAGCTTCTGACGCGTGAGGTGGTGCCGGTTCAGGGCGAGGTCCTGCTGGCCGGGCACAATCTGAACGAGCTGCATCAGGCGGTGATTGCTGCTCGGATCGGATACGCCTACTCGCGGCCCTACCTGTTCGATGGAACTCTGGGTGACAACCTGCTGATGCCGCTGCGCCCATATCCTCAGCACGAGACTGAGGCCAAGAAGGCTCCGACCCACCGCCAGATCGAGGCCGTTCGGTCCGGCAATCCGATAGATTCGCTCGAGGATGAGTGGGTCGATCCGGGGCTGGCCGGGCTGGACGATATCGACGACATCCGAGCGTGGTGGTTCCAACTGGTCGAGGCGATGGGCATTGACGAGTTCATGTTGCGACGCACCCTGCGCACGCAGTTTGACCCGAAATTGCATCCAGGCTTGGCGCAAGAGCTTGTGAAACTTCGCGAGACAGTGGCCCAGAAATTGCAGGACAAGGGCCTCGATCGCTATGTCTACCGGTTCGACCCGGATCAGTTTAATCCGGCAGTGCCTTTGGGTGGCAACTTGCTGTTTGCAACGCCCGCGCGGGATATCACACCAGAGTCGTTGGCTGGTGATCAGCGTTTCCGCAACATGTTGCGCAGCCATGATCTGGCCGAGGAAGCAATGAACATGGCCAGCACCGTGATCGAGACGTTGGACCAGGCCTTTGGTCGCGATGGCACCGATCACCCGCTTTTCCTACGGTTGGGAATGTCCAAAGACATGTATCACAGGCTTTTGGACATCAAGGATCGCCTGAAAACCAAAGGGGACGATGCGGTCTCAGAACCGGATTGTGCGTTGATGCTGACGGTGCCGTTCCTGTTGACGGCCGAGCAAATTGGCCCCGACTTTCCGGATGAATACAAGGACAAGATCCTTGCGATCCGAAAACAGCAATCCGCCGCCATGCATGAGGCGCTGGATGGGATGTTCGTCCCATTGTCACCTGACGCCTACTTCCCGCGCCTGACCGTGATCGAGAATGTCCTCTATGGGCGCGTTTCTCTCATGGCGGGTGCGCACGCCGAAGAGATTGAGGATCTGGTTGCCCAGGCCGTGAATGAGGCCGGTCTGCGCCGCCGCGCTGCAGCTACCATGTTCGACCTACCCTCGGGCTTGGGGGGGAACAACCTGCCTACGGTGTTCCAGGAACGCGCATCGTTCTCGCGTGCGGGTATCAAACGGCCCGATATCCTGATCCTCGACAAGGCGCTGGCCAGCCATGATTCGGAAAGCCGCCTGCGCACCCGGCTGCGCCTGCGGGAATTGCTGCCCGAGTCGATCATGATCTTCATGGAGGATCACTTTGCCCATCCCGAAGCCTATGACCTGTTCGTCGAGGTAAAGGATGGCCGCATCGACGGTGTCTCACGCACGCCCGTTCTGCATCAAGAGGGGGCTACTGCCGACCTCAGCAGAAAGCTCGAAATCATCTCGACCACCGAGCTTTTCTCGGGCATCGACGCGCGGAACCAACGGCTGCTGGCGTTCTCGGCACAATGGTATGACGTCGCCGCGGGGCAGGTGATCTTCTCGCGAGGGCAGACGGCGGACGCAGCCTACCTGTGCATTCGGGGTCAGGCCCGGTTGGACTGGTCGGATGAAGATGGCAACAAACGTCCCATTTCGATTGTTGAGCCGGGCCGCCTAATCGGGGACCTGTCGATCATCACCGGTGACCGCCGACAACTTGATCTGGTCGCTAACACAGATTGCGCCTTCCTGCGTATCGGAGCCGAAGAACTGCGCGCCGTTGTCGAAAGCGACGCCTCGGTCGCGACGCAGTTGCTGCAAACCGTCGCGGGATACCTGACTACGCTCGCCACGCGCGTGAACACGGTTGCCAACCCGGCGGATGTCTTCCCGGACGTGGTGCAGGAAACCGTTTCTGACGAGGGTCAACGTGATGATTGAACCCGCTGCCTACGCTGCGCATGAACATCTGGTGCGCGACGCCCGCGCGCGCCCTGATCTGTGGCGGCTGCTGGTCGGGCTGGTGATTGTTTGCGCGCTATATTTGGCGGCGAACACTGTACTTTTCGCGATCGTCGGAGCGCTGATCCCGCCCTCTCAGGCCCAAGGGTTTTTGCGCGGCACGTCTCCCCTTGCGACATTTGTCCTGCTGGCCAGCTTTGGGTTTCTGACGATTGGCGTTGCTGTTGCTGCAAAACAGATGCAGCAAAGATCACTCTGGGCGATTCTCGGAGAGCGCCGCCTGGCAATCAGTCAATTCACACGGGTTTTGGTGGCCCTGGTGGTTCTCGGTCTGGCACTGGCAGCCCTACCGCCTTACGGAATGGGGGATCCGCTGACCCAGAACCTTGCCTTCTCGACCTGGATCTTACTCCTGCCGTTCGCAGCAGGCGCAGTGCTGATTCAGACCAGCGCCGAAGAGATCCTGTTTCGCGGCTACCTGCAGCAATCTCTGGCCGCGCGGTTTCAGTCACCGCTGATCTGGGTAGGCGTGCCTTCGGCCTTGTTTGCAGCGGGTCACTATGCGCCGGGGATTGCTGGCGACAACGCGCTGCTGGTTGCGGTCTGGTCCTGTGTGTTCGGCGTTCTGGCGGCTGATCTGACGGCTCGTTCTGGCACTTTGGGTCCGGCTATCGCTTTGCATTTCTTCAATAATGTGATCTCTCTCCTGATTATCTCATTGCCCGATACACTCAGTGGTCTGGCCCTTTTCGTGTTGCCCTACGATATGTCGGATGATGGGGTGTTGCGGCAGTGGTTGTGGGTGGATTTCGGCTCGATGATGGTTTGCTGGCTGACAGCACGACTAGTCATCAGGCGCTGATTGCATTTCTTTCCGTAGCGTCTTATTTGACGTCAACGCCGCACAATCCAAGGCTCTGATATGAACTGGATCACAAACTACGTCCGCCCCCGGATCAACTCGATCTTCTCGCGCCGAGAAGTGCCAGAAAACCTGTGGCACAAATGCGGTGAATGCGGAACGATGCTGTTTCATCGCGAATTGGCCGAAAACCAGAACGTCTGCACCCAGTGCGGCCACCACATGGCAATCACTCCGCGCGACCGGTTCGGTCACCTGTTCGATGGCGGGATTTTCACCGAAGTTGCGGTGCCTGCGCCCAAAGATGACCCGCTGCAGTTCCGTGATCAGAAGAAATACCCTGATCGCATGAAGGCGGCTCAGAAGAAAACCGGCGAGAAAGAAGCCATGCTTGTGGCCACTGGCGAAATCGGGCGCACCCCGATTGTTGCAGCGGCGCAGGATTTCTCATTCATGGGCGGGTCTATGGGCATGTATGTCGGCAACGCGATCATCGCAGCCGCGCAAGAGGCGGTGAAGCTAAAGCGTCCGCTGGTTCTGTTCTCGGCTGCGGGCGGTGCCCGGATGCAGGAAGGTATCCTCAGCCTGATGCAGATGCCGCGTACCACCGTGGCCGTCGAGATGCTGAAAGAGGCGAACCTGCCCTATATCGTCGTTCTGACCCACCCAACCACCGGTGGTGTGACTGCATCTTACGCGATGCTGGGCGACGTGCATATCTCGGAACCCAACGCGCTGATCTGCTTTGCCGGTCCCCGCGTGATCGAGCAGACCATCCGTGAAAAACTGCCCGAAGGGTTCCAGCGCGCCGAATATCTGCTGGACCACGGTATGCTCGACCGCGTGACCAAGCGCACCGAGCTGCGTGAGGAACTGATCACTATCACCCGAATGCTGATGAACCAGCCGCCGGCAATCAAAGGCGACCTGCCCGCGCCGGAACCGGAAGAGGCCGCCGCAGACGCACCTGCTGAAGATACGGATCAGAAATGACCGCCCAAACATCGGACGCCATCCTCGACCGGATGATGGCGCTGCACCCCAAGATCATCGACCTGACCTTGGATCGCGTCTGGCGTTTGCTAGAGGCATTGGACAACCCGCAGAACAAGCTGCCACCAGTGATCCACATCGCCGGGACCAACGGCAAGGGTTCGACGCAAGCGATGATCCGAGCCGGGCTTGAAGGGGCAGGGCTGTCGGCCCACGCCTATACCTCACCGCATCTTGCACGGTTCCATGAACGCATTCGTTTGGCCGGAGAACTGATCTCGGAACCCGACCTCACGGCGGTGCTGGATGAGTGCTACGCGGCCAACGGCGGCGAGAACATCACCTATTTCGAGATCACGACCTGCGCGGCCCTTCTGGCCTTCGCGCGGGCCAAAGCGGACTATTCCCTGCTTGAGGTCGGCCTCGGCGGGCGTCTGGACGCGACCAATGTGATCGAAAAACCTGCCGTGACGGTGATCACTCCGATCTCCATCGACCATGAGCAGTTTCTGGGCAATACCCTGGCGAAAATCGCCGGTGAAAAGGCCGGTATCATCAAACGCGGCGTGCCTTGCATCGTCGGCCCGCAACCTGATGAGGCGATGGAGGTGATTGAACAGACCGCCGCATGTCTCGGCGCGCCTCTTGTTGCATATGGTCAACATTGGCACGTCACCGAAGAAAACGGCCGCCTGATTTATCAGGACGAAACCGGGTTGCGTGACCTGCGTCTGCCCAACCTCTTGGGTGCCCACCAGATCCAGAACGCAGGAGCGGCCCTTGCCGTTCTGCGCCACCTCGACCTTGGCGATGCCGCCTATGAGGCCGCCGTGACCAAGGCCGAATGGCCCGCACGGATGCAACGCCTCAAAACCGGCCCGCTTGTGCAAGTCGCAAGTCAGGCCGAGCTTTGGCTGGATGGGGGGCACAACGCCGCAGCCGGGATCGCTCTGGCCGAGGTTCTGTCGAACCTGCCGAAACGCCCGACCCATATGATCTGCGGTATGCTGAACACAAAAGACGTAACAGGCTACCTCGCGCCGCTTGCCAAACAGGCCCTGAGCCTGACCGCCGTTTCCATTCCGGGTGAGGCTGCAACCCTCAGCGCCGAAGAAACAGCCGCCGCTGCCGCCAAGGTCGATCTGCCCGCATCAACCGCCAACAGCGTGGCCGAGGCGCTCGACACAATCGTCGCCAAAGACCCGCATGCACGTATCCTGATCTGCGGGTCCCTCTACCTTGCGGGCAATATCCTGCGCGAAAACGGCTAAGATCCGCCCACAGGGCTTCATTTTGCTGAAGAAATCCCGCAGGAGCCGACAGGAGTGGCGGCGGCAGGTACGATAGCCCGTTCGATAGTCGCACTTTCAATTGTGACCGAGAAGTTATTTCCCCTGATTGCGATCTCTGTGGCAGGGCCCAAGCACGAAAGTCAAAATTGGCTCGAAGCGGCTATTTGCGTCAGCGGCATCGAAGGTCTGGTTCGAGTGCAAAAGCGACCAATGCGATTAGCGCAGCATTCATCGAAGGGCGGAAACCGTCCATTCGCCGCGTGCGCGAGCTTGTCAGGTAGAATAATCGGAGGCAGGCATTCAAGTGATCTTTAGTCCGGACTTCGATCTGCGCGACTGAATGACACCGGAAAGTGAAAAAATAGATATTGTGCAGAGAATTCCGGATTGTGATCTAGGTCTTGTGCGCAGCGCTTCGTTATCTGGTCGAGTAGATGATTTTTTGATGAGTTTATCGTTTCCTGGCCAATATATTCGGACTTTGCAACTAACGTTCGCCGCGTCGGTAGGGTGCCATCAATGCCGCGGGGACTTCGGCTCTGCGGGCGACAAGGACAAGCGCAACGATCGAAAGTACATACGGCGCCATAAGGAACAACTGATATGGCACACCCTCAACAGTTGTCTGCAATCGTAGTTGGTAGGCGTCGAATAAAGCGAACAACATCGCGCCAATAAGAGCCTTACCGGGCCGCCAGCCAGCGAAGACTACCAATGCAATGCAGATCCAACCGCGCCCCTGCACCATGCCCGGGAAAAAGCTGTTGAACGCCGTTGTGGTCAGGAAGGCCCCGCCCACCGCCATCAAAGCCGACCCGACAACAACTGCGCCGATACGGATACGGATCGGGTTCAGCCCCTGCGCCTCAACCGCATGAGGGTTCTCTCCGGTCATACGAATAGCCAACCCCAAGGGCGTGCGGGCAAGAACATAGGCCATCACAGCCACCGCGGCGAGCGCCAGATAGGTCGGCAAAGCTTGATTAAAAAGGATCGGTCCCAAGACGGGAATATCTGACAGGATCGGAATATCGAGCGGCTTAAAAGCCTCGATCGTAGGGGGCAGATCTCCCACCTCAACAAGCAACCTGTACAGGTAATAGGCCAAAGCGGATGCAAACAGCGTTATGCCCAGCCCTGAGACGTGTTGGGAAAGCCCAAGTGGAACTGTCAGCATTGCATGAAGCAATCCCATCACCGCGCCGCAAAACGCTGCAAAAATGAGGCCTGCAAGCAATGGTGCGCCCATATAGACGACAAGCCAACCGCTCATCGCCCCCATGGTCATGATCCCCTCGATTCCAAGATTGAGCACGCCCGAACGTTCGCAAAGCAACGCACCCAGAACACCAAATATGAGCGGTGTAGCAATACGCAGCACGGAAGCCCAAAGACTGGTATTCAGCAGCAGGTCAATTGCATCACTCATCTGCGCACCCGGTAGGTTGTGAAAAGAAGGGCCACGATCATGGTGAGCAGGCAAAGCGCCACGATAACATCAGCAATGAAACTGGGAACACCCGTCGCACGGCTCATGGCGTCGGCCCCGACAAAGACAGTGGCGACGAAAACAGCGGCAGCGACCACTCCGGCCGGATGCAAAGCGGCGAGCATGGCGACGACAATGCCTGCATAACCAAATCCGGGGCTCATAGTGGTGGTGACACCCGCAGTGACCCCCATGACTTCGACTGACCCGGCAAGCCCAGCCAGCGCGCCCGAAAGCAGGGCCACACCCATGATCGTTCGGGGCAGGGAAATTCCGGCAAAAGCAGCGGCACTGGCGTTTAAGCCTGCAGCTCGTGTTTCAGCACCAAAAACAGTGCGCGCAAGGATCAGCCAAACAGTACCTGCTGCAGCGATAGCAATAAGCAGACCGATATGGAGACGTGTACGGGGGATCAGATCCGGAAGGCGGTAATTCCCGTCTACGGGCACGGAAGAGGGCCACCCAAAGGCCAGCGGATCGCGCATAGGACCCTCAATCATGAGGCCAACGAAAAGGATCACGATGAAGTTGAGCAGCAGGGTTGTCACCACCTCATCTACGCCGAAACGCAAGCGTAGAAAGGCAGGCCCTGCCAACAGGGCCGCGCCTGCCGCCATGCCTGCCAACATCAAGATCGGAATACCTATCCACCCTGGAACTCCGAGTGAATGACCGATCCAAGCGGTGATTAGCGCCCCAACAAAGAACTGTCCCTCGCCCCCGATGTTCCAAAGCCGCGCTCTGAAGGCGACAGCTGCGGCAAGCCCCGTAAATATAAGAGGAGTGGCGCGGGTCAGCATTCCGGCGATGGAAAGGCGCGAGCCGAATGCGCCATTCACCATTTCGCCATAAGCCGTTAGCGGATCTACATCAGCAGCAGCGATGAGACCTGCGGCCAAAAGCAATGCAGTAAAGATCGCGGCCAGAGGTGCAAAAATCGCGAGGTGCAGCGGCACATGTGAGCGTCGTTCAAGCCGCATCATCATTTTCCTTCCAGACACCTGCCATCATCAGGCCAAGGCGTTGTGGGTTGGCTTCATCCGCCGATATCGGTTCTGACAAGCGACCTTTTACGATGGCCTGTATTCGGTCTGACAGGGCTACAGCTTCTTCCAATTCTTCTGAGATGAGCAGGATTGCGGCACCTTCGGCCCGTGCTGCCAAAAGCTCGGCATGAACCGAAGCAATTGCCCCTTCATCAAGACCACGCGTTGGCTGGTTTGCGAGCACAAAGCGCGGCCCGTTGGTCAGAACCCGGCCAAGGATCAGCTTTTGCATATTGCCGCCGGACAGCAGCCTTGTTCGCGTATCGGGGCTGGCGCCACGGATATCAAAACGTTCGATCAGCCCTGCAGTGTAATCCCGGGCGGCGCGTTGTCGAACAAAGCCGCGGTGCGAAAATTCCGGTGTGCGCAAGCGCTCAAGCACCGCGTTTTCCCACAAACTCAATTCGCCCACAACGCCTTCTGCATGCCGGTCTTCAGGCACCCTGCCTGCCCCCGCGCGGATCATGCCGCGCGGACCCAGATGGCCGATATCTTCGTCCAAAAGTGTTAACTGACCCGTACTCGGGTGTGCCAATCCTGACAGCAGCGCTCCGAGGGAAGACTGACCATTGCCTGATACGCCAACGATACCAAGGATTTCACCGGCATGGACAGCGAACGACATATCATCCAGCCGCAACTCACCGTCTTCCACTACGCTCACATCCTTTGCGATCAGGACTGGCGCTCCAATCTCATGGTCTAGACGTACGGGGCGTTCAACCTTGCGGCCAACCATCAGTTCCGCCAACTCTTCTGGTGTGGTTTCGGATGTATTGCGTTCCGCGACCATCCTGCCGCCACGAAGCACCGCCACGCGGTCAGAAGCTGCCATGACCTCGTGCAGCTTGTGGCTGATGAAAATAAGCGAGAGGCCTTCTTTCGTCATATCTCGCAGCGTCTCGAACAGGCGCATCGCCTCGGGCCGGGCCAGAACAGCAGTAGGTTCATCCAAGATCAGTATGCGCGCGTCGCGATAGAGCGCTTTCAGAATCTCGACCCGTTGACGTTCACCAACGGAAAGCGTCCGAACCTTGGCCTCTGGATTTACAGGCAGGCCGAACCGCTCTGAGATCTGCAACAGTTTCTTGCGCGCCTCGCCACGAGCAGAACGGCTACGCGTCAGCGGTTCGGAGCCAAGCATAACGTTTTCAAGAACCGTGAGGTTGCCCGCAAGCGTGAAGTGTTGGTGTACCATTCCCACACCCACCTCGATCGCTGCGCGTGGTTGACCCGGGGGCAGCTCTTTGCCAAACACCCTGACCGAGCCTTCGTCGGCTGCGTAATGGCCGAACAGGATATTCATTAGCGTGGTCTTACCCGCACCATTTTCGCCCAGAAGAGCAAGAATTTCACCTTTTTCTAGTGTTAGGGTCACATCGTCATTGGCGGTGAGTGTTCCGAAATGCTTGGTTATGCCGTTTAGTTCCAGAACCTTGTTCATGTGGTCAGGCCTGCGATTGCGTGTGGAAAAGGGATTGCGGGCGCGCGGGCTTCGATAAGTGCGCCAAGTTTCAGCAGAGCAAAATCCGAGCCGGGGGGACCAATCAGCTGAACGCCGATTGGAAGACCATTTGCCATGCCAAAAGGCAGCGCCAAAGCTGACAAGCCCGCTACATTTGCAAGTGCTGCGTTCGGGGCAAAAGCCTCTAGCCGCGCCATGTGATCGTCTGGGGAGGAGCCGGACAGATCCAAAGCGCCAACAAAGGGCGGCGCAGACGAGAGGATCGGCATCAGGACAGCATCGGCAGACTTAAAAAGCTTGCGAGATCGATTTGTCAGACGTGCGAGTTGTCGCGAGGCCGCAAAAAGCGCCGTGGCGGACGTCGCACGGCCCTCGGCAGCCATGGCTGCGGCAAGTGGTGGAATCTCATCATCAGTTATCCTGAGCGCAGTCAGCCACTCGGCCAAGGAAACAGCGAGTATGGCTCGGGCGATTGCGTGAGCCTCATCCCCAAGTTGGTCGGGGGCAGGAATATCGCACACCTCACAGCCTGCATCGCGCAGCGCGTCGGCAGCACTTTTCGCTGCCTTGCACTGGTCGGCACCGCACCGCTCCGGCAATGCCAATGCGACGCGGGGGCGTTCTGGCAGATATACCGGTGCCAAGGGCTGAGCTACCGCGTCAAAGGCGGTCTTCACATCGCGGATCGACCGCGCAAGGACAAGCTCAGACGCTATGCCCATCAGGTGATTGGCAAAATCAGGGCCTCCGGGCACCGCGCCACGAGAAGGTTTGAGTCCGGTCAAGCCGCAACACGCAGCGGGAACCCTGATGGACCCGGCGGCATCCGTGGCATGAGCAATTGCAACAATACCAGCCGCAACCGCGGCCGCGGCGCCGCCGGATGAACCACCGGGTGACAGTGCAGGGTTCCATGGATTGCGCGTCGCAGCCATGCCATCGGGTTCGCATGTAAGTGAAAGGCCAAACGGCGGTGTTGCGGTCAAGCCGAAAGGGATCACGCCGGTTCGGCGAAGATGTTGTAGCAGGTGGCTGTCACTTTTGGGTCTACGACATCGCGCACGGATTGCTGCAGATCCCGCCGCCGCCGGCAGCCCTTTTGCGAATCCGCCGAGGCCTTTCACTAAAAACGGAACCCCATGGAATGGACCGCGCCGGTCTGGTGGCAAAGCGTCTGCCACTTTTGCCCCATCGCGGGCCATTTCTTCGTCCAGATATACCACGGCCCCCAAATCCGCCCGTGCGTGGCAGGCGGCAAGGCTGGATTCCATCAGTTCGCAGGCAGACATCTGCCCTGCCGTGATGGCAGCTGCAAGAGCCGTGGCATCGGTCACGTCAAGACCCTCTGGATCAGGAGGGCTCGCTTTCATCAATCGGAACGTCCCACTCACCGGATTGAATCGCGGCCTGTTTGGCCTCCATCCCCGGGATGGCGTCGGCTGGCACTTCATCGGCGACATAGATCAGTTCATTGCCGCCATGGGCCATAAAAGAATATTCCGTGTAGTTACGACCTGTTGGATTGCCGGCCTGAACATCCGCCACGATGGCCTCGATTGTGGGACCGTAATTCCAGATCGCATTGGCAAAAACCGTGCCCGGGTAGCGTGGAGTATAGTCGATGAGCGAACCGATGGCCTTTACACCTCGCGCTTGGGCCGCATCCGCAGTGCCAATGCGCTCACCAAACAGTATGTCCGCGCCCGCATCGATCTGGGCAATCGCAGCTTCCTGCGCGCGGGCCGGATCGAACCATGCACCGATAAAGCCGTTGACGAAGGTGGCGTCTGGGTTCACTTCGCTTACGCCCATGCGGAAAGCATTGATCAACAGGTTCACCTCGGGGATCGGATAACCACCGACCGAGCCATAGACATTGCTTTCGGACATTTGACCCGCGAGCATACCGGCCAGATAGGCTGCCTCGTGGTTGCGTGTGCCAAAGACACCGAAATTGTCACCTTCTGGCCCACCGGAAGACCCCATCAGAAACGCGGTGTCGGGGTAGTCACCCGCCACTTCGCGTGCTTCACGCTCCACAGCATAAGATTCACCCCAGATGATTTGCGCACCTCCCTCGGCATATTCGCGCATCGCGCGGGGATAGTCGGTCGGAGCTACTCCTTCTGAAAACTCATACTCTATAAGGCCAGCGCCGGCGGCTTCCTGCATCGCCAGGTGAATGCGGCTGTTCCACGCATTTTCGACCGGAGACATGTGCACGCCGGCGACGCGGATCGCAGATTGCGCATTCACGCGACGGATATAAGCCGGCAGGGCCAGCGTGGCCGCAGCGCCGACCATCAATTGACGGCGGGTTGTGTTGAGTTTCATTGGTAGATCCTCTTCTGTTGGTGGCAATTCTTCTTGTTATTGAGCTTCCTGAGTATTGGGCCTGGGCGCGTAGTCTGCGGGATCCAGGGTCGTGGGACGGCCAGCCAAAGAAAGCGCGGCCATTCGTGGTTCTGTGCGGGCCAACACCTTTCCGTTTTTTATAACGGCAAGCCGGGTGGCTTTCATGCGAACTGCTTCGATCGGGTCCTTCGCTTGCAGCACAACCATATTCGCGGGGCCGCCTTCGCGGATCGTCGGGTCGGGCAAGTCCATTGCCTTGGCACCATTCTGAGTAACGGACGTAAACGCCCACTCCATCGCCTCGCGGGATGTCATCGGCACGGCATGCACGCCCATGTGAGCCACTTCCAACATGTCGGCGGAACCA
Organism: Ruegeria sp. BG9; assembly: GCF_056538305.1. Lineage (NCBI taxonomy): Bacteria > Pseudomonadati > Pseudomonadota > Alphaproteobacteria > Rhodobacterales > Roseobacteraceae > Ruegeria > Ruegeria sp. BG9. The sequence goes on from NZ_JBQFSY010000005.1 coordinate 269,659, forward strand.
AGCGAGTACCACGGGTCCATCGTGCAATCCTGCCCGAAGGCGACATTTACACCTGCCGCGCGCAGCTCTGGCACTCGGGTCAACCCCCGACGACGCGGATAGGTATCCGAGCGACCTTGCAGCGTTATATTGATGAGCGGGTTGGGCACCACGTTCATGCCACTTTCTGCGATTAGCGGTATGAGCTTCGATGCATAGTAATTGTCATACGAGTGCATCGCGGTGACATGACTTGCCGCTACCCGCCCGCCAAGCCCAAGGCGCGTGGTCTCATAGGCTAAGGTTTCCACGTGGCGCGACATTGGATCGTCGCTTTCATCGCAATGCAAATCCAGCATCAGGCCTCGGTCCGCCGCTATCTCGGCCAGTCTTCTGACCGACCGTGCACCTTCCGACATCGTACGCTCAAAATGCGGGATGCCGCCCACGACATCGACACCCATATCAAGGGCTTGGATCAAATTTTTTTCCGCATTCTCTGCGCGGTAAAGGCCATCTTGCGGAAATGCTACCAATTGTAGATCAATATAGGGAGCGACCTGTTTGCGGACCTCCAACAGCGCTTCAACGCCAACCAAAGGTGTGGATGAAACATCCACATGCGATCGGATGGCCAGCAATCCCTGCGATACGGCAAGGTCGCAATATCGCATGGCGCGTTCAATTACTGCTTCGGGTGTCAGCAGGGGCTTCAATTCGCCCCAAAGCGCGATGCCTTCCAATAATGTACCCGAGACATTCATGCGAGGCGTTCCAAGGCTCAGGGTCGCGTCCATATGGAAGTGCGGGTCGGTAAACGGGGGCGAAACCAAGCGCCCAGCCGCGTCAATGTCTTCGCCTGCTTCAGCCTCGATCTTGGGGGCAATCTTTGTGACGCGGTCACCCTTGATCGCAATATCCAACGGCCCTCGGCCATCCGGCAGTTGGGCTTGTCTAATGATGATGTCTAGCATTCATCTTCCCCCAAATTTGACCACAAGGTAAAAGTATTCTGAAAAAATGCTACATTTTTTTGCTGTGTTTCAGGAACCATCGCCTCGGATAGTCTGACGCAATTCGAATGCCTGCAAGGCGGAATGCGAACGCAGCAATTCGTCGTATCGATGGATGGCGGCTATGGAGCCATCCGCGCCGTCCAAATATCCTGACCGCATTAAATTAATGGCGCGGTGATCGCCTTGGCACCAATCTATTTGCCGCGGCATCAAGGCATTTGGCCAAAATTGACAAGTGCGACGTGTGCCAACCAACAGTGCGATCGAAGACTTGGCAACGCCCCTACTTCCCCCAATCCTGGTCCTGCATTTCCCTTAGGCGAGAAGCGGTTCGCTCAAATTCAAAAGTACCTTCGCCCTCGACATAAAGCATCTCGGGCTCAGCCGCTGCAGAACAGATCAACCGAACTTTGGCCTCATACAGCGCGTCGATCAGCGTCACAAAGCGTTTGGCCTCATTGAAGTTGTTGCGCGACAGGCGGGGAATATCCTCCAACACCAAAACCTTGGCCGTTTCGGCGATAGCCAGATAGTCCCCGGGACCCAGCATCCGTCCACACAGGTCGTAGAACGAGGCCCGCGCAACCCCATTGCGAAAAGCTGGGAGCTCAACAGCGCGACCTTTGACCTGCAAGATCAAGGGCTCTGCCGTGCCGCCTGACAGATCCGTCCAAACGGCGCGTATCTTCTCACGCGCTTCCGGGCCAATTGGCGAGAAATAGACCGGCGCGCCCTCAAGGCGGTTTTGGCGGTAGTCGGTCGGCGAGACCAGCTCCCACACCTGAAGCTGCTCTTTGATATGGGCAATGAAGGGCAAAAACAGCTGTCGGTTCAAACCGTCCTTGTACAGTTCATCCGGATGCCGGTTCGAGGTCGTTACGATGACCACCCCCCCCGCATGCAGCAGATCAAACAGGCGTCCGACGATCATGGCATCGGTGATATCGGTGATCTGCATTTCGTCAAACGCCAGCAGCTTGACAGATTTCACGACCTCCTGCGCGACCGGGGCCAGCGCGTCTTCAACACCCTCCTTGCGTGCCTTGTGCATACCCGCATGGATTTCCTGCATGAACGCGTGAAAATGTACCCTCCGCGCCGGTATATCTTCCAGCGCATCGACGAACATATCCATCAGCATGGACTTCCCACGTCCAACCCCGCCCCACAGGTACAACCCTTTGGGCGGCGGCGGAGCCTTGCGGAACAATCCCCGCTTCACCGGCGCGCTCAACTCGGCCCGGATACGCTCGAAATGCGGCAGAACGGCTTCCTGCGCGTCATCCCGCGTCAGGGACCCATCGGAGATACGTTCGTTATAAAGCGAAATCAGATCCGTCATGGGTTTGAGCCATAGCGCCCGCACTACGCGTTGAAAAGTAGGCATTTTCAGGCACGCATCAATTTTCCTTATGTCGAACCGCAAATCTACTGAATTGACGGGCCGACGAAAAACAGTAGCGTCGCAAGACTTGTTTGTCTGAGGTCCTAATGCCGCACTCCGCACGTCTGCTGAATCCAATTCTGATCGTGGGCTGTATCATCATTACAGTCAGTTTCGCGGTGCGCGCCTCGTTCGGGGTGTTCCAGATTCCGATCGCCTCTGAGTTCGGCTGGCTGCGCACCGATTTCTCAATGGCAATTGCGATCCAGAACCTGGCCTGGGGGATCGGGCAGCCGATCTTTGGCGCTATCGCTGAAAAGATCGGCGACCGAAAGGCCATCGTTCTTGGTGCGTTGACTTATGCCGCTGGTATGGTGCTCTCAGCTTGGTCCGTCACTCCGTTTGAACACCAGATCTACGCATGGTTGGTCGGGTTCGGCATTGCAGGGACCGGCTTCGGCGTGGTTCTGGCCGTGGTTGGGCGGGCGTCCTCTGATGAAAACCGATCCATGTCTTTGGCCATCGTCACGGCAGCGGGCAGTTTCGGTCAGGTTCTGGGTGCGCCCACGGCCGAATGGATGCTGACCTTCCTGCCCTGGCATCAGGTCTATATCGTGTTCGCCGTCGCCATTCTCTGCCTCGTGCTGATCCTGCCCTTCATGCGCGCGCCTCAGCAAAGCAGTAAGGCCGAGTTGGAAGAAAGCATGGGTCAAATCTTAGGGCGTGCTCTCCGAGACCCGTCTTACACGCTGATCTCTCTTGGCTTTTTCAGCTGCGGTTATCAGCTCGGCTTTATCACAGCTCACTTCCCAGCGTTCGTGACCGAGATGTGCGGCCCCATCCAGCCGGGCGGCGTGCTGCATTCGATAGGCATAACGACCACGTCCGCCTTGGGTGCGTTGTCCATTTCGCTGATTGGGCTGGCTAATATCGGCGGCACGCTTTTGGCAGGCTGGGCTGGGAACCACTTCCCTAAGAAATACTTGCTGGCCATCGTATATACGGCGCGCACGCTGGCTGCTGTCGTGTTCATCATGTTTCCGATCACCCCAATTTCGGTCATCGTTTTTTCGTTGGCTATGGGCTCTCTCTGGCTGGCTACAATACCGCTGACATCCGGTCTGGTCGCGCATCTCTATGGTCTGCGCTACATGGGTACGCTGTATGGAATTGTCTTCCTCAGCCACCAACTTGGAAGTTTCCTTGGTATCTGGCTGGGCGGTCGGATGTATGACGTCTATGGCGACTACACAATGGTTTGGTGGATCGGTATCGCCGTGGGCGCGTTTAGCGCGATTGTCCACCTGCCCATTCGCGAGAACCGAGGTCCAACCCCCGCCGCTGCATAGCTGGGCGCACCCTCAGCGCGGCACGCGCTGCTTGGCCCAACAGGCGAGGGCGCATCTTTGATGCGTCCTTGACTGACGGGAGGGTCAGCCGCGCAGCGCTGCTCGTAATTCCCGCTCCAGAGCGTCCAAGAACCGCGAGCGATCGGCCTTTCCAAACGGTTTGCCGCCACCTCCTGAGCCCAGAGGGTTTGCAGCCCGAAGATCCGCCATCAGGTCGCGCATCGCCAGTTGCTGGCCGATATTGGCAGCTGTGAAAGCCTCTCCATTTGGCCGCAGCACACGAGCACCGGCCTCGACGCACTTAGCCGCCAGCGGGATGTCCGAGGTAACCACCACATCGCCGGTTCCGCAACGCTCGGCGATCCATTTGTCCGCCTCATCCGCGCCCTCGGCCACAATGACGACCTGCACCAGAGGGTTTGCCGATGGCCGCAACCCGCCATTCGACACCAGCGCCATAGGCACTTTGTGTCGGGTGGCGACCCGCTCAGCCTCGGCTTTCACAGGGCAGGCGTCTCCATCGACATAGAGCGTTGTCACGCCTTCTTTGCCTCTTTCTTTGCGGGTTCAACAGGCTTTTTCTTGACCTTGAACTCTTCGGGGATCGGCATCCGATTGAAGGCATCCAAACCCGCGATCTTATAGGCCTCGGCCAGCGTCGGATAGTTGAACGTGTTTTGCACGAAGTAGTCCACGGTGCCTTTCAGGTTCAGTACGGCCTGCGCGATATGGATCAGCTCCGTCGCGCCTTCGCCCACGATCTGCACACCAAGCACCCGGCGGGTTTTCAGGGAAAACAGCATCTTCAACATGCCATGTTCCAACCCCATAATATGCCCGCGCGAGGTTTCGCGAAACCGCGCTACGCCGACCTCGTATGGGATACCGCGCTCCTGCAACTCTTCCTCGGACATGCCGCAGGTTGAGATTTCGGGCACGGAGTAGATCCCGTAAGGATACCAAGGGCTTTCCGGCAAGGTTGGGGTTTCAAGCGCGTGACAGGCCGCCACGCGCCCCTGTTGCAGAGAGGTTGAGGCCAGCGAAGGGTGCCCGATCACGTCGCCAGTAGCGTAGACATGCGGCACTTCGGTTTGGTAGGTCTTGCGATCCACGCTAATCCGGTTGCGGTGATCGGTTTCCACGCCCACAGCTTTCAGATTCAGCGTCGAGGTCGCGCCCATCCGACCGGCAGCAAACAACAGCATCTCGGCCCGGACGTGACGACCGTTTTCAAGAGTGACCTCGACATGCTCGCCCGCATCTTCGATCTTTTCGACGGCCGAGCCGAGCCGCAGATCCACTCCATTTTCGCGGATCTGATGGGTGAAATCGTGGATCAGGCGTTTGTCGATGAAATCAAGGAAGGTGTCGCGCGGCTCGATCAGGGTGACACGGACATCCAGGGCCGAGAACATAGTGGCGTATTCTACGCCAATCACCCCGGCACCGATCACGACCAACGACCGAGGGATCTCGGCCATTTCAAGGAATTCATCGCCATCCACAACGGTTTTGCCGTTGAAAGGCACATAGTCCGGGCGATAGGTTTTGGTTCCGGTCGCAATCAGGAACTTTGCGGCGGTCAGGCGGGTTTTCTCACCGCTATCCGTCGCCACCTCGATCTCATGCGGGCCCGTGAACGAGGCCAGCCCGTTCAGGGTATCCACATGGTTTCGGTTGAACTGATGCTCCAGCACGTCAACTTCGTGGTCCAGCGTCATGTGCAGCCGGGCCTTCAGATCCTCGGCGCGGATCTGCTCCTTGACCCGGTAGGAGCGGCCGTAAAAGCTGCGCTCACGCCAGCCCGAAAGGTTCAGCACGGTTTCACGCAGGGTTTTGGACGGGATCGTGCCGGTATGCACCGATACGCCTCCGAAACGATCGTGCCGGTCGATGACCAGCACCCGACGCTTCAGCTTGCCCGCCTGAATCGCTGCCGACCGGCCCGAAGGGCCAGACCCGATGATGATCAGGTCATAGTCATACTTGCTCATGCCTCAGTCTCCGTACAGCGCTTCGGCGTGGAACGTGATGTGGTCTTCCATGAAGGTGGACACAAAGAAATAGGAATGGTCATAGCCTGGTTGCAGACGATAGGTCGCCTGCTGTCGGCGCTCGGCGATGGCCGACGCCAGTGCTTCGGGGCGCAAAAGGTCGATGAACTGGTCGCTCGCACCCGTGTCGATCAGGACCGGGCCGTCAAATCCGACCTCTTTCATCAATAGCGAGGCGTCATGCTTGGCCCAAACGGCCTCATCATCGCCCAGATATGCGCTCAACTGTTTGCGGCCCCAATCCGCGCCCGTCGGGTTCGAAATGGGCGCAAAGGCCGAGACCGAGCGATAGTGCCCCGGCAGGTTCATCGCCAGTGTCAGCGCACCATGGCCACCCATCGAATGGCCGGTGATGGCCTGACGATCCATGTCGATAGCAAAATTCTCGGCGATCAGCGCGGGCAGTTCCTCGGCCACATAGTCCCACATGTTGAAATGTGGGGCCCACGGGGTTTGCGTTGCGTTGACGTAGAAACCCGCGCCTTGGCCCAGATCATAGTCTTCGTGGTCGGCGACGCCTTGGCCGCGGGGCGACGTGTCTGGAAACACAATTGCTATGCCCTGTTCGGCGGCCCAGGCCTGTGCGCCAGCCTTGGTCATCGCGTTTTCGTGGGTGCAGGTTAGGCCAGACAGGTACCACAACACCGGAACGGGGCCGTCCTTGGCCTCGGCAGGCAGGAACAGGCCAAAGGTCATATCGCATTGGCAGGTGGTCGAGGCATGGCGGTAGACACCTTGCACACCACCAAAACAGGCATTTTCCGAAAGGGTTTCCATCTGGTCGAGTCCTTAATCTAGGGTCGCGCCATGGCTATCGCCCTAAGGACGCCGCGTAAAGTGCGGCAGTCGCTATGTGCATGACTTTTTGGTGGGGTTGCGCGTTTACAGAGCGGTAAGCCATCCGATGATCAGCGGAACCGTCAGAATACTGGCCGCCGTAGACAGCAGGATCGCCGCCGAGGCGCGATGAGGCGCGACCCCATAATGCGCCGCCAACATGTAGACGTTGCCCGCAACCGGTAGCGCAGCGGCGGCAATTGCAACCGTGGCTGAGAATGTATCGACTGGAACCAGCCACAGCAGGGCGACGGCGACACAGGCGGGGTGGACGATCAGCTTGCAAAAGCTCAGCCAGCCCGCGATTTGGACCCGTTCGGCCGATTTCCCAGCCAGCGAGGCGCCGATTGCGAACAGTGCTCCGGGCGTTGCGGCCCCACCCAGAATGGTCAGAAAATCATTCATCGGGCCGGGCACCGGAATCTGCAGCGCCGACCAGATCAATCCGGCCGAGATCGACACGATCATCGGATTCTTGAGCAACCCAAACCCGATCAGGCGCAGCGTTTTGACCGTTAGCTTTCCGTCCCGGCCGCCATTGATCAGGATCACTATGAGCGAGGAAAACACCACCAGATCCACCGCAAGGATCAGCATGACAGGCCCGATCGCAGCCTCGGACAGCAGCATGGCCAACATGGGCAGACCGAGAAACCCGACATTGCCGATGGCGGCGCACTGGGCCTCAACCGCTGCGGTCGGGATGTCGAGGCCCCGTATCCACGCAACCAGTGACGCCAGAGCATAGACCGCAAGTGTGCCGATCAGATAACCGATGATCAGCCGCCCATTGAAGATCTCGGCAAAGGGTAGGGTGGCGGCAAAGCGGAACAGCATGGCCGACAGGGCAAAGAAAAAGACGAATTTCGTCAGATAGGCGGTGGCTTCCTCTGTGAAAAACCGCGTGCGCCCAGCCCAGTAACCCAGGCCGATGATCACGAAGAATGGAAGGGTGCGCAGAAAGATCTCGACCATGGATACCCTCCTAACATGGATTGCGCGACCTGCAAGTCACGGATCGAACGGCGTTTTGTGTGACGGCCCGTCAGAAAACACCAAGAATCCTTGTGTCTGAACAGATCGGTTTATAAATTCGTTCCACAACCCGCTGTAGGAGCCATCATGACCCAATCCGCCACCATCCTGCGCACCGGCCGAAAATTCGACCAGGTTCTGCGCGGGGCCCGAGAGGTTTTCCTCGCGGATGGGTTCGAGGGGGCCAGCGTGGATGACATCGCGCGGGCGGCGGGTGTCTCAAAAGCGACGCTGTATAGCTATTTCCCCGACAAGCGCCTGCTGTTTATTGAGGTGGCGCAAACCGAGTGCCGCCGCATGGCTGAGCGCGTGATCTCGATGATCGACGAAACCAAACCAGCGCGTGAGGTTCTGACGATTACCGCGACGCAGTTGGTCAGCTTCTTCGTTTCGGACTTCAATCGCCAGATTTTCCGCGTTTGCGTGGCTGAACGGGATCGTTTCCCGGAACTTGGACGCGTTTTTTATGAAGCTGGGCCTCAGAACGGTCAGCGCAAGATGGTCGAGTATCTGGAAAAGGCCGTCGCCAAAGGCGAATTGGTGATCGAGGACGTGACGATCGCAGCAGAACAATTCGCCGAGCTGTGCAAAGTGCGCCTATGGCTGCGCGCCGCCTTTGGCATCCAGGAAGAGTTCTCCCAAGCGGAGATCGACGAGGTTGCCCTGCAAGCTGTCGATATGTTCATGGCTCGTTACGGCGTTTGACAAAGTGAAATGGCCTGCAGCCCCATCTGCAGACCATTCCCACTGGTTAAAATTTTACTCGTTACCTGGGTACCCACTCACTCAATAAAGGTTTTGGCCAACCGGTCGCTGATGGGTTGTGACAGATAGGCGATCACGGCCCGCTCGCCGGTATTGACGAACAGATCAGCCGGCATGCCGGGCACCAGATCCAGCGCGGCCACCGCGTCGGGCTGCTGGGCATCCAGTTTGACCCGCGCCTTGTAGTAGGGCTCGCCCGTGCGTTCGTCTTCCAACGCGTCGGCCGAGATATCGAAGATCTTGCCGCTGGCCTCGGGGACGTCTGCCTGTGCGAAGGCCGACAAGCGGATGCGGGTGGACTGGCCGATCCGCAGCTTGTCAATATCACCGGTTTTGACCCGCGCCTCGACAATCAGCGCCTGATCCGCCGGGACAATGTCCATGATGTGTTCGCCCGGACGAATGACGCCGCCCGTGGTCGAGGCCGCCAGATTGACCACCCGCCCGCTGGTCGGGGCCAACAGTTCGATCCGCTTGCGACGCTCGGCGGTGCCTGCATATTGCGGGCGCACGAGATCAAGCTGCGCTTCAACCACCGCAAGCTCACCCGCGATCACCTCATCCCGCAGCTTTTGCTGGCTGATCAGCGTCAGTTCCAGCTCTCTAACTTGATTTTCAGCCTGCGCGATCTGGGTGCGCAGCGAAGCATCGACGCCGTAGAGACGCTGCAGCTCAATCTGGCGCGAGCTGACGCGGGTGGCTGACACCAACCCCTTGTCCAGCAGGGTCTGCAGGTTGGTCAGTTCGGTCAGCGTGATCTCGATCTGATTCTGGGTTCTGACGCGCTGCTCGGTCAGCCCCTGCGCCTCATCCTTCAGGCCCGAGATCCGCTGTTCGTTGATCCGGGTTTCTGTCTGGCGGGCGCGGGCTTCGGCGTCAAACAGCTGTTTTTGCGTCAGATAGGCGGACGTCCAGTGCAGCCTCTCCATTCCCGCCTGAAAACCGGCCGTGGCCGAGGCCTCATCAAACCGATCCTGACCGCTCATCTGTGCCAGCAAGCGAGCGCGGCGCACCGAAAGTTCACCCATCTGACTGCCCAGCACGTTCAGGTCGACGTCGATGTCGGTGCTGTCCAGCCGGATCAGAGGTTGACCGGCCTGAACGAAATCTCCGTCGGCAATCAGGATGTCGCGAATGATGCCGCCGTCCAGATGTTCGACCGTTTTGCGATCGCCTTCGACCACGAATGAGGCAGGGGCAACCACCGCCCCGTCCAGTTTCGAGGCGAAGGCCCAGTAGGCGCTGCCTCCGACAAAGGCCATTAGGGTGATCACGCCAACCCAGACATAGCGTCCAATCCGGGGGGAAGCGTCCGAGATGTCGATGAACTCTGCCTCATTCAGCGACAGCGCATTGCGAGAGGCGTTGTGCGGGACAATCTGTATCATTGGGCTGCTCCTGTGATTTGCGTTTCCGGGACGGGCTGAGGGGTCGGGCGGGTGCCCTTGCCCGAGCTGTCCAGAACATTCCGGCGATTGACTTTCAGCACGTCATCCTTGTCGCCAAACTGTGTCTGGGACCCGTTCCGCATAACCATGACCTTGTTGGCGGCCTGCAATGTTGCGGGGCGGTGGGTCATGACGATGGCGATGGAGCCGCGGGCCTGAGTGGCCAGAATTGCATCGCGCAAGGCCTGTTCCCCTTCGGCATCCAGATCCGAGTTCGGCTCGTCCAGCACCAGCACAAACGGATCACCATAAAGCGCGCGGGCCAGGGCCAGACGCTGCCGCTGACCGCCGGACAGAAAGAACCCCTGACAGATGCGCGTTTCATAGCCTTCGGGCAGGGCGCTGATCATCTCATGAATGCCCGCCTCCTGCGCGACGCGGAAAACCTCAGCGTCGTCGATGGCGACCGAAAAGCGCGCGATGTTTTCGCGGATCGTGCCGTCGAATAGCTCGACATCCTGCGGCAGGTAGCCGATCTGTTTGCCCAAATCCTCGGCGTTCCATTTCGACATCGGGCTGCCATCCAGCAGAACCTCACCCCGTTGCGGGTGCCAGATCCCGGCCAGCATCTTACCCAGCGTCGTCTTGCCAGAGCCGCTATGGCCAATGACAGCCAGAACGTCGCCCGCGGCCAGATCGAAGTCGATACCCCGAATGGTGGCATTGATCGCGCGCGGCGGCCCGGCTTGAGCGATTTTCGCGTCCAGCGTTTTGAAGGCGCGCGGCAGATGCAGATTGGGAGTGTCTTCGGCGAACTCCTCTGTCAGCGCATTGATCTTGGCGTAGGAACCGCGCGCGGCCAGAAAACCACGCCATTGGCCGATGAGCTGATCAATCGGCGCCAGCGCGCGCGCTAACACGATGGTGGCGGCGATCATGACGCCAGCGGTGGATTCGCCGGTAATTGCAAGGGCCGCGCCCAAGCCAAGAATGGCTGATTGCAGGCCCATGCGAATGGTCTTCGACAATACCGAAAAACCGGCGATACGATCAGCTGCGCGTGTTTTGTGCGCGTGGGCGTCGATTTGGAGGGCGGTCCAGCGGCGCACCAGATCAGATTTCATACCCAGAGCCTGGACCAGTTCGGCATTGCGATCCGAGGTCTTGAACAGCGCGTCCGAGCGCCCTCGGGCCTCGGCGGCGTTTCGCATCGGTTTCTGCGCGCGGGCGTTGTTGATCAGCGCCATGACGGTCAGGGTGACGGCTCCGGCAAGTCCCAGCAGACCCAGCAGCGGGTGCAGGACATAGAGGACCAGCAGGTAAATGGGAATCCACGGCGCGTCGAAAAAGGCGGTCAGGGTCGAGCCCGAGATGAACTCACGAAATCCGTTGACGTCGTCGACCAGATTCTCAGCGCTCTGCGCCTCGCCCTGAACCCGGCGGCGCATGGCGGCCCCCAGAACAGGCGCACCGACGGCCATTTCGAACCGGGCGGCCAGGCGGCCCAGGATGCGCATCCGCATCAGGTCGAGACAGGCGATCACGACAAAGACGCCGCCCAGCAGAAGGGTCAGCGCGATCAGCGTGTCGACATTCTGGCTGGTCAGGACCCGGTCATAGACCTGCAGCATGTAAAGCGGCCCGGCCAGCATCAGCAGGTTGAGAAACAGGCTGAAGAAAGCGACGGCAACAAACCCTTTGCGCAACGAGGCCCATGCGGTTTGTACGGGGGTGGATTTCTGAAACATCGTCTTGCCCTTTTCCGGTTTGGCAAACGGGGCGGTCAATGCCGCCCCGTCCGTTTTCAATTAAGCGACGAAGTCGTCTTCGGTCAGTTCGGTGGTGTTGACGCCCGCCAGACGGACCGAGCCTTCGGTTCCGAACGAGATCACGGCGTCGTTCCCATCCTGTGCGACATTCACCGCACCGCCGAAATCGGGACCGAAATCGCCGAACTGCAGCTGGTCGAGGCCAACCTCGAAGTCTTGGATCACGTCGTTTCCGAAATTCGCGCCGAAGGTGAAGGTATCCGCACCTGCACCGCCGATCAGGATGTCATTGCCACCCTCCCCCAAGATCAGGTCATCGCCGTCACCACCGCTGAGTTTGTTGTCCAGATCGCTGCCGATGATGATGTCACCATCGTCGGACCCGATAACATTCTCGATCGACTGCAGAACATCGACCTCGATCTGGTTGTCGATGACGTCCTGACCGATGACGCCTGTGCCGCCTGTGGCGTTCACGTCCAGCGTGGCACCTGCATCCACCAACGTGTCTTGTACGACCGGGCCATTATTGCCAGCCGGAGCGTTGTGCAGATGGATAGCCGAGACAACACCCGGGATCGGCGTGTTCAGGTCGGCCTCGTTCAGGCCCACAACGGTCAGCTCACTGGAATAGGTCACCTCACCTGTGCGCAGGTTTTGGGTGATGACCAGAGAGGCCTCGCCGGTGGCTTCGCTGTCCGAGGTCGGCCCCGGTTCCTGCGCCGCGTCCAGACCGCCGCTGAGGGTGACGGTGCGAATGCCATGCTCGGTTTCGACACTGTCCACCAGCAGTTGCCCGCGGATTTCGCCGCCTGGGAAGTCCGATGTGTGGATGTTGTAGTACAGGTTGCCTTGAAGCGCCTGTTCCACAAAGGCCGCACCGTTGGCGATGTTCGCGCCGAACTGACCAGGGGCAGAGACCACGGCGTCCTTGACCGAGACTTTGAAGCCCGTATCGCGGGTTGCTGTGCCGTTGCCATTGGCGCCCAGGCGCACTTCGACCGCGACATCCAGATCCGAGAAGTCGGCTGTGTCGATACCGTCGCCACCGTCGATGAAGTCATTGCCCAGACCACCGGTCAGAACATTGTCCGCATCGCCAGCGATCAGAACGTCGTCGCCCGCACCACCGTCGATATTGCCGTTGGTGGTGCCCAGATCGACAAAGATGTCATCGCCCGCACCCAGCAGGACGTTGCCGTTGATCACGCCTTCGTCGTCATTGACGATGGTCACGTCACCCGCATCCGAGGCGTCGATTGCATTGACCGTCCCGCGGATCTCACCTTCGTTCAGGATCGCCCCCAGAAGTTTCAGGCCACCGTCAACGCGGATACCTGCGGCTGCGTCCGAGGTCTCGGACCCTGCGATCAGGCCTTCGTTGACGACCACTCCGGCAAATCCGGCCTCGGACTGGCTGGTAAACAGGCGCAGACCATCGCCGACCTGATTGCCCTCAACCGCGTCGCCGCGACCTTGCAGGGTGCCTTCGTTCAGAATGGCTGCCGACACGATATCGCCTGCGACATCGCCGGTTTGCAGCGACACGGCCGAGCCGTTGTTGCCCAGACCCGCATCAACCAGACCGGTGTTGTTGAAGGTGTAGTTGTCGGCAGTGCCATCGGCATAGACGGTGCCGTTGCGCTGGTTGCCGGTGCCGAGGATTTCGCCTTCGTTGACGACCTCAAGCCCCTCACCGTCGATATTCACCGCACGGCTGTCCGACGTGACGGTTCCACGGTTCACAAACGAGCTGCCGGTATGATCACCGGTCCCGAAGTAGACGCCGTTTTGCACGCCTGCGAACACGCCGCCTTTTTCGTTGACCAATTGGCCTTGGAAGTTGACGTTGTTCACCGCGCGGAACGCGCCGACGGTTCCGTTTGCACCTTCCGACAGGACGGTGCCTGCGTTGGTGATGGAGCCGGTGAACGTGCCAGCGTTGCCGACATTACCGATGCGGATACCGTCACCTGCGGCATTGGTGCCCGCTGCGGCATTGCCGCGACCCTGGATCAGACCGTCATTGTTCAGCGAAAACGCATTCTCGCCTGCGATCTCGGCGCCAAAGCCCGAACCTTCATTGCCTTCACCCGCGTCGATCGTGCCTGTGGACAGGTTGTTGACTGCGAAATCATCGGCGGTGCCGTCGGCATAAACGGTGCCGTTGCGCTGGCTGTCCGTGCCAAGGATATCGCCGCCGTTCACTAGGTTCACACCCGTGCCGTCGATATTCACCGCGCGGCTGTCGGACTGGATCGTGCCGAAGTTCAGAACATCCAGATCATGCGTGCCCTGACCGATGTAAAGCCCGTTTGCAGCACCCTCGATCACCCCGGTCGAGGTATTCAGGATCTCGCCCTCGGCGCTTGCACCATCCGCGATGCGGATACCGGCTGCGGTGCCTTGCGTGCTTTCCGATGTGATCAACCCGCTGTTGAGGATCTCGGTCTCGAGGATCGTGCCCTCGGCACCGTTGTTGATCCGGATACCGTCACCGGCCAGACCGGTGTTCGATGCCGCCTGACCACGGCCCTGAATGGTGCCGCCAAAGCCGTTGAAAATATCGGTTTCCACGCGGTCACCAACCTCATCCCCGACTTGAAGTGAGATCCCGGCACCCTGATTGCCTACGCCAGCATCCACGGTTCCGCCCGTGAAGTTCGAGATCGAGATATCTTCGGCGGTGCTGTTGGTGTAGATCGTGCCGTTGCGTTGATCTCCGGTGCCAAGGATGTCGCCGAAGTTGCGCACATCAATGCCCTGGCCCTGAATGTCCACGGCACGACTGTCGGAGGAGATCACGCCGCCGCGGAAATTGTCCAGGCTGCCCGAGCTGTCGGCGCCTGCAAACTGAACGCCGTTAAAGTCGCCCGAGATCTCACCGAAGTTGCGCACGGCGGCGCTGCCGGTGACCTGAATGCCGGTCGCCAGTGTATCGGGGCCGCTATTCGCCTCAATCACGCCCGAGCGGAAGTTGAACACGTCAACATCCTCGCCCTGCGCCTGAACGGCGGCGACGGCGTTGTTGGTGATAATCTCGCCAAAGTTCAGCAAGCGCGAAAAGTCATTGGCCAGAACAAAGGCGGGCGTGTCATCCACGATCGTGTTCTGGAAGAAGTTGTTGAAAAGGGTTTGGCCGTCACGTGTGGTCTCTTGCGCCAGTGTTGACGTGGTCAAGAGACGGGCGCGCAGGCTTTCTACGAATTGGGACAGCATGGGTCACTCCGTCTGGTTTGTTGCGTGATGCAGGTGGCCCGTTTGATCGGGCAACCGACGCAACAAATCAGTAGGCCTGGCCCGTGGTCAGCGGAAATTCATGGTCCAAATTGGGGGTATAACCAACGCAAATACTCACGGGTTTCGTGAAGTCTTCGCTGGTCAGGGCCTTGATTCAAACGGCGATGCGATGGGAAAACGCGGGTCGCTCACTTATTTGATGACGAAGTTTCACCTATTTGTGACGAATTGTGGGGGTCAAATCCCCCTCAAACCGCTGTCCGGGCTTCTGAAACAGGGGGTCACCGCGTAGTGTCACAGGTAACTTGACCTATTTGATTGTTTGAATTGCCCCGCCATGAACCTCAGAGACTTGGAATACGTCATTGCCATCGCCAAACACGGTCAGTTCAGTCAGGCCGCATCGGCCTGCAACGTGTCTCAGCCTGCGATGTCCAACCAGATCAAGAAGCTTGAACAGGAGCTGGGGGCCGAGCTGTTCCTGCGCCTGAACAATGAGGTCCGCCCAACCGCCTGCGGCGCACGAATCGTCGACATCGCAACCCGGATGCTGAATGACGCGCAAAAGATTCGCGACACAGCGACCGAGTTCCGCGACCCCGAGGCGGTGCCCTTCACCATTGGTATGACGCCCACGCTGGCCCCATATTTAACGCAGTATTTCTCAGAGCTGTTCAGCACTTTGTTTCCGCGCATGCGGGTGACGATGATCGAAGACCTGCCGCAAAACATGTTGAAGATGGTCGAAGATCACACGCTGGATCTGGCGCTTGTCGCCAAGATCAACAACAGCGACGCGCTGGATTTCACCTCGATCTGGTCCGAGCCTCTGTTTCTGGCGCTGCGTGAAGGGCATCCGCTGCATACGCTACCTTCGATTTCCGCCGATGAGGTGCCAGTGCATGATTTCATCCGTCTGCCCCATAGTTTCGGCTATGCGCTGGAAGAACGGTTGCCCAAGCAGGATCCCTCCAGCCGTATCAGTAAGCGCTTTGATCTGACCGCTTTGCGGTTCGAGACGATCTGCCGTCATATCTGCCACTCTGACGATTGCACGATTGTTTCCGCCGTGGCGGCCGAGCAGTTCAAGCGGGACAACTGGCCGCTTTGCTTTATTCCGTTCGAAGGGCCAGGCCATCTGCGCGATCTAGGGGCGGCGACGCGTCCCAATTGCCCGCGCAAACCGATGCTGGCGCGGATCGGAGAATACATCCGCGAAAAACCCCCAATCGGAGTGATCCCGACCTATCAACCCGAGCATGTCAATCCGCCAAAACAGCCTGCGACGACCTGATCGTGTCCGGCCAAAGGGTTAGTAGGTTGTCCGCATCTGATAACCTTGATGGAAGGTCATTCTGACGAATGTGACCGGTTTGCTTTGGAACCATGTCGTGCGTTCCAGTTGGAACAGCGGTGTGCCGGGTGGCACAGAAAGAAAGTCTTGCAACTGCCCGGTGGCTGGAACCGCCGAGAAGGCGATCTCAGCATTGGAAAAGGGAACTTCGGACAGCAGCCATTCATTGGGGCCGGTGGTCACAAAGCTCTCATTTACCACGTGAGGTACGGCATCGAAATTGATCCAGCGCTCTTCGAACTGAAAGGGGCGGTTGTCGGCGTGATGCATGCATTGCAGATGCAGGATTTGTGCGCCTTCCTGCAGGCTCAGCTTGGCCTGTAGCCACGCGGGGCAGTCGATCTGCGTGCGGCTGACAAGCGCATAACGGTATTCGGCATTCATATCCTCGATCGTCTGGCGGACAACGGTGATCGGCAGTTTGGCCTGTTTGACCGGGGTGGTGACGACCCGGGTGCCGCCTTTTCGCTTACGGGTGATGATGCCCTGTTCCGCCAACTCTCGAAGCGCACGGTTCACGGTGGCACGCGCGCAGCCGAACTCGGCGGCCAGTTCCAGCTCGGTTGGAAGCAAACTGCCTTGAGGCCAGATGCGGCTTTGGATACGGTAGATCACCTCGTCACGGATATCCTGAAAACCGATGTTCTTCTGTTCCGTCACGATCTGATCCCGTTTCCTCAATAAGCTTATTCATAATATGTATGGCAGGCGACCCTCGCGTAAAGAGGATGCCGAGCGTTACAAGTTAGGCAGTATCTCGGCTATGGCTTTTCTGTACCGCGTCACGGTCTGGTCACGTGCCACGTGTTGACCCTCCTTGACCTTGTGTCGCCCAGCCGACCAGAGGTCGGTCACCACTCTGTCTTGTGCGGCAAACACAAGCCCGTCCAGCAACTGTTCAGGTCGCAAAGCGCACAGCGCCGGGTCGCTGCTGTCGATGGCAATAAGGTCGGCCAAAGCGCCCTCAGCGATCTGCCCCGCGTTGCGACCCAGCGCTTGCGCTCCACCCGTCGCGGCGCCGCAATAGAGGGTTTGTCCAACGGACCCTTCGCCAACCACCAACACATTGCGTGACAAGTCGCGCAGGCGTTGGGAGTACTCCAGCGTCCGAAGCTCCTCGGTTAGTGAAATCTGGATATTGGAATCTGATCCCACACCGAATGCTCCGCCTGCGGTCAGGTACACAGCGCCGTTGAACGGGCCGTCGCCCAGATTGGCTTCGGTAATTGGGCAAAGGCCTGCGACAGCGCCGGAGGCCGCCAATGCGCGCGTCTCTTCATCCGTCATGTGGGTGGCGTGGATCAGGCACCAATGCCTGTCGACAGGGGTATTGCCCAGCAGCCATTCGACCGGGCGCGCGCCCAAACCAGCCTGTACTTGCGCAACCTCCTTGGGCTGCTCGGCTATGTGGATATGGACCAAACCACTGTGATGGCTCAGCACTTCATTGAGATCCGAGGGCGAGGTCGCGCGGAGAGAATGTGGGGCAATACCGACCTGGACGTCCTCGGGAAGTGCAGCGGTGGCCGCTTTGGCCTCGTCCACCAGTCGCAGGAAACGTGTCACGTCGTTGCCGAACCGCTGTTGCCCGGGTTCCAAAGGCACTTCTCCGACCCCGGCATAGGAGTAGAGGACGGGCAGATGCGTCAGGCCGATACCTGTTTCGACGGCGGCAGCCATGATGCGGTCGGAGAGCTCGGCTAGCCGCTCATAGGGTGCGCCGCCGGGTTGATGGTGCAGATAGTGAAACTCTCCGACGGAGGCGAACCCGGCCTCCTGCATCTCCATATAGACAAGTGCAGCGATGGCCTGAATCTGACCGGGCGTCAGTTGTGCAGTGAAGCGATACATCACATCGCGCCACGTCCAAAAGCTGTCCCGCCCGGCGCGTCGGTATTCGGTCATTCCTGCCATGGCACGCTGAAAGGCATGGCTGTGAAGGTTGGCCAACGCAGGCAACAGGGTGTCGACCGTGACATCTGCGTCCTGCGCTTTAGCGCCAACTGTCACAGCGGCAACGTGCCCGCCTTTCAGGTCCAGCCTGACATTTTCTGCCCAACCTGTTGGTAGCAATGCGCGCTTCGCGAAGATGGTCATGTAGCTCTCCATTTTATGGATAGACATAAAACATATTGGAATGTACTAGAAAAGAGAGAATTGCATCCACTGCGAGAATCAAATGCCCACAACCCACATCCTGAAGGACTTGAGCGCCGCAACCATGGCGGAGAATGGCGCGCCCTATGGTGTGATCGAGTCAGCGGCAATTGTGATCAAGGGCGAAAAAATCGCATGGGTCGGGCCGCAGGCTGCATTGCCCGAAACCTATGTCGGGTTGTCTGAGACGTCGTGCGCGGGGCGTTTGGTGGCGCCCGCTCTGATCGATTGCCACACGCATGTCATCCACGGCGGCCACCGCGCTGTCGAGTTTGAGATGCGCTTGAATGGGGCGAGCTATGAAGAGGTCGCCCGCGCCGGAGGGGGGATCATCTCGACGGTAACGGCCACGCGCGATGCCAGTTTGGATGACCTGATCGCTCAGGCGCTGCCGCGTGTGGATGCGATGCTGGCCGAAGGTGTCTCGGTAATCGAGGTGAAATCCGGTTACGGCTTGGATCGCGAGACCGAATTGAACATGCTGCGCGCCGCGCGTGCTCTGCAAGACCACCGTCCGGTGCGGGTTGTAACCAGTTTTCTTGGCGCCCATGCGGTGCCGGCGGAGTACAAGGGCAATCCGGACGCATATATAAGTGAGATTTGCATTCCAACTCTGCGCGCCGCCCATGCCGAGGGGCTGGTTGATGCCGTGGATGCCTTCTGCGAAGGGATTGCCTTTTTGCCCGGCCAACTCGTGCCGTTGTTTGATGTGGCGCGTGAGCTTGGCTTGCCGATCAAACTGCACGCCGAACAGCTGTCCAATTTAGGCGGTGCAAAGCTGGCGGCCAGCTATGACGCGCTGTCAGCGGATCATATCGAGTATCTCGATGATGAGGGCGCAGCGGCGATGGCGCGCGCGGGCACGGTTGGTGTGATCCTGCCTGGTGCTTTCTATACCCTGCGCGAAACGCAATCTCCGCCCATTGAGCTGCTGCGCAAGAACAAGGTCCCGATGGCTTTGGCGACGGATTGTAATCCGGGTTCTGCCCCAATGACCTCTCTGCTCTTGGCAATGAACATGGGCTGCACCCTGTTCCGTATGACACCCGAAGAGGCGCTGAAAGGCGTGACCCTCAACGCGGCCCGCGCGCTGGGTTTGCGCGATTGCGGCCAGATCGCAACTGGCATGCGCGCTGATCTGGCGATTTGGAACGTCACTCACCCGGCCGAGCTATCTTATCGCATCGGCTACAACCCGCTACACACTCGCATTTTCGGAGGCGCAGTTTGACCACCCTGACCCTTACACCCGGCGCTGTTTCGCTGGCGCAGTTGGAGCAGGTGTTCCGAGACGAATGCGCCGTGCAGCTGGACCCGGCCTGCCATCCCGGCATTCAGGCTGCCCACGCGCGCATTGCGGATGCCGCTGCGGGTGAGGCGGCAGTCTACGGCGTGAACACGGGCTTCGGCAAACTTGCCAGTGTCAAGATCGCGGCCGAGGATACGGCGACCCTGCAACGAAATTTGATCCTGTCGCATTGCTGCGGTGTCGGCCCAGCGATCCCGCGGGCGCATGCGCGGTTGATGATGGTCCTGAAATTGCTCAGCCTCGGGCGCGGAGCATCGGGCGTGCGGCTGGAATTGATCACGCTGCTTGAAGCCATGCTGGCCAAGGGCGTCACCCCTGTGATCCCCGCGCAGGGCTCGGTCGGGGCCTCTGGTGATCTGGCGCCGCTGTCCCATATGGCCGCTGTCATGATGGGCGCGGGTGAAGCTGAATATGGAGGCAAGGTCATGCCGGGGTCTGAGGCGCTGGCGGAAGCTGGCCTGACGCCTGTGGAGCTTGGCCCGAAAGAGGGCCTGGCGCTGATCAACGGCACCCAGTTTTCGACCGCTTTTGCTTTGGCGGGCCTGTTTGGGGCATGGCAAGCGGCCCAGTGCGCGCTGGTTACTTCGGCGCTGACCACGGACGCTATCATGGGATCCACGGCACCGTTGCAGCCTGAAATCCACAGCCTCCGCGGCCATCGCGGCCAGATTGAAGCCGCAGCCACCATGCGCGCCCTGCTGGCCGGATCGGTGATCCGCGAAAGCCACCGCGACGGCGATACCCGCGTGCAGGACCCGTATTGCATCCGCTGCCAACCGCAGGTCGTCGGTGCGGCAATGGACGTGATCCGACAAGCTGCCACGACGCTTGAGCTTGAGGCGAACGCCGCCACCGACAACCCTCTGGTTCTGTCCGAGGCCGGGCTGATCGTCTCGGGCGGTAACTTTCACGCCGAACCGGTTGGGTTCGCCGCCGATATGATCGCGCTGGCTGTGGCCGAGATCGGAGCCATCGCCCAACGCCGCATCGCGCTGATCGTGGACCCCGTCCTCAGCTTTGATCTGCCGCCGTTCCTGACCCCCAATCCTGGGCTGAACTCGGGCCTGATGATTGCCGAGGTCACGACGGCGGCTTTGATGAGCGAAAACAAACATCTCGCCAATCCCTGCGTGACGGATTCGACGCCGACCTCGGCCAATCAGGAGGACCATGTCTCAATGGCGGCCCATGGCGCGCGGCGTCTGGGTCAGATGGTCACCAATCTGGAGCGTATTCTGGGGGTCGAACTGCTCTGCGCCACGCAGGGGATCGAATTCCGCGCGCCATTGCCCACTAGTGAGACGCTACAAGGCGTGATGGCCCGGTTACGCGCTGTGGTGCCGCCTTTGGGGGAAGACCGCTATACCGCGCCGGATATTGAGGCAGCCTCGACCCTGATTTCCAGTGGTGAGATCGCGCATAGCACACGTGTTGCCATGCCGGAGCTGGGCGCGTGACGGATCCGGTTGAGGTCACCCGTGGCGATAGCCCCATCGTTCTGGGCCTGCCCCATGCGGGCACTCACGTACCGCCAGAGGTTCAAGCCAAGCTGAACGCGAGGGGCAGGACGCTGACGGATACGGATTGGCATATCCACACGCTCTACGACGGGTTGCTGCCCGGGGCGACGACGGTCCGCGGGACCTTCCACCGCTATGTGATTGATGCCAATCGTGATCCGTCGGGCGTGTCGCTCTATCCCGGTCAGAACACGACTACACTGGTTCCGCTGACCGATTTCGATGGGAATGGGATCTGGGATCAGCCGCCATCCGAAGCGGAAATCGCCGAACGCCTCGCTGCGTTTCATACGCCCTATCATGCCACGCTGATGGCCGAACTGGAGCGGGTCAGGGCGATCCACGGCATTGCGGTCCTCTATGACTGCCACTCGATCCGCAGCACCATTCCGTACCTGTTTGACGGAGTTTTGCCCGATATGAATCTGGGCACAAATAACGGCACGACCTGCGCGCCTGAGATCGAGGCAGCGGCCCATGAGTTTGCCGCTTCATCACCCTATAGCACCGTCTTGAACGGAAGGTTCAAAGGCGGCTGGACGACGCGCCGCTATGGCCGCCCGGCCGAGGGTCTCCACGCAATTCAGATGGAGCTGGCCCAATCCTCCTACCTGACAACCGAGCGCCCGCCATGGTCCTATGACGACCGCAAAGCCGACCGTCTGCGCCGCTGGCTATTCGATATTCTGGACGCCGTCCAAGACACAGCATTGGAGCTTGCATCATGACCGACCCTCGCAAGAACACCCGTGATATCTATCCTCCCACCGGGCCAGAGTTGAACACCAAAAGCTGGATGACCGAAGCGCCGCTGCGGATGTTGATGAACAACTTGCATCCGGACGTGGCCGAAAACCCGCATGAGTTGGTCGTTTACGGCGGCATCGGGCGCGCGGCACGGACGTGGAACGACTTTGATACGATCGTGGACAGTCTCAAGGATCTGGAAGAAGACGAGACGCTGGTTGTACAATCCGGCAAACCTGTCGCCATTGTGCGGACGCATACGGATGCGCCACGGGTGCTGATCGCGAACTCCAACCTCGTGCCGCATTGGGCCAACTGGGATCACTTCAACGAGCTCGATAAGAAGGGCCTGATGATGTACGGCCAAATGACCGCTGGCTCGTGGATATATATCGGCACGCAAGGTATCGTGCAGGGCACCTACGAAACCTTTGCGGAGGCCGGACGTCAGCACTACGGCGGCGACCTGACCGGAAAGTGGATTCTGACCGGCGGTTTGGGCGGCATGGGCGGCGCGCAGCCCTTGGCCGCGGTCTTTGCCGGGGCGTGCTGTTTGGCGGTCGAGTGCAACCCTGATAGTATCGAATTCCGCCTTCGCACCAAGTATCTGGACGAAAAGGCCGAAACGCTGGACGAGGCGCTTGAGATGATCGACCGCTGGACCAAGGCGGGTGAGGCGAAATCGGTCGGCCTGCTGGGCAATGCGGCAGAGATCTTCCCCGAAATCTACCGCCGGATGCAGGCCGGTGGCATGCGCCCCGATATCGTCACCGACCAGACCAGCGCCCATGACCCGGTCAACGGCTACCTGCCGCTGGGCTGGACCATGGCGCAGTGGAAGGACAAGCGCGAAAGCGATCCAAAAGCGGTGGAAACCGCAGCGCGCGCCTCAATGAAACAACATGTTGCTGCGATGGTCGATTTCTGGAACGCGGGCGTGCCAACGCTGGATTACGGCAACAACATTCGCCAAGTGGCGCAGGACGAAGGGCTTGAGAACGCCTTTGCCTTCCCCGGTTTCGTGCCCGCCTATATTCGCCCTCTGTTTTGCCGCGGGGTCGGCCCATTCCGTTGGTGCGCCCTTTCCGGTGACCCAAAGGATATCTATAAAACCGATGCCAAGATGAAAGAGCTGTTCCCCGAGAACACCCATTTGCACAACTGGCTCGACATGGCGCAGGAGCGTATCGCCTTCCAAGGCCTGCCCGCACGGATCTGCTGGATCGGTCTTGGGGATCGTCACAAGGCCGGGCTGGCCTTCAACGAAATGGTCCGTAACGGAGAACTAAAAGCCCCGGTTGTCATTGGTCGGGATCACCTCGACAGCGGGTCCGTCGCCTCGCCCAACCGTGAGACCGAGGCGATGAAGGACGGCTCGGACGCTGTTTCGGACTGGCCGTTGCTGAATGCGCTGGTGAATACGGCTTCGGGCGCCACATGGGTGTCTTTGCATCATGGCGGTGGGGTCGGCATGGGCTTTAGCCAACATGCGGGCGTGGTCATTTGCGCCGATGGTACCGATGCAGCGGCCAAACGGCTGGAGCGGGTTTTGTGGAACGACCCGGCCTCGGGCGTGTGGCGTCACGCGGATGCGGGGTATGAGGATGCCAAGGCTTGTGCCCGCGAATACGGGCTGCGGTTGCCGGGTATTCTGGGATAGACCTCGGTCAGCGATCAGCGAATTGATGCGTCATATTGAACTTGTGATGCATGCCGGGTTGCGTCGTGACATTTTGTAGATAATAAACTCGACGCAACGCAAGCTGTCGAAAGTTTTATAGATAAAATGATCATCCCTCATTCCAGCTGGACCAAAAAATCCGCGCAAGCTGTTCATGATCTTCCGCTGATGGATCTGTTGTTCCGGGCGCAAACCGTCCATCGTGAGCATTTCGACCCCAACAAAATCCAGACCTCGAAACTGCTGTCGATCAAAACCGGAGGCTGCGCCGAGGATTGCGCCTATTGCTCGCAATCGGCCCGCAACGGCTCAACCCTGCCTGCCTCCAAACTGATCGAGGTGCAGCGTGTTCTGGCCGAGGCCAAGAAGGCCAAGGATGGCGGCGCGACGCGGTTCTGCATGGGGGCCGCCTGGCGTGAGCCCAAGGCGCGCGACATGGCAGCTCTGGTCGCGATGGTCGAAGGAGTCAAGGCCATGGGGATGGAGACCTGCATGACGTTGGGCATGCTGGACGACACACAGGTCGTGCAGCTGCGCGATGCAGGCCTTGACTACTACAACCACAATATCGACACGTCCGAGCGCTACTACTCCGAGGTCATCACAACCCGGACCTTTGCCGACCGGATCGATACGATGAACCGGGTGCAAGAAGCAGGAATCAAGGTGTGTTCCGGCGGCATTCTGGGCATGGGTGAGCATACGGGCGACCGCATCGACATGCTGCTGACGCTGGCCAATATGCAGCCGGCGCCGGATTCGGTTCCGATCAACATGCTGATGCCGCAGGCCGACACACCCTTGGCCGATGCCGAGCCAATCGACCCGATTGACTTCGTGCGCATCATCGCGACGGCGCGTATCCTGATGCCAACCTCTTACGTTCGCCTGTCCGCTGGCCGCAGCGAGATGAGCGACGAGATGCAGGCGATGTGTTTCTTCGCCGGTGCGAACTCGATCTTCGTGGGTGAAACGCTGCTGACGGCCGAAAACCCCGAAGAGGATACCGATATGGTCCTGTTTGCCAAACTTGGTCTACAGGCCGAGAAAGCCGGCGATCAGGCGGGCCAGGAAGCCGCTGAATGAAGGCTGCTGCTCGGCTCGGATCCATGCTCGACACCTTGCAGGCCCGGCATCGCCGCCGGGTCCTGACACCTGCGTCGGGATTGGATTTCGCGTCGAATGATTATCTGGGCCTCGCCGGATCGCAGCTTCTACAGGAGGCCGCGCAAGAGGCTGTGGCGCGCGGTGTTCCGGTTGGCTCTGGAGGCTCTCGGCTTTTGCGCGGCAATCACGCCGAGCATGAAGCGCTGGAGGCCGAGGCAGCCACCTTTTTCGGGGCCGAGGCTGCCTTGTTCATGGGTGGCGGGTTTCAGGCCAATCAGGCGATTTTCTCAACCCTTCCTGCGGCCGAGGATTTGGTTCTCTATGACGCTCTGGTCCACGCCAGCGCGCATGAAGGCATGCGCTCTTGCCGGGCCGATCTGCGTTCGTTTCGGCACAATGATGTCGGCGACGCGCGTGAAAAGGCGCGGCAGTGGCGGGCCGAGGGCGGCGCGGGCCAAATTTGGATCGCAGTTGAGAGCGTCTATTCGATGGAAGGGGATCTGGCCCCTCTGACCGATCTGGCGGGTTTGGCGCGGGAACAGGACGCCGCTTTGGTGGTCGACGAAGCCCATGCGACCGGCGTCTTCGGGCCTCAGGGACGGGGGCTGGCGCATGACCTCGACTGTCCTCTGTTGACGCTGCACACCTGCGGCAAAGGTCTGGGCGTTGCCGGAGGGTTGATCTGCGGCCCAAAAGTCATGATCGACACGCTGATCAACCGCGCACGCCCCTTCATCTTTGCCACCGCGCCGTCGCCTCTGAATGCTGCTTTGGTTCGTGCGGCCCTCGCGGCGCTGGCTACTCAGACAGGTCTGGTCGACGCTGCCCAGCAGCGCATTGGCCATGCCCATGATGCGGCGCGCGCAATTGGGATACCCGAGGCTGCGCTGAACAGTCAGATCATTCCGATCATTCTGGTTGATGATGCGCGCACGATGACGATGGCTCAGGGCTTGCAAACGCAAGGGTTCGACGTCAGGGGCATCCGCCCGCCAACCGTACCGCGCGGGACGTCGCGCTTGCGGATTTCCATCACCGGCAATGTCGATCGCGCCGATATCTCGGCCCTGTTCAACGCCTTGGCCGCATATCAATCGGAGGCCGCATGAGCGCGCTGATCATCACCGGAACCGACACCGGCGTCGGCAAGACTGTATTCTCCGCCGGTCTGACGGCCGCCCTTGGAGCCACCTATTGGAAACCGGTGCAATCCGGGCTTGAGGATGCAACCGACACCGACGTCGTGCGCACCCTGTCGGGGGCCGAGGTGCTGCGTGAGGCGTATCGCCTGAACATGCCCGCTTCGCCGCATCTGTCCGCCGAGGATATGGGGGTCGAGATCGACCTTGCCCAACTGGCATTGCCGCGGGGCGAAGGCCCTCTGGTCGTTGAAGGGGCAGGGGGGGTGATGGTCCCTCTGAACCGGCAGGTGTTCTATCTGGACCTCTTCGCGCAGTGGAAAGCCCCGGTGGTTCTAGTTGCGCGCACCGCGCTTGGCACGATCAACCACACGGCTTTGTCCCTGATGGCATTGCGCAATGCGAGGTGCGATGTCGTTGGCGTTGCCTTCGTTGGCGACCCTGAGCCGGATGTCGAACAGACCATCGCACAGATGTGCAAGGTGCGGCATTTGGGGCGTATACCCTATCTCTCGGACCTGACCCGTGAAAACCTGGCCGATGCGTTCCAAAACATCGACCTTGATGCGATCCGGAGGGCTCTATGACCCCGCTGGAATTTGACGCCCGCCACCTGTGGCACCCCTACACTCACGTGCTGGATCCCGGCCCGATGCATCTGATCACCGGCTCCGAGGGCGTCTGGCTGACGCGTGAGGACGGCGGGCAGATGATCGACGCCATGTCATCCTGGTGGTGTACCGTTCACGGCCATCGTCACCCGGCCATTATCGAGGCGATGCAGGCCCAACTGGCGCAACTGCCGCATGTCATGTTCGGGGGCCTGACACACGCGCCTGCGGTCGAGCTGGGTCGCAGGCTGATCGGAATGCTGCCCGAGGGTCTGGATCGCATCTTCTACAGTGACAGCGGCTCGGTCGCCATCGAAGTCGCGCTGAAAATGGCGGTGCAGTACCAGATCGCCAAAGGCCGCGGCGCGCGGTCAGAGTTCGCCACCATCCGGGGCGGTTATCACGGCGACACGTGGAAAGCGATGAGCGTTTGCGACCCGGTGAACGGGATGCACGGGCTGTTCAAGGGCGCTCTGTCCATCCAGCATTTTCTGCCGCGCCCGACCATCCGGTTCGATCAGGACTGGTCGGAGGATGGCGCCGAAAACGGGTTGATGGCGCTCGAACAGCTTTTGGAGGAAAAAGGCGATAGGATCGCAGGGCTGATCCTGGAGCCTGTCGTGCAGGGTGCGGGTGGCATGTATTTCTGCCACCCGAACTGGCTGAAGGGGGCACGGGCGCTGTGTGACGCGTATGATGTTCTCCTGATTTTCGATGAAATCGCCACGGGCTTTGGCCGCAGTGGCGAGCTGTTTGCCATGGATCACGCGGGCGTGGTGCCCGACATCCTGTGCCTCGGCAAAGCCCTGACCGGAGGGCACATCACACTGGCCGCCACCATCGCGACCGAGGCGGTTGCGCAGGGCATCGGCGAAAGCGAGGCCGGTGTGCTGATGCATGGCCCGACCTATATGGCCAACCCTCTGGCCTGCGCCGCAGGTGTTGCCAGCCTCGATCAGTTGGTCCAACGCGACTGGCGGGCCGAGGTCACAGGGATTGCGCAACAGATGCAGGACGAACTCGCTCCGGCTCGTGACTTGCCCGGTGTTGTGGATGTGCGGGTTCTGGGCGCCATTGGCGTGATCGAGATGAAAGACCGTGTCGACCCCGCCGTGGCCCATGGCCTCGCCCCCAAAACCGGCGTCTGGTTGCGTCCGTTTGGCCACAATATCTATTGCATGCCGCCCTACATCATCTCGCCAGATGAGCTGAGCCGCGTCACCGCGGCCATGGTCGATCTCGCCGGAGGGGCTGGATGAGGCATCGCTGGCTGGCACGTTCGAATAACCCCGATCTGATCCTCGTCTTCGGGGGGTGGGCGTTGGGTCCTGCGCCATTCTCTGGCCTCACAGGTGGGGAAAATGTTCTGTTCGTTGAGGGTTATACCCGGCTGGATGACCCGTTGCCGGACTTGTCGCGGTTCGACCGTGTGAATTTGCTGGCCTTCTCTTTCGGCGTCGCCTCAGCCGCGCATTGGCTGAACCAAACGGGGATGCGCCCAGACCGCTTGGTTGCAGTCAGCGGCACGCTGAACCCTGCAAGTGTCGAGCATGGGATCGCTCCCGACATGATCCGAGCAACGGCGGATCAATTGTCTCTGGCCAGCTTTGCTAAATTCTGTCGTCGCGCGGGCGTCAGCGGAGAGGTTCCCGAACTGGATATCCCGTCGGCTCGGGCTGAGTTGCGCGCGGTGATCGACCGTGGCCCAGCTGAAGATCCGGGTTTTGATCGTATTTGGATTCCCACCCGAGACCGTATCGTTCCTACTAACGCACAACAGGCCGCATGGGCCTCGCGTGCTGATAGTATTCGAACTGTCGAAGGTCCTCATGTCCCCTTCCGCGCGGGGCAAAGCTGGGCGGAGTGGCTGGCATGACAGTGCAACTCTCGGACCGGGTTCAGCGTAGCTTCAGTCGTAGCTTTCAAAGCTATCACGACACGGCCTGCCAACAGGCCTGGGTGGCCGAGAAACTGGTGGAAGAGATGCGCCGACACGGCGCCCCGACCAAGTTTGAACGCGGATTTGAACTGGGGTGCGGAACCGGGCATTTCACACGGCTTCTGCGTCAGGCCCAATGTTTTGACAGCCTCACCCTGAATGATATCGCCCCCGAAGCCCGCCAAACGGCAGATGAGATGGGCGCGCAGTTCATCTGCGGCGATGCGCGGCGGGTGATCTGGCCCGAGAATGTCGATCTTTTTGCCTCGGCGTCGATGATCCAGTGGATGGAAGACCCGCAGGCGTTGTTGGAACGGGCGGCGCGATCCCTCGCACCGGGCGGCTGGTTGGTGATTTCGGGCTTTGGGCCACAACAATATAGGGAACTGAAACAAATCGGCACCTCGGCCCGTGCCCCCGGTTTGTGCGACCCTGACCAAATGGCCGCCGCCGTTAGGGCGCATCTGGAGGTGCTTTCGACAGGCGAGGCCCTTCGTCCCTCGTACTTCCCCACGCCGCGGCATGTTCTGCGCCATCTGCGTAAGACCGGCGTCAACGGGCGCGCGCAGAGCGTCTGGTCCAAATCCACACTGGCCCTGTTTGAGGCAGAGTACACACGCCAGTTTCAGACCGAAAACGGCGTCTCTCTCAGCTATCATCCCGTCTGGATCGTCGCGCGCAAGCCGCAGGTCTGAGGCCTCGCGGTTAGTACCTCGCGTCCGTCTTTTCAGCGTTTGCAGGCACTCAGGCGCAGATTGTGAAATCTCATACCGAAACGTCGCAATGATCTGTTGCGTTCGCGGTCACAGGTCGCCACGGTAGCATTTGAGATTTTGGCGTTGCTGTGGCCCGCCATCAGGAATTTGAAGGAGGGGCAGAATGACCGCGACACTTACATTCGAACATCTCAAAACGCAGGTTTCAGCGGGTGAGGTTGACACCGTTCTGGTGTGCTTTGTTGATATGCAGGGCCGTCTGATGGGCAAGCGCTTTCACGCGGGTCATTTCGTTGCGGGCGCATGGGAAGAAACCCATTGCTGCAACTACTTGCTGGCCACTGATCTCGAGATGGGCACACCGGACGGCTATGCCTCGACCAGTTGGGAGCGGGGGTATGGCGACTACGTTATGAAGCCCGATCTTGCGACCCTGCGCCCGGTGCCATGGCTTGAAGGCACTGTTATGGTGATGTGCGATATTCTCGATCATCACACGCATGAAGAGGTGCCGCATGCGCCTCGGGCGATGTTGAAGGCGCAGGTCAACCGCTTGAAAGCCATGGGCTATGAGGCGATGTGTGCGACAGAGCTGGAGTTTTTCCTTTTCGAGAAGAGTTTTGACGAAATCCGCAAAAACGGCTTTCGCGATCTTGAGCCGATTTCCGGCTACAATGAGGATTATCATATCCTCCAAACCACCAAGGAAGAGCATGTGATGCGTCCGATCCGCAACCATTTGTGGGATGCGGGAATACCGGTTGAGAACTCGAAAGGTGAGGCCGAAACCGGGCAGGAAGAGCTGAACATCAAATACGCGCCAGCGATGGACACGGCCGAGTACCACTCAATCGCCAAGAATGCGGTGAAAGAGATCGCCTGGCAGCATGGTCATGCGGCAACGTTCCTGCCGAAATGGCATCACGACAAGGTCGGCAGTTCCAGCCATGTGCATCAATCCCTGTGGAAAGACGGCGCGCCCGCTTTTTATGATGAGAATGATCCGCTTGGCATGTCCGATGTGATGAAAAGCTATTTGGCTGGCCTGCTGAAATATGCCCCAGATTACACCTATTTCATGGCCCCTTACATCAACAGCTACAAGCGGTTCATGAAGGGTACGTTTGCACCGACACGGATCATTTGGTCGGTGGATAATCGCACAGCTGGCTTCCGCCTGTGTGGAGATGGGACCAAGGCCATTCGGGTGGAATGCCGGATCCCCGGGTCGGACATGAACCCGTATCTTGTGATGGCCGGTATGCTGGCGGCGGGAATTGCCGGCATTGAAGAGGGATTGGAGTTGCAACCTGCGGCAACCGGCGACGTTTACCAGGGCGATACGGGGATGATCCCCGGCAATCTTGGTGCAGCATTGAGCGCTTTGCGTGGTTCGGCCATGTTGCGGGCTGCTATGGGGGATGAGGTGGTGGATCACTACGCTCGGGCCGCTGAGGTGGAAATCGAAGAATTTGCGCGTGTGGTAACCGATTGGGAAGTTGCCCGTGGGTTTGAGCGCGCGTAGAGGGCAGGAGCGAGGGGCCAGCCCCTCGCGCTCCCCGAGGTATTTTGGGCCAGATGAAGCAGGGGATCCTGTTTTTCGGAAAATGGAGTGACTATGGGGCAGATGTTAAAGTGTGTCTCACCGATTGATGGGTCGGTTTTTGCGGAGCGGGAGGTGCTATTTCGGGACGTGGCGTTTGAGGCGGCGGCTCGGGCACGCGCCGCGCAGGCGGCTTGGGCGGCGCGGTCCTTGCACGAGCGAGTTGATCTTGTGATGGCCGGTGTCGCGGCGGTTGGTGCGATGAATGATGAGATCGTGCCTGAGCTTGCCCATATGATGGGTCGGCCCGTGCGCTACAGTGGTGAGTTTGGTGGGTTCAATGAACGCGCCAGCCATATGGCGGAGATTGCTGAAAGCGCGCTTGCCGATATCGCCGTGGGCGAGGATGAGACGTTTCTGCGGTACATTAAGCGCGTTCCGCAAGGGGTGGTCTTTGTGGTGGCCCCCTGGAACTATCCCTATATGACGGCGATCAACACGGTGGCTCCGGCGCTGATCGCCGGGAATACCGTGATCCTGAAACATGCCACCCAGACTTTGTTGGTGGGCGAGAGGATGGCGCAGGCGTTCCACGCGGCCGGTGTGCCCGAGGATGTGTTTCAGAACGTCTTCCTCAGCCACGATGTGACCCATGATCTGATTGCCGGAAATGCGTTTGATTTCGTGAACTTCACCGGCTCGGTCGGGGGTGGGCAGGCGATGGAGCGCGCGGCGGCGGGCACCTTTACTGGCGTCGGGACCGAGCTTGGCGGTAAGGACCCCGGCTATGTCATGGAGGATGCCGATCTGGATGCCGCCGTGGATACTTTGATCGACGGGGCGATGTTCAACTCGGGTCAATGCTGTTGCGGAATTGAGCGGATCTATGTGCATGAAAGCCTTTTCGACGACTTCGTTGCGAAGGCGGTCGAGATTGTGAAGGGCTACAGGCTGGGCAATCCGCTGGACCCTGAGACGACCCTGGGTCCGATGGCCAATGTGCGCTTTGCCGATGAAGTGCGCGCTCAGATTGTCGAGGCTGTAGCGGATGGCGCGGTGGCCCATATCGAGAGATTCCCCGAGGATGACGGTGGCGCCTATTTGACGCCTCAGATCTTGACCAACGTCACCCATGATATGCGCGTGATGCGGGATGAGAGTTTTGGGCCGGTCGTGGGGATTATGAAAGTGTCCTCGGACGAAGAGGCCATCGCTCTGATAAATGACAGCGAATTCGGCCTGACCGCCAGCCTGTGGACCCGTGACGTGGACCGGGCCGCGCGGGTGGGAGATCAGATCGAAACCGGCACTGTGTTCATGAACCGGGCGGATTATCTGGACCCGGGCCTGTGCTGGACCGGCTGCAAGAATACAGGGCGGGGTGGTGGCCTGTCGGTCATTGGCTATCACAACCTGACCCGTCCAAAATCCTACCATTTGAAGAAGGTAACATCATGAGCCTTGTTGGAAACTGGTCCTACCCGACCGCGATCAAATTCGGTGCTGGCCGCATCAAGGAACTGCCCGAGGCCTGCGCGGCGGCAGGGATGAAGCGCCCTCTGCTGGTGACGGACAAGGGGTTGGCGGATTTGCCGATCACCACGGCGACGTTGGATATTCTTGAGGCCGCCGGGCTGGGCCGCGGTCTGTTCAGCGATGTGGACCCGAACCCGAATGAAAAGAACCTCGATGCCGGTGTCGCGGCCTATAATTCGGGTGGGCATGACGGGGTGATTGCCTTCGGCGGCGGCTCGGGTTTGGATTTGGGTAAGATGGTTGCCTTTATGGCGGGTCAAACGCGGTCCGTTTGGGATTTTGAAGATATCGGTGATTGGTGGACCCGTGCTGATGAGGATGTGATTGCGCCGATCATTGCGGTGCCGACCACGGCCGGGACCGGGTCCGAGGTGGGGCGCGCCAGTGTGATCACCAATTCCGAGACCCACGCCAAGAAGATCATCTTTCACCCAAAGGTTCTGCCGACCGTGGTGATCTGTGACCCGGAACTGACCGTGGGCATGCCGAAATTCATCACAGCAGGCACAGGGCTGGACGCCTTTGCCCATTGTGTCGAGGCCTATTCCAGCCCGCATTACCACCCGATGAGCCAGGGCATCGCGCTTGAGGGGATGCGGTTGGTCAAAGATTATCTGCCGCGCGCTTATGCGGATGGCACTGATATAGAGGCGCGCGCGCAGATGATGAGCGCGGCGGCCATGGGGGCGACGGCGTTCCAAAAGGGGCTCGGCGCGATCCACGCCATGAGCCATCCGATTGGTGCGGTGTTCAACACCCATCACGGCACGACCAACGCGGTCTGCATGCCCGCTGTGCTGGAATTCAACGCACCCGCCATTGCGGGTCGGTTCCAGCAGGCTGCCGCTTATCTGGGGATCGAGGGCGGCTTCGACGGATTCTGTAACTTCGTGCAGGAGTTCAATAATGCGCTTGGGATCCCGCGTCAGTTGTCGGAACTGGGCGTGACTGAGGATCGTATTCCGGAACTGGTCGAAGGTGCGATCATTGACCCCTCCTGCGGGGGCAATCCGATTGAGCTGACGAAAGACAACCTGACGCAACTGTTCCACGCCGCGCTTTAGGTGAGACGGCCCGGCGGATTTCCTCGCCGGGCCTCTTAGGTGTTACTCAGCCGCCATGGCGCTGATCTCGGCCCGCGCCATCGCGACCCATTCCAGATCCTTGGTGTAACGCCATGCCAGATCGCCGTTTTCATCCATCGCGATCAGGTGCAGCCAGCGATTGTCGAACAGCTCTTTCACGGTTTCGTTACGTCTGAGGGTCTCGTTCATCGCCTCCCGTGGGGCCTCAATGATGACCGACAGCCGCAGCGGATCGTGCTGGAGCGCTTCTCCGTCATGCACAGATTGCCAGGGCAGACCGGGGCGAGGCGCGCCGCCATTTCCCTCGACCACGCCGATGCCGCCAACCACGTTGTGCAGCAGTTTGTTGCCGCCGCCAAACAGGCTGGGCGCAACGGTTGAACCGTAGTACTGCAGGCTGATCCAGCTGGCGACTACGACCGGGGCGGTCATGATCAGTTCCAACACGCCAAAGCCCTCATCCGCGCGCCAGTCATAGCTGTGCAGGAAGGACTGACCCGCAAGACCCGTGCCATCGGTCCGAGACCGCGGCGCGGCAATGAAGGCGCGGCATCCGGCCAACCCCCATTCGGGGCGCAGCTCAGCCCAGTCGGTGGCGCGGCGGGCGATGTCATTGGCCCCCTTGGCACGCGGCAGACGCGCGGCGCGCTCGGACCGGGCCAGCTGTCCGGCCGAGGTCAGCCATGTTTTCAATTGCGCGATCTGCGCAGCCCACTGACCCGTCGCTTGATCCTGATCGAATAGAGAGACCTTATCGGTCGTAGTGTGGTGCATCGCCGCCAGAAACAGCGTGTCCGCCGGGATGTCGATCCTCTCGGCGCGCAGCCCTTCACGTACCGCATGATCGTTCAACAAACCGGCCAGAAGGCGGGCGCTGACGTCACCGGCATGACCGCCACATGCGCCACATTGCAGGGCGCTTTCATGGGGGTTGTTCGTCACATCCGCGCCATGACCGGCGAGCATCACGATACGAGCGAAGTTGCTAGTCAGAGACATCGCCCCAAGGATGGCTTTGGCCGAGGCAACACGTGTCGGCAGGTCGATCCCGTCGTCAAGCTTCGGCGCAGGGTCGAACTTTGCGGCCCCGTAGCCCTTGCCCAGAGCGTCGCGCAACAGTTTGCCCGCATAGACGGGACCCGTTGCCTCGACAAAGGCAAAAGACGAGACGGCGGCCAGTTTGAACCGGCCCCAGGCCCGTTTGGCCCGTGCGGTGTAGCGGCGGTTCAAGTCGGCCTGCGCGCCCTCGGCCGCGTGGGAGCATACGTTCGGGTTCAACAGGACCGGCCCCCGTATCTCGGTCACGTCTGACCCGGCTGCCTTGTGGGCGCTGGCGAGGCCGAAGAAGCCAGCAAAACCAATGGTTTCAATCCCGCTGTCCTGGGATTCTAGCGCGCGGCGGAAGACTTCGGAGCGGACGTCGATGCAAAAGGCCGCTTGCACCTCGGGGCGGCCTTCGACCTTGCGCGGCTGACCTGCGCTGAGGGTTTGCGCCAGCTTGCGTTGTTGCGCGCGCTCCGAGGCGTCCTGTAGCATCGCGTCGATCACCAGATCGCGGGTCGGGGTGATGGGGGCCTCATGCTGGGCAATGGTTTCAGCCCAGCGATCGGCAATCTGATCGTGGTAGAGGCCAAACAGAGCCTCTTCGAACACCATGCGAATGGCCAGCAGTTCGGTTGTGCTCGTATCCGTCTGCCCTTCCAATTCGGCCTGCCACAGCAGATATCGGGCATATTGCGCCCAACCGCCCAGTGTCATCAGCCAACGATGGAATGCCGTGCTGGCCGCCTCTGGGGTGACACCCAGTGCCTCAGAGGCGCGGCCAATCGCCCGCCATTGCGAGCGGTTGGTGCCAGCCACGAAGGCTCCGAACCCTTTCAGGCCGTGGATTTCCGGGGTCAGATCGCGTGAGGCGAACTCGCGCCACGCGCTATAGGCACCGCCTGTGCGGTTGGGTTGCCACAGGGCCTGACCCTGATCGAAATGGCTGGCGGCCCAGGCCCCGATCCGTTCGTCAATCAGACCGGGCCAGTCGATGCCGGAAACCTCGGCAGCCAGATCGGCAACCGTGGGCAGAGGGGACAGCTTCGCGGTCTCGGACCCAAGCGCGGCTTGCAGATCTTCGAAACTGGGCGTGTCAAAGCGGCTTTCGACACTGGCGAGGGCATCCCGCAAATCGGCTTCGGTGATCTCTCCGCTTGCCAGCTTCTGCGCAAATGCAGCCCGGTCCGGCGTGATCCGGGTGCCCGCAACCCGTGCCAACCGGGCCGAGGTTACGGCCAGCGTCTCTTGCGTTTGTCCCAGAAACGGGTTCACTGCGACGTTGGAGGCAAGCGGGAACAGCGGCGGGATTTGACGCACCGCGTCATTGGCCAGCGCGACCAGTTCCAGAAGGGCTGCGGGATAGCTTTCGTGCTTCATATACATTTTGAGAAACCCCTCTTAAACAGTCTGGCGCTTGGACCATCCGTCCAGCAGCCGGTCAAAGATTGCGTTGGCATAGAGCCCGTTTGAAAGATGCACCCGAATGCCTGCCGCCGCCGGGTGCGAGGCCCAAAGCGGGAAGGTGGATTGCGCCAGAGCAACCGCGCCAAAGCTGATCAGGGCGAGAATGATCAACGTCCACTCCAACGGCCCGGGCGCAGGCGCTTCGGGCAAGGCGCCCTTGGTCAGATGCACGGCGATGATCTGCAAGACGAAGTAGCTGATTGAGGTTACGCCAGCATAGACAACAGTACGACGGGTCAACGCGCCGGGCGCGGCATCGGCAAAACCCTGCGCCAGCAGATAGGCGACGCCGAAGATCAGGATCACGCCAAGGGCAATGGCCTGAACGGATTTGCCGTCTACTCCGAAGGTCATGGCGACGATCCCGTAGATCAGGATGCCGGTGGCAAAGGCCAGCAACACGTTCCGCGCGCTTGGCACAGCGACTGGGCCGGGCCTGCGGATGGCTGCTACGTTGCGCACGGCCTCACCCGCGCTGAGGAAAGCGTGTGCTTTGTAAAGCGAATGCGCCACGATATGCAGCAGCGCCAGCGGGAACAGGGCCAGCCCGCATTGCATGATCATGAAGGCCATCTGCGCAATGGTCGACCACGCCAGCGAGGTCTTCACGGCCGGTTGCGTCAGCATCACCAGACCGCCGAACAGCGCGGTGAACCCACCCAGCATCACCAGCAGCGCCATGATGCCCGGTGCCGCCAGCATCACGTCGGCAAAGCGGATCAGCAGGAACCCTCCGGCGTTGATGACGCCCGCATGTAGCAGGGCCGAGACGGGGGTTGGGGCCTCCATCACCTCGGTCAGCCACCCGTGGACCGGGAACTGGGCCGAGGCCATGATGGCGGCCAGCGCGATCAGCAGGGCAGCGACGATGGTCAGCCCGTTAGGTTCTGCCGAAGACAGGATCGAGGCAATGTCCGTGGTGCCATAGGTTGCGATCAACAGGACCACCGCGAGGGCCAGCGCGCCTTCACTGATACGCGCCACAACAGCCTTTTTCCGCGCTGCCCGTCGGGCGGTAGTCCGCTCGGGGTAGAACAGTAGCAGCTGGTGCAGCAGCAGGCTGGTCGCAATCCACGCGGCAAGCAATTGGATCAGGTTGCCCGACATCACCAGCAACAGAACCGAGGCGAGTGTTGCTGACATCCAGCCGGTGAACGCACCCTGACGGGCCTCTCCATCCATATAGGTGGCCGAGTAGCGTAGAACGATCCATCCGATGAAGCTGACGAGAACCAGCATGATGGAGCTGACCGCATCAAGTCGCACGGAGAGGCCAACACCCCAGAACCCGATCAACCCCGAGGTGCCGGGGCCGTGAAGAACCAGCATCAGGGCCGACAGTGCGGCGCCTCCGAAAGCCGCCAATGCTGCCCATTCCGACAGTCTCGAGACATGGGTTGGACGCAGTCCCGGATTGCGGCTGGCATAGTAGGCCGATGCCAGCAGGATTAGTGGGCTAAGCAGGGGTAGAAACAGGTAGGTCATGATGGGCGTTCCTTGTGAGTCCAGCCTGATTTGGCCGGTTGAGCAGGACATATTGCGCATTCGTCTGTATGAAAAATACATTGTTATAGAGATTACGTTCTACTAAATAGAACGATATGCCACTTAACTATCATCACCTTCGTTACTTCTGGGCGGTCGCCCATGATGGCAACCTTACCCGGACAGCCCAACGGCTGAACCTGTCGCAATCCGCGCTGTCGGTTCAGATCAAAGAGCTTGAGGAACGGCTGGGTCACCCCCTGTTTGAACGTCGCGGGCGCAAGCTGCATCTGACCGAGGCCGGGCTTATTGCGCTGGACCATGCGGACGCAATTTTCGCGACAGGACAAGAACTTGTGGCCACTCTGCAGGATGAGGGCAACGCGCGCACGGCGCTTCGGGTTGGCGCGCAAGCGACCTTGTCACGGAACTTTCAGATTGGATTTCTGCGCCCGATGCTGGCGCGCTCAGATGTCGAGGTGATCCTGCGATCAGGTAATCCCAGCGAGTTGCTTGAAGGGCTGGAGACCCTGAATTTCGATCTGGTTTTGATGAATTATGAGCCCGCCAGTGACAGCCTGACCAGTTTTGAAACGCACCATCTGGCGGAACAACCTGTCAGCATCGTCGGCACGCCGGCGCGACTGGATCCAAAGCGCCCGATCCGGGATCTGTTGGAGGAGCAGCCCTTTATCCTGCCCACTACCAATAACAGCGTCCGCACGTCGTTTGATTCGATGGCCAGCCGTATGTCGGTCCGGCCTCAGATCGCGGCCGAAGTGGACGACATGGCGATGATGCGCTTGCTCGCGCGTGAGGATATCGGGCTTGCTCTGGTGGCCCCGATCGTGGTGCAGGATGAGCTGTCCTCGGGCCGTCTGGTTGAGGCTGAGGAACACCCCCGCATCAAGGAAAGCTTTCACGCCGTCACCTTCAAACGCCGCTTTCCCAACCCGCTGGTGCGAGAGTTGCTGACCTATAGCCTGCCTCAGTAGAAGTGGGGCAGGTTTTTTGCGCGCGCGACGCGAACCCAATTGGGCACGAAGGGGATGATCTTGTCTTGTGAGGGCACCATCATCTCGATGAAATTCGCGCCGGGATTGGCGATGGCGTCTGACAGAATGGGTTCAATATCGGCCTCGGAGGTGATCCGGGCGGTTTTGAAGCCGAACCCTTCTGCAACCTTGCAATAGTCGACGCGTCCGAAATCGGTGGTCCAGGGCTCATCCACATCGTCGAGCAGGATCGCCTCACCCCTGATCCATCCAAACGTGTCGTTGCGGGTCAGGATGACGGTGATGTTCTTGCCGCTGCGCTTGAGGGTTTCCATGTCGCCGATGACGAACCCAAACGATCCGTCTCCGGTGAAGGAAATGACCGGGCCGTCATGGGCATAGATCGCGCCCACTCCGGCAGGCACCGAATATCCCAGCGCCCCCATCGAGTAGTTGGTGATATAGCGCCGCCCCGGTTTGCGGAAGGTCAGCAGCGCCGAAGGATAGATCGCGCTGACGCCGGGCTCAGAAGTGACAAGCGCGTCATCGGGCATGATCCGGTCCAACACCTGAGACAGCTTGACCGGTGAGATCGTACCTTCGGGCATCGGGATGTTCGAGTTGAAGACCTTGTCCAGCGCCGTTTGTTTTATCGGGTTTAAATCCAATGGCGTCCGTTGAAGGCCGGGATGCTCAGCCTTCAGGATTTCGATCATATATTCAATCGTTGCGCGGGCATCCCCTACAAGGCCAACCTTCAGCGGGAAGGTGTTTCCAACATGCGCCTCGGCAATATCGAGGTGCAGGAAGTTTTTGGTATAGGGATCGCCGTAGAGCTTCCAGTGATCCGTTCCAGCGCTGTCGGTATTTGAGCCGATGAAGAAGATCGTGTCCGCTTCGAGAAGGTATTGGTTCGAATACTCCATCCCGCCGCGGCCACCGATGACGCGCAAGGCCAGTGGATGATCCTCGGGGATTGTGCCTTTGCCGGGCGTGGTGGTGCCGACCGGGATTTGCAGCCGTTCAGCCAGTTCAAGGATCGCATCCGAGGCTTGTGAGATCAGCGCGCCCTGGCCACAGACAATCGCAGGTTTTTGCGCCGCCAACAGCACGTCGATTGCAGCGCGGATCTTGCTGTGATCCGCGACCGGCCGGTGCGCGGGATAGGTGCTGTAGTCCGGTTCGGCATACAGGTCGGTGATCTCGGCCTCTTCGCCAAAAATGTTGATCGGCACGCGGATATGAACCGGCGCCGGACGGCCCGAGGTCGCCACGCGAAAGGCCCGTCGGATCAGGAACGGGATTTCGCGCGCATTGGTCAGCACGAAGCTTTCCTTGCAGATACTGTTATAGAGCCGAGTTTGATCGACGCCGGTCAGACCGTGCTTTTTGTCCTGATTGATCGGAATGTCGGAGCTGAAATAGATCACCGGAACCGAGCTGAGGAACGCCTCAGTAATGCCTGGGGTGCAATGGGTCACACCGGGGCTGGGCGCTTCAAGTACGGCGGGGCGACCTGTGATCTTTGCATAGGCCTCCGCAGCGAAAGCCGCAGTGCGTTCATCGCGGGTCAGCACAAACTCAATCCCGCTATTGGCGCGCCATTCCTTGTACCAGCCAATCGTTGTCTCACCGGGCAGACCGAAAACATGGGAAACGCCGTGAAGTTCCAGCATTTTCAGGATGATCTGCGCGCCATTCATGCGCGTCGTTTGGGGCTGGTTCATCAGGTGGACCTTCGTTGGTGGCATGTTTCGGGCAATCCCTTTTGAGGGGGTTTACACACACCGCCACCATGTCTAGGCGAGGATCGGAAGTCCAGAATTTGCTTAGCCGACAGCGCCCTTGGTGTTCACGTGAACTGCGTAGACGCTGGTGGTTGCCGTGATGAACAGCATATTGCCGCGCGGGCCACCGAAACACAGGTTCGCGACGGTCTCGGGCGTCTTGACCTTGCCAAGCAGTTCGCCGTCGGGCGAGAACACATGCACCCCGTCCGCCGCTGAGCACCAGACGTTGTCGTATTGGTCTACGCGTAGCCCGTCGGGCAGACCCTTATCAATTGCGGCGAAATCGCTGGGTTTGCCAAGCCCGCCGTCCGGTTGGACATCAAAGACCTTCAGTAAAGAAGGAACGTCCGGGTCATGGCTGCTGCCGGATTCGGCGACGTACAGGCGGCCTTCATCTTTAGAGAATGCCAGCCCGTTCGGCTGCACGAAATCGCATGAAACAATGGTGGGTTCCGGACTGTCCGGATCAAGGCGGAAGACAAAGCTGCCTTCCTGTTCGGGTTTGGCTTTGTGACCTTCGAGATCGGAGAGGATGCCGTAAGTCGGATCCGAGAACCAGATCGAGCCATCCGACCGTGTGATCACGTCGTTGGGCGAATTCAACCGGCGGCCATCATGACGGTCAGCCATTGTTGTCAGTTGCCCGTCATGTTCGGTTCGTACAACCGAGCGGGTTGCGTGCTGGCAAGTCAGCAGCCGCCCCTCGCGATCACGCGTGTTGCCGTTGGAAAAGTTCGAGTTCTGGCGAAACAGGCTGGTGCCGCCATGCGGGGTCCAGCGATACATGTGGGCGTTCGGGATGTCCGAGAACAGCAACGTTTCGTGCGCGGGAAACCAGACCGGCCCCTCGGTCCAGACATGGCCCGTCGCGATCCGTGCCAGCGTGAGGTTGGAGTGGATCAGGTCCCGAAACACGGGACGGATGACCTCATATGTCTGCGAATGACTCATGCGCTATATCCTTTTCGGCTGGCCAGAGTGACAACACCCACAATCACGAGCCCGGTCAAAATCAGGCGAATTCCGGCGCCCAGACCGTATGAATTCAGCATCGATACGATCAGGAACATGAACAGCGCCGCCCCCCAGATGCCGGGTACGTTCGAATTGCCTCCGCCGATGGACGACCCGCCAATGACGACGACTGCAATGGACATCAACATGTATTCGGTGCCCATGTTCAGGTTGGCCCCGCCCGAGAAGCTGGCCAGCAGAAACCCCGCCAAGGCGGCAAAAACGGCTGAATTGACATAGATGCTAAAGCGCACCGCGTTCACCGGGACCCCGCTGAGCCTTGCCGCGCGTAGGTTTTGCCCGATGGCCGAGATCCACCGCCCTGCAATCGCGCGTTCCAAAAGCAGCCACGCACAGACGGCCAGCGCAATGCCGACCCAGGCGACATTCGGAACCCCGAACGTACCGCCCGAGGCGAACTCGGCTAGGGGTTCCGGTGGCTTGATACGCAGCCCCCGGTTCGACCAGATCGCCAGCGATTGGTACAGGAACGAGGAGGACAGGGTTGCGATGATGGGCGGGATACGCAGTATCAGGATCAGCGCAAAGTTCACTATACCGCAACCAATGCCTATCCCGATTGCAACCAGCAGGCCGGGCAAGATCAACGCGGTTTGCGTGTCCATGAATTTTAACGCCAGTGTTGCGGCCAATGTCATGGTGGCTGGAACAGACAGGTCGATATTGCCGGGTCCAAGCGTGATCACGAGCATCTGTCCTATGCCTACAATGGCCGAGAAGGAGGCAAAGGTCAGCGCCGCATAGAGTAACGACCCCGCCCCGGACCCGGCCAGCAGACTGGTGGCGACAAAGGTAATCCCTGCAGCCAAATAAGCCCAGAGCCACGGTTTCTGCACGAGTGCCCGCAAGGGGTTGGATCCCGCGTCAGAGGTGGTTTGGTCGCTCATGCCGAGACCTCCTTGCGGACAAAGAAAAGGCGCACGGCCAGAACGAGGATCAAGATCGCGCCCTGTGCACCGATCTGCCAATCCGGAGAGAGGCGCAGAAAGGACAGGAAACTGGCGGCGAGGGTCAGGGTCAGCGCCCCGATAACGGCCCCGAAGGGCGAGACGCGGCCGCCGACAAATTCGCCTCCGCCCAGGATCACGCCCGCAATCGACAACAGCGTATAGCGCAACGCGATATTGGCATCTGCCGCCGTGGTCAGGCCGACGAGGCACATGCCGGCCAGCACTCCGAACAGGCCCGCCAATCCATAGGCAAAGGCCCGCAGGCGGACGACGGACCAGCCAGCGCGCTCCATCGCGCGTTCATTGCCTCCAACGCCCTGAAGAACCACTCCCACCCAGGACCGCTTGATCAACAGATGCACGGCAAAAGCCACGACCAGCGGAGCAATCACGGCAACCGGTACCAGCGGGGTTTTGAAATTCATCAGGGTTTTTAACCATTCGGGCGACGCTCCGCCGGGTGAGGGCAGAATCAGCACCGCCAGACCGCCCCAAACGAAAGACATGCCGAGGGTTACGACGATTGCGGGCAATCCGCGCAGTTGGATCAAGGCCCCAAGTGCGGCATATGCCAGAACCGCCGCGGCCAGAATACCATAGCCCAGCAGAGGCGTGTCGTGCACGAATGTGGCCGTGACACAGGCGCAGAAACTGACGAAGGTGCCGATGGACAGGTCGATGTCGTTGACCATGATGATCATCATCTGCGCGATGGTTGCCAAGGCCACGGGGATCGCCAGATTGAACAGCAGGTTCAGGCCAAAATAGCTCATCGCGCGGGGTTGCAGGTAGAACACGGCCCCCAACAAGACGGCCAGAGACAGAACGGGTAGCAATAGGCGCAAACGGTCGCTGGTCATCTCAGGCCTCCTGCATCTGGAAAGAGGCGTGTAGTATGCTCTCCTCGGTGATCTCATCCCCTTCCAACTCGGCTGCAATCTGACCGGCACGGAATACGAAGACCCGGTCACATTCGAGGATTTCGTCGGTCTCGGTCGAGTACCACAGGAAGCTGCGGCCTCTTGCGGCTTCTGACTGGATCATCTGATAGACGTCTTTCTTGGTGCCCACATCCACGCCGCGCATCGGGTCATCCATCATAACAATCGGCGCTGAGGAGGCCAGCGCGCGGGCAAACAGAACCTTCTGCTGGTTGCCGCCCGACAAGGACAGGATCGGGTTCAACAGGTTGTCGGTGCGAATGCCGATACGGTCTTTCCAAGTCTGAACCATGTCCGTCTCGCTGCTGCGATCCACCATCACTTTCCGGCTGAACTCGGGCAGGGTGGTCAGCGAGAGGTTTCGCAGGATCGACCAGAGCGGCATAACCCCGTCGCGGGCGCGGTCTCCGGCGACAAAAACCACTTCGGGCTGGCGCGCGGATTTCCATTTTGGAGCGTGGTCGAAATAGATTTGCGCCAGCGCTTCGGCCTGTCCGTGACCCGCAAGCCCGGCAAGCCCGACGATTTCACCCGCGCGGGCGTTCAGCCCATTTGCCGCCCGTACAACCTCGGTCCCGAGGGTCCGATCTGCCCGCCCGGCGCCCGAGTTGTCGTCATCAGGCGCGACATGCCCCATCGCATCCACAATCGAGGCGCGGGTGAACTGGCTGGCAGGTTGGTCATCAACGATTTGGCCATCTTTCATGACGATGATCCGGGTCGAGACTTCGAAAATCTCACCCATCATGTGCGAGATGAATAGCACCGCACCGCCCTTGGCGCAGAACCGTTTGATATGGTCCAGCAATTGTTGCGCGATGGCGGCGTCAAGGGACGAGGTTGGCTCATCCAGAATAACAAGGCTAGGTTCTCGGTCACGGTCGGCAAAGGCGATGGCGATTTCTACCATCTGACGCTCGGCTATGGTCAGGTTTCCAACCGTTGCGCGGGCGTGGATGCCATGACCCGGAAAGACAAGGTCCAGCACGTCGAGCATCTTTTGCCGCGCAACCCGCCGCCAGCCTGCGCGCGGCATGTTGCGATAGGGAATGCGCAGGTTCTCCAAAACGGTCAGGTTCGGGCAGAGCGACAGCTCCTGAAACACGCTACGAATACCTGCATTCTGCGCGTTTTGGCTATTGCGCAGGGCGGGATCTGCGTTCCGATGCTGAACGGTCCCCTGAGTTTGCGTC
Organism: Ruegeria sp. BG9; assembly: GCF_056538305.1. NCBI lineage: Bacteria > Pseudomonadati > Pseudomonadota > Alphaproteobacteria > Rhodobacterales > Roseobacteraceae > Ruegeria > Ruegeria sp. BG9. The sequence goes on from NZ_JBQFSY010000005.1 coordinate 313,816, forward strand.
AGACGGCCGTTGACTACATTCGCTAGTGTGGATTTCCCGGCCCCATTGTGGCCGACCAGTCCGACGCATTCTCCTGCGCTGATGCTCAACGTCGCACCGCGTAGGGCAAGAACAGGCCCATAGGACAGATGGGCCTGCTCCAGAGAGACAACCGGAGCGGCGGTGGCTCCGGGTCCCGTATTCTCGTCAGTCTTCACGCGCTTACTGGGCCGACGCGATGACGTCTTTGGCCTGATCCTGCGTGTATTCTACGTTCGCGACCGAGCCTTTAGGCGTTGTTTTCAGGGCGTCCTTCAAATCTGCCTGATCGATTCTCAGGAAGGGTACGGTCAGGTCCTTCGGAACCTCTTGCCCATCCAGAATCTGCTGGGCGACCCAAAAGGCCAGCGTGCTGACGCCTGGTGCAATCGACAGAGAGGTTGTCTGATATCCGTTTGCGTCCTGCTCATCTGACCACCACTGAAGTTCGTCCTGACGGTTGCCCATCACGATGGTTGGCATTGGACGATCCGTGGCACCGATGGCCTGCGCGGCCCCATAGCCGTCACCACCCTGGGTTACGACGCCCACGATCTCGGGCAGGCTGGGCAGGATACCGGCGACGGCCTTCTGAGCCACATCCTGCGCCCAATCCCCATGGACCGAGCCGACTATTTCGAAATTGGTGTTCTTCACCTCATCATGAATACCTGCGCTGATCTCGTCATCGACGAACACTCCGGCCAGACCACGGATTTCCAGCAGGTTCCCGCCATCAGGATAGCGCTCGGCCAGGTATTTCACCTGCTCGCGCCCCATCTGCTGAAAGTCGACCGCAATGCGCCACGCGCAGGGTTCCTGAACGATGCCGTCGAAAGATACCACCGTGATACCCGCATCGCACGCAGCCTTGACCGCGCCATTGATTGCGGTGGGTGAGGCGGCGTTGATCACGATCGCATCATAGCCTTGCAGGATCATGTTCTGAATCTGAGCCGCCTGCTCGGTGGCCTGATTTTCCGAGGTCGTAAAGGCGTCAGCAGCGGCGACAACACCATCCGCGACGGCCTGATCTCCGTTTTTCTGCCAGCTTTCCAGCATGGCTTGCCGCCACGAATTACCTGCGTAGTTGTTCGACAGGGCAATGCGTTTGTCGGATGTATCCGCTTCGGCAGACGGGGCTGTCAGGGTGATGATCCCGGCCGCAGCGCCGAGCAATATGGCCTTAAGTGTCATGTTTTCCTCCCAAAGCGGCCCAAGCGCCGCACGATTTTGGTGCCAGCCTGACGGGGCCGACTTGCCTAAAGTCTCTGAAGGGCACGCGCAGCGTAAGAGTAGGACGCGCGCATTCCTTGCGGGTTCCCGCAAATAGGCTGCGGCGACCCGCATGACACTCGATCCGCTGGTCGATATACTCGCCCGTGCCGGTTGCGGCAGGCTGGCGCTGCGAAAGAGAACACATGGCCGATCTTGCCTATTACTTGCGGATTTCGAACCATCTGGCGGGCAATCTGGATATCAAATCCGCATTGCGGTCGGTCAAATCCGAGATCGTGCGCATTCTGGAAATTGACCATCTGGATGTCTGCCTGATCGACGAGGAAGGGCGGCTTAACACAAGCTATGAGGTCGGCCTGCGCACCAGTTGGAGCCGCACCCGCGCCCCGGTCGAGGTCTCGCCCGTGCGCGATATCCTGCGGGGAGATTGCGACTACATGTTGACCGGAAACGCGCCGGAGGACCCGCGATATGTGTTCGAAGGCGGGGACTATGATCCCATCCTCAAACACAATATGCGCAGCCGCGTGAATGTGGCGATGAAAGTGCTGGGCCGCACGATCGGGTCCTTGAACTGTTCGTCACAAAAGTTTGATTTCTATGATGAACAGGCTGTCGAACAGGTTCGCAATATTGCGGATATTCTGGCTCCGTATTTCTATGCTCTGCGTGCGAACGAACAGGCTCGGCGTGAGGCGATCATGCGGACCGAGGTACAGGCGCGAGAAGAGGGGCTGCGGCTTGGGGCCCTCAGCCTGACAGACGCGCTAGAGCTGGAACGCCAACGGATAGGGATGGATCTGCACGATCAGACTCTGGCCGATATGACGCGGATCAGTCGGGATTTGGAACGGTGCGAAACGCCTCTGGATCTGGACGGGCTGCGCAGCAGTATGAGGAACTGCATTCAGGGATTGCGCGAGATAATCGATACCTCGATTCCGTCTTTGCTGGAGCTGTTCGGCTTTCAGCACGCCGTGCGAACCCATCTTGAACGCGCTATTGACCCGGATGAAGGGGTCGAGATTGACGTTCGTGACCTGTCCGGCGGGATGGTCGACCGGCTGCCACAAACCAAACGCATCGCCTTGTTCCGTATCGCACAAGAGGCCATCAACAACGCAGTCCGACACGCCTCGGCCAGTCGTATTGAGGTCGAGATTGAATGCGTGGACGGGCTGCACCTTCGCGTGCGGGACAATGGGCGTAGCAGGGGAGCTATTGAAATCCGGCAGGCTTCAGGCGGGTTGACGCATATGCGAACCCGCGCCCGGCTGATCGCGGCGCAGTTTGATATTCGCTACAATGGCGGGACCGAGATTGCGGTCTGTCTTCCGGCCTCCGAATGCCCCAAAACCGAGGTGTTGGCATGAAGGTTCTGCTGGTCGAAGACGATGCAATGCACGCGAACTACCTGCGGGAGCTGGTTCAGGATGCCTTGCCTGAGGTGACCGACCTGAGCCTCGCCTCGAACGGCCGGGAAGGGGAAGAGCAGGCCCGACAGAATGGTGTTGAGGCCATCGTCATGGACCTGCGTATGAAAGAGCGCAACGGGATCGAGGCCGCGCGGACCATTTGGTCGGAACGCCCCGCGACCCGCATTCTGTTCTGGTCCAACTACTCGGATGAGGCCTATCTGCGCGGCATTGCGCGGATCGTTCCGAAAGAGGCCGCCTATGGCTATGTTTTGAAGACGGCCAGCCCCTCACGAATGCATCTGGCTTTGCGCGCCGTTCTGATCGAGGCGCAGATCATGGTGGACCGGGAAATCCACCAGATCCAGCGGGAACAGAGCCGCTCGGGCGAGGCGCTGACGGAAGTTGAGCTGGCAATCCTGTCCGATCTCGCCCTCGGTTTGCCCGACAAGACCATCGCGCTGCGTCGCAAGCTGGCTCTGAGGACAGTGCAGAACCGGCTGCTGTCGATCTATGAAAAGCTGGATGTGGGCGATCTGCCGGTGGATGGCAACGATATCGCGATCAACAAACGCGTGCGTGCGGTTTCCAAGGCCATGACCTCTCAGATACTGAACCGTGAGAGCATCTTTTCGGCGGAAAAAGAGTTGGGAAGCTGGCTTGAGCGTCGGCAAAACTTGGGATGACGGCCGTGCTAGTCAGATCGTGAGGATTTGAACAGGTAGAGGAACACGAATAGCGACCCGATCGAGGTTGTAACGATCCCCACCGGCAACTCTTGCGGGGCCAGAAGCAGCCGAGACAGAATGTCTGAAAGCGTCAGCAGGATGGCTCCGACGACGGCGGATGTGATCAAGAGATTGCGGTGGAGCGTTCCGGCAATGCCTCGGGCGATATGCGGAACCATCAGGCCGACAAAGCCGATCACGCCTGCCACCGACACAAAGCTGGCCGTGGCCAAGGCGGCGACCAGAAACATCCGAAACCGCAGGCCTTGCACTGGAATACCCAGTGTTGAGGCCGTAAAATCCCCCGTCAGAAGCGCGTCGAGCCAGCGGCTGCGATAGAGGGAATAGCCCAGGATCAGGGTCAGCCCTAGCACGACAAGGGGTAAGGTCTCCCACCGGGCCAGACCAAGGCCGCCCAGCATCCAGAAAATGACGGAATGCGCGGCGCGGCTGTCGCCTGCGAAAATCAGATAGTTGGTGATGGCCGAAAACAGGAACGATACAGCCAGGCCTGCAAGGATCAGTTTCTCTGGCGCACTGGTGCGCAGGCTTTGAACCAGGGCCAGAACAATGCCGGACGCGATCAGGCCTCCGCAAAAGGCCGCAAGTGGGAGGGTCCAGATGCCCAGAACATCGCCTGTTACAGTGATGACCAAGACGGCACCCGCAGCGGCCCCGGACGAAAGGCCAAACAGAAACGGGTCAGCCAAGTCATTGCGCGTTGTCGTTTGTAAAACGACCCCGACAACACCCAGCCCGGCCCCAATCACTGCCGCAAACAACGCGCGGGGCAGGCGCAGGTCAAAGACGATCCGGTGCAGAGGGGACATGTCGCCCTCAGTCGCACCAGTACCCAGTCCAATCGCGGTGAAAACCTCGGCCAAGGGGATCGGGGTAGTTCCGTAGATCGTCGACAGCAGCAAAAGGGCGGTCAGAATGACCGCCCCCAGTAGGACCGCCTGGCCCGTTTTCGTCATCTCAGCTATTTCCCCGGTGCATCGCCGTTGCCATCTTCTCGATCGCTTCGATGTTTGCCGGTCCCGGTGTCAGCTCTTCATAGCGCAGTCCGATCCAGCGCTCGTTTTTGACTGCATCGGTCTGCGACATCACCGGATGCTCCTGCAGGAACTTGAAAGTATCCGCCGCGCCGTTGCCGGTTTGATAGTCCAGCAGGACAAGGAATTCGGGGTTCGAGGCGGCGACGGCCTCCCACGAGGTGCGGCCCCAGCTGGTGTCCATGTCGTGGGTAACGTTGACGCCGCCCGCTGCTGCGATCATCGCGTCGGGAATCGCGTATTTGCCTGCGGTAAACGGCGCATCGGCCGGACCATCCAGCAGGAAGACACGGGGTTTTTCCAGATCGGCGGTTTTGGCCTCGATCGTGGCCAGTTGGTCTTTCCAGCCCGAGACCAGCGCGTTCGCTTTGTCTTCGACCTGCATGACTGTGCCGAGACGCAGAACGTCGTCAAACAGAAGATCCATGCTGGCTTCGGGGCGGTCTTTGTTCAGGTGGATGCAGCTTTCGGTCAGCACCATGGTCTTGATGCCAAAGGGCTCCAGCGTGTCGGGGGTGACGTCGCCGCCGGGTTTCATGCCGTAATACCACCCGGCAAAGAACATGTCGGGTTCAACCGCGACGAGGTTTTCAACCGTCGGGTATTTCGGAGCGAGTTCGGGAATGTCACCGCGCTGCGCGTCGAAATCGGGGCTGGTCTTGTACCAGCCGGTGATGCCGGTCAGACCAACGATGCTGTCCTGAAGACCCAGCGCAAAGGCCATGTCGGTCATGTTCATGTCATGAACCACGATCCGCTCGGGCTTGGTGTCGAACACCAGAGGTTCACCGCAATTGTCGACGGTGATCTCTTGCGCGGCAGCGCCGCCCGCCAGCGCGCCTAGGACCGCAGCGGACAAGAGTTTCAGTTTCATCAATCTCTCCTGTTAAGATGAAAGCTTTCGTTTTCGGATGTCCAGCGCGGGGATCACGCGCCCTTCATGCTGGAAACACAAATAGTCAACACCAAAAGTCTCGCGCACGCGGTCTGGCGTCAGAACCTCGGCGACCGGGCCGAAGGCCGTCAGCTGAGCGTTCTTCATCAGGGCGACGTGGCTGGCGAATTCGGGGATCATGACCAGATCGTGGACAATCATCACAACCGTCACACCCAACTCGGCGACCAGAGACAGCATGTGCCCTTTGGCATCCGGGTCTAGGTGGTTGGTCGGTTCGTCCAAAAACAGCAGCGAGGGGTTCTGCGCCAACGCCCGTGCGATATGGGCGCGCTGGCGCTCTCCACCCGACAGCTTTGCCATCTGTTTGCCCGCAAAATGGGACAGTTCGGTGGTGTCGAGCACACGCTGCAGGTCCGCTTGAAGAGCCTCGGCGGATTTGTCGGCCCTGATCGGGATTTGCCCAAGGGCCACATAATCGCGCAGTTGCAGCCGCCCGTCGGGCATTTCCTGCTGGCCGACAACGGCAATTCGTCTGGCCCGCTCCAGCGACGACAGTTTCCGCAGGCTTTGCCCCTGAATACGCACATCGCCTAAAGCCAGCTTTGCGACACCGCACAAGAGGTTGAGCAGCGTCGTTTTGCCTGCCCCGTTCGGGCCAGCGACGGCCAGGATCGCGCCTTCCTCAAGGGTAAACGAGGTGTCGCGCAGCAGCACGTCGCCGTTCAGGGCGTAGTATTCCAGATTTTCAGCGACCAGAAAGCTCATGCCATGTCCTCCGGTGGCAGGCAGGGCATGCGCGACAGGGTTTTGGTATAGAGCGCCAAAGGACGGGTCGAGGCGCTGGTCCAGCCATCCTCGCTGTCCCGGAATTGATGGGCGAACTCCGCCAAAGCGCTCAGATCGGCAGGGGTTTGAATATCGCCAAACAGGTATTGCGCCTTGCCTTTGGCCTGCAGTCCGACCGTCATCGGGCGGTTGCAACCGGCCATGCAGTCGATCAGGCGTGTAGAGAACCCCTCGGGCAGCTGGCTATCCAGCGTTTCCTTCGCCGCATGCGCGGGTATCGGCCCATTGCAGGTGCCGCATATCAGGACGAAATGGTCAGCCATGGCACGGGTCGCCAACTTGAACAAAAACCAAGTGAAGGCAAAAGCCATGAATTGCATTAGCACGCGGATGTGCCATCGAGCCTCCTTCCGGGACACCCCGCCCCGGGTTGGTTAAACTGTGATGGCAGGTCTCCTGACTTGCGGGTCGTTGCTTGGCCAACCTTCCCGACCTTAGGGGCCAGTGGTTTTGTGGCGTCGCTCTCCGCTTACAGTTGCGGGGGCAGTCACGGCATTGGCCCTTGGGCCGCACCGTATTCCCATTTTCATCCCTCAGACACAGGCCGTCGGGAACCATCCAGAGCAGCTAGTCTGCTCACGCTCCTATTGTCAAGCGCCGGAATCTCGCTATCGGACCACGCGCAGGGTCGGCCTGCGGGCGGGTTGGGCCGGTCCGACGCTATTGGTCGGGAACTGGCTGGCTAGGGTCAAACCGGCCTTTATCAGGTGCGCGTCCGGGTAGCCTCCGGTCAATTCGTTCAAGGCATCGCGTGCCGCCGGAGTTTCGTCGCGGCGCATGTGATGCAGCAACCGCAGCAGGGCACATTCGTCACATGTCAGTTCTTGCCGTGTTTCAACACAAAGCGGGTCGTTGAAGGCCAGACCCAGAGGGCGGGTGTGAAGCGTGGCCTTGACGACTTTGAAGACCAGATGCGCCAAAACCAATCCTTGGTCGCGCCCCCAGTGTTCGGTTGCGACGGAAAAGGCATGTTGCCACGCCTGCGTTTCCGGCTGTGTTAAGCTTAGGATGAAGTGCCGCATGACAGGGAGCATACCGCGTTCGAAACCGTCAAAATCGGTTAAGGGCAGTGTGTGGTTAGATGCCGAGTGTTTCATGCGCGTTCCCTTTTGGGTTTGAGGGATTTCGCAACCAATGGGTGGACGTTTCGCGGAAGGGTGCAGGGTTCGACCGGTGTTTCAGGACGCGGTGATGCAGCGCGGACGGAAAAGCTGAGATCATCCTCGATCGCCTGCCTCAGTTTTGGTTTCAATGCGCAGCCATGGCGGCTGGCAACGGCGTCCATGGCCAACAGGTCGGCGAGGGATTTTCGCATGTGAGGTTATCTTTCGGTCGCAAAAATGGGACCGGGCGATGATTCCAAGGAATCTGACTGGGTCAGTCGTTAACTGACTAAATTAGTCAGAAAATGCAAGCGCGAAATTCTTAATGAAATCAGTAGTCGGCAACCAACAGGAAATCCGGTGCCGTGTCTTCTTCGATTGTTGCAAAGCGCGGGATCGGGTCTTCAAATACGTTGTCCGTCCGGTCGTCATTCACGGTTGAGACTTCGCCAATCAAGCAATCCCCACCTTCCGCCCAGAAGGCATGCCAGATGCCGGGCATCAAGGTCACGCTCTGACCTGGCTTCAAGCGCAAATGCTCTCCGGGCCGTATGGTGACAGGGCAGGCATCGCTGGGAACGGTGACCGGGGTATCGCGGTCGACACCGCCATCGGGGTCCGAGGCATAGATTTCCATAACCAGATCGGCGCCCCCACGGTTGATGATATCCTCGGCTTTGACGATATGGCGATGCATCGGCGATAGCTGTTTGTCGCGAGAGATCAGCAGCTTTTCGGCATAGAGCATACCGCGTCCCCGGCTCAGATCGCTGACGTTACCGTTGCGCAGGGTGAACAGAAACAACCCAAGCTCATCGAACTTGCCTTGACCGTAATCGGTGATATCCCAACCTAGCCCATGGGCACGAATACTGTCCGCCTGGGCGCTGCGCATCTGCTCAGGTGTCCAATCTGCGAAAGGTGGCAGAACGGCACCAAATGAACTGATGAATGCCTGGGCTTCGGTCTTGATACGGTTGATTTCGGATCGTTTCATCTCAGACTCTTCGTAGGGCTATATTTCATGCGACCAGGGCGGGTTGGCTCCGGCGCGTGAGACGGTCACAGCAGCCACCTCTGCGCCCAAGGTCAAGGCGTCGCGTAGCGCGTCTGGGGACAGTGCTTTCAAGCCGGGCTTTGTCAGCTTGCCAGCCTGTTCCAGCGACGCCAAAACCCCTGCATTGAACGTGTCACCCGCGCCAACCGTATCAACAACTTGCACCGGTTTGACAGGAACTGAGACCACCGCGCCGTTGGCCAGATAGCCCGAGGCGCCCTCACTCCCACGGGTGACGATGACCGCGGAGGGGCCTGCTTGAAGCAGCAAAGGGACTTTCTGATCGTGGTTTTCCGGGCCGGGGACGATCCAGTCCAGATCCTCATCCGAGACTTTGACGATATCGGCCTGTTCGATCATCTGGTTCAACCGCGTGCGGTAGCGGGTCTGATCCTGTATGAAACCGGGTCGGATATTGGGGTCCAACATCACAGCACAGTTCGTGCCATGTTGCGCCAGCATCGCGGCATAGGCATCCGCGCAAGGCTCACAGGCAAGGCTGATGCCACCAAAGTACAGCGCTGAAACCGCGGGGAGTTGGCGCGGCATGTCCTCTGCACGTAGCATCCGACCCGCAGTGTTTTCATCGACAAACGTGTAAGTCGCGTGGCCGTCCTTCAGTTGAACAAACGCCAGCGTGGTTGGTCTGTCCGAGGCAATCACATGTGTCGTATCCACGTGGCTGGCCCGCAGGTCATCGGCCAATTGATGCCCGAACATGTCCGAGGACAGGCCAGTCAGCAGCCCAACGGGCGCGCCCAACCGGCCCAAAGCGATAGAGGTATTAAATATAGCTCCGCCGGAATGGGGAACGAAACCGTCCCGCCCGGACAAAGTCGGTTCGGCAATCATGTCGATCAGGGCTTCTCCGCAACACAGGATCATCCCACATCCTCTTCCAAAATACGCTCAGTTATCGCTGAAGCGCATTTTTACAGAAGTTGTTAGCGCCAACAATGCCAAATTCGGCCTGTTCCGAGATATAAAGGTTCATCGACTGCCGCAACTCGCTGAAGCGCCCGCCTGCATTGAACGCGTTACGGAAGGTTTCGCCAAACATCCAGCGGTTTTTCTCGGCGACGCCGCCTACAAGGAACACGCCACCGGCAGGCATCACGGTGACGGCCATGTCACCCATCAAAGCACCCAGATGGCTGATGAACAAATCTGCGGTGCGACCGGCGATCGGGTCTTTGCCGTCGCGTGCGTCCTGCAGAATATCTCGGGCGGTGCGAACCGGAGGCTGAGCTTGCCCGGCCGCCATGCCGGCGGCCTGATACAGGATTGGCAAGCCGGTTCCGCTGAGGAACATCTCAGCCTCAAGCACAAGGCTGTTGTCGAAAAAGCATTCGGGTGCCAGATCGCGGGCGGCTTCGAAGATATCGACCTCATCCCGCGTGCGCGGGGACAGGCCCACATGGCCGCCTTCGCCTGACACGGTGTGGAAATGCCCTTCCGAATAGAGCAGCGCGCCGACACCCAAACCGGTTCCAGGCCCCACGACCAATCGCGTACCCATCGGCGGAGTGGCAGAGCCTTGCAGTACTGATACCTCAGCTTCTGTCACTTCGGCCACGGACCACGCTGCTGCGGTGAAGTCATTGATCACATAGGTGTTGGCGGCCCCTGTCGCCTTGGCCAGCGCCTCCTCGGACAGGTCCAGATTCGCGTTGGTCAGTTGGATGCGCCCGTCGCGCACCGGTCCGGCCCCAGCCGCTACAACGGCTTGTGGCGCGGTGCCAATTTCATCGCGTATACGATGCAACGCGTCCAGCAGATCGGGCAGGGTGCCCGTCGGGTGTTTGTGCAATGCGGTCAGCTTACCATCAGAGACAATGCCCAGACGCGTATTCGTACCGCCTATATCGGCCACCAATGTCCAATGTGGTCGCAAAGAGCCAGACGGCTGGCGATAGGCCTGTCGTTCGGTAGAGCCCTTGGAAAGTGCGGCCTTTACAGCCGCGAAGGAGGCTTTGGGCCTACGGTTCAGCGTCTCAAAATCCACGTCTACCAATCCAAACCGTTTTTCATAGCCATAGGCCCATTCGTAGTTGTCCAGCAAAGACCAGATGAAATACCCCTTCACGGGCACATCCGCAGCCAAAGCCTGTTGCACCGCCGTCAAGTGATCGTCCAGATAGGCGATGCGCTCATCGTCTTGCTGGCGCTCGGCGCTCGCCATGCCGTTTTCTGTAACATAGATCGGAAGATCACCGGTATAGTCTTCTGCGGTTCTTTTCAGAAAACGGGTCAGGGCGTCGGGGTCGATCTCCCAACCCATCTGAGTTTTGGGCAGAGGGCCGGGCACTTCGGTCAGGCTTGGCCATGCACTGTCTGCCGAGGTGATCAGCTTGCGGGTGTAGTAGTTCAAGCCGCACCAATCGACCGGTGCCCCGATTGTGTCGAAATCATCTTGCCAACCCTCGGGCAAATGAGGCTCCAATCCCTGCAGCACGTTGTCGGGATAGGCTTTTTTAAACACTCCGCCCAAAAAGAACCTGTTGTAGATCCCGTCATAGAGTGCTGCCGCGCGTTGAGCAGCAGCACTATCATCAGCGGGCTCCGCCCATTCGAGGTTGAAGACAGCACCCAGATTGGACATGCCCAAACTACGCATTGTTTGAATTGCGCTGCCATGGGCCAGAAGAACATGATGCATCGCACGTGCGGCCGCGCGAATATCACGCAAACCCGGCGCATGGTGGCCTTCGAAATGGCTGAGCCAGCTGACGCACCAAGGCTCATTGATCGGCGCGACCGAATACATGCGGTCTCCGATCCGGCCCATGATCACTTGGGTGAAATCGGCGAACCACCCGGCGATATCCCGATTGCGCCAGCCTCCCAGATCTGCAAGTGCCGAAGGCAACTCCCAGTGGTAGAGCGTCGCACAGGGGCGGATGCCACGTTCAAGCAGCGCGTCCGCCAGGCGGTCGTAATAGTCCAGCCCGGCTTGATTTACATGTCCGCGACCTTCGGGCAACACACGCGCCCAACTGGTCGAAAAGCGATAGCAGTCAAAGCCTGCATCCTGAACCAGATCAAAGTCTTGTTCGAACCGATTTAGGTGATCGCAGGCGAGTGCGCCATTTTCCGCGCCGACGACATTGCCGGGGGTGGCCGCGAAACTGTCCCAATGCGTCCGGCCCGCACCGCCTTGAGCGTGGCCTTCGATCTGGTAGGCGGATGTCGCGACGCCGAACAGAAAGTCGCCGGGGAAGTCGTTGCGTGTGTATTTCATCATCGAACCCCAGTAGGCGCAGGCCCGGTTGACCGCCCGACGACCAACTCGGCCTCAAGCAACCTCGTATGTACCGGTGAAGACGGAGACTTGATCCGCTGGATCAGCATCTCGGCCGCCATTTCGCCAGCGTCCCGAACCGAGGACCGCGTTGCAGTGAAGATCGGCACATCCTGTCCGTTTTTGAGATAGGAAAGATCATCGTCATGGGCGATGACCGAAATATCTCGCCCCATCTGCAGCCCGGCTTCTTCTAGCGCGCGGCGCACGCCTATGGCTGTGATCATCGACGATGCCAGTATCGCAGTCGGAGGTTCCTCGATGTGCAGCATCTGATGGGTTTCCCGGTGACCATAGACTTCGGTCATTTCGGCGCTGCGCATTAAGGCGGCATCCGGCGTCAGCCCGGCCTGCTGCAGGGCGTCCAGATATCCGGCGCGACGGCGTTGGGCAAAGTCCATATCCTCCAACCCGTTGATCAGGGCGATGCGACGGTGGCCCAGATCAATTAGAAACTGCGTCGCGCGCTGGAACGAACTTTTGTTGTTCACATCAATCCAGTCATATTCGGCCTGCACGCCGGTTGAGCGGCCATGAACGATGAACGGCACCGCCATGCGCGTCAGAACCTCGATCCTTGGCTCGTTGACCTTTGGACCCTGCAGCACGACACCATCGACCGCCCCGCGTTGGAACAGGTTGCGATAGGCCGCCTCGATCGAGGTGTCATCGGCGTTGGTGAACATCATGTCATAGCCATGCTCGGCATATGTTTTTGACGCTCCGGCGACGAAATCGCCGAAGATCGGGTTCACCATTTCATGCCTTGATGAGCTGGGGATGACGTGACCGATGACCATGGATTTGCCCGTCGCCAACCCCTTGGCGCGACTGTTGGGGCGGTAGCCATGTTTAGCAGCTGCAGCCTCGACCCGCAGACGTGTTTCAGCGTTGACCTCAGGATAGCCGTTTAGTGCCCGGCTGACCGTGGTTTGCGAAAGACCCAGTGTTTTAGAGAGCTGCTTGAGGTTCATAGGTAGTCAAAGCGCCTTCAAATCGAAGGCTTTACTGGTGAGGTCCTGTTTTGTGCGCCGGCCAACCTGTTGTGATAACAGACAAGCATGTTTTTCTGACTTATTCGAAAATACGACTCATTGACAGAGTAAAAATGTTAGCGGATAACAATAATCATTCAAAGCGCTTTGAAAAACGTGAAGAGAAGGCGCTGGAGAGTATTGGGAGGAGATTTCATGAAACGCACGCTGTACGCAGGTGTGGCCACGTTTGCCCTGACTGCCGGGGCTGTTCACGCACAGGGTCAAATGATCCACCCCGTTGGAGAGGGCGGCTTTGACTGGGATGGGTTCCAGGCTTTTGCAGACGCTCATGATCTAAGCGGTCAGGACCTGACTATTTTCGGCCCCTGGCTTGCGGGTGAAGGGCAGTCCTTCGAAAATCTGGTCGCCTATTTCGATGAGGCAACAGGCGCAAACTCCAGCTATGTCGGCTCCGACTCGCTGGAACAGCAGATTTTGATCGACGCAGCAGCCGGATCAGCGCCAAACCTGACGGTTTTCCCGCAACCCGGCCTTGCTGCGAACATGGCCAAAAACGGCTATCTGACGCCGCTTGCCGATGGATCGGCGGACTGGATCAAGAACAATTTCGCAGCCGGTCAGTCCTGGGTCGATCTGGGAACTTTTGAGAACGCAGACGGAGCCAAGGATTTCTACGGCTTCTTCTTCAACGTGAACGTCAAGTCTCTGGTTTGGTTCATCCCTGAGAACTTCGAGGACTTCGGCTACGAGGTCCCTGAGACCATGGAAGAGTTCAAAGCGCTTATGGATCAGATGGTCGAAGACGGTGAGACCCCGCTGTGCGTCGGCCTCGCATCCGGTGGCGCGACGGGTTGGCCTGCGACGGATTGGGTTGAGGACCTGATGCTGCGCACGCAACCACCTGAGGTTTATGACCAGTGGGTATCGAATGAGATGAAGTTCGACGATCCGCGCGTGATTGCCGCGATCGAGGAATATGGTAGCTTTACCCGCAATGACGACTATGTGGTTGGGAACGCAGATGACACGGCTGCAATCGATTTCCGTGACAGCCCTAAGGGCCTGTTTGACAGCCCGCCTGCCTGCATGATGCACCGCCAGGCCTCGTTCATACCGGCCTATTTCCCGGAAGGGACAGAGCTGGGCGTGGACGCCGATTTCTTCTATTTCCCGGCTTACGCTGAGAAGGATCTGGGCACACCGGTTCTGGGCGCTGGCACCTTGTTCACCATCACGAACCCAAGCCCTGCGACTGAAGTGTTCATGGAGTTCCTAAAGACCCCGTTCGCGCACGAGATCATGATGTCTCAGGACGGGTTCCTGACGCCGCATCTGGGGGCAAACCCCGAGAACTATGCCAATGACACCCAACGCGGTCAGGGTGAGATTCTGACCAACGCCACCACGTTCCGGTTTGACGGCTCAGATTTGATGCCGGGTGCGGTCGGCGCGGGGACGTTCTGGACCGGCATGGTCGACTATTCCTCGGGCGCGAAGGACGCGGCCACTGTTGCGGGTGAAATCCAGTCGTCGTGGGATGCCGCGAAGTAACTGACGTTATGGGGCGGCTATGCGGCTGCCCCGTTTCCAAACCGACGAGGGCATCATGACACCGGCACTTCAGGGCCTGCTGACCATCATCATCGGTGTGTCGGGTTGCGTGGGCTACTTCTACCTCTCGAACCAATTTCTGGACAAAGTCCTGTTCCCGCCGCGCGGGCCGAACGCAGGGCGCAATATCAACCGCGCGAACATGATCCGGCCCTGGCTGTTCCTGTTCCCTGCGCTGGCGGCGCTTGGCCTCTATCTGGCTTATCCGGTGGTTGAGACGCTGCGCCTTTCACTCACGGAGCGCGTGCCTGGCGGCGGGTACAGATGGGTTGGTCTGGACAACTACACCCAGATGGCGGCAGAGCCGAAATTCTGGGAAGCCATGCGCAACAACATGTTCTGGCTGATCGTGGTGCCCGCGATGTCAACGGGTTTTGGTCTGCTCGTAGCGCAGCTGACCGATCGTATCCGCTGGGGCAATTTTGCCAAATCGCTGATCTTCATGCCGATGGCGATTTCCTTCGTGGGGGCATCGGTGATCTGGAAACTGGTCTATGACGCGCGGCCGGCGGAACAGGATCAGATCGGTATTCTTAACGCCCTGTACATCTTCTTCGGCGGGACTGAACCGCAGACATGGCTGACCGTTCCGTTCTGGAACAGTTTCTTTCTGATGATCGTTTTGGTCTGGATTCAGACCGGATTTGCCATGGTGATCCTATCGGCGGCCTTACGTGGCATCCCCGAGGAAACGGTCGAGGCCGCTATTCTGGACGGGGCAAACCCGTTCCAGATTTTCTTCAAGATCAAAGTGCCTCAAATCAAGACCACCATTCTGGTGGTCTGGACGACGATCACGATCACCGTTCTCAAGGTCTTCGACATCGTCTTTGCCATGACCAACGGTCAATGGGAGACGCAGGTGCTGGCCAACTACATGTACGACAAGCTGTTCCGCGCCAATGATTGGGGGGTGGGGTCGGCCTCGGCCATGGTGATCATGTTGCTGGTCACTCCGATCTTGATCTGGAACGTGCGCAATGCGCGCAAGGAAATGGAGTGAGGCCATGAGCGATATTGCAGGAACCAAACCGGCACTGCGCTGGGTCGTCCATGCCTCGGTTGTCTTTCTGGTGGTGCTTTGGGTGATTCCGACCCTCGGCCTGCTGATTTCATCTTTCCGGACTGCGGATCAGATCTCGGGAAGTGGCTGGTGGCGGTCGATCTTTCCGTCCGAGCAGAACCTGACCCTGCGCAGTGCTGCACCTGATAAACAGGTGCTGGAGAATGGCCTTTACGTGATCGAAGGCCAGCTTTTCGGGGATGACGAGCAGGTCAAGATCTCGAACTGGGGTATCAGTGCCCGTGAGGTTGATGCCTTTGTCCCCGGCGACACGGCCGAGCTGCGTCGAGGGGGCACGATCACTGTTGATGCGGACGGCGCCTACAGGATGGAGAACACCGAGGAGTTCACCGGAAACCGAGGCGCGCGCGTGTTCGTCACGGCCGAATTGCCGCCCGAGTTCACCTTGGACAACTATCGAAAAGTCCTGCTGGATCAGAGCAGTTCGGACAGTATGGCCAAAGCCTTCTTCAACACGTTGACGGTGACGATACCAGCGACGATCATCCCGATCCTCGTTGCGGCATTCGCAGCATATGCGCTGGCGTGGATGGAGTTTCCGGGCCGTGCACTGCTGATCGCGGCCGTCGTTGGACTGTTGGTTGTGCCCTTGCAATTGGCGCTGATCCCGCTGTTGAAATTCCACCTGAACATCGGGATCGGGAAAGGCTATCTGGGCGTCTGGCTGGCCCATACTGGCTTTGGTATGCCACTGGCGATTTACCTGCTGCGTAACTACATGGCCGGGTTGCCTCGGGATCTGATCGAGAACGCCCGTGTCGATGGCGCGACCGAGTTTCAAATCTTCACCAAACTGATCCTGCCGCTCAGCTTCCCGGCGCTGGCCTCTTTCGCGATCTTTCAGTTCCTGTGGACATGGAACGACCTGCTGGTCGCTAAGGTCTTCCTGATCGATGCGACCGGCCAGACCACAGTTATGACAAACCGCATCGTCGAGCTTTTGGGCACACGAGGCGGCAACTGGGAAATCCTCGCGACGGCGGCTTTTGTGTCGATCTTTGTGCCGCTGGTCGTGTTCTTCGCAATGCAAAAATACCTGGTCCGGGGCCTGTTGGCCGGATCCGTCAAATAGAGGCGTCTGATGAACGTGCAAAACACCGTAGAGCTTTCGAACTCAACCAAAGCGACATCCGAGTGGTGGCGCGGCGGCGTGATCTACCAGATATATCCGCGCAGCTTTCAGGACAGCAATGGCGATGGGATTGGAGATCTGAAGGGTATCACCCAACGGCTCGACTATATCGCCTCGCTCGGCGTCGATGCGATCTGGATTTCGCCTTTCTTCAAGTCGCCGATGAAGGATTTCGGCTATGACGTGAGCGATTATCGTGATGTCGATCCGATGTTCGGCTCGCTTGAGGATTTCCAAGAGCTACTGGATCAGGCCCACGCAAAGGGTCTGAAAGTGATGATTGATCTGGTGTTGTCACATACATCGGATCAACACCCGTGGTTTACCGAAAGCCGCGCGTCAACGGACAACCCGAAGTCCGATTGGTACGTCTGGGCCGACCCCAAACCGGATGGGACGCCGCCGAACAACTGGTTGTCAATTTTTGGGGGGTCTGCCTGGCAGTGGGACCCGCGCCGCCTGCAATACTACTTGCACAACTTTCTGACCTCGCAGCCGGACCTGAACTTCCACTGCGAAGAGGTTCAGGACGCGCTGCTGGATGTGGCCCGGTTCTGGCTCGAGATGGGGGTCGATGGTTTCCGCCTGGACACGATCAACTTCTATTTCCACGACAAGCAATTGCGCGATAACCCCGCGCTGCCGGTTGAGGAACGCAATGCCTCGATTGCGCCCGCAGTGAACCCGTATAACCACCAGAACCACCTCTATTCCAAAAGTCAGCCGGAAAACATCACCTTCCTTGAACGACTGAGGGCGCTGACAAACGAATTCGAAGGACGCGCCTGTCTGGGTGAGGTCGGTGACGCGCAGCGCGGGCTTGAGATAATAGGGGAATACACCTCGGGCGACGCGCGTATGCACATGTGTTACGCGTTCGAGTTCCTGGAAAAACGCGCGCTGACAGCAGCTTACGCGAAACAAGTGTTCGACCAGCTTCAGGCCAAGGCCGGAGATGCTTGGCCTTGTTGGGCGTTCTCGAACCATGATGTTCAACGCCATGCCTCCCGCTGGAACCTCAGCGATGCAGCAACGCGCCAACACGCGGTTCTGATGATGTGCCTACGCGGTTCGGCCTGTCTGTATCAAGGCGAGGAACTGGGCCTGCCCGAGGCCGACGTGCCTTTCGAACGCCTGCAAGACCCCTATGGCGTTGAGTTCTGGCCGGAGTTCAAAGGCCGCGACGGGTGTCGGACGCCGATGGTCTGGGCAACTCAGGCCGAACAATCGGGCTTTAGCACCGGCGAGCCATGGTTACCTGTCAGCGCCGAGCAGTCCGAACGTGCGGTTGATCGTATGGAGGCGGACGACCAATCCATGCTGCATCACTATCGCCGCGCGATTGCTCTGCGACATGCGCATCCGGCGCTGGCTGCGGGCGCGCAATCAGAGATGGTGCAAGTCGGCCCGATCCTGATGTTCCGCCGCGAAAACACCAGCGAGGACGTGTTCTGCGCCTTTAATCTGGGGCGCGACGCGGGGCAGGTCGATCTGCCCTCGGGCAGCTGGCAGGCAATTGGTGAGGACATTGGCAGTGTCACGGGTGAAGGTCGCGTCACGCTGCAACCTGCCGAATTCTGCCTGATGCGCAGGGACAAGGGGTAAGTCATGTCAGAACTCAAACTCACAGATGTGGCGAAATCCTATGGCCCAGTCGATGTTCTGAAGCACATTGATCTGGATATCGAACAAGGCGAGCTGATCGTCTTTGTCGGCCCGTCCGGATGCGGAAAATCCACTCTGCTCCGGATGATTGCGGGGCTGGAGAAGATCACAGGCGGCACGCTGGAGATCGAAGGTCAGGTCATGAACGACGTGCCGCCCGCGCAGCGCGGCATCGCGATGGTGTTCCAGTCCTATGCCCTCTACCCGCATTTGACCGTGCGCGAGAATATGTCTTTTGCGCTTAAGATCGCCAAGCGACCCGCCGCAGAGATTGACGCTGCTGTTGAGCGCGCGGCTCAAATTCTGCAATTGGACCCATATCTTGATCGCCTACCCAAAGCCCTTTCTGGTGGTCAGCGCCAGCGCGTCGCGATCGGGCGAGCGATTGTGCGAGACCCCAAGGTCTATCTGTTTGATGAGCCGCTCTCGAATCTCGATGCAGCGCTGCGCGTCGCCACGCGGATTGAGATTGCGCGCCTCAAAGAGGCGATGCCCGACAGCACCATGATCTATGTGACCCATGATCAGGTCGAAGCGATGACCTTGGCCAGCCGCATCGTTGTGCTGGCCAACAAAGGTATTGCCCAGGTTGGCACCCCGCTTGAGCTGTATGAAACCCCGGACAATGAGTTCGTGGCCCAATTCATCGGCTCGCCTTCAATGAACCTGTTACCCGGAACTATCACAGGCACTGGACAGATGACGACGATAGCTTTGGAGGGCGGAGGCTCAGCGATTTCCTCGATCCCGACCGGGCCCGAGGATGAAGGCAAGCAGGTAAGCATCGGCGTCCGGCCCGAAGATTTCACTTTGACGGATAGCGACCCGCTCCTGAGCGGTGAGGTTGATTTCACCGAAGCATTGGGTGAGGTGACTCTACTCTATTTTGCCAAATCCAACGACGCGGATCAGGTCATCGCCAAACTGCCTGGTATTCAAAGAAACCTTCGCGGGCAGCAGGTTTCGGTCACAGCACGACCGAAAAAAGTGCGCCTGTTCCATAACGGCCTGTCTATGCGCAAGTGATTCAGCGCGCGCGGCTTCAAGCCGCTTGACAACTCATACAACCCCGTTCAACCATTATTGAAACGTTTCAATGGTGGTAAATGCGGGTTTCTGCGCAGCTATATACTGTCCGGAATTGTGGTGATCTAGGCGATCAACTGCAATTGGCGGTGGCCTGTGGCTATGCAGATGTCGAAACGACTGGGTTGCACGACCTGACGGCGCCTCAGATGGCCCGGATCGTTGCGCAATCGGGCCTACGGGTGCGTTCGGCGCATTTCGACTGGGAAGAGTTCGAGGGGCGTTTACCCGAAATTCAGGACCTTCTGGAACGATTGGAGTGCCCGGTTGCCGTCATGCCTTGGCTGGCACCAGAGGCGCGGCCCGACACTGCCGAGGGATGGAAGGCTGTGTCGGGCCAGTTATCACAATTGGCTGCGCAACTGTCAGGCTCGGGCGTTCGGCTGGCCTATCACAACCACGATTTCGACCTGGTCGGGTACCCCTCGCAGACGCCGTTGGAGATGATCATGGAGAAGGGAAACGTCTTTTGGCAGCCCGATATCGGTTGGCTAGGGGCGGCCTACCTGGACCCGGTTGAGATGATTGAGCGCTATGCCGACCGTGTGGTCTCAGTGCATGCTAAGGACGTGGATTCCAGCCAAAAGGGCGACGCTAGGTGGCGGGATTTAGGGCAGGGCGACATAGACTGGAGCGCGGTTCTTAACGCGCTGGATCGAACGGCCTGTTCGGATCTTTTCGTTGAGCATGACGAGTCGCCGAGCCCGGCGACGGCGCTTACAACAGGCAGGCGCTTTCTGACCGACCTTTTGAAAGGTCGTATCTAGATGGCCCGCGCAACGATCAAGTCTATCGCCAAGCAGACAGGCTACTCCGTCGGGACCGTATCCAATGCACTTCGCGGAGAGGACTCGGTCAAACGCGAAACCCGTGAAGAGATACAGAAAGTGGCCTTGGAGCAGGGTTACAAAGTGAACCTTGCCGGGCTGAAGCTTCGCACGAACAAATCCTACCGGATCGCGGTACTAGTGGGCGTCTCCACCGACGCCACCGAGGAGTGGGAGGGCGTAGAATTCACCCGAATTGTGGCTGGTATCTCAACCGCATTGCAGGGGTCACGCTATGAGCTGAGCGTGTGCAGCGTGGCCGATTTGGACGACGCGATGGCCGCCCTACGCGCGATCGTACAGGAACGCTCGGCGGATGGGGTGATCTTTTCGGGCACTCGACATAACGACCCGCGTATCGCCTATCTACAAAACCAGAATTTCCCCTTTGTAACCTATGGCATGAGCGACAGTTCTGAACCTCATCCCTATGTCGATTTCGATAGCAAAAGCGCGGCGCGCGACGCGACAGAGCGGCTGTTGCGTTTAGGTCATCGACGAATTGCTCTCATCAATCCACCCGCCGAATTGGTTTACACTGGACAGCGTCAGACTGGCTATGCCGCCGCACTACAGACGGCGGGCGTGCCCGTTCAACCCTATCTGATCTACAACGGCCCCACAACGGCGCAAAGCGGCCAAGAGGCTTTTCGCAGCCTGATGCAACGCGCAGACCGCCCGACCGGCATCATCTGCGCCAACGAGGCGATGACATTGGGCGTTTTGTCAGCCGCCGCCGAAGATGGCATCAGGGTCGGGCGCGATGTTGTGGTCATTTCGACCGATGACCTCCAACTCAGCAAGTATTTCGTACCGGCGCCCAGTGCCTATTACGTGCCGATTGACAAGACCAGCCGGTTGCTGGGCGCGTTCATGTTAAAATCACTGGACGGGGCCGATCCGTCTGAAATTCAAAAGAAGATCAGGGCCACGTTAATCGAGCGGCAACCTGACACACCTCCGCCGAACCCGGCGATCTGACCTGACCCAACAAAGGAGAATCCGAACATGTTCAAACATCTACTTGCCGCTGCAGCCGTTGCCACGATGACGGTCCCGGCCGCTTTTGCCGCCGATTTGGAAGGACGCGTTCTGAAGATCGGAACAGATGCAACCTATCCGCCGATGGAGACCGTCGATGAGACAACGGGCGAGATTGTGGGCTTTGACGTCGACGTGATGAACGCCATTTGCGAGCGCGTGAACTGCGTGCCGAATTTCGTCAACACCGCGTGGGACGGCATCTTCGCAGCCCTTCAGCAAGGTGAGTTCGATCTGGTCATCTCGGGTGTTTCGATCACGCCTGAACGGGAAGAGACCATGGATTTCTCAGAGCCGTATATTGTGGTCAGCCAGGCCATCCTATTGCAAGTCGACAAGGGCGACACGACCTTGGATGACTTCAAAGCCGGAGGTCTGAAACTGGCCGCTCAAACCGGAACAACCAACGCGCAACTGGCGGAAGAGCTGGTCGGGCGCGAGAATGTCAGCCTCTATGACAACTTCTCAGCCGCCATTTTGGCGTTGCAGAACGCCGACGTCGAAGGTGTGATTATCGACGGAACTTCCGCCACCGCGTATGAGCAAGAGTTCGCGGGCGAGCTGACCGTGGGCATAACGGGTCTGCAATCCGACCCTCTGGGCATCGTGTTTCAGGAAGGCGATCCGACCGTCGATGCGATCAACGAAGGTCTAGCCGCAATTCAGCAAGACGGCACTTTGGATGAGCTGAAAGCCAAATACTGGGGCACCAACTGATCCTTTGAACCCCTTCCAGCCCCGGCGGGTTCTGCCGCCGGGGCTTTGACTTAGCGGAGAACCCCATGTCGCGCCTCAGCTCGATCCGCCCGAGCAACCTCGTGTTGCTCGCAGCCGCGCCGTTTATCATCTATCTGTTTGCCACCTCATCCAAATACCTGCGATCTCTGGTCGCCATTCTGGGGATCGGCAACAATGCGGGGCCGATATTCGTGGGGTTCCTGCTGGTCCTTGCGACGGCGATCCTCGGTTATCTTTGCGCCCGCCACACCCGGTTCGAAGCGCAAGCGCCCGCATGGCTTCGGATTTCCGCTTTGGTGGCGTTTCCGGCGGCGGTTGGCCTGTCCATTCTGGCTTTTGTTGCCCCGGATGTCCTGATGCCCTTTGCCGAGTCCGTCTTCTTTCATGCGCTCAGCGAGAATACCTCGACCCTGATTGACCGCTCCAACCAAACCTGGGTTCTGTTTCCCGAAGTAGTGGCACAAGTTCAAAGCGGCCTGCAGATCCTTCTAGCGGTCTATGCCGTGATCGTCGCGCTATGCCTGATCTCTATCCGTTTGGCGAAACCTTTGCGCGGACGCGTGCAGCTTGGGTTCGAAATTCTGACGGGCGCCGCGCTGTTCTACCTGATGTTTATGGCCCATTGGCAGTTCGCAACAGGCGTCGCCATCACGTTCCGCGCGGCGATCTTTGCCTATATCTTCGCAGCGATCCTTGGCCTGATCTGGGTCGGGCTTCAGTCATTCAAGCCAAAGGCCCGGACAACGATGGTCTATGGCGCGATCAGTCTAGCGTTGCTTGCAGTATCCACCTTTTTCTTCATGCAGCCCAAAGTCAGCTATGTCCTTGTCGGCAATACCGAGGGCCGTATTGCCATTGTGCGCGGTACCCCTCAGGCGCAGGCCGATGTGATCCGCTTCGGCGAATTCGAAGGCGGCGGCGATCAGCAAGTCCGAATCCGGAGCGCCCCGGACGCTGCATCCGCAT
The DNA here is from genome assembly GCF_056538305.1 of Ruegeria sp. BG9. NCBI lineage: Bacteria > Pseudomonadati > Pseudomonadota > Alphaproteobacteria > Rhodobacterales > Roseobacteraceae > Ruegeria > Ruegeria sp. BG9. The sequence goes on from NZ_JBQFSY010000005.1 coordinate 336,624, forward strand.
TGGAACAGATTGAGACCGTCGACAGCGTCTCGGGCGCGTTTGTTCCGGTTGAGGCCCATACGCAGGGCTATCCGGTGATCTGGCAAACCAGCTTTCTGCCGGACAAGTTCCGAAACCCGGGTCTGGCCTTTGCCGTTTTCGGTTTCCTTTTGCTTACACTGACGGTGGGTGGGGCTCAGCACAAACTGCACCCACTTGCGGTCGGGGCCGAGTTTTTCGTGGACACGATCCGCGGAATTCCGATGCTGGTGATCATCCTCTATATTGGCCTTCCTCTGGCAGGCGCGGTCAAGGATGCCACCGGCGGTGGTATCGACATGACCAACATGACCCGCGGGATCATCGCCATTTCGGTTGGGTATTCCGCCTATATGGCCGAGATTTTCCGATCCGGCATCGAAGCTATACCCAAAGGCCAGCTCGAGGCTGGCAGCTCTCTGGGCCTGTCGCGCTGGCAAACCGCGCGGCTGATCGTACTGCCGCAAGCCTTGCGGATCGTGACACCGCCCCTGGGCAATGAGTTCATCGCGATGATCAAAGACACCTCTCTGCTGTCGATCCTGTCTGTGCGCGACATGACCCAACGCATGCGCGAGTTTCAGGCCTCCAGCTTCCTGCCATTTGCACCCTTTAACACAGCGGCGATCCTCTATGTCGTGATCACTCTGGGCTGCGCCAGCTTCCTGAAATGGATCGAGCGGCGAACCGCGAAGGACACCAGATGAGCAAACTTGAACTGGGGGTTTGCTACTACCCCGAGCAATGGGAGCCGTCCCAATGGCGAGACGATGCTGCGCGTATGGTCGAAATGGGCCTCGATTGGGTGCGGATTGCAGAGTTCACCTGGGGCCTGATCGAGCCCCGGCGCGGTCACTTCGAGTGGGGTTGGTTGGATGAGGTGATCGGGATATTGGGTGAGGCTGGCCTGCGGGTCATGATGTCTACTCCAACGGCTTCGCCACCCAAATGGCTGATCGACGAGTACCCGGAGATTTTGCCCGTCGGCCCTGACGGTCGCGTGCGCGGCTTCGGATCGCGCCGGCACTATTGCTTCTCCAGCGATGTCTATCTGGAGGAGTCCAAACGGATCGCAACCGAATATGCCCGGCGCTATGGGCAAAACCCGCATGTTCACGCGTGGCAGATCGACAACGAATACAATGACCACGACACTGTCCTCAGCTTCTCCAACTCTGCCCGCAGCGGCTTTCGTCGGTGGCTGCAAAAGCGCTATGGCGCGATTGAGGAGTTGAATCAGAGATGGGGTACTGTCTTCTGGGGCACGCAGTATTCAAGTTTTGACCAAATCGAGCTACCAAACGGCTTGGTCGCGGCCGCGAACCCGACGCAATCTTTGGATTTTGCGCGTTATTCCTCGGACCGGGTCCGACTGTTCAACAAGGCTCAGGTGGATATTCTTCGGGCGCATTCTCCGGGCAGGGACATCACGCATAACTTCATGGCGAGCAGTTTCGAGTACGATCACCACGCGGTAGCCGCCGATCTGGATATCGTTGGCTTCGACAGTTACCCGCTGGGCAATCTGCTGGGATCGTCCCTGTCTGATCAGGACAAGCACCGCTACTTGCGAACCGGGGCACCGGATTATCAGGGGTTTCACTGCGATCTCTATCGTTCGCAGGGACGCGGGCGCATGTGGGTGCTAGAGCAGCAACCAGGTCCCGTCGATTGGGCAGAAAAGAACCCGTCACCCGCAGATGGAGCAGTCCGGCTGTGGACCTGGGCAGCCTATGCCCATGGCGCGCAGGCGGTGATGTTCTTTCGCTGGCGGCAGGCGAGGTTTGCTCAGGAACAGTTCCACACCGCGCTTTTACGATCTGACGGCAGCCCGGATCAGGCAGCGGTCGAGCTGGCGCATGTGGTGAAGGATCGCGCGGCTTTGCCGCCGGCCAAAAGGCAGAAGGCCCAAGTTGCAATGCTGATCGACTATACGTCGATCTGGGCGGCAGATATCCTGCCGCATGATGATGCATTTCCCAACACGAACATCCTGCGAGACTGGTACGCGGCCCTGCGCGGTTTCGGTGTCGATCTGGATTTTGTTGGGCCGGAGGACGACCTCGATGGCTATGCCTTGATCGTTTTGCCGCAGAGCATGATTGTCAGCGACGACTTGGCCTCAAGACTTCAGGCGACGTCAGCGAAACTGTTGATCGGGGCGCGGTCGGGTAGCAAGACGCCAGATATGCACAGCCCGGATAGCCTCGCGCCGGGAGTGTTGAGTGATTTGACAGGTGTTCGCGTTTTACGAGTCGAGTCCTTGCCCGATCTTGCGGATGAAGCCGTGCAGTTGGGCGAGCAAAACCCGCGGCCATTCACGGGATGGCGCGAAATTATCGAGACAAGTGAAGATGTTATCGGCCAATTCGTCAGTCGATATCAGAATGGCAGCCCGGCGGTCACTCGCTCGGACAGAACGACCTATCTTGCGATGGTCCCGAGCGGCGCGTTGTTGCAGAACATTCTGCGCGACGTGTTGGATTGGGCGGGGCTGCAGGTCACCGAAACGCATCAAGATTTGAGGCTCACCCGACGCGGGGACCTGCGCTTTGCCTTCAATTTCGGCGATCAAGATCAACCGCTGTCTGAGAACTCAAAGCGCTCTCTTCTGGTCGGAGAAGACCCGGTCGCCCCTCACAATCTTGCGATCTGGACGGAATAGCGCACCCGTATCAACCCTCCGAGGACGCGCTGTTTTCGAGGATTACAACGTCGCAGCCCGCAATGGTGTGTCCGTTCCATTCAACTGGATCGGCATTGTAGTTGATAAGAAACGTATGCGCGGCTGATTCCCGAAGCCGCAGGCCCTCGGGCATCGGCTGCAGCGTTAGGCTGGTGTGGTGCGCCGCCAGTCCGATGAGACGATCCCAGAGCGCCTCGTCGGGGAAACCCGCCAGATACCAAATTCCGTCCCCCGTTTTCACAGCAGGGGTACCATCCTCAAACTGCAATAGGTCCGCTCCGTCTCCCGACAGACGGTCGAGCCAGTGCTGCGCGGCTCCGCCCCCGACGACCGGGCGTTTGACACTCGGCGGCAAGGTTTCAACCAGATCGACATGGCAAACGACCGCATCAAGGCCGGGGCGACCTGACAGTGGGATCTGAAAATCGCGGGTGATTGCGCCGCTGCGCGGGCCAATGATGGCAAGGTCGCAGGCCTCTGCCAAACGCGCTTCCAACTCGGCATCAATTGTGGCCAGCCCTGGCGCAAGGATCACCTCGTAACCTTTCGGCAGGTCCTGAGGTGAAACGATATCTACCGACAGCCCGGCCCGACGCAGAGCGCGATAGGCCGAGAATACCAGCCGGAAATAGTCAAAACCTGCGCCCTGCGGCTGCGTGGTCCACGCCCAATCTGAGGCATAGTCGAACAGGATCGCAACCTGCGCCTGTTTCTGGTGCACCGGACCGATGGCCTTCAGTTCGTCCGCCGTCTGGCGCGCCTCGGCCAGACCGGGGGCCGCGCGGCTGTCTGGTGTCAGCAATCCGGCGTGCATCTGCTCTTGCGCAAATGGTGCTTGGCGCCAGCGGAAATAGCTCACCACCTCGGCCCCGTGGGCGACGGCCTCAAGCGACCACAGCCGGACCATGCCGGGCAGGGGGGCGGGGTTGTAAGGGGCCCAGTTCACAGGGCCGGGCTGTTGCTCCATCACCCACCAACGACCACGGCCAACTGCGCGATAGAGGTCATGGTGAAAGCCCTGCATATCCGGATCGCCCTGTTGCAGGAATTTGGCCCTGTGTTTGGCGTCATCCTCCAACCGGTCCGACAAGAAGCCGATCGGGTAGCTGTCCCAGGTAGCGATATCGAGGTCCGCACCGACATCGAAATGGTCGAACTCAAGCACACGTCCCATGTAGTTATGCGACAGCGGTGCATCGGTCAGCGGGCGCAACACATTGGCCTGAGCCTTGTTGAAGGCCACCACCTGATCCGAGCTGAAGCGTCGTAAGGCCAGAACATGGGCCGGGTTCGGCTCGGTCACAGTCAGGTTTGGCAGGTCGATTTGGTCAAAGTGGTCGTATTCCATCGACCAGAACACATTGCCCCAAGCCTCGTTCAGGGCGTCGATACTGCCATATTGATCCGCCAACCACCGCCGAAACGCTGCGAGCGCAGGGGCGCTGTAGCTGATCGTGGTGTCGTGGCAGCCATATTCATTGTCGATTTGCCAAGCCGCCACATGCGGATTGTGGCCGTAGCGTTCGCCAAAGATCCGGGCGATGCGGACGCACTCGTCGACATAGCCCGCATGGCTGAAGCAATAGTGCCGACGCGACCCGAATTTACGCGGCTGACCTTGGGCGTCGACGGCCAGCATATCGGGGTGTTTGTCCAGCATCCAGCGCGGAGGCGTCGCTGTGGGTGTCCCCATAACCACCTTCAAACCGGCCGATCCCAATACCTCGACCGCGCGATCAAGCCAGTCGAATTGCAGATCTCCGGGCGAGGGTTCCAACCGGCTCCAGGCGAATTCGCCGATGCGTACCCAGCTCAGGCCTGTTTCGACCATGCGCGCGGCATCTTCGGCCCAAACAGCCTCGGGCCAGTGTTCGGGGTAATAGCAAACGCCAAGTTCGGGGGTCATAGAAGGACTCTGTGTTCCGGTTGACCCTGGCCTGCGTTCGGCTCGGCAAAGGTCATTCCGTTCGTGGGTTGTGTTTCAAGCGTTTCCGCGCTCAGCCCTTGGCGGGCGGTTGTGCAGAGCAGCGTCGTCAGGTCGTCTCCGCCAAAGGCGGGGCAGGATGTATGGGCGGCGTCAATGGTGACTGCGCACAGGAACTGGCCCGCCTGATCATAGGCCGCGACCCGGCTCGCGCCCCATTGAGCGATCCAGATGTTCCCGGCGGTATCAACCACCGCGCCATCCGGGTTCAAACCGTCTTCGTTCAGATCCAGAAAGACCGAAGGCTCTCCTTCGGGCCAGCCTGTTTCGGAGTTCAGACCCCACCGCATCACCTGTCGTCTTGCGGTGTCAGCGTAGAAGGCGGAGGACCGGTCCGGAGCGAAGCAGATCGCGTTTGAGATGGTGATACCCGGCACCAGACGGCGCAACTCGCCCTTGTAGTACCGGTAGATTGAACCAGCACCAGGTTCCGCGCTTTTGCCCATCGTCCCGATCCAGAACCCGCCCCACGGATCGGCGCGGCCATCATTCGAGCGGGTGACAGGATTGTCAGCCTCGAGCGGGGCAACCAGTGATTTCTCACCCGTTGTGAGCGAAAGTCTCCACAAACCGCTTTCCGAGGCCATCAGCAAAGTATCACGGTCCACCCAGCCTGCGGCCGAGACATATTCGTCGAAATCCCAGCTTTTCTGCGCCTCGCCTTCACGGGTCAGAAGGCGTTTGCCGAGGATGTCGAACCAGAACAACTGCTTCCGCTCGGGATGCCAGAGGGGGCCTTCGCCCAGCATACACGGGCGGTCGTCGAAAGTGACGCTCATGCAACGGCCTCGTCATAGGCGGCTACGATCCGGATGGCTCGTTCCGAGATTTCCGCGATCTCCATGTCGGGCTTGAACAGTGCCGACCCGATGCCGAACCCGTCCGCGCTGGCTGCGATCCATTCGTCGAAGTTGTCTGTGCCCGCGCCGCCAACCGCGAAGACCTGCGTGCCTTCTGGCAAGACCGCCCGCAAAGCAGACAGACCTGCGGGGCCTGCCAAGGAACCGGGGAACAGCTTCAAACCGGTTGCACCCGCTTTGAGGGCCGAAAAGGCCTCGGTCGGGGTGAAGATGCCCGGCCAGGATTGCAGCCCCAGTTCACGGCTGCGCCGGATCACATCAGGATCGGCATTGGGCGAGACAATCAGCTTGCCGCCCACATCCCGCACGGCCTCAACCTGTTCGGGTGTCAACACCGTGCCCGCGCCGATCAGGGCGCGATCGCCGAACGCCTCGACCAGAATCCCGATGCTCTCAAGAGGATCCGGAGAGTTCAGCGGCACCTCGATCCGGTCGATCCCGGTTTCGATCAGAAGTCGACCGACTTTCTCGGCGTGCGAGGGGGTCAACCCTCGCAGAATGGCAATGATAGGGCGGCTCATACGGTTTCTCTTGTCATATTGCGAGCTTTGTTCAACCCGGCCAGAGTGGATGTGGTGGCGTCGGCCATCTCGACAAACGCGCCTTGCGGTTGCAGCGCTTGCGCGTAGGCGGCCGATAGCCCCTCGGCCCCGATGATCGCGATCTGCTGACCCAGCCAATAGGGGCGTGAGGCCGCAAGTTCGGCCCCAATCAATAGCCCGGACAGACGCGCGCGGGCCGTGCTGCCATCCTGCCCATGCAGCAAATCTGCGGCACGCAGGCTGAATAGACGGGCGGCAAGCTGTTCGGGTTTGGACAGAGTATCCTCGACGGCCTCAGCAAACGCGGCCTCGTCCCAGCCTTCACTTACCGAGTGCCGAAGGACCGATTGACTGCGCAACAGGTTGAACAACTCTCCGGTCATGAAGGTGCGGAAGCTGACGACCTCATTCGCGCTGACCTGCACCCATTTCGTATGGGTGCCGGGCAAGCAGATCACGCCGTCCCAGTTGGGATGTGTATCCAGAAATCCCGCGATCTGCGTTTCTTCGCCGCGCATCACATCAGGCGGGGACACCTGTTTCAAACCAGGCACGACAAAGGCGCGGATCCGAGGGTCGGTAGCTGGCACGCGGATCGGAACGCCCTGCACAGGCGCGGTTGGAACTGCAGCATAGGGCGCTTCGACCCATCCTTGGCGGGCACCGACCATGCCGCAGGCGACGACGTCCAAAGGCGCTGCACTCAACCAGCCCTCGATCAATGCCAACAGGGCGTCCTCAAACCCGCCTTTGGAGACGCGCGCCATGCCCATGTCTGACTGGGCGTGATCAATAGGGGTCGACGCCTCCATCGCCCAGACGCGCAAGTGCGAGGTGCCCCAGTCCGCTGCGATCCATTCTGGTTTCATAACTCTACCCCGTTACCACGACGCCACCATCAGCAACCATGCATTGTCCGGTCATGGCGCGGCTGGCGTCTGAGGCCAGAAACAAGGTGGGTCCGATCATGTCGTCGGGCTTTAGATGTTCTTTAAGGCATTGGCGATCCAAATGTGCCGCCAAATCTTCGGGCGTGGCCCACATGTCCATCTGCTTTTGCGTGAGAACCCAACCTGGGGCCAACGCGTTGACGCGGATGCCTTTCGGTCCAAGCTCACGCGCCAGCGAGCGGGTCATGCCGGTGATGCCGGCGTTAGAGGTGGTATAGATCGGATAGCCTGCGTTGCCCATCATGTAGCTAATCGAGCTGAAATTGATGATCGAGCCACCATTCTCCATCTGGCGTGCGGCTTCCTGACAAGCGAAGTAGTAGGCCTTCAGGTTAACCTCAATCATCCAGTCCCAGAATTCAGAGGTCGTCTCTTCCAGAGAGTGGCGCTGATCGTTGGCGGCGTTATTGACCAGCACTTTGATCGGTCCATGGGCCTCGGCGGCCTTCTGCATTGTGGCGTGCAACAGTTCCGTGTCGGTCATATCGCCTTGCATGAACAGGGGCGCGCGACCGTGTTTAACACGCATTTCTTCCACGAAGGCGCTTGCGTCCGAGCGGCCGATAAAGGCCACGTTGGCCCCCTGCGCCATGAACCCGTCGGTCAGCGAAGCGCCAACGCCCGAGCCGCCGCCAGTGATATAGACTGAGGCCCCTTTGAGGTCCTGGAATACAGCAGGTTGGTCCATTAGTGGCTCTCTCTTGTAACGAGGCGTGTGTCTTTGCCGACAAGGAAATCAAGGTCAGCGCCCTGATCGGCTTGCAGCACGTGGTCGATGTAAAGTCGGGCGTAACCGCGCGTGTAATGCGGCGCCTCCGGCTGCCAAGCCGCGCGGCGGGTGTCGAGTTCCGTGTAGTCAACCAGCAGCTCAAGCTCTCCCTTACTGGCTGAGACGCGGATGCGGTCGCCGGTCTTGACCAGTGCCAATGTGCCACCGGCCTGCGCCTCGGGGCTGACATGCAGGATGACTGTACCGAAGGCTGTGCCGGACATGCGCGCGTCCGAAATGCGGATCATGTCGCGCACGCCTTCTTTCACCAGTTTCGCCGGGACCGGCATGTTGCCGACCTCGGGCATGCCGGGATAACCCTTGGGTCCGCACCCTTTGAGAACCAGAATGGTCTCGGGCGTCACAGGCAGGTCTTCGCGGTCGATATTGGCTTTCAGGTCTTCTATGCTTTCGAAAACAAAGGCTTCGGCTTCGGTTTCCAGCAGTTCATCCGTTGCCGCCGAAGGTTTTACGATCGCCCCGTTCGGCGCCAGATTGCCGTGCAGAACACGCAGGCCAGCCGCGGGTTTCACCGGGTCATCGAAGGGGAGGATCACGTCGCGATTGTAGCACTCTGCCCCGTCGTAGTGGGCCGAGATATCCTTGTTCAGAACCGTTTTCGCAGGGCGCAGGAAGGACTTGATTTCATTCAGAACCACAGGCACGCCGCCCGCGTAGCAGAAATCCTCCATCAGATATTTCCCAGACGGCATGCAGTTGACCAGCAACGGAATCTCAGAGCCGATTTCAAAGTCCTTCAGCGTCAGATCGACGCCAACTCGACCTGCCAGCGCTAGCAAGTGAACCACGGCGTTGGTCGAGCCACCTACGGCGGCGTTTGCCAGAATGGCATTCTCGAACGCTTCTTTGGTCAGGATGTCCGAGGGCTTGAGGTCTTCGTCCACCATCTCGACAATCCGCTTGCCGGTCAGGTGTGCCAGTGCCATGCGGCGGGCGTCAACCGCGGGCAGCGCGGCGTTGGTGGGCAGGGACATGCCCATCGCTTCGACCAGCGAGGCCATGGTTGAGGCCGTACCCATCGTCATACAAACTCCGGCGCTGCGTGACATGCCGGATTCAGCTTTCATGAAATCCTGCAGCGTCATTTCGCCTGCGCGGACCTCTTCCGAGAACTTCCAGACATCGGTGCCCGATCCGATATCCTTGCCCTTGAACTTGCCGTTCAGCATCGGCCCGGAACTGACAACGATTGAGGGCAGATCGACCGAGGCCGCGCCCATCAGCTGCCCCGGCGTGGTCTTGTCACACCCGCCCAGCAGAACAACGCCGTCAATGCCGTAGGCGCGGATGGATTCCTCAACATCCATGGCCAGCAGATTGCGGAACAGCATGGCGGTGGGCTTCATCTGGGTCTCGCCCAGCGACATGACCGGGAATTCGACCGGGAAGCCCCCAGCCTCCCACACACCGCGCTTCACGCCTTCGGCCAGATCTCGCAAGCCTGAGTTGCAGGGCGTCAGTTCAGACCACGTGTTGCAGATGCCAATGATGGGGCGCCCGTCAAAGGCGTGGTCAGGGAAGCCTTGGTTTTTCATCCAGGAACGGTGGATGAACCCGTCTTTGTCGAGTTTTCCGTACCAATGAAATGAGCGGCGTTTCTTTGTCATTCTGGCTTTGGTTCTTTGGCTTGGGCTGGAATTGAGGTTCGTGATGAATTGAAGATCATGCGGCGCGAAGTGGGCGGCACCAGTCGGGCAGCCAGTCCGAATGCGCGGTCAGAAGGTCCGTGACAAGGCTGCGGATTTGGCGCAGGTCCAGTTCGGCCGCGGTATGCGGATCCATCATGGCGGCATGGTAAATGTATTCGGCGTTTTGCTCGGTCAGCGCCCGGACGGTTAGCTCTTGCACGTTGATCTGCGTGCGCATCAGCGCCACCAGTTGCGGCGGGATGTCGGTAACGACCGAGGGCTGAACGCCGTTTGAATCGACCAGACACGGGGTTTCCACCGCAGCGCCCAAGGGCAATTGCGGGATCTGACCCGTATTGGGCAGGTTTCCATAGGCCGTATAGGGCGTGTCCGTGACGACGGCATTCATCAGATCCGCTGCGAATTCGTGGCTGCGAATAACCGAGACATCGCGCCCGTCTGTCAGTGTCTTAGCCTGTTCTTTCCAATCCGCGACCTGCTCGACACAGCGGGTTGGGTATTCATCCAGCGGGATCGAGAACTGCTCAATCAGGTCTTGCCGCCCGCCCTTGATGAACCACGGCACATATTCTGCCAGATGTTCCGAACTCTCGGTGCAGAAGTAGCCCAAGTGTTCCATCACCTCGTACCGCACCTTATTGGGGCAGCGTGGCATCAACAGAGGTGGTTTCGGCAGAGAACCATGGGCATAGCCCCGGCGCAAGGCGGGATACAGGTCGCGGCCCTGATGATCCAGCCGCAGGAAGAAAGCCACATGGTTCACGCCTGCGACCTTGTAGCGGATCTCATCCTTGGGCAGGTCCAGATCATGGGCAAGTTCTTCGACTGTATTCTGGACCGAATGGCACAGGCCGACATGTTTCAGGTCCGGGAATTGCTCGGCCAGAGCCCAGGTGTTGATCGCCATCGGGTTCACATATTGCAACAGCGTCGCGTTGGGGCAGAGCTGCATCATATCCTGTGCCACGCCCCACAGTACTGGGACGGTGCGCAGCCCGCGCATTATCCCTCCGATCCCGAGCGTGTCTGCAATTGTCTGGCGCAACCCGTATTGCTTGGGGATCTCGAAATCCGTCACCGTGCAGGGTTCATACCCGCCGACCTGAAAGGCGGTGATGACGAAATCAGCCCCCTCCAACGCCGCGCGGCGGTCGGTGTGGGTGGTCACGGTTGCTCCGGTGCCGATCGAACGGATCATGGCCCGCGCTACGGTTTCGCTTTCGGCCAGACGCTGCGGGTCGATATCCATAAGCGCGAAATGGCTGTCGGCAAGCGCAGGGGTCAGCAGCGCATCGCCCACGATATTGCGCATGAAGATCGTGGAACCCGCGCCGATAAAGGTGATTTTGGTCATTTTGCAAAACTCTCGTTTGGCGTTATTTAACAGCTCCAAGGGTCAAACCCGCGATGAAGTGTTTCTGCATCAGGAAGAACATGGCCACAGGCGGTAAGGCGGCAACGAGGGAGCCCGCGCTCATCAGTTGATATGCCGCGCGGTACTGAGCGTTGAAGCTGGTGATTCCGGCCGTCACAGGCTGACTTTCAGCTCCTTGGGTAAGGACCACGGCCCAGAAATAGTCATTCCAGATGAAGGTGAAGATCAGCACGCTTAGCGCCGCGATGGCGGGTTTCATCAGGGGCAGGACCACGTACCAGAAGATACGGACCTCGCTGATACCCTCAACGCGGGCAGCTTCGATCAGCTCAAAAGGCAACGCGCGGATGAAGTTTCGCATGAACAGTGTACAGAACCCAGTCTGGAACGCGATATGGAACAGAACTAGGCCGGTTTTTGTATTGTAGAGGCCAAGCTCCAAAGTCAGGTCGCGGACCGGAACCATAAGGATCTGGAACGGGACAAAGTTGCCCGCCACGAACATGAAGAAGATCCACAGGTTAGACTTGAATTTGTAGATCCCCAGCGCGAACCCTGTCATGCAGCTGAGCGCAACTGCCCCGATCACCGTTGGGATTGTGATCATGAACGAGTTCAGCAGATATCGCGGCATGTCCGAGTTGAAGAAGACCTGCCCGTAATTAACCGCGCCCTCAAAGCGGGATGGCAAGCCCCAGTAGTTTGCGTTGGTGAAATCCGCCTCAGGCTTGATTGAAAACAGGGCGACAGCAAGCAAGGGACCGAGCCACAGCAGCAGGGCAATGGGCAGCATGGCCTGATAGGTGATCTGCGCCGCGCGGGGTTGTTTTTCGATGGGTTTGGGAAACATCTCAGTGCCCCCTTTCTTCGCGGTACATCGACCACAGGAAGTAGGCGATGAAGCACAGCATGATGAGGAACAGGATCACAGCGATGGCGGCGCCATATCCCATGCGGAAGCCGTATTCAGACAGGGCGACCTCAAACATGTAGTAGGCCAGCACGCGGGACGACCCGAAAGGCCCGCCCTGCGTCATGATTGAGATCAGGTCGAAGGACCGCAGAGCGCCAATGATCGTCACGACAAAGGCGATAAACGTCGCCGGGCGCAGTTGCGGCAGGATGATGTGCCACAGCATCCGTCCACCTTTTGCGCCGTCCAAACGTCCGGCCTCAATCTGTTCGGGGTCCACGGCGTTCAGGCCGGTCAGATACAGGATCATGCAATAGGCCGTTTGCGGCCACAGCCCGGCGACGATGATGCCGTATGTGACCAGTTTTTCATCCCCCAGTACATTCAGCGGACCAAGACCGAAGAAACCCAGGAATTCGTTCAGTAGCCCGAATGTCGGGTCGTAAAACCATGTGAAGACCAGTCCGACAACGACTTGAGAGATCACGAACGGAAAGAAAAACAGAGACTTGTAGAGTCGAATGCCCCAGACCGTCTGGTTCAGGAACAGGGCGATGAACAGGCCCGCCGGGATCGCTGCCAGGTACAGGATCAACCAGATCAGGTTGTTCTTGAGCGAGACATAGAACGCATCGCGGTCCACCCACTCCCAGTACAGGTCCTCGTAGTTGCGGAACCCAACATATTCCGCAGCGCCCAGCCCATCCCATTCGTAGAGTGACAGGTTAAAGGACTGAAAGACCGGGATGATCACATAGACCATGAAGAACAACAGGCCCGGCGCAAGGAAGAGCCAGGGCGCGATGCGTTGTTGGTTGCGATGGAACCAGCTTTCCTGTTCCGGTGTGTCGACGGCTGACATGGGCTATCTCGGATCTGGGGGCGAAGGCGAGTTGAAGCTCGCCTTGCATTTGAGGAAGGCGTAGGCCGGGTTTTTTACCCGGCCCCTGCCAGATCAGTTGTCGTAGATACGGCTACGAGCGCGTTCCAGCTTGGCCAGGATTTTGTCCAGATTGTCGGGCTTGACCATGAATTCCTGGAAGCCTTCCATCGAGACCTTGGCCATTTCCGCCGGAGCGTCACGATCCCAGAACTGGGCGACACCGCCGGGGCTGTTCGAGGACAGCATGGTGAAACCTTGCTGCAGGAACTTGTCGTCATCCACCGAGGATTGTGCGTTGACCGGAAGCTGGCCCAGGTTGGAACCGTTGTTGATTTCGGTCTGAACGTCTGGAGACACGATGAAGCGCAGGAACTCGCGCGCGGCTTCCTTGTTCGAAGCGTTGGCCGGGATGTGGAACGTATCGGTCGGGGCGTCCTCGGCCAGTTCAACATCAGGGTTGATCGCGACGAACTGGTAGAAGTCCAACTGATCGTCGGTCAGACCCGCTTCGCGCAGAGGCGCAACAGCAAAGTTACCCATCAGATAGGCGGCGGCGTCTCCGTTCACCATGAAGGGCAGGGCTTCCTGCCAGCTATAGGTCTGGTGGTTGTCAATGAAAGCACCCATGTCGACCAGCTGTTTCCAGTTGGCGAAGGTCTGCTTGACCCGGTCGTCTTCCCAGCTGATTTCGCCATTGGCGAGCTGGTTGTGGAAGTCGAACCCGTTGGTGCGCATGTTCAGATAGTCGAACCAGCCACCGGCGGTCCACAGGAACTTGGTCCCGATGGTATAGCAGGCACGGCCCGAATCGATGATCTTCTGGCAGTTCGCCAGCTCTTCTTCCCAGGTGGTCGGCTCAGTCAAGCCCAGTTCGTCAAAGATGTCTTTGCGGTAGTAGACACCCCACTGATAGTAGGTATAGGGCACGCCCCACTGCTTGCCATCGAGGGTCATCGCGCCTTTGGTCGAGGCTAGGTTTTCGGCGATCTCAGGTTCGGCCCATAGGTCCGAAACATCTTCGAACAGACCCGCCTCAACATAAGGCTTCATGCGGTTTGCGGCATACCATGTAGCAACATCCGGAGTATCAGCCGTCAGGAAGTTGCGGATCTGCGTCTTATACGCCTCGCGGTCGATCACTGTGGTTTCAATGGCCAGATCCGGGTGCTGGGCCTGAAACTGTTCGATCATCGCTTCCATCGTCGCACGTGGCGCCGGGTTCGAGGTGTCAAGAAAGATGCGCAGTTCGCCGGTCAGTTCGGCGGCAACGGGTGCAGCTAGTGCCACACTCGCCGCCAGTGCGGCAGCGGTGCGCTTGAACATGGAATGCATGGTGTCCTCCCTTAGCTTCCATTTTAGTTCCAAATAATGAAACCGTGTTTTATATATTGAAAACTACACATCGACTCGGCTAGTCTTGTCAAGACCCTCGTGCAAACACTGTGGTTGAACGGGGGTCAAACGGAGGAGAACACACACCCGTGGCTGGTGACGGAACAATAGGCAAAGCATGCGATGTGCTGGAGCACGTGGCCTCGTTCGAGCGCCCGGTGCGGTTTGCGGAACTGCTGGAGAGCAGCAGCTTTCCCAAAGCGACGCTCTATCGCTTTCTGCAATCGCTGACCAATCAGGGCATGCTGGCCTATGAGCCAGACCGCCAGACCTATTCGCCGGGCCTGCGGCTGGTCCGTCTGGCGCATACGGCGTGGACGCAAAGCTCTCTGGCCCCTATCGCACGGCCGTTTCTGGATACACTCAGCTCTGAGACAGGCGAAACGGTGCATCTGGCGCAGCTGGACTCCAATCAGGTGCTGTATGTCGACAAACGCAACGCTGCGCAGCCGGTCGAGATGTATTCTCAAGCCGGCAAGGTCGGCCCGGCCTATTGCACCGGCGTAGGCAAGGCGATGATGGCGTTTCTGGATGGGCCCGCATTGGACCGCGCTGTATCCCAGCAAAGCTATCACCGTTTCACGGACAAGACGCTGACCTCGGAGGCGGCTTTGCGGGCGGATCTGGAACTGATTCGCAGTCGAGGCTACGCGATCGACGATGAAGAGCATGAGCCCGGCATTATCTGCGTAGCCTGTCCGGTTCTGACCTCGGGCGGGCGCGTTTTGGGCGCAATTTCCGTGACCGGTTCAACCGGGCGGATGGATTTCAATCAACTAGAGGCCTGGGTCCCTCGGGTGCGGCGCGTTGCCGACCAGATCGCGACCGAGGCGCAGGCTTGGCGGTTCCCTGAAACCCGCCCGAATGGACAGAACAACAGGATGCAATCGACATGACAGGTGTAACGCTCAATCAGGCGATCAAACGCTACGGCCAGACTCAGGTGATCCACGGGATTGATCTAGAAATCGAAGATGGTGAATTCTGTGTGTTCGTCGGCCCCTCGGGCTGCGGTAAGTCCACCCTACTGCGGATGATCGCGGGGCTTGAGGAAACATCGGAAGGCCAAATCCATATCGGTGCGCGCGAAGTGACCCATATGGATCCGGCAAAACGCGGCGTGGCGATGGTGTTCCAGACCTACGCTTTGTACCCGCATATGACGGTTGCCGAGAATATGGGTTTTGGCCTGCGCATGAACGGCGTTCCCAAGGCAGAGATCGACCAGAAGGTTCAGGACGCCTCCAGTATTCTGAAACTGGATCAATACCTGAAACGCAAGCCCAAGGCCCTTTCCGGTGGTCAACGTCAGCGAGTTGCCATCGGGCGCGCTATTGTGCGCGGTCCCGAGGTGTTCCTGTTCGACGAACCGCTCTCCAACCTTGATGCCGAGCTTCGGGTCGAAATGCGGGTCGAGATCGCGCGCCTGCATCAGGAAATTGGCGCCACCATGATCTATGTAACCCACGATCAGGTCGAAGCTATGACAATGGCCGATAAAATCGTCGTGTTGCGCGATGGCCGGATCGAGCAGGTGGGTGCGCCTATGGACCTGTACCGCGATCCGGACAACCGGTTTGTGGCGGGCTTTATCGGCTCGCCAGCGATGAACTTTCTCGAATGCGACTATGCAGACGGCCACGTCACGCATCCGGCCCTTGGTCAGCCGTTGCCGGTATCGGCCCAAGTTCCGGCTGGGGTAAACAAGGTGACCCTTGGCATGCGGCCCGAACACATCCAGATCGACCGCAGCGCCGACACCTGCACCGTTGATTTGACCGAGGCGCTTGGGGGCGTGTCCTATTCCTATCTTCTGACCCCGAATGGCGACAAGCTGATCGTTGAAGAACGGGATGACCAACGCAGCACTACAGGCGAGAAGATCGGGATCACGGTCCAACCCGAACGTGCCATGGTGTTCGACCCTGAGACTGGCGTTCGGTTTAGGTAGCAGCGATTCAAGTTCAACCGGGGTGTTTTGAGCGCAGGTTTAGGCTTGACCGAAACGGGGTCGTTCTCTGAACTGGTCCAAACGAGGCCAGTCGGCCCGACTCATTTCGAGTAGAGAGGCCTCATGCGCAGCGTCAAAACCGTCCACGTGATCTCGGCCCATGCGGAAGGCGAGGTGGGCGACGTCATCGTCGGTGGCGTGCAACCACCACCCGGAGAAACCCTGTGGGATCAACGCACATTCATTGCGCAGGATCAGAGCTTGCGCAATTTCGTGCTGAATGAACCCCGAGGCGGCGTCTTTCGCCACGTCAACCTGCTGGTCCCTCCGAAACATCCGCAGGCGGATGCGGCGTTCATTATCATGGAGCCGGAGGACACGCCGCCTATGTCGGGGTCAAACTCGATCTGTGTCTCCACTGTCCTTTTGGACAGCGGCATCATACCCATGCAAGAGCCGGAAACCCATATGACACTCGAGGCTCCGGGCGGTTTGGTACGGGTCCGGGCAGAGTGTTGGGATGGCAAAGCCCAGCGTATCTATGTGCAAAACCTGCCAAGCTTTGCAGACAAGATTTCGGTCCCCCTGGAGGTGACGGGCGTTGGCACCCTCACCGTGGATACGGCCTATGGAGGGGATAGTTTCGTGGTGGTCGATGCGGATGCTATGGGGTTCGAAATTGTGGAGGCCGAGGCCCGCGATATCGCCCGTTTGGGCGTTGCCATCACCAATGCCGCCAATGATCAGCTTGGCTTTACCCATCCGCAAAACGCGGCTTGGAACCATATCTCTTTCTGCGCTTTTTGCGGGCCTTTGAAGACAACCGAAACCGGACTCACAGGGAAATCCGCCGTTGCGATCCAGCCCGGCAAAGTTGACCGCTCGCCAACCGGAACGGCGGTCTCGGCGCGCATGGCCCTGATGGCCGCGAAGGGCCAGATGAAGGTTGGTCAATCTTTCGAGGCCGTTTCTATCATAGGATCGCGTTTTACCGGCTGGATTGTCGAAGAAGCCAAGGTCGGGGATCGCGCGGCCATCATCCCCGAGATTAGCGGCCGAGGATGGATCACTGGCGTTCATCAGCACATGCTGGACCCGGATGACCCATGGCCCGGTGGATATCGGTTAAGTGATACTTGGGGCGTTGGGCGCTGAAAGGCGCGCATTCGCAGTCCCATCGGCGTGTTTTTCCTCAACCGTGGCAATTTGCGCCCCCAGTAGACGATTGATCCCAACGCAAACCTGATTTAAGGGAAGCCCTGTCAAATCAGAGTCACTCAGGGGTGTTATGTCATTAGCGCCCCTCCCGCGCCGCAATGAAGCGGCCCAAACTCTTGCAGCGATTGCCCCTTAAAGGCTTAAAAAAAGGTGAAAGAATATGGCAGATAAATCGAACTTCGACATATTGTATACCATTGTAGACGAAGCGCCTGAGCTGGCCAGCGCCTCATTCCTGCCCATCATTCGCAAATTCGCCTCGGCGGCGGGTGTCAGCGTTGGCACTAAGGATATTTCGCTTGCAGGCCGTATCATTTCGACGTTCCCAGAGAAGCTGACCGACGCGCAGCGCATCACCGATGATCTGGCCGCATTGGGCGATCTGGTAAAAACGCCCGACGCCAACGTGATCAAACTGCCAAACATTTCGGCCTCGGTTCCTCAGCTTGTCGCCGCGATCGAAGAGCTGCAGTCGCAGGGCTACGACATACCCAACTACCCCGAAGAGCCTTCGAATGACGAAGAGAAGGCGATCCGCGCACGATATGACGCGATCAAAGGCTCGGCTGTGAACCCGGTTCTGCGCGAAGGCAACAGCGACCGCCGTGCGGCGCGGGCGGTGAAGAACTACGCCCAGAAGAACCCTCATTCGATGGGGGAATGGGTGTCGGACAGCAAGACAAAAGTGTCCTCGATGTCCGGCAACGATTTCTACGCCAATGAGAAATCGGCGACGATCACAGCGGCACAAGCCGGTGACGCGAAGATCGAATTTGTCGGCAAAGACGGCAGCGTGACCGTGCTGAAAGACGGCTGGCCGTTGGAAGAGGGCACCGTTGCCGATGCGACCTTCATGTCGGTCAAAGCGTTGTCGGCCTTCCTGGCCGATGCCATCGAGGACACCAAGAAAGACGGCACCATGTTCTCGCTGCACATGAAAGCGACGATGATGAAGGTCAGCGACCCGATCATCTTCGGCTATGCCGTACGCGCGTGGCTGGCTCCTGTGTTCGAAAAATTCGCCGCAGAGCTTGAGGCCTTGGGTGTTAACCCGAACTCGGGTCTTGGGGATCTGCTGGACCGCGTGAAGGACAATGCCGACATCGTGGCCGCCATCGACGCCCTCAAGGGTGACCGTCCGTCCATGTATATGGTCGACTCGGACCGTGGCATTACCAACCTGCACGTCCCGTCCGATGTGATCATCGACGCCTCGATGCCCGCCGTTATCCGCGCAGGTGGCAAAGGCTGGGATGAAACCGGAGCCAAAGGCGACACCAACTGTGTTATCCCTGACCGTTGCTACGCGTCGGTTTATGACGAATCCATCAACTTCTTCAAAGCCAATGGCGCGCTGAACCCGGCCACTGCCGGTGCGGTGGCCAACGTTGGCCTGATGGCGCAAAAGGCCGAAGAGTACGGCTCGCACCCGACCACGTTCCAGGCGCCAGCGGATGGCACAATCCGCGTCGTCCTGGCCAATGGTGAAACGCTGCATTCGCATGAGGTCGAGGCCGGAGACATCTGGCGGGCCTGCACAGTGAAGAAAGCGCCCATCGAGAACTGGATCCAACTGGCGATGGACCGTCAGCGCCTGACCGGATCCGAGGCGATCTTTTGGCTGGACGCAAACCGCGCGCATGATGCCGAGTTGATCCAATATGTTAAGCCCGCGCTGGAAGCGGCTGGTGTTGCAGATAAATTCCTAATCATGGCTCCGCGTGAGGCGACGCGTCAGTCGCTGGAGACCATCACCGCCGGAAATGACAGCATCGCCATCACCGGCAACGTGCTGCGCGATTATCTGACTGACTTGTTCCCGATCCTTGAACTGGGCACCTCGGCCAAGATGCTGTCGATCGTCAAACTGATGAACGGCGGTGGTCTGTTCGAGACCGGCGCAGGAGGCTCCGCTCCGAAGCATGTGCAGCAGCTGGTTGAAGAAAACCACCTGCGGTGGGATTCGATGGGTGAGTTCTGTGCGCTGGGTGAATCGCTGAACTTCCTCGCCGACAGCAAGGGCAACGCCAAGGCGGGTGTTCTGGGTGCGGCGGCCGAGGCGGCAACGCAGGGCATTCTGGACAACAACCGATCCCCCAGCCGGAGGGTTGGTCAGCCGGACAACCGTGATAGCCACTATTGGTTCGCGCGCTATTGGGCAGAAGCTCTGGCCGCGCAGTCGGAGGATGCGGAGCTGGCAGCTGAATTTGCCCCGCTTGCAAGTGCTCTGGCCGACAAGGAAGAGCAAATTCTGGGTGAGCTTGCCTCGGCCCAGGGTGGGGCTGCCGATCTGGGTGGATACTACCACACCGACCATGCCAAAACCGCGGCTGTAATGCGCCCGAGTGCAACGCTGAACGCCATCATCGGCTAAGAAAACGACCCGCGCCTTACTGGCGCGGGTCTTTCCCACTGGTGCGAAAACCCAACCAGTTTTTCCTTTTGCTTCAAACTGTTGCGAAGCTTTGCCCGCAAGACATGACTAAAACTGCATGATCTACGGGATTCCCCCAATACACTGATCCGTCCCCGCTTGATAACTTGTCCGAGACAAGAGATTCACCGGTGAGGCCTTCGGGCCTATCACTCACTCAAAAAATGGCCAGCATTTGGGGTGCTGGCCATTTGTTTGTCTGAAGTCTGCTTGAGCGTAGCTGGGTCGAACGCGCCTTTGCAGTGCCACGCGACTTTGATGCAGAAATGAAAAAGCCAGCCCAGAGAAGGACTGGCTTAAACATGATTGTTCGACGTTTAGCCCCGAAGGACTTTGCCTGCTGCGTCAAAGGGCGGCTCGTGCAGGATGGTGGCTTTGTGAGGTTGACCCAGAACCATCACTTCAACCTCGTCCCCAGGTTGGGCGTTTTTGACGTAACCCAAGGCCAGCGACATACCGACGGTATAGCCATAGGTTCCCGAGGTGACACGACCGATGCCTTCGCCGTCCTTGAAGATAGGCTCACCGCCAGTGGCGTCCGCGTTGGAGGCCGTCACGTCGGACTCATCCAGATGAAGCAGGACGAGCTGTTCGCGTGCAGGGTTTTCCAGCACTTTTTGCGCGGCATCTTTGTTGAGGAAGTCCTTCTCGAACTTGCACAGACGGTCCAGACCCACCTCATGCGGCCAGTATTCGGGGCTGTATTCGCGGCTCCACGAGCCATAGCCCTTTTCCACGCGCATCGACATCAGGGCACGGCTGCCAACCGGGCCTGCGCCGAACTCTTTGCCCGCCTCAAGCAGAGCATCGTAAAGGTGCGCCTGATCTTCTGTCTTGCAGTGCAGCTCCCACCCCAGATCGCCGGTGAAGGAGACACGGAGGGCCAGAAGCTCAACGCCTGCCAGCTCGATCTTGGCGGAACGCATGAAGGGGAAGTCCTCATTCGCCAGCGACGTGTTGGTCATCCGCTGCAGGATCTCACGCGATTTCGGACCGGCGACGTTGAAGCCGCACATGGCCTCGGTGTGGCTTTCGAATGTGGTGCCTTCGGGCAATGGGACCTGTTTGAAGAAGCGCTTGTGATAGCGCTCTGCCATGCCCGATCCGATGATCCAGAACTCATCCTCGGCGACGCGGGTGACGGTGAAGTCCCCGGCAATGCCACCGCGTTTTGAGATCAGCGGAGTCAGGCAGGACCGGCCAACCGCTTTGGGCATGTTGTTAGCGAAGACGGCATTCAGCCAATCTGCAGCGCCGGGGCCTTTGCAGATGTATTTGGCAAAGTTCGAAATGTCGATGATGCCCGCACGCTCGCGCAACATTTTGCATTCTTCGCCAACCGGGGCCCACCAGTTCTGACGGGTGAAGCCGTTTGTATCGACGACGCCCGGCTCATCTGCGAACCACAGCGGGTGTTCCCAACCGACGTTCAGGCCAAAGACGGCGCCCATGGCTTTCTGCGTCTCGTAGATGGGGCGCACGCGGGCGGGGCGGCCTGCGCTGCGTTCTTCGTTCGGGAAGTGAATGGCGAAACGGTGCGCGTATTGGTCCTGCACCTTGGCCTTGGTGAATTCCTTGGTAGCCCAGGTGTCAAAGCGCGCCATGTCCCATGCGAACATGTCGTATTCGGTTTCCCCTTCGATGATCCACTGCGCCGCCATCAGGCCCATGCCACCCGATTGCGAGAAGCCGGGGATGATGCCGTTGCAGCAGAAATAACCATCAACCTCGGGTACTGGTCCCATCAGCACGTTAGAGTCCGGAGACCAGATCATCGGGCCGTTGATAACGCGCTTGATCCCGGCCTCCGCCACGGCGGGCAGACGTTCGATCGCGTTCATCATGTTCTCTTCGATCCGCTCCAGATCGTCGGGGAACAGGTCATGAGCGAAATCCAGCGGTGTGCCTTCCTCGGCCCAGAACTTCATGTCCTTCTCATAGGCCCCAACGAGCAGGCCGTTGCCTTCCTGACGCAGATAGTACTCGCCATCGCGGTCCGATACAGAGGGCAGGCGGGTGCCGTGGCCTTCGACGTCTGACATCGCCTCGGTCACGAAATACTGGTGTTCGGTGGGCTGCAGCGGCAACTCGATGCAAGCCAGCTTGGCGACTTCGCGGCCCCAGAGGCCTGCCGCGTTCACGACCCAAGGCGTTTTGATGTCACCTTTGGGCGTTTTGACGATCCACGTGCCGTCTTCCTGCTGTTCGGTCGCGGTGACGGGCGTGAAACGATGAATCTCGGCCCCGCGCTGGCGGGCACCGACCGCATATGCGTTGGTCACGCCCGACGGGTCAACGTTGCCTCCATCGGGTTCGAACATCACACAACGTATGCCTTCGTAGTTAACCAGCGGGTTCAGTTTTTGCGCCTCTTCAATGCTGATCTCGTAGAAATTCATTCCATAGAGCTTGGCCTTTGCGGCCTGCAGTTTCAGCTGGTGTTCCCGCTCTTCGGTCTGGGCCAGATACAGCGAGCCGGGCTGGAAGACACCGCAGCTTTGGCCGGTTTCTTCCTCCAGCGAGTTATACAGGTTCATCGTATAGTGCTGGATGCGGCTGATATTGGTGCTGTCATGCAGACCGTGAATGTTGGCTGCCGCATGCCAGGTTGAGCCAGAGGTCAACTCATCCCGCTCCAGCAGGACCACATCGGACCATCCCAATTTGGCCAAATGGTAGAGGATCGAGCAACCGATCACCCCGCCGCCGATAACTACCGCCTGTGCTTCTTCGCGCATTTCATCTTCCTGATTTGCTGTGTCATGTCAGAACCGGTCTTTCGTTAAGAATATGTCGATTCAGACCCATAACTGTTCTAAACGCGTCAACTGAGAACCCGGTTTGACCAGAGACACAGCCTGCATTCACTTCTTGGGGATACGGGGCACCGCCGGGTACCGCGTTTTATTTCACTTGGACTTTGCCGACATTGCTCAGAACTCCAGTCTGTGGGCGCGGCCATAATCAGCCAGCCGTTTGTTCAGATTGCTTGCTTCTGGGTGGCCGGATTCCAGTGCAAAGACGAAGGCGTGAGTTAGATAGAAACAGGCGGCATCAATGTCCTGTGCCAGCTCTCGTTCGTCGGCAGCAATCGTATACAGGCGCACAAGCGCCTCTTGGTCGCAATTGGCATGTGCCTCTAGCAGTTCACGGTCTAAGGCTTCGCGATCCATGGCTATCCCTTTAGCGAAATGGCGATGTTTTTGGTGCGAACATAGTTGTAGAGCGCCTCAAGCCCCTTTTCGCGACCGAAGCCGGATTTGCCGACGCCACCAAACGGGGTCGAGACACCTCCGGCGAACCATTCGTTGACAAAAACCTGCCCCGCCCGCAATTTGCGCGCCACCCGATGGGCACGGGCGAGATCGCGCGTGAAGATGCCCGCAACCAATCCGAATTCGGTGCCATTGGCCATGGCGACGGCTTCCTCCTCGGAATCGAAAGGCGTGAAACACGTGACGGGGCCAAAGACCTCCTCCTGCGCGATGCGGCTGGCGGGGTCGACATCGGCCAGAATGGTCGGAGCCATGAAATACCCTTCGCGATCCAGTCGCGCACCACCGGCTGCGACCCGCGCACCGTCCTGACGGGCGTTCGAGGTGATCTCTTCCACGCGCTGCAGCTGCAGGCTGGACACGACCGGAGTGTGATCGGGGTTCTCAAGCCCGTGACCGACGCTTAGGCCATTGGCCAGCGCAGCCGCACGTTCCACGGCCTGATCGTAGATCGAGCGATGCACCAGCACGCGGGCCATGGCAGAGCAAACCTGACCGGCATTGTAAAAAATTCCGCTTTGAAGGCTAGACATCAGCGTATCCAGATCCGCGTCGTCAAAGGCGACAGCTGCGGATTTGCCGCCAAGCTCCATCAGCGACGGCACCACGTTGTCGGCAGCCGAGCGCAGGATATGCTGGCCTGTCGACACCGATCCGGTGAAGACGATCTGATCCACCTGCGAACTCGCCACCAGTTTGGCGCCCAGATCCGAGCCGATACCGTTCAGGATCGACACCGCACCGGCAGGCACCTCGGCGCGTTCCAGCGCGGTGCCTAGCATCGCCAGCGCAAGCGGGTCCAGCTCGGGCGATTTGATGATGGTCGAGTTTCCCGCCGCCATAGACGGCGCGAGCGAACGACCGGCGATAGAAACAGGGAAGTTCCACGGAACGATCTGCGCCGACACGCCGTAGGGTTCAAATACAGTGAAATCAGCATAGTCTGGGCCCAGCGGGATCGACTTGCCCTCAATTTTGTCCGCGACGCCGCCGTAATATTCGAAATACTGAGCCGCCTCGATGAACTCATCCCGGGCCGCGTCCAGTGTTTTGCCGCTTTCACGGCACAGCAACTCTGCCCCTTCATCCGCGAGGTTGCGGATTTCCTGCGCGATGCGGATCATCAGGCGGCCACGCTCGGCCGGCTTCATATCTGCCAGATCCCCACGATCGAACGAGGAGCGTGCGGCCTCGAGCGCCTGAGCCAGCGAATCCTCACCGGCTTGCGCGCAATCCGCCACGTGACCCTGGTTGCCGGGATCTTCCACTGCGAAGGAGGCGCCCTTGTCGCCCTCCACCCACGACCCGGCCAGGAAATTCCTGGCCAAGCCGTCGTTCAGAAAAGTGGTCATGCCTCCGCGCGTGCCTTTTCGATCTGCGTTGCGACCCAGTGGTGGAAGCAATGGGTTGGGCCGTCCATTGCGGGCGAGAAGCGACCACCATCAAATTTGACGCCATGACGGCCTTTCTGCATGCCTTCGACCACGAAGACGTCTTCCTCAAACACGGTTTTCCAAAGCGCCGCGTTTTGCGCACGCAGGCCTTCATGTTCGGGGCTGTCTTCGGGTTTCTGAGCATAGTACAGCTCAATCCGCTCGTTCGACCGCTCGTGAGTGATCGGGTCGATGATGAAGGCAAAACCGTGGTCACGCTGAACGCCCAACAGGGTGTTGGGGTAGACCACGATATACTCCGCGCCTTCGTGCCACTTCTCGCTCAGGCCATCAAAATCAGCCAGTTTCGAGCCGTCTTCCCCTTCGAACTGACGATAGACAAGGGTGCCCTGACCCGAGTATTTGCCTAGTTCGTTGATGTTGTAGTGGTCTTCCAGACGCGAATAGCTGTTCAAGCCGGGGTGAACCCAGGGCAGGTGGTAGCTTTCGCAGAAGTTTTCGACCGCCAATTTCCAGTTCGAATCCAGCTCAAGCCGGACCGACGCGCCAGCGCCGCCGTGATACATAGGCTGTTCGAACTCTTTCCAACGCTCCATCAGCTCGCCGTGAACTTCTTCGAACTCGGGGGCGTTGCCGTCGACGTTCACAAAGATCACGTCGCGCCAGACGTAGGAGCGGATGCGGATCAGACCCAGTTCCGAGAAATCCAGATCTTCGTGGGTATTCTGACCGGGGCCGCCGACATGAGGAGCGGTGCGCAGCTCACCATTCAGGCCGTAGCACCAGCTGTGGTAGGGGCAACGGATCGCGCCGCGGATTTTCTGAGGCTTGTCGACCAAGATCATGCCACGGTGGCGGCAGGTGTTCTGGAATACGCCAATCTGACCGTCGCGGTCACGGACCATCAGCAGGGGCATGCCAAGGAAATCAATCGGATAGGCGTCGCCAGCCTCGGGGATATCCTTGCCGAAGCCGATCCCGGACCAGTTCGCAAACAGGACCGAGTCGCGTTCCTCGGCAAACACTTCAGGGTCGATATAATGCGCGTTCGGCAGCCCCTTTGCTGTGTTTACCGGGGTCAGAACAGACGAAAGCGGTGCATGCTTGTTCATCGGTCACTCCTAAGACTTTTGAATTGGCGTTTTTCTAGGGTCCCATTGGCAGCGCAGGGGCCCTGCATTCAATACTAAAAATCCTAACCGCTAGATGAGCGGAGCTAAACTGAACTCTCTTCAAGCTCGTTCAGCAGCCATTCCTTCAAGGCCAGTGCCCCTTCTGGCAGGCTGTCGTTTTCCCGTTCAACCAGATAGAAATTATGCGGCGCAGGTATGTTGAAGTCCTCTAAAGCCACAAGTTTTCCTGAATCCAGCATGGGTTTTAGCAAACGCTTCCAGCCGAGAGCGACGCCGGCTCCTTTTCTCGCGACCTGCAAAGCCAGCGCATAGCTGCTGACGCGTGCCTGCGTCTGAATACTCTCATTAAACCCTAACGCCTGAAACCAGTCTGTCCATGTGGTCCAGTTGCTGTGTTTGGTTGCAAGGTGAATCAGGCGGTGTTCAGTCAGGTCCCTGAGGTTGGCCCCTTTGAGATCTTCCGCCAGTTCGGGGCTGCAAACCGGTGTCAGGATATCCCGATACAGCTTGGTATGCGGCAGAGAGGCATTCGGGTCTTTGCCGTATCGAATGAAAAAGTCCACGTCAGAGCGATCTGCGAAATACGTGTCCTCGGCCATTTGGTTAACTTTTACGTGCGGATAGTCCTGCCAAAACCGAATAACAGATGGGGACAGCCACAAGGCAGCAACCGCTGTTGTGGACCCCACGGTGACATGATTGTCGGAATCCCCACTGCGAATCTGTTCAAGAACTTTTGAGATTTTCAGGAAAGAGCTTCCCAGTGCCTCTAGCAGCGCTGCGCCATCTTCGGTCAGTTCAACGCCGCGATGTTTACGTATGAAAAGCGGGGATGCCAGCTCGGTCTCCAGTGCTTTGATCTGATGACTGACAGCGCCGGGCGTGACAGACAATTCGCTTGCAGCAATCTTGAAACTGAGGTGCCGGGCGGCAGCCTCGAAAGCAGAAAGCGAGGCAAGCGGAGGCAGATTGTAGTGGCGTCGCGACATGAGGGATACGTGGCTCTGAGGTTTTTGATTGAGCTACCTTCACCTGAGTGCGAAAAATATTGCAATTGAAAACTATCTTTTTTTCTGCAGTTTTGCGCCCGATGAAGGTCCGCCTTGCTTGAAGGGCGGTATTGCAGTTCTTTGCCCTCCCTACGAGGCGCGCCCCGACCCAAGCCAGGTAGTAGTCAACACCAAGGCCGACACAATGACCGCCTTTCTGCGGTTCTTTTCGGCGCAAGATAAGATGATTAGCCAGATGAACACTCAGAAAGCGCGTCTGATCCGAAAAACTGAACTCAGTTCGGACACTTCGGATTTCTGCTTTGAAATCGAACAGGGGCGTTTCACCGGACTTGAACCCGGCGCGCACGTGGATATCCACCTTGGTGACGATCTGGTGCGTCAGTATTCTCTCTGGAGTTGGAGCCAGGACGGTCGCACCCTGAACGTCGCTGTCAAGCGCGAGGATGGTGGTCGCGGTGGCTCACTGGCCATGCACGCCTTGGAACAGGGCGTCGAGCTCGCCATCGGAGGTCCGCGCAACCACTTCAAGCTTGAAAGCCATGATCGCCACGTGACCCTCATCGCGGGCGGTATTGGTGCCACCCCGATGGTCGCGATGGCGCGTGAGCTGCTGAATCGGGGCCAGGATTTCCGGGTCTATTACTTGGTCCGATCCAAGGATCTAGCCGCGATGGATGACAAGTTTCGCGCTTTGGGTCTGGATGAGTGGTACTATCTGCATTGCGACGACACAGACGGGCAGTTCGATTTGACCGCTGTCATGCAATCCATGCCGATGGGCGCTGATGTCTACACTTGCGGTCCGGAACCGATGCTGAACGCGGTTCTCGAGTCTGGCAGCGCTCTGCGCGGTGGGGCCATCCACTTTGAGCGTTTTGCGGCTGCTTCCGATATCGAGCACGCGCCCAATGACAGCTTTGAAGTCGAGGTCCAGTCGACGGGAGCCGTCTACAAGGTGTTGAAGAATGAAACCATTCTCGACGTCCTCAGAACCAACGGGGTGCACGTGGATTTCGGTTGCTCTGAAGGTCTGTGCGGGTCGTGCATGGTGGACGTCGTCGAAGGTGAGGTGGACCACCGGGACGGCATACTGACGCCCGAGGAGCAAGCCGCGAACAGCTACCTATGCACCTGTGTTTCCAGAGCAAAATCCGATCGTCTGGTCCTTGCACTTTAAGAACATAACCTGACAGCAAGCCGGATTATTCCGGTGCGAAACGTCTACAAGAAACGTGAAAATGGGAGGAAATTGATGTCGATTAAAGAACCGTTTACGGATTTGGACATTAAGACCGCGGATAGCGGTTTTTATGAGAATAACAGCGTTCCGAT